>NZ_CP030941.1:2913264-3564896 GCF_036621415.1 Nitratireductor thuwali
GAAACGGGATGGTCTTTAACCACCTGTAGAAACGTCCTCGAAATTTGAAACTCGCCGCACTCGGGGCAACTGATTTCTAGAAAGTCGCCAGTGGTGGCATCGGCCTGCTTTGCCGCTCCGTCGCAGATCGGGCAGTTCGTCTGTGTTTTGTTCATTCCATCCCTATCGTGTTGCGCGTGAGCAGTATCAGCCATGTCCTTGACCGACAACCTGCGCCGCACGCATGACGCCCGGCCGCATCGCCACCTCTACCGCGACATGCGCTGGCGCGGACAGCACGGCATAAGGCTACAGGCCCTCATTCGGGACCGCTTCACCTGCCAGCGCTGCGGCTGCATGCTGGTGACGGGCAAGCCGAACCACCCCCGCGCCGCCACGGTCAACCACAAGATCCCGCACAAGGGCGACGAACGGCTATTCTTCAACCTGGCCAACACCGAGAGCGTCTGCAAGACCTGCCACGACGGTCGCATCCAGCGTGAGGAAGAACGCGGGCATCTGGTTGGCAGTGATGAAACGGGCAGGCCGGTGGATCCGGAGCATCCGTGGAGCAGGGACTGCAACCAAAACCAACCGCGCCTGCGCGAAAGCACCGGATCAGGCACTTCCTGCTGTTTCATGACCCGCGGCCGCTGCCGTAGCACGACGGTTCCAGCGGCGACTGGATGCGAGGCTAAAAGACGAAAAAGTAGAGCAGGATTATCACCACGAGGGGAACACCCAACAGCCATAGGATTAAGCCGCGCAACATTGTCGATCTCCTTGTTCGACGCGGCAGTGTCTTGATCTCGCCGCACAGAGGCAACACCACCACAGCGCGTTCAGTTCCGAGTTCTTCTTTCCTGACCTGATCTAAGCCAACCGAAAAGACCTACAAGTTCTGAGAACAAACTGATCGGCTCAGGGGCAGCTGGACCGGCCGTCATGGGCTGATGCTGTCGAAGGGACCTTCACTTTGCGCCCGCTGGTGCAAGTGATTTCTCGGGGGCACGATGAGGAATTGATCTACGCCCATCACCGTGGACGGATCAAGAACTGCTTCAGACGCTGCAAATGTAACAAAGGTGCGCGGTCCATCCTCCTCCGTAACAATCAACCATGCTCCTGTCTCATCTTCAACGAGGACAACTTGGTTGCCATGGCGTCTTCTCCTTTTGAATGGAAGGAAGATGGCGGCGTTCGCGGGCAGCGTCTATGGCTAGATATGACACTTGACCGGCAACAAAAAGGGCCGACCCAGGGGATGGTGTCTGGGCCGGCCGATGGGCTGCGAGGAGGGACATGGAGATTTCCAACCAGGCCCATCGCGCGCCAAACCAGCGTGGACGAGCATGGTTCCGAAGCGACCGTCGCGGGAACGATGTCAAACGGCCGACCCGGGAGGAGTGGGCCGGCCGCGACGGGCTTGGGCTAGGGGGCGGAAGGGCTGAATCGCCCGTCCTCGCATAAACCCGCACGTTTGAAGATGGTTCCAGGCCCGATCTGACGGGCACGCAACTTCCAAGGATGCCTCCGAGAAATTCATCCTTTCTTATGGCTGATGCCGCAAGATGCAGCTCTATGGACAGTCGATACGATCGGCAGCCTCGTCCTTGGGCAAAGAGGAACGATTGCATTGATCGATACTGAAATAAGTCCTTCTTCGAGTGAGGAGAATCTCCTTGAAGCAACTGTTGATCTCAATGGCTCTAGCGTGCACTGCCTTTCCGGCGCTGGCATGCGGCCTCTACACCAGCGATGCTAAGGCTCCCGGCGAGCGTGTTTTAATGGATTATGTCGACGAATTGGTCTTGCGTGACGGCAACAATCAAGCGCACTACGCAACGAGCAACGTGGGGACTGGCCCAGGGATACGCGTTGCCATCCCACTTGAGGGCGGCGACGCCTTGGAAATTTCGGCCGAGGGCGATATTTTTTGGTTCGGTCCAGAGCGCTTCAATAAGTTTTGCCGCTGAGCAAAGATGGTAAAAGTGCCACCCTCAGTGGCAAAAATGGCCACGCAGAGAGACTACACCATGTATCCGGTATAAAATGTAACCTATGTGCCCAGAATGGACCCTGAAAAGAATGGTGCCAGAGGCGGAATCGAGCTTATAGCTTATCAAGTTGATTTGATTGATAAATCTTCAGTGCGATCAATGATCGATACCCGCAAAATTACCCAATCCAAAATCGTACCGGCGGCTCGATTCCGTTTCCACAGGAAACTGCGTTGCATGATACACCCTGTGCTATCGTCTAGCCACCTCTCGCATCCGGCCTTATCGGACTTCATCGCCTTCTCGCCTCGGCCTCCATGATGCGGGATCTTCGATCCAGTGATTGATGTCGGATTCCCGCCACCCGGCCCCGTGGATGCTGATTTTGATCTGGGCGGGGAACGTGCCCTCTGCGATCTTGCGATAGATGGTGGAGCGGGACAGGCCGGTGCGGACGAGGACGGTTCTAAGGCGGATGATACGGTCTGGTTGGTCCATAGCCGTGGTGCCTCCTGCTGGTCGCTTCTGATCCAGACAGAAACAGCGATTTGTTGTTACGCAATAGGTATTTGACTGGCGTCGAACAGTGGCGTGGAAACGGCGGTAAATAGGAAAGATTACAGCCCAAGTCCGCGCCCTCTGCCGAGGTGGATGCCGTGGGTAAAGGCGAGTTCTCGGCCAAGGCTGCGACCTGATTCGAACGAGATGCCTAGTTCTCGCTTGCGATTGGCGAGCAGTGATTCCAGTTGCGGATCGCGCTCCAGACTCTTGGCCATGCTGCCCATCTCCATCCGCGTGGATTGGTAACCGGACATGTCGCCTGCCTGATACTGGCGCTGGCTGGTCCGGTCGAGCTTCTGCCAGCGTTCCACGAAGCGGTCGGCGCGGCGCTGTGGATCGGTGCGCAGCTCGGTTTCAAGCTGGAGGGCGCGGATGGCGCGGTTGACCTTGCCTGATCCAGCCTCGCGGGCAAGGTCTCCGTCTTTGGCGTAAGCGGCTTCGGCATCCTGCCACCCGTGAGGCCGCACATCCTCGAAGTCCTTGCGGGCATCGTTCAATTCCTTCACCTGTTCTGGGCTCGCCCTGCCGCCCATCTCCTGCGCCTCGGAGATCGCGTCCACAGCGCCGGCGTGACGGATGAGCGCCCGCGTGCGGGCTTTGCGCAGCGCCGCTTCCGGGTCTTCCTCCTCCATTCGTTCCGGCCGCATGGAGTCGCGCTGCGCGGCCGCTACATCCGCACTTCCCCTCTCCGGCCGCTGCGCATCGGCAGGACTAGGCACACTGTCTCCGGGGGAGTGCAATCCGTCGAGCAACCTGTCTATCCTGTCGCGGACCTGCTCGGGCACGACCTTTCGCATGATCTCGGCGACGCGGGCGCGGAAGGTGATGCCGCGACGCTCGGCATAGTCCTGCGCCGGGTCAAGCTGCTCATAGTCGGTCGCCATGTCCTTCGCTCGGTCGCGCGACAGGGTGCGGGCAAGCCGATCCTGATCGGCAAAATCGTCACGGCCGTAATGCAGGTCCATGCCGTCGCGGTGGCGTGACAAGGCGACATAGCTGCCATGGGCATCCAGGCCTGGTGTCGCCAACACATGGGTGCGGTCTACCGTCATGCCCTGCGCCTTGTGGATGGTCGCCGCATAACCATGGTCGATGCGATCGTAGTCTTTCAGATCGAAGGAGACGTTGCGTCCGTCGTCGGTGCGCACCGACATGGATTGCACACTGACCTGTTCGATGGTGCCGAGCGTGCCGTTCTTCACTCCAAGCCCACGTTCGTTCTGCAGGAACATGACGCGATCCCCGCTGGCAAAGCGGCGCTCGCCGCGCTCGACCGTGAGGCGAATGTCATCACCGAGATCGCCCGCGTGCCGCATTTTCTCCCGCGCAGCTTCGTTGAGTTCGCGGACCTCGGCATTGGTATGGGTGAGGATGATGCGGCTGCGATCCGGTTCTGCCTGCCGGTCGCGGTCCCAGCGGTCGATCAGCACGTCACGTGCCTGTTCCCGGGTCTGGGCTTCATGCACCATATCATGGCTGTCATAGGCATGGATGGCATCTTGCGTTCGTCCTGTCGCCAGATAGCGCGTCGCGGCGCGCTGCCAGTCCTCGCGGTGGCGGCGCACGGTGCCGATCTCGACACCACCATGACGCTCATGGATCGAGCGGAACGCCGCACCCGCTTCAATCGATTGCAACTGCTGCGGATCGCCGACCAGAACGACTTTTGCGCCGACATCGGCGGCATGGGACAGCACGCGCTCCATCTGGCGCGTGCCCACCATGCCGGCTTCGTCGATCACAAGAACATCGCGTGACGCAAGCAAGTCGCGGCCGTTCTCCCACCCATGTTCCATGCTGGCGATGGTACGCGAGGAAATGCCTGACCCGCTTTCCAGATTCTCGGCCGCGATGCCGGACAGGGCAACGCCACGAACCTCGTAGCCCGCCGCTTCCCACGCCTCGCGCGCCACGCCCAGCATGGCGCTCTTTCCCGTCCCGGCATAGCCGACGACAATGCCAAGGTCGCGTCCGTCCGTCACATGCGCCAGCGCATCGGCCTGCTCGCCGGACAGAACAAGACCGCGTTGTTCGGCACGGGCAAGTGCCGCCTCTGTGTCTCGTTCGTTCACCTCATGCCGCTCACGTTCCGCCATCATCTCGGCGGCGCGGTGAAGGCGCTGTTCGGCGTCGATCATCTCGCGCGTGGTAAAGCGGTCCTGGCCGCGCGAATCCTTGCCGAGTTCGACCAGATCCGGCGCGTTGCGCATGGCACCCATCACCTCGTTGAACTGCTCGATGCCGTCGCTGTGGCGGTGCGCGAACATTGCCATGTCGCGCTGCGTGAAGGTCGATTGCTGATGCGTGATCGCGTCCAGTGCGACGGAAGGATCGGCGATGATGTGTTCGCCATTGTTGCGGGCGATCTCGCGGTGCATCTCCGCCCGGTCGGCGGCTTCAATGCCTTCGCCATCGATCCGTTGTGCTGGCGCACCGATCTGACTTTGCGGCTCCAGACCGATGCCCTGCGCCTCAAGGCTGCGATGGTCAATGCGGGCGTCGATGTCGAGTTCGGCCAGCCGCTCGTTGACGTGCTCGGCCCAGCGTTCGCGCCACCGCTCCACCATCTCGGTTCGGTTCCACTCCCGCACCTTCGGGCCGAAACCGTTCTCGTCCACTTCACGCATGGTGAGCATGACATGCGCATGGGGTTTGGGCATCCAATCCTCGCCGATGTCCCAATGCACATTCAGGTCGGCGATCATGCCCTGATCCACGAATTCGGCCTGCACGAAGTCACGGGCAAGCTCGATGCCTTGGCGCTTTGTCATCTCGCGCGGAATGGCGAACTCTACCTCGCGGGCAAGCTGCGCGTCCTTGCGCACCTCGAACGCTTCGACATCGTTCCACAGCCGTTCGCGGTCCGACCAATGCTCGGGTGCGTTCTCCGGCAGCAGCACCTCGGAATGGACGACGCCCCGCTTCTTCGAAAAATCCTGCACGCGGTCAATCCGCTCATCACGCAGCCGCGAGGCCGAGCGATAGGCGGCGGACGCCACCGAGCTGGAGCCTGCCTTGCGGCCAATGACCTTGACGTGAAGATGATAGATCGCCATCGCGATCCAAGAATTGGCACGGCCAAGCCCACGTCGGAACGACGTATAAGCGCGCCCTCCCTCGAAAAAATCTCGGGATGGACCGGGGCGTCCCGCACCGTCCCTGCAACATAGAAGCATTCCGCAAGGCGCTCAACTATCATCGCTGCATCAACAGCTTATGGAGGTGATGGTGCGCAAGCCACGGGACTATGATGTGGAACTGAAAGCGCTTGAGGACAAGGCCAAAGAACTCAAGACCCGCAAGGTGCAGCAGCTCGGCGAACTGGTGATCGCAACAGGTGCCGATAACCTCAGCGCCGAGGAACTGGCCGGTGCGCTGGTCGCGCTGGCGGAGACAAAAGACCCTGCCAAACGGGAGGCGTGGACGAAGCGCGGCGCGGCGTTCTTTCGCAGCAAATCGCGGCGATCTGCTTCGGCATCTGAGCGCGACACTGGCGGCGCTCCGGCGCAACCGGGCGGCGCGGAACCGGCATCAGGCGGCACAGGCGCGGCATGACATGCGCAACTGGCAAATCGAGCGCCGCAAGCGCACGCGGCATCTGATTGAACTGGGCGGCCTCGTCGTCAAGTCGGGGATCGTCGAACTGACGGGCGATAATCGCTCCACCATACTCGGGGCGCTGCTCTGGATGGCCGACAAGCTCAACAGCGAGCAAGGCGAATATGCACGCGCGCTCTGGGCCGAAAAGGGAAAGCAGGCGTTCTTGGCGGAACACAAAGGCGAGACACCAACCGTGTCACCAGGCCAGCACGGTCGGTCTTAGCCGCTGGCGGGCGGCGCGGAGACCTCAAATATCGCAGCGCTGCCCGCCAGCGCGCAGCTTGCCGCTGGGGGATCATTCCATATCCGACCTCCCGCATGTCCTTGCCGCGCCGGCCACCGTCCTTGACATTTCCAGTCTGTTAAGCAGTAACGAGTATTGTTAAAGTATCTACACGTCGGCTCGGGCCGAGACGATCATCGTCCCGATGCTCGCTTGCGCGCGAATCGGCCAATGGGCGGGTGATTTGCGTGGATCAAAATGTAGGTGCAAAAGCCAAAGCGCTATCCAACTTCGTTTGGCAGATCGCCGAGACGCTGCGCGGCGACTTTAGGCAATCCGAATACGGCAAGGTCATTCTGCCCTTCGTGGTGCTACGCCGCCTCGACTGCATTCTTGAGCCCAGCAAAGATGCCATCCTCAAAGCACACGCAAACCTGCCAGAGGGCATCGACGAGCAGACCCGCGACATGATGCTCTTCGGAGCTGTCGGCGGGAACATTCGCGTCTACAATACCAGTTCATTGTCCTTCAAAACCATCCGCTCGCAGAATCCGGCGGATGCGCACAAGAACCTTGTCGCTTACATCACGGCGTTCTCGGATTCCGTCCGCGAGGTCTTTCTCGAAAGGTTCCTCTTCACCGATCAGCTAAAGCGGTTGAACGAAGCCAGCCTTCTTTGGAAGGTGTTCGAGCAATTCGCCACGCTTGATTTGACACCGCCGCTGCCGGCGAAGCCCACCGAGGGAGTTTCCACCCTTGTGATGGGCTACCTGTTCGAAGACCTCATCCGGCGCTTCTCGGAAATCTCGAACGAGACAGCGGGCGAGCATTTTACGCCGCGCGAGGTCATCCGTCTGATCGTTGACCTTCTACTAGTCAACGATTCACAGGCACTCACTGGTAAGGGCATCATCCGCCAAGTATATGATCCGGCATGTGGTACGGGCGGAATGTTGGCACTTGCCGAAGAGGGAATGCGCGATCTCAACCCGGACATCCGGGTCGAACTTTTCGGCCAGGAGCTCAACGGCGAGTCCTTCGGCATTTGCAAGTCGGACATGCTGGTCACTGGGCACGACCCGGAGAACATCGCTTTCGGCAACACGCTGACGCATGACTCGCATAAGGATCGCAAGTTCCACTACATGCTGTCGAATCCACCCTATGGCGTGGATTGGAAGAAATATCAGGAACCCATCAAGGAAGAGGCTGAGACCAAAGGCAAACAAGGCCGCTTCGGTGCGGGATTGCCTCGGATTTCCGATGGCCAGCTTCTTTTCCTCCAGCACATGATTTCCAAGATGCGGGACGACGAGGCCGGTTCACGCATCGGCATCGTCATGAATGGTTCACCGCTCTTCACCGGTGGCGCTGGGTCGGGTGAAAGCGAAATCCGCCGCTGGATGCTGGAAAACGACTGGGTCGAGGCCATCGTCGCTCTGCCGACCGACCTCTTCTACAATACCGGCATTCAGACATATGTGTGGCTCCTGACCAATAGGAAGGAACCGACGAGGCACGGTAAGGTTCAGCTTATCGACGCGTCTGGTGAGCGGTTCTGGACGCCCATGCGCAAGAACCTGGGTTCCAAACGCCGCGAAATCCGGGACGATGCCCGCGAGACCATTGCCATGATCTTTCATGAGATGGCGAACGGTGGCGGGCCGTGGGGGGAGGTGTCGAAGATCTTCAATACGACCGATTTCGGCTATCGGGAAATCAGGGTGGAACGCCCGCTCCGGCTGAACTTCCAGGCCAGCGCCGAACGCATCGAGCGGCTGAAGCTCGCCAAGCCGTTCCTCAAGCTCGATCCTGCCGAACAGGATGACGTGCTGAACGTTGTCACGAACCGGCTTCCCAACACGCTCTTCAAGGATCGGCCGGCCTTCGAGACTGCTTTGACCAAGGCGCTGAAGGGCGCGGGCGTGAAGATCGGCGCGCCCGTCAGGAAGGCTATCCTCGCCGCTCTGTCCGAGCGGGATGAGAACGCCGCCATCTGCCTCGACAAGAACGGCAATCCAGAGCCGGACCCCGAACTGCGCGACCACGAGTTGGTGCCGCTCACGGAGGATTGGAAAGAGTATTTTGCCCGCGAGGTAGCGCCTTTCGTGCCGGACGCGTGGGTGGATGAGAGCTATCGGGACAGTGCCGACAAGGGCGTCGGCCGCGTTGGCTACGAGATCAACTTCAACCGTTATTTCTACCGCTATGTTGCGCCGCGCCCGCTTGCCGAAATCGACGCCGAGTTGAAAACGCTGGAAGCGGACATTGCCAGCCTCCTGACCGAGGTGGCGGGATGAACGAGGGTATCAAGGGACGCGCGCTCGAACTCTTCTTCATCGACGGACGGCCGGACGGGATGCTGACTGCCGAGGTCTTCAACTGGACCGGTCACGTCCTGATGACGCCTCGGACACAAATCATCGAAGCCTTGAAGCGCGAGCAGGCGCGCCGCACTGGCGTCTACCTGTTGATCGGCGAACGGGAAGGCGAGCCACTGGCCTATATCGGCGAAAGTGAGGATGTCGCCGAGCGCATCCGCAACCACGACAGTCGGAAGGAGTGGTGGGACAAGGCGGTCCTGATCACCTCGAACGACCGGAATCTCAACAAGGCGCACGTCAAATATCTTGAGGCGCGGTTGATCGAGGAAGCCCGCCACGCAGCTCGTATCGTGCTGGAGAATGGCACCGATCCTGGCCGTCCGGGCCTCTCGGAAGCGCAGCGGGCGAATATGGAGGCGTTTTTGGATCACGTCCTGATGATCCTGCCTGCGCTGCGTGTCGACTCCTTCCTGAAGAACACGCGCCCAATCTCACAACGCGAGATGGGCATTGCCGCGACCGATGAAGTACCCGTCTTTGAGCTCCATGCGCGCAGGCATGGTCTTCGGGCCACGGCCCGCTTGGAAGGTGGTGAATTTGTGGTCGAGAAGGGGTCGCAGGCGCGCAAGTCTTGGGAAGGAGTCGAATCCCATTCATACCAGGCACTGCACGATGAATTGGTGAAGTCGGGAGTACTGCGAGAGGACGGCGACATCCGCGTATTCAGCGAAAACTACGCCTTCAGGAGTCCGAGCGCCGCTGCGGCCGTCATCAACGGCCGAGCCGCCAATGGTAGGCTCGAATGGAAGGTGACGGGGCAGCGGAAAACCTACGGCGACTGGGAAGCTGAAAAACTCGCCCGCGATCAAGCGGAGGGTGAGTAATGCGGCTTAGGCATGTCGTCAAAATTGGGCCGCGCCCGTTGCCGCATCAGACAGCTCTCACCGATGCAGAGGTCACGTTCGCCCCGATGGAGGCGCTAGCTGACGGCCTAGGCGGGTTGGACGTATCGCGGACGCGACCTCTCGGAGACGTGGCATCCGGTAGTTACAACTTCTTTGCGGAGGGCGATCTGCTGCTGGCCAAGGTTACGCCATGCTTCGAAAATGGGAAGAAAGCGCTGGCGCAAGGACTCAGTTGTGGTGTCGGTTACGCGACATCGGAAGTGCATGTCATCCGTACCGACACGCGCCGTATTGATCCACGATATCTGCTTTACGTTTTGTCCTCGGAAGATTTTCGAGCAGTCGGAATGGCCAGCATGACTGGTGCAGGCGGGCTCCGACGCGTTTCCGAGCACGCCATTCTCAATCACCGCGTTCCTGTCACTGATCTCTTCACTCAGAACGCCATCGCCGAGTTCCTTGACCGCGAAACCGCCCACATCGACCAACTGATCGCGAAGAAGGAGCGGCAAGTAGAGTTGCTGCACAGGCGCGCCAGACAGGCGGTTGCAGAGCTTGTGACGGGTGCGGCTGTGGAGGGCGCCGCTACCCTGCAAACGAGGCTTGATCATATTCCACGCATCCCTGCCCATTGGTCGCTCCAGCGAGCGGGGCATCTTTTCCGCCAGGTGACCGAGCCTAATACCGGCGATCTTCCCGTCCTCTCGGTCTCAATTCATCGCGGTATATCGGACAGGCAGCTTGACGATGAGGAACGTGACCGCAAGGTGAATCTCATCGAGGACCGTTCGAGCTATAAACGCGTCAGGCCCGGATACCTAGCCTACAACATGATGCGGGCATGGCAGGGGGCAGTCGGCGTTTCCTCCGTCGATGGCGCCGTGAGCCCTGCATACGTGGTCGCGAAACCGACATGCGACCTACACAGTCCCTACTACCAGTTCCTGCTTCGCACCCCACCTTTCATCGAGCAGATGCGGCAGGGCTCGAAGGGAATCACCGACTTCCGCCTAAGGCTGTATTGGGAACAGTTTCGCCTCATCATGTTGCCTGTTCCCCCGCTGGAAGAGCAACGCAGAATTGCTGGTGAAGCCGAACAGGAGCTAAACCATGCCGACGAGGCGGCGGATAAGGTCGCTCGTTCTGTTGAACTCCTGAAAGAACGCCGCGCAGCCCTCATCACCGCGGCCGTTACAGGCCAGATCGATATCCGCGAGAAACTGCCTGCCGTCACGACAAAGCCGGATCGCAGCAAGTTCCGCGTAATCGTCGGAGCCGAGATCGTCCACCGGCATCAGGGTAATCCGAAGTTCGGGCGGGTGAAACTACAAAAAGAACTCTATCTTGCCGAGGCCCATCTCGGCATAGACGGGTTGCAAGGCAACTATCTCCGCGAGGCCGCCGGTCCACTCGACCGAGCCTTGATCGACGAGACCGAGCGAGGTCTGGAGGCTGCCGGCTTCTATCGGGCAAGCCAGCGCGATGGAACCGGAACCGCCGTCACCTACGCCCCGCTTGCGAAAGCCGGGCAGCACAAGGCTGAACTGGAAACCCTGCTAGGTTCGAAAGCCAACGAACTGCGGAAGCTCATCACCGCGCTTCGCGACCTCGACCGTCGCGAAGTGGAGGCTGTTGCCACCCTCTACGCCGTTTGGAACGACGCGCTGATGGACGGCGAGGAGCCTGATGATACAGCGGTCATCAATGGGGTGCTGACCGAGTGGCACACCGAAAAGGGCGAAAAGTTCAAGGCGGATGACCTTTCCCGTTGGCTCGGCTGGATGAAGCGGCAAGGCTTAACACCGCGAGGACAAGGGCCACGCACCGCCCATACGACAACGCGGGATATGTTCGGATGAGGTATAACGCCGACATCTTCACCGAAGAGGCGATGACCCGGCCGCTCTTTGAGGAGCTTACCGGGGATCACGCACGCGAAGACGAATGGTCCGGCCCGCATGGCTTCGCCATCGGCGGAATGATGCAAGCCAATGCCGCTTCCCTGGCCGAGGAGTATTTTGCCGCCGCCAATGAGCTGGTGGATGCCATTATGGAAAAGCGCATCGCCGACTACCGTATAGGTAATGCCGCGCTTTTCCTCTATCGCCATTCCTGCGAGCTCATCCTTAAGGCGGCGTTGCCGCAGGCAAAGCGAAATCACGATCTCGTCGGCCTCACCAACAGCTTCGTTGCGATGGTCAAAGAGCAATATGGCGAGGACGTACCCGTCTGGATCACACGGCGGATGAAGGAACTGGCCGCTATCGACCCAAATTCCACTGCGTTCCGCTACGGCGCGTATAAAGCGCCAATTGACGCGGCAGATAGACCCATAGAGTTCGAAGCATATGTTAGCCTTCCGCACCTTCAAGCTGCAATGCTGGCGCTCAACACTGCGTTGGTTTCGGCTGTGTCGGAAATCAGAATGGCGCGGGGGGAACGGCCATGAACTACGAACAGCCTCCAATTTCGCACCCTTATGCCAAGGGCTTCTCGGAAGACAGCGTTCATCGCGAGGAGGTGTTGGAAGTCCATATGTGCAAGGCCCTTGTGGAACGCCAGGGTTATCGCCCCCGCCGCCCTGAGGACTATGACCGCGCATCCGCGCTCGACAAGGCGCTGGTGATCGAGTTCGTCAAGGCGACGCAGGCTGACGAATGGGCGAAGCTGGAAAGCCACTATGGCCCTTCGGCCGAAGCAGAGTTCTTCAAGCAGCTTGAGCAGGGACTGAAGCAGCGTGGCGCGCTGGACCTGTTGCGAAACGGGTTGAAGCTGGTTCCGAACCTGAAATTCTTTCTCGCGGCTTTCAAACCGGCCTCCGGCATAAATCCCGCGCTGGTAGGGTTGTTCGAAGCCAACATCCTCAGCGTCATCAATCAGCTTCGCTACAGCATCAAGAATGAGAATGCCATTGACGTTGCTCTGTTTGTCAACGGGGTTCCGGTGATCACACTGGAATTGAAGAATACGTTGACAGGCCAGACTTTCCGACATGCCGAGCGCCAATATCGCTATGATCGGGCACCGGCCAATGAGCCGCTGCTGACGTTCAAGCGCGGCGCCCTTGTTCACTTTGCCGTGGATCAGGACAACGTGTCCATGACCACCCGGCTCCAGAATGGCAAGACCCGCTTTCTACCTTTCAACCGTGGGCATAACGGAGGAGCGGGGAATCCGGACATCGAGGAAGAATTCCGCGTCGCGTATCTTTGGGCCGATCAGCCAGAAGGCCGAGCGATTTTCTCACGTGATGTCTTGCTCGACATTATCGGGAGATTTCTTCATCTCGACACGCGCAACGGCAAGGAGGCGATGATCTTTCCGCGTTTCCACCAGATTGATGCTGTTCTGAAAATGCTAGCTCATGCCCGCGCCAACGGCAGCGGCAAGAACTATCTTATCCAGCATTCGGCGGGCTCGGGGAAATCCAACACCATTGCATGGACAGCGCACCGACTCGTGACCCTTCACGACGACGGTGACCGCCCCGTGTTCGATACGGCGATTGTCGTCACGGACCGGGTCGTTCTCGACCGCCAGCTCCAAGGCACCATTGCTCAGTTCGAGCAGACGCCGGGTGTGGTCCGAAAGATCGACGGCACCTCACGGCAGCTAAAGGCCGCCATCGAGGGCCAGGCTAAGATCGTTATCACAACGATCCAAAAATTCTCGACCGAACACCTTCGGGTGATTTCCGGCCAAGGCTCACGGCGTTTCGCCGTGCTGATCGACGAAGCACACGGATCGCAGTCGGGCAAGAGCGCTCAGGCATTGAGCGATGCCCTCAGCCGCGAGGAGGAAGCGAAAACGTCGGACGAGATCGAGGAGCTTATTGCTGAATATCAGCGCCAGCGCGGCCCTCAGCCAAACATCAGCTATTTCGCCTTCACCGCGACACCTCGCAACGTCACTCTGGAACGTTTCGGCACATATGGCACGGATGGGCTGCCGCATCCCTTCCACCTATATTCCATGCGACAGGCTATCGAGGAGGGCTTTATCCTCGACGTTCTGCAAAATTACATGACCTACAAGGCCTATTACGCCTTGGAAAAGACCATCGATGACGACCCGGAGCTAGATACGCGCCGGGCACAGCGAAAGGTCGCCCGCTTTGCCGCGCTACACCCGACCGCGCTCAGCCAGAAGGTTGAAGTCATGGTCGAGCATTTCAGGAGGCACGTCCGGCCGGAATTGAACGGTCAGGCAAAGGCAATGATCGTTACATCCAGCCGCGAAAGCGCGCTCCGCTACTATTTCGCCCTGAAGGCATATATCGAGGACAAAGGCTATCCGGACCTCAAGGCCCTCGTCGCCTTTTCGGGCGAGCTTCACATCGACGGCACCACCTACACGGAAGTGGAGCTGAACGAGTTCAGCGAAACCGAGCTTCCAAGACGCTTCGACAGCCCGGATTATCAAGTTCTGATTGTGGCAGAAAAATACCAGACGGGGTTCGATCAGCCGAAGCTCTGCGGCATGTATATCGACAAGAAGTTGGCCGGACTTCAGGCGGTGCAGACTCTCTCCCGCCTGAACCGCACATATCCCGGTAAAGAGCGGACTTTCATCCTCGACTTCCAGAACACGATGGACGAGATCAAAGAGGCGTTCCGTCCATTCTATGAGGTGTCGAGCCTCGAAGCGGTCTCCGACAAAAACCAAGTTTATCAGTTGGAGACACGTATCCGCACATTCGGCTATCTCGACAGCAACGAGGTCGAGCGTTTTGCCGCTGTCTTTTTCAAGGGCACGCTTTCAACCCAGGATCGCGTTATGCTGGAAGCGCTCGTTCGCAATGCCGTGGGGCGCTTTGAGGCCGATGACGATGAAGGGCGGCAGGAAGAGTTCCGGCAGCTCTTGCGAAGCTACAAGCGATTTTACAGCTTCGTCGCGCAGATCGTGCGCCTTGGCGATACCAGTCTCGAGAAACTCTACGCCTATGCTGACTGGCTGGACCGGATGCTGCCGAGCCGAGAACAGCCTCCGGAAGTGGAGATCACCGACGAGATGTTGCGTCTGCGGGCGTTCCGCGTGCAGCAAAAAGAGGTTGGCTCCGCGTCCCTCCAGGCGGGAGATACGCAGCCACTCACAGCGATCAGCGAATTTGGGGCTAAGCCCTATACTGAGGACGAAGCCAAAGCTCTTTCCGAAATTGTGAGGTCGTTCAACGAGCGGCACGGAACGCAATTCACGGAAGAGGATTTCATCCGGTTGGAACAGGTGAAACGCAAGGCGCTCGACGAGGAGATGGCCGCAGTGCTGCGCAACAATCCTCCCGACGTATCGCGCCCGACCTTCGTTCGGCGCCTGTTGGAAGAGACGATCAAACAATATCAGCGCGATAGCAGTCTTCAGAACATCATTATGACCAACGCTGAGGATCGCGACCGGATATTCAACCACCTTTTCAGTCGAGCCTTGCGCGAGGTGCGTGAAACACAAAATCCCTGATTGGGTCAGAGGACTATAGCGTAAACGTAGTACTATCGGTCGCGGCACGCCATAAGCCGCCGATAGCCCTTCATAGTCCGTTATTGCCCCCGATAGCCGCCCGTGACGGGAACGCGCGGGCAGAGAAATTCCGACTGGATTTGAGTGGCAGCGGAAGAGTGCTTCCACCAATACAGTGTTGCAATCGCATTCGTGTACTGGAAGGGAACCTGAACCACTTCGGGCCTATCGGAGGCTATTTTCTCTAAGTCGCGCTGCCGCGGCCGGCTCTTCCGGCGTGGCCTGACAATCTCAATAATGGATCGAAGGGTTGGGGTGTATGCCGCTTCACTGGGGTTCTGCGTCCTCCACACCCTCACCTTGTTGCCCCTGCCTCTCCGGGGTCGGAGGGAGCATCCGAGATTCCAATTGCTCAATGCGCTGTAGCGCCTGCTGAAGCTGTTGTGAAAGGCGATCTTGAAATTGAACAAGATCGCCAATCTCTCTTTCCCGCAGATGTTCAATCCGCGCCCTCCAATTATCCACATAATCCTTCGATACTTGATAAATGCTATTATACGATTGCAAAAAAGTAGGTATAGAAATAACAGTTGCAACAAATATAGCAAAAGCTGACACAACTCCAATGTTTCTTATGATATTTACACGTGATATCGCCTTATCCGCTTTTTTAGATGCTTTTTCAACGGCCTCTGGTATGGAGCTGCGAATTGGAACGTGCACTCCGTCCGTCAGGCTCTTAGAAGCTCTTTCGACGAATGCCCGTGGCTCCCAGTATCCTCTTCGTCCGTCCTGAGTTGTTGGAGGGTCTCCCTGTAGAGCATCAGAGCCACCTTGCCCACTGCCCGTGGTTTTGGTGAATTCTATCCAGATCAAACCTTCATTGCTGGGAATTACATAATCTTCTGACGTTAGATTATGAATAGGGATGCACAATGCTCCCCAATATCCTGGGTCAACCAGTGGCCCAGTGCCAAGAAGAAGCCCCCTATGGACATGGCGTATTTGGAGATTGTATCTTAGAGCTATATAATCTGGTAATCTAAATTGAATATCGCATTCGACAAAGACAATAGAATTAGCTGGAATTAAAAGTGTTCCATGCGGACGTGGAATCTCTATTTCTTCGAGCTTCCCATCATTTCCGTCGGCGTATCTATAAGCCTTCTTTCCTATTCGTCCTTCATAAGAAGCCTTTTTGAGGCGCTTCCCTTCATAGAACGGAGCGATCAAGCCGGTTTTCAGCACATATTGCTTAATGTGTTCAGCCGATAAAAGAGAAGGAGGAATATCAGGAAGAGGATCAATGGTGCTGAGACTCGTTGCCAAAGCCTCCGCCGCATTACATGACAACAGCTCTCTTTCTTCGGAATTAGACTTCTTGCTCATGCCCCACTCGCTGCGGTTCTGCTACATCGAGCCCAGAGAAGCCAACCCAGTCAATGGTGCGACCAATATCACGTTCGACCCTTTCGAGAAATTTCCTGACGCGACTTCCTTCATCAAGAAGACTGTCCTCAGATCCTATGTAATCCATGTGGTTAAGCACAAGCCTCGTCGGCGCGTTGGCCGCCAATGCACGGCGAACGAGTACTGGATCGAACTTTCCAACGCGCCGCAATTTTCGTGTTACGGTCGTGTATTCCTGAATATCTGAATCCACATCGGCGTTGCGTGCAATTTCTTCCCAAGTCGTTTCATCGACCAGATGGCCAGAATCTCCTGCAACCCTGATTGGGAAGGATCGGATGACCATCGTTATGTCGTCTACATCCCTGGGGCTCAGGCCGGATTCAGACAACGCGCCCGCGGCTGTCGTCGCGCGTGAGGTTGCTTTCGGCCAATATCCGCCATCGAGAAGGGAAAGGCCAAAACCCTGTGTGCCTTCGATGACAACGCGATGTCCTTTGTCCAAGCGCTCTCGCAACAAACCGGTTGTCTCTCCGCGATGGGTGAACTTGTGTAGTTGCTCACAATGCGCAGCATCCCGCGATGGAAGCTTCAGGTTGCTAGCCTCGCGCGCGATAGATGCCAGAACGGCGGCGCCGACTCCTGAGCCGGTAGAACCGATTGAACTGGCAAGGTTGGACTCTTGCTCCCACTTCTTGTGCTCCGGCAAGATAATCTGTGCGTAAGGGCTGATGAATATTCTGTCATGCGGGTAGTCCAATGCTTCCATTTCCTGAAGCAGAACATCCGCGTCCAGGTAGGAACCAGCGGGGAAATAAACATCCACATCTCTATCGATGCAGCTTGCTGGCATTTGCCGCAGCGCCCACTTCTTGCCAGAAAGTTCATAGGCCGTATGTCCGGAGTTCGGGCCGCCCACTCGAATGACGGCTACGGAAGCACTACGAACGCGTTTCTGCTCCCGCCGCACGATCTCTAGCGCAACCTTTCCTTTTCCTTCCGAGCCAAATTGCCCGCCGATCACGATTGATACCGGCATGGCTTCCCTCCTGCGACATGTGAACCCACTGCATCGGCTTTTTCCATAATTGCCGACATCGCGCCCTCGTTGACGAGGATTTCATGCGCTAGCGATTGAAGTTCGCTGACCCGCCCCTCGACCTCGGAGCGTGTTGCGGTATCAAAGTCCACGTCTTGTCCAAGCTTCTGGTAACGCTGCCGCCTGACATCACCATTCGCCATGATGTGAACATGGTGAAAGCGCGCACCGAAACGTTCGACCATGAAAGCATGGTCCTCCGGAAAACGCAGGCCATCTACTACGATCTTCACCGCTTCCGAAACACGTCTGATAGTTTGCTCTGCCAGCCAGCGCTGCTTTCCGGTCTCCTGGATTTCCTGTCCCAGCGCCTGCCGGCTCTCCCGATTGAGCGGGGCACCGCGTTTTTTTAAGATATCGTCTATGACCAAACTAAATCGCGTGTAGGCGTACCCCTTACATTCCAAGGCTCGCGCAAAAGTGGTTTTGCCGGCCGCGATGGGGCCGCTGACACCGATGACGATCGGTCCCGGTTCCGCTCTAAGATCAGGAACAATCAACGGTGCTTCATCCTCCGACCCGAGTGCTTCCGAAAGCCCTGCCAGATGGAATGACCCAACCAAGGCAGAAGTTATGGCATCCAACTCGTCATGGGTGACGTTCTTGTCGATGAAGCCACCTTCGATGCCGAACTCACGCAATCCAAGTTTCAGCCATTCAACGCCACCTCCTTTGCGAGGAATGCGCATAATGTCTTGCGCAGCGCCAGGATAGCTTTCGATGACGGGAATACCCTTCTTTCGGAGTACTTTCGCGAGCCTTATGCCTCGTTCAGTAAGTTTCTGCATGCTTGGCAGCAGGCAAGGATAGACATTGACGCCCCGCCTCTTCAATTCCCTTTCGCATTTCCGCATGATTCCAAAGCGCTCTCGTCCAGGGTCCGAGTCCTCAACGCTTGTTCTGCCAGACGGAAGGCACAACGGTGAATCAATCGAGACGAGATGCGGCTTGCAGGCTACGGTCTGAGTAAGGATTTCATCATCAGTATGGAGAGTCTTTGTGGACGCCCTATTACCTTCCAGCATGCACCAGCCAGAACCGCGCTTCTCTGAACCCGTAAGATCGATCCCGACTATCCGAGCCGTTGAAGCCGGTCCATCTGACAGCAGTTGATCGAAATCAGGAGCCGCCGATAAATCGTCCCCCGCTGCCTCAAAACTTGGGATCTCAGTCCATCCCGCGGGGGCAGCCCAGCTTTCAAACTCCACCGGCTCTTCAAAAAGGTCGGGTTCGATCAGGAGCCGGGCGAGCACATGATCGAAGATTGCACCCATGGCCGCGATATCAGCGCGGTTATAGCGGATCAGCTTCTCCAATGCTGCCACGTCACCACGCAGATAGCGGTGCCAAAGTAACACCGCAGCGAAGCCGTCGACATCAGCAATTTCGTCACGCAATCTAAGGTCAAGCACCTTTTCAATCGCCTTTTGCCCTCCGGTCAGGCCGACCCGCCGACAGAGGTACATGAGATCGATGTGAGCCTCGGGCAGCGTCACATCGGGAAACTCTTTCTGCAGAAAGCGCTGATCAAAGCGAATGCCGTTGAAAGTGACCAAAGCCACCGCATCCTTGGCATCTTCAATGAGCCGATGATGGCATTGGCCCTTGACAATCGTAGAAGAGCGCCCAGCGATTGACCATCCAATTACAGTGATCTCGTCATAGTAATGGCTTAGGCCGGTCGTCTCGATATCGAGGAAGAGCACCCGCTCGGGCAGCGAGCGGCATAACGCCAGTTGCTCTTTGAGCTTAGACGGCAAAGCTCGCGGGTGCTGCCATTTTGGAGTTTCCTGCGGTTCAAGTAGCAACGTCATGCGTAGCCCCTTACGGCGACATACTTTCCCCGCGCATGCCGTTTTGTTCGGCGCAAATGCGCCGCACTCTCCTTCCGGTGCTTGTAGGGCCTATCTGCATCCCTTGAGCCGGAAAATCGCACCGCATTATCCCCATTGAACAAAGTTCGCCTTCGGCCACAGACTACCGGGAGCGCACCTCGTTGGCGATGGCTTCCGATTCGTTGTACAAAGAATACTCGACCGCGAAATGACATGCACGGTGCCGATTTGGGCAGGAAAAAGTCGGAATACAGCATAGGCAATTTCGACATCACCATTGAGTCGATCATCGATGATGAGTCGCGGCTGCACGACTATGGATTCAGCAGATCGACGTGGCTCCGAGGTGTGAGGCTTATGAAGCGATTTGGCTCTGAGGAAGCGCTTGAGCTGATGGATCAAAGGGCGGACGGGGCGCTTGAACGGGGCAATCTCGCGCTATGCAATAGGTGGCGTGATCTGATGGGTGTTATTCATGCAATAGAAGCGGATGAGCCGCTGCCGTCCGACCGTATTCAGTGATTGCGGTGCTGGGAACAATCCACGGCTACGACAGACCAGGAACTTCGCTTTCCTCCCAAGAGCGAGGTGAGGTCTCCGCAAAGAGTCCGAAGCTTATCATCAATTTTCCAGGGCGGATTGCATATGACGATGCCACTTCCCGCCAGTATGCCGCCATCTCGCTGATAGGGGCAAAATTCTGCCTGAAGGGCGCTTGAGAAGCCCGCCAAAGCAGCGGCAGATGCTACTGCCTCACCCGTGGTAGGCTCCTTGATTGGATACCATACCATAAAGATACCAGTCGCCCACTTCTGGAAGCCCTTTTGAAGAGCCCTTTGGATCAGGTTGATTTCATCTTTTCGTTCGAACGGAGGATCGATAAAGACCACTCCTCTACGCTCTGGCGGAGGTAAGAGCGCGCCGATGGCTTCGTACCCGTCCCTTACGTGAACAGAAATGCGACGATCCTTCTGATAGCGGCGCTTCAGTTGCAGTCCGTCCGTCGGATGCAGCTCACACAGAATGAGCCGGTCGCATTCCCGAAGTGCCAAGCGGGCGAGTTCGGGTGAGCCCGGATATGAAGTGAGTCCATTACCGTTTATCGCATGGAGAGCACTAAAATACATGGATGCGGATGGGAGTGCCCGTCCGAATATCCGCTCAACCCCAGCAGCTTTTTCGTTCGTTCGCAGTGCCTCATCAGCCGTGAGATCATACAGGCCGATCCCCGCGTGCGTATCGAGTATCGCGAATGGCCGCGGTTTCTGCAGGAGTTGTTCCAACACCAGGGTCAATGCGGCGTGCTTGAAAACCTCGGTGTGATTGCCCGCGTGAAATGCGTGTCGATAATTCATGTTTTCATCTCAAAACTGCCGATCACCAATATCGTTGGCTCGGCCTGTGATGGAGTTGTGTCTTAGCGCGCACTTGTGATCGACGCCACTATGAGAGGGGCGATGCTGGGCTCGTCTAGACGCTAGAGACGCATTGATGGCGACTGATCAACATTGAAGGGATACCCGCCAGATCACATCCCGGGATGTCGCCAAGAACTGGACGATTACGACCAGAAAATTTCCGCGATCGTCGGTCCGTTTTTCAAAGAGGAATCCGCTGCCGACGATTGCACCAACCTGGAGGGCAGCGCGCGCTGCCTCTGAATGCGCGAAAAGCTAACGGCCCGCCTTTAATGCGTCTAGCAAATTCCCCCACTCCTGCATCAGCATCACCCGCTGCTCCCAATAGGTGGCGCGGTTGTAGGTTCGCCGGATGGCGTTCTTATCCTGATGCGCCAGGACCGCCTCAATTACGTCTGGATCGTAGTTGCGGGCGTTGAGGATGGTGCTGGCGGTCACCCGGAAGCCGTGGGCGGTCACTTCGTCCTTGCTGTACCCCATACGCCGCAACGCGGCATTCATGGCGTTCTCCGAGAGGGGGCGCCTGGTCGAGCGGATCGAAGGAAAGACCAATCCGCCGTGCTCGGAGAGCGGCCAGACCTCTTCCAAGACCAGAAGTGCCTGCTTGGATAGCGGCACGTCGTGCGGAGCGCGCATCTTCATGCGCTCGGCCGGAATGCGCCAGACGAACTTCTTTAGGTCGAACTCGTCGCGGGTAGCTCCCCGTACCTCGCCGGGGCGGACGCAGGTGAGGGCGAGGAACTGGAGAGCGGCTTTGAGGGTCGGCCATCCATCGTAGTCATCGATCGCCACAAGGAGCTGACCGAATTTTCTTTCATCGGTGATAGCAGCGCGGCCATTAACTTTCGGCGGCTGGAGAGCACCCTGGAGGGCCAGGGTGGGGTCGGTCTCGGCGCGGAGGGTGACAATCGCCAGCCGGAAGACGCTGCCGATCACGCCGCGCAAGCGCCGCGCCGTCTCTCTTCGGCCGCTCTTTTCGATCTTCTGGAGGAGTTGGAGTATTTCCGCGGGGGTTATCTCTTTGATGGGACGCTTGGCGAGCGGGCTGGCCAGGTCCTCGAGGAGCCACTTGGTTTTGGTAACGGTGGCCGCCGCCGCCTTCCGTTCCTCCATCCGCCTAACATATTCCTCGGCGATAAGGCCGAAGGTGGTGCGCGCTTCCGTGATGGCCGCGATCTTCTCCTCCTTGCGCTTTGTGGAGGGGTTGATACCGGCAATAAGGAGCCTCTTGGCTTCGTCGCGCTTCTCTCTCGCGTCGAGAAGCGACACCAGCGGGTATTTCCCAAAGGAGAGGATATTTTCCTTCTCCAGGTAGCGATAGCGCAGTTGCCAGAGCTTGGAGCCGCTTTTTTGGACGAGGAGATAGAGCCCGTCGCCGTCGGCGAGACGATACGGCTTGTCCCTGGGTTTGGCGTTCTTGCAGGCGAAGTCGGAAAGCGGCATGGGTAACGAGCCTCCGGGGTAATGGGCAATACCCGGATCGTTACCCACAAACTGATGCGTTGCAATGGTACGTGGCGGGGCGCCATGAGCAGCCATAACCAGCTAACTCGTTGATTTTTAACCATCTGAGAGACGGTCTGAGAAGCTATGGGAAGGGGCAATGGTGCCCAGAGGCGGATTCGAACCACCGACACGCGGATTTTCAGTCCGCTGCTCTACCAACTGAGCTATCTGGGCCTTCCATCCGCCATCGGCGGCTGCCGCGGGCGTGAGCTTCGTGGCGGGGTTGGCTCTCCGTCGCAAGCGCGTGGGTTATAGCATGTGATTTCGCTCTGTCCAGCATCCCCACGCATGATTTCGCGACAGTTTTCCAAATGCCGTTCCGGCAATGCCGGGCTGGGAGCACGATCCCGAAAAGCGGGCACCGGCTTCTAAAAAGATCATGCTCCAGCAAAGGGCTAGGTCGCGATAACGATTAGGGAAAGCGCCGTCGGCACCTATAGCATTTTGCAGTCTGGTGGAATCACCTGACGTCCGCATAAATGCGGAAAAACAAAGAGACAGAGCGTCTTTTGTGCGTCCGAATTGACGAACGGCGCTCTAGCTGCGCCACGCGAGCAGGCGCTTTTCGGCTCTTCCGATAAGCCAGGCTATGATGAGGCCGAGCACCGACAGGATGGCGACGCCGGCAATCAGCTGGTCGAGCGCGAAGAGCGCGCCGGCCATGAGGATATAGGCGCCGATGCCGAATTCGGCGCCGATCATTTCGGCCGCCACCAGCAGCACGATGGCGATGGAGGCCGAAATGCGGAAGCCGGACAGGATGGCCGGCATCGCCCCCGGCACGATAATCTTCCGCACGATGGAAAGCCAGGAAAGCCCGAAGGACTGGCCCATGCGGATCAGGTTGCGGTCCACATTGTCGACGCCGCCATAGGTGGCGATGACGGTGGGAAAGAAGGTGCCGAACAGGATGGTCGCCACTTTCGAGCCTTCGCCGATGCCGAACCAGATGATGAAAAGCGGCAGAAGCGCGATCTTCGGGATCGGAAAGAGCGCCGAGACGAGCGGCAGAAGGCCGGCGCGGGCGAGCGAGAACAGGCCGATCAGAAGCCCGAAAGCGATGCCCAGCAGGCTGCCCAGCGTCCAGCCGACGATGAGGCGGTAAAGGCTTGCCCCCAGATGCTTCCACAGCATGCCGGTGGCGATGAGGTCGCCCAGCGCCGCCAGCGCCTCGGA
This sequence comes from Nitratireductor thuwali, assembly GCF_036621415.1. NCBI lineage: Bacteria > Pseudomonadati > Pseudomonadota > Alphaproteobacteria > Hyphomicrobiales > Phyllobacteriaceae > Nitratireductor > Nitratireductor thuwali. Next base: position 2,936,755 of record NZ_CP030941.1, read on the forward strand.
GGGGGCGGGCAGGGCGATGGGGCTGATGAAGCCGGAGCGCGCGCCCAATTCCCACAGCGCGATGATGGCCAGGAAGACGATGGGTGCGACCGGGCCCAGCGGCCGGTGCTTGAAGCCGCCGCCGCGAAACGGCACCGGACGCAGTTCCTCGCCGCTGCCGGCGCCCGCCGCGCCGGTTCTGCCCGGCCGCGTGGTTGCTTCATGGGACATCGGCAATCTCCCGGTCCGCCTCGCGTGCTTCCTCGCGCATGATCTCCCACACGCGCCGCTGAAGCCTTTCCAGCTCGGCCAGCCGCTCGGCGCGCTGGTCGATCGGCATGTCGATCTCGACCACTTCGCGGATGCGCCCGGGCCGGCGCGAAAGCACGATGATCCGGCTTCCCAGCCGCACCGCCTCGTTCAGATTATGGGTGACGTAGCAGGCGGAAAAGCGCTCGCGCTGCCACAGCGCCACCAGATCGTCCATCAGCAGTTCGCGCGTCTGGCTGTCGAGCGCCGACAGCGGCTCGTCCATCAGCATGATGGCCGGCTTCACGGCCAGCGCGCGGGCGATTGCCACGCGCTGCTTCATGCCGCCGGAAAGCTGCCGGGGAAGCGCCCTTGCGAAGTCCGAAAGATTGGTGCGCGCCAGGACATCGGCGACGATGGCGCGCGCTTCCGCCCCCCTGATCCCGTGGTCTTCCAGCACCAGGCTGACATTGCCGGCCACCGACCGCCAGGGCAGCAGAGCGAAGTCCTGGAAGATGTAGGTCAGCGGGTTGAGCGAGCCTTCAGGCGCCGCGCCCGCCACCAGCACCTCGCCGCTGTCCGGCCGCTCCAGCCCTCCGGCGATGCGCAGGAAGGTGGATTTCCCGCAGCCCGAAGGGCCGACAACGCAGACGATCTCGCCGGCGCCGATAGCGAAGGAGATGTCCTCCAGCACCGCCGTGCCACCATAGTGGTGGGTGATGTTGCGGGCGATCAGCTGCATTGCGATTGCCTGAATGTGTGGGGCAAAGTCGCGGTCAGCGCGTCTCCACGAAGCTCGTGTCGACCAGCTTCTCCATGGTCACGCCCTCGGGAACGAGGTTCTCTGACTTGAACCATTCGAGCTGGTCTTCCACGCTCGCCAGGCTCAGCGCCGCATTCTCGTTGATGCGCATGGCGCCGGCGCGGATGCGCGGATCAGCCTTCTCGATGGGCTGGTCGGAATAGACGTATTTGTGGATCATCGCGACGATCTCTGCCGTCTCCTCCTCGCTCATTGTCTTGTCGACGAGCGCGGCATTATAGTCGGCGATGCCGTTGGAAAGCCCCGCCAGGAAGCGCTTCACAAGGTCCGGCTTGTCGGTGACATTGGCCGTCGAGGTAAAAACGGTGGTGACTTGGTAATTGTCGATATAGTCGGAGATCCGGCCGATCTCGACCACTTCCGGCCCGCTGGTGAGCGCGCCGGCTATATTGGGAACGATCGACCACGCGTCGATCTGCCCGCTCTTCAGCGAGGCGATGACGGCCGGCACCTTCTGCAGCGGCTTGACCTTGATCTCGGAGCGGTCGAAGCCTTCCTTGTCGGCGATCTTGTGCGCCATGTAGTGGAAGGACGAGCCGGTGGTGGTGATGCCGAAGCTGCGGCCCTTGAGGTCTGCCGGCGTCTTCACGCCGTCGTCGAAGGCGGCCTTCGAGGCGAGGATCTTCTGCCCGTCGATCTCCGGCGTTTCCTGCAGCGCGCCGCCGATGATCTTCACCACGCCCTTGTCGGCCAGGCTGATCAGCCCGCCGGAAATCGCCGTCATGCCGAAATCGACATCGCCCGAGGCAATGGCGACGGCCATGGGCTGGGCGGCCTGGAAGGAGACGAACTCGACGTCCAGGTCCTGGTCGGCGAAATAGCCCTTGGCCTCGGCGATGATGCTCGGCGAATGCGAGGCAAGCGACAGGATGCCGATATTGATCTTGTCGGCCGCCGAGGCCGGCATGGCAAGCGCCGCCGCGCCCGAAAGCGCCAGAACCCCGAGAAGCCTGCGTGAAATGGTGAACATGTGATCCTCCCTTTGTAGTGCGTGTTTTCGCAGGCACTTTGCACAGGGATGCCCTTGGGGCAAGAGCAAATGGGGCAGGAGCGGCGGTGGGCATCCGCGTCGGCGGCACCATCGACCGCGCCATGGCGGCAGTGCCGGCTTCAACTTCGGATGCGGGCGGCCGAACGTCTGTCGGGCAATGCTCGGCGGCTGTAGCTGGACAGGGCTTTCATGCGACCTCACAATCGTCGAGGTCGGGCAGGCGATTTGCTTGCCCATACGCTCGGTCCAGGGGATGGCATGATGATCGAAAGCGGCAAGCGCGGAGCGCTTCAGGCACAAACCTTTGGAATCATACTCGGCACCGAGCGTTTCGAGGAATGCGTTCGCTTCTATAGGGATATTCTGGAACTACCGGTTTGGTTCGAGAAAGAGCGTCTGGTCTGCCTGCGCTTCGGCGACGGATATCTGATGATCGAGACAGGCGGAATGGCGCGAGAGGGCAGAAAGCCCAACCGGGAAAACCCGACCATGCTTCGGTTCAACGTCGACGATGTTGAAACGGCGGCAGCCGATCTTGAGGCCAAGGGAATTCCGGTGGTCGTGCCCTACAGCGTGGTGTAGCTCGGCGGTGGTGAAGCCGCTCGCGAGCGCGCCCGACAGCGCTGTAGCGAGCGAGCGGCACAGCAGCGGTCATCGATGCTCCCCGGTAGGGTCGGGTTGCTCACAGCAACCTGATTCGAGGAACGATCGATGACCGACGACATGATGAACCTGCGCGCGCTCGTGGAGAAGACCCTGCCGCGGTTAGGGTTTAGGCAGCCGAACCGTTCAAGCATTGCGAGGGCCGTATTGGCCACAGCAAGAGCCGCAACTTATGAGGCCGGATATCAGCGACGGCCGAGGAATGTCGGTCGGGAAGGCTAGTGCTTGTTTGCTGTTTGTTCATAGTTTCTGCAGTGGCTGTTAAAGGTTATCCAGCATCCGCGGCTCTGCCGAGGAGCGTGATAAGTGCTCCAGCGCCCAAAAGAGCAATCTGGGCGAGAACTTCGACCAATCGGCGGTGAGTTTCGTTGGACCGTGTGTTGCCGACAAATGCCACCACCATGGCTGCAATCCCACTCAGGACGGTCAGCGCCAGCACTGTTGCAAAGATCAAAGGGAAGGGGATCATCATCGGCTCCATCGTTTAACAAAGCCATTATCGGCCGAGCCGAGCTACCGTGGATAAATTAGGCAAAGAACGCGTAGAGATCGCCCGAATCCCGCCATCGATGATGAACTGCTATCCACGCATGTTAGGTCGTCCTGCTGAGCTGTTTGATGTTGATGAGCACGTCCATCGTGTGATCTGGTTCGGGTGAAGCTCAGCAAACCGAGATCCGAATTCATTTGTTGAGGCATAGCCATGCGTTCGGGCCCGAAATAAAGACGTCACTGCAACGTGCTCACGCTAGATCGATCCCAGTACCGCCTGTCCCCGTCCTTGCGAATCCTTCTTTCTCCGTCCGCCGACGGCTTGCGACAATCAGTTTAGGAATGGAGAACAGCTCAGGTGGCGGGACGTTGACGGGAACTCGGGCGCCTTGCAGCAGCACGCCACGGATCGGCTGGCAAATGAGGAAATCCAGAAAAGGCAAGGGTTTCGCTACAGCGCCTGCGAGCGTGCGCGGGAGTTGGGCGGCCGCCATATTCGTCCGATCCCGTGCTCGGGGCCAGGAGGTCCACCTTGTAGCCTGATCGCTAACTTCGCGAACTGCCCACGCTTTTCTCAGTCGTAAAATTGGCCACAGACATACTGTCAGTCTGTCGTACTGAGATTGCGCCGTTCCATGGCCTACATCAACGCCTCAAGCCGCCGCTCGACCTCCGCCTTCACGCGCTTCACCGCCGCGTCCTTCACCGGTCCATAGCCGCGTATTGCCATCGGCAGGGCGAGCAGTTCCGCCACCTCGGCGCCATTGTCGGCACGCAGCCTGGTGAGGGCCTTTTCGACAACCTCCTGGTACCAACCGACAAGCGCCCGCTCCATGCGCCTTTCCGCCGAATAGCCGAAGGGATCGAAGGTTGTGCCGCGCAGCCGCCTCATGCGGGCGAGCAGGCGGAAGGGCAGGCGCACCCAAGGGCCGAAGGCCCGCTTGAGCGGCCGTCCCCGCGCGTCCCTGCCCGAAGCCAGGAAGGGCGGGGCGAGGTGATGGACGACGCGGAAATCGCCGTCGAACACCTCCGCCAGCCGCTCCTGGAACCCGGTCTCGACATGCAGGCGCGCGACCTCGTATTCGTCCTTGTAGGCCATCAGCTTGAACAGGGCGCGCGCGACGGCCTCGCCAACCGCTTTGCTGCCCGTGTCAGCCGCGCGGACGCGATCCACCAGCTGGCGATAGCGCTGCCCGTAGGCGGCATCCTGATAGTCCGTGAGAAAAGCTTCGCGCCGCGCAATGATCTGGTCGAGTGTCTGCTTCTGTGCGGGCTTCGGCTCGATGATCTGGCGCAGCGCCTCCGACCGCGCCAGCGCGATGCGCCCGAGAAGGAACGCGCGGTGATTGGCCTCCACCGCCACGCCGTTCAGCTCTATGGCTTGGCTCAGCGCGTTGAGAGAGACCGGCACCAGCCCCATCTGCCAGGCAAAGCCGAGCATCATGACATTTGCGAAGACGGTGTCTCCCATCAGCTTTTCTGAAAGCCGATTCGCGTCGATGGCCGACAATCCATCGCGACCCGTCACACCTTCGATGGCGGTCAGCCTCTCGTCTATCGCCAGCGATGCATCTCGCCTCAGGACGATATCGCCCGTCGGCATTTCCGCCAGATTGACCGCCGCCCGCATGCCCCTGCGATAGGCGGCGGATGCCTTGGGCGAGGATGAGACGACGATGTCGCAGCCGATCAGCGCATCCGCCGAAGTGCGGTCGATGCGCACCTGGTTGATGGCTTCGGGCGAAGCGCCGACGCGCACATAGGAAAGCACCGGTCCGAATTTCTGGGCAAAGCCGGTAAAGTCGAGCACGCTCGAACCCTTGCCTTCCAGATGCGCTGCCATGGTGACGAGCGCGCCAACGGTCACGACGCCCGTGCCGCCGACCCCGGTGATCAGAAGGTCGAACGGCTTGTCAAGCGGCGAAGCCTCCGGCTCGGCTAAGTCCGCGCCGAGGGCGGCGATGTCCATTTCCAGGCCCGGCCGCTTCTTCCGCGTCGCGCCCTCGACCGTCACAAAGCTCGGGCAAAAGCCGTTGAGGCAGGAAAGATCCTTGTTGCAGGAGGACTGGTTGATCCGCCTCTTGCGCCCGAACTCCGTTTCCACCGGCTCGACGGAAAGGCAGTTGGATTCCACCGAGCAGTCGCCGCAGCCCTCGCAGACAAGCTCGTTGATGACGACGAAGCGCTTGGGGTCTTCCATCTGTCCGCGCTTGCGCCGCCGGCGCTTTTCAGTCGCACAGGCCTGCTCGTAGATGAGGACGGAGACGCCCGTCACATCGCGCAATTCGCGCTGCACGCGGTCCAACTCCCTGCGGTGATGGATGGTCGTCCCAGTCGGAAAATCGCCGGCCGAGAACTTCTGGGGATCATCGGAGACGAGGGCGATGCGCTCCACCCCTTCGGCGCGGCTCGAATGCGCGATGGCCTGCACGCTCACCGGCCCGTCCACCGGCTGGCCGCCGGTCATGGCGACCGCGTCGTTATAAAGGATCTTGAAGGTGATGTTGGCACGCGCCGCGATTGCCTGGCGCACGGCCATGGAGCCCGAATGGTACCAGGTGCCTTCGCCCAAATTCTGGAAGATGTGGCCCTTGCCGGTGAACAGCGAGGAAGCCGCCCAGTTCACGCCTTCGCCGCCCATCTGGATGAGCGAGCTCGTTTCCCGGTCCATCCAGCTTGCCATGAAGTGGCAGCCGATGCCGGCCAGCGCCTTCGAGCCTTCGGGCACTTTGGTCGATGTGTTGTGCGGGCATCCGGAGCAGAAATAGGGCGTGCGCGCCGCGCCCTCGACGCGAAGCGCGATAGCCGGCTCGTCGGCTATCTTCCGGGCTTTTTCCATAAAGCCGTTGCCAGGGAAGATGCCATCGAGCCGCCTGGCGACGATGGGCAGAAGCAGGCGCGGGGAGAGTTCGCCCGTCCACGGCACCAATCTTTCGCCGCGCTCGTCCCGCTTGCCCACCATGGCGCGCGGCTTGTGCCCCGGCCAGTCGTAGAAATATTCCTTGAACTGGCTCTCGATGATGCCGCGCTTTTCCTCGATGACGAGGACTTCTTCCTTGTCCTTGACGAAATCCAGCGCATCGCGCCGCGCCAGCGGCCACACCATGCCGATCTTGTAGATGTCGATGCCGAGCGCCCGGCATTCGGCCTCGCCGATCCCCAGTAGGCGCAGCGCCTCCATCAGGTCCAGATGCGCCTTTCCGGTGGTGACGATCCCGAAACGGGCATGCTTCACGTCATAGATGTGCCGGTCGATGGGGTTGGCTTCGGCAAAGGCGAAGACCGCGTGCTTCTTCGCCTCCATGCGCTCTTCGATCTGGGGTCCGGGCAGATCGGGCCAGCGATAGTGCAGGCCGCCGGGCGGCGGCGTGTAATCCGGCGTATTGAACGCCCGGTCCAGTGGGAGCTCGATGGAAGCCGCCGATTCCACCGTTTCGGAGATCGCCTTGAAGCCGACCCACATGCCGGAAAAGCGCGAAAGCGCGTAGCCATATTCGCCGAAGGAGAGATACTCCGCGACCGTCGCCGGGTTCAGCACCGGCATGAACCAGCTCATGAAGGCAACGTCCGATTGGTGCGGCATCGACGAGGAAACGCAGCCATGATCGTCGCCCGCCACCACCAGCACGCCGCCATGGGGCGAGGAGCCGTAGGCGTTGCCATGTTTCAGCGCGTCGCCCGACCGGTCGACGCCCGGCCCCTTGCCATACCAGAGGCCGAATACGCCCTCCACTTGCCGGTCCGGATTGGTCTCCACCTGCTGGCTGCCCAGGATCGCCGTTGCCGACAGGTCTTCGTTGACGGCGGGCAGGAACTCGATGCGGGCTTCCGTCAGCCGCTTCTGCGCCTTCCATAGCTCGAGATCGAACGCGCCCAGCGGCGAGCCGCGATAGCCCGAGACGAAACCCGCCGTGTCGAGGCCGCGCGCCCGGTCGCGCCGCGCCTGATCGAGGATCACCCGCACCAGCGCCTGCGTGCCGGTCATGAAGACGCGGCCGGATTCCTGAGTATAGCGATCCTCGAGCTGGTAGCTTTTCAGCCGGCCCATCCTGTGATGCACGGTCATCGGCTCCTCCATCCTTGCTGGGATGATTTTACACCCGGAGGGCTGAAAATTTCTGCCAGATGTGGCGACAGGGCTGGCAAAGATGGTAGGATCTACCGGTAAAGGGTAGAATTTTGAAATGAAGCGGTGGCCATGGCGGAATCTCTGACGGAGCAGGACAAGCGGCTGCTCGAGGCGCTCCAGGAAAATTGCCGCCTGTCAAATCAGGAGCTTGCCGAGCGCGCCGGCATGTCCACCTCCGCCTGCTGGCGGCGCGTGCGGGCGTTGGAAGAGGCGGGCCTCATCCGCCAGTACGCCGCGCTGATCGACACCGAGCGCGCCGGCCTCGGCTTTCAGGCCATCGTGCATGTGTCGCTGACCCGGCACGACCACCGCCACGTCGACACCTTCATCGCCGAGGTGCGCCAAAGGCGCGAAGTGCTCGACTGTTATTCGACCACCGGCGATGCCGACTACCATCTGCGCGTCGTCTGCCGGGACCTGGCCGCCTACAATCTGTTCCTGGAGGATTTCCTGTTCCGCCTGCCCGGCATCGCCAATGTCCGCACCAACCTGGTGTTGAAGGACATCAAGACGCACAGCGCCGTGCCGGTTTAGTTCTGGAGTTGCGATTGACCGCAGCGCCCCTTCGCACCCCCCTCTGCCCTGCTGGGCATCCCCCCTCAAGGAGGAAGATCATCTCTTCATCTATGTCTTGCTTGTCCTTTGAGATCGGCGAAACCGGTCAAGACAGCCAATCTCCCCCCTTGAGGGGGAGATGCCCGGCCGGGCAGAGGGGGGCGAAGGGCGCCGCGCTCAATCGCAACCGTCGAACCAAGTCCGGCCGGAGAGCCGCCTACTTCCCCAATTCGATCGAGCGCTTCCTGGCCGCCTCGACCGCCTCGCTCACCAGATCGAGCAGGCGGTCGCCACCCATCAGCACCGAGAGCGCGGCCGCCGTCGTGCCGTTGGGGCTCGTTACCTGCTCGCGCAGCACGCCGGGCTCCTCCGCGCTTTCCTTGGCCAGGTTCGCCGCGCCATAGACGGTCTGCATCGCCAGCAGCTTCGCCGTATCCGTGGGCAGTCCCGCTTTCTCGCCGGCCGCGGTCAGGCATTCGATGAAATGGAACACATAGGCAGGTCCCGAGCCGGAGACCGCCGTCACCGCATCCATGAGTTGCTCGTTCTCGATGGTCGCGACGGCCCCGCTGGTGGCCAAGAGTTCGCCGACGAACTTTCCCGCCTCGGCCGTGACGTTGCGGTTCGAGAAAACCACCATCATGCCCTTGCCGATGGCGGCCGGCGTGTTGGGCATGCAGCGCATGATGGCGGCCTGGCCGCCCAGCACCTCCTCCAGCGTGGCCACGCCTGTGCCGGCCGCGATGCTGACGAAGGTCGCCGTCCCGGCCAATGGCTTGTACTGCGCGGCGACGTCGCGGATGACCTGCGGCTTCACCGCGAGAAACACCACGCCGGCATCGCCGTCGACCTCATCGGCGCTCGCCGCCACCGTCACGCCCAGGCTGGCGGCACGAGCCCGCAGGTCCGCGTTCGGCTCGACCACGACCGTGTCGCCGGTGGCCAGCTTGCCGGACGATAGCCAGCCCTTGAGCATGGCGTACCCCATATTGCCGCAGCCGACGAGAATGACCTTGCCGTTCATCATGTCCTCCTGATGCTTTACCGGCAGGTTTGGCGCTTTCGCGCGCGCCTTGCAAGAGCCTGCGCCGCAAGCCAGGGGCGGCGGAGCCGCCGGTCCGGCGCTTGAGGGGCGGAAAAAGACATCCGGTCTACTCGATCACCCTGGGATGCACCCGGAACCGCGCCACGAGGCGCATGCCCAGGGCGGCGAAGACGAAAAACAGCCAGACCGGATCGGCGCGCCGGAAGAAGAAGCTTTCGAGGAAGGCGTTGAGCAGGGTGAAGGTCAGCATCATCATGAACAGCTCTGAAAGCAGGATGTTCTCGCGGAAGAAGGGCACCCGCAGGAAATCGCGCATCGGCGCTATGATGAAAGCCGCCAGCGCCACGCCCAGCGCCGGAAGCCCGAGCGAGATGGCCAGATCCATATAGCTGTTGTGACCGTGCACGATGCCGCGAATATCCCAGTCGCGATCGAAGGGCTGGTCGGCCTGGAGCACGATTTCAGTGCCCCAGAAACTCTCGAAGCCGTAGCCCGTCAGCGGTCTCTCGGCCAAATTCTCCCCCATGAAGGCCCACAGCGCGGTGCGGCCGGTATAGGTAAGGTCGGGCGCTATCTGGTCCCGCAGCGCCGTCAGCGGGTCGATGAACACGATGCCCACCGTGGCAAGCGCCAGGCCGGCAATCGCCGTCATGAGAAGCGCCGGGGTGAGGAAGCGCAGGCCTATGGCGCCGGGCAGGGCGGCCAGGATGATAGCCAGCGGCACCGTGCCGAGCGTGGTCTTCGATCCTGTCTGCGACATGAAGATGACGGCCAGCAGGAACATTGCGCCGCCCGACCACCGCCATCCGCGCCGCCAGAGATAGAAGCCGGCAAAGGAAAGGCAGGCCATCACCGGCGCGGCGATGTTCTTGTGCGCGAAGGAGCCGCGCCACAACCCCGCATGCTGCGGCTCTTGTCCGTCGCCCCCGTGGATGGCCACCTCCGGCATGGCCAGAATGCCGTAATAGCTGAACCCGAGAATGGCGAATCCGGCCAGGGCGAGCACGGTCGAGAACGAATCTGCGTCGCGCGGCAGCGTCAGGACGGCGGCCATGGTGAGGATGCCGATCACGGCGAAGAGCGCTGCCCGCATGGAATCGGCTGGCGACAGCGCGTTCATGACGCCAAGCCCCACAAAGGCAAGGAGCAGCAGCCACCATGGGCTGAGAAGGGCGGCAAGCACGCGCCGGTCGACGAACATGAAGAGCCCGGCCAGCGCCAGGGCACCCAGCGAGCCGAAACCGATCTGGTTGAGGATGTCCCCGCCTTCGCCCTCCGCGCCGGCCGGCTGAAAGGGGCGGAATGAGATGATCACCGTCGCAAGCAGCAAGGCGGCAAGCACCGTGGCGATCCGCGCCATCGCGCGCCGGCTTGGCCGGGCCGAAAGCACCGGCCTGTCAGTTCTTGTCTGGCTGGCGGTATTGCTCATTGGCATAGCCGAATTCGGCAAGCACCCGGCCAAGGCCCACATAAACCGGATACATTGCAATGGAAGGTGAGCCAGTCTCGACAAGGCGGAGGAACCCGCGCAGCGGCGAGGCGGCAAGCAGGGCGAGGCTCTTGGCCACCACAAGCTGCGGCCCCAGCCTTTCGCCGGCCCGCTTCTTTTTCTCGACCAGCGTGGAGATCACGCCGTTGCGCAGCGCCCGCGCGCGGATCCAGTCGGGCTCGATCCGGCGCGCCGGCACCGCCTCGTCCACCGGCGCCTCCGCGCACCAGGCGAGGGGGAAACCCTTCGCCTTCGCGCGGCTGAGGAAGTCGGAATCGCCGCCGCCCATGAAGTTGAAGCGCAGGTCGAGAAACGGCCGCTCCATCGCCTCCAGCACATCGCGCCCGATGGCAAGATTGCCGGACGAATAGAGCGCCGGCACCAGCCCCGTTTCGTGATAGGGCGGGCTGAAAACCGGATGCCGCCCCCATTTTTCATGGGACGCGGAGGCAAAAACCGGCCGCTGCGGACCGCCGACGATATCGGCATCAAGCATCTCGGCGGTGGCGCACATGGTTTCGAGCCAATCCGGCGGCGCAAGCTCGTCATCGTCGATCACGAGCAGATGCCGGAATCCGCCGAAGGTCGCGAGCGCCATTTCCCAGCCGGCATTGTAGGCACAGCAATTGCCCCGTTTGTGGGCGATGATGACAAGGCCGTCAATTGCACCGGCTTCGAACAAGGGCGCTGCCGCCTTCGCGCCCTCGCGCCTTTCCGCCTCGTTTTCGATCACGATCACCGCGACGCGCCTGCCGGTCGCCTGTTCCCGAAGGGAGGCGAGCGTCGCCAGCAATTGTTCCGGGCGCTTGAAGGTGGGAACCGTGACGACGCATTCGACATCGCCCGCCTTCAGGCCGGGCGTGCGCGCATGGACGGAAACGTTGGCTGGTTCCGGTTTCAAAAGATGCCCCGAATGCTGGCGTTGCCGCGCATATATGATGTGCCCGCGATTAAGCTTGCGTTAAACACCTTCCGTGCCGGTGCCGCCATCCGCGGCAGCCGCTACGAATTTCAACGCATCTTAATCAACGCTTCACGGCCTGAAACCTATACCTTTCCCAGCAGGAAGACCTGATGCATCTGGTGTTTGCAACGTCCATCGTCCCCTGCGGGGCGCCTGAAACCGGCTACGAGATCGCCAATGCGGCGGTCCTCGGCGCTTTGGCGCGCGCCGGCGTCCGGGTCACCGTGATGGGCTTCGCCTGGCCGGGAAAGCAGCCGGCGGGGCCGCACGAGACTGTTCTGCTGGGCCATGTCGACGTGACGACCGAGGGCGCGCCGGCGCTGCGCAAGGTCGGTTGGGCGGCAACGGCCCTTGCAAGCGGCCTCACCTTCGCCTCCGCCAAGCTGCGGGTGACAGGTGAGCGGGAAGTGGCGAAAGCACTCCAATCGATCGGCCCGTTCGATGGCATTATCCTCAACTCGGTGCAGATCGCCGGCGCTTTCGAAGAGCTCCTCACGTCGCGGCCCTTCGCCTACGTCGCCCACAATGTCGAGCACCGCTCGGCACGGGAAAATGCCGCGGCCGCCTCGGGGCGCCTGGCCCGACACATGTTCGAACGCGAGGCCGAACTGCTCGCGGCGCTGGAAGCAAGGCTGTGCCGCAAAGCCCGCTTTGTCTACACCTTCGCCGAGGAAGACGCAGCGGCGCTGGGCGTTGCCGGCAAGGGACTGACCGCCGTCCTGCCTCTCGTCACGCGAGCGGCAATACCGGACGCCACGGCCCCGCATACTCCGCAATACGACGCCGTCCTGATCGGCACCTGGACCTGGGCGCCCAACAGGATCGGCCTGGACTGGTTCTTGAATGAGGTGGTTCCGCTGCTGCCGGAGGATTTTTCCATAGCGATTGCCGGCCGCGCGCCAGACGGCCTGGCCGGCGCCCATCCGCGCGTGTGCTTTGCGGGGCGCGTCGAGGACGCCGCCGCCTTCATGTGCGACGGCAAGGTCGTGCCGCTCGTCAGCCGCGCGGGAACGGGCGTGCAGTTGAAGACTATCGAGGCTTTCGAGCTTGGCCTTCCCTGTGTGGCCACCTCGCACGCGCTGAGGGGCGTTGCCGAACGGCCGTCGAACTGCGCGGTGGCCGACGATGCCGAGAGCTTTGCAAGGACGCTGGTCGAAGCGCGGGATGCTTCCTGGCCGCGGCTCGACGGAACCGCATTCCATGCCGCCCAGCAGGCCGCGCTCGACGCCAATCTGAAGCTGGGCCTTGCCGCGCTCGGCAACGACCGGGCGGGAGCTGCGGCATGACCGCCCATCCCGGGACCTCCCGCCTCTCCGAACTGCCGCGCCGCCGGATACTCGGCTCGTCCGTCGCATCCATGGGCTGGGACGAGTGCCTCGCGCTCTTGCGCGGGCTCATCGGCCAGCAGCGTTTCACGCGCGTCACCTTCCTCAACGCGAACAACGCCAACATCGCCTCGCGCGATCCCGAATTCGCCCGCGCCCTGCAGGATTTCCTGATCCTGCCGGACGGCATCGGCGTCGACATCGCCGCCAGGCTTCTTTACGGGCGGAGGTTTCCCGCCAATCTGAACGGCACCGACTTCGTGCCGGCGCTTCTGGCCGCCGAGGAGCGTCCGCTCAAGGTCGGGCTCATCGGCACGAGGCGCGAAAACGCCGATGCCGCCGCCACAAGGCTAAAGGCCTTGGCGCCCGCCCATGAATATCTCGTCATCCGCGACGGCTTTTTCCGGGAGGACGAGGAACCGGCGATCCTGGCCGAGCTCGAGGCGATCCGGCCCGACATCCTGCTGGTCGCCATGGGCGTTCCCCGGCAAGAGCTATGGATCGCCCGCAGGCTGGACGAACGCCATTGCACCCTGCCCATCGCCGTCGGCGCGCTGCTCGATTTCCTCAGCGGCGCGGTGCCGCGCGCGCCCCAATGGGTGCGCCGCCTGCGCATGGAATGGGTATTCCGGCTGATGCTGGAGCCGCGCCGGCTTTGGCGGCGCTACGTGGTCGGCAATCCCCTGTTCCTCGCTCGCGTAATGCGCCAGCGCCTGTCGCGCGGCCGGAAATAGTCGTGACTACGCCGCTTGAACCGAATCGGGAAACTCGGTCAGAGCAGCGCGCGGCGCTGGTGACGCCCAGCTATGCCGGCGACTTCGAGCGCTGCCGGCTGCTTTGCCGGACCGTCGACCGTCACGTCAGCGGAGCGGACCATCACTATGTCCTCGTGTCGGGTGCCGACGTCGCGCGTTTTCGCGCCCTCGAAGGCCCCCGCCGCAGCATCGTGGACGAGCGCGACATCCTGCCTTCGTGGCTCCACGGCCTGCCCGACCCGTTCAGCCTTTTCCGCCGCCACGTGTGGCTGAGCATGCGCGTCCCGCCCTTGCGCGGCTGGCACGTCCAGCAATTGCGGCGCATCGCCATTGCCCGGCACGTGTCCCAAAGCACGCTGGTCTATTGCGATTCGGACGTGGTGTTTCTCAAGCCGTTCGATTTGGCCTCTTTCCGCCGCGAGGGAAATCTGCGCCTTTACCGCCGCGAGGGGGCGCTGCAGCGGGAAGGCGGCGAGCACCTGGATTGGTTCGCCAATGCCGGAAAGGTGCTCGGCCTGCCGGAAGTTCTACCCGCTCCCAGCGATTATATCTCAACCGTCATCGCCTGGAGCCGCGACAGGCTGCTCGCCATGCTGCGCCATATCGAGGCCGGGCAGGGCCGCGACTGGGTGACGGCCATCGCCCGCCGCCGCCGGTTCTCCGAATGCCTCATCTACGGCCGCTACGTCGATGAAGTGCTGCAAGGCGCCGGCCACTTTCACGACGACACGCCCTTGTGCCGGGTCTACTGGTCGGGCCCGGAGCTCGGCGCCGAGGGTCTGGAGAAGCTGGCCGCATCCATGACACCCGAGCAGGTGGCCATAGGCATCCAGTCCTTCACGGGCACCGACCTCGACACGGTGCGCCGTTTCGCCGGCGTATAGCTAGACGCGCTTTGCCGGAAGTCTCAGCGCCGAATAGGTCAGTGCCGCCGACGCAGCGTAGATCATCAGGAACGCCCAGTTCAGCGCCGGCACCAGGTCGCGCGCCAAGTCGTGGCGCTCCAGAATATAGGCGAGCGCGACCGCCTTTATGCCGGCCAGAAGCACCAGATTGAGGGCGCGTATGGCGGTCTGGCCGCGGGCGAACAGGAGCTCGGCCTGATACTCCACCAGATTGCGCAGCCCCGGCACCGCCAGGGCCAGGATCACGAGCGGGGCGGCTTCGGCGACATTGGAGCCCAGAATGCCAGGCGCGAAGTAAAGCAGCACCGCAAGCGACAGCAGCGCCAGCGTCGACACGGCGAAGATGCCGGCCTCTATCCCCAGCCTTGTGCCGATCGGCCGCAGCATGTCCGGCGCGCGCATCATCTTCTGCACGAGCAGCATGGAGAAGGTGCGCACGGGAATGGCGGTCAGGTCCACCAGCCGCATGATGATGGCGTAGATGCCGGCCAGATGCGGCCCGCCCAGCGCCAGCACGAGAAGCTTGTCCAGCTCCATCTGCAGGTAGAACAATATCTCCGCGCCCGCGACATAGGCGGCGTCGCTCAGCCGGCGCATATAAAGGCGGGGCGTGAAGCGCAACCGCTGCCACGGATAGAAGAACGTGGCGGCGACAAGCAGCGAGAGCGCGTTGGCCGCCACATAGAACTGCGTCCAGATCCACAGATCACGCGTGGCGAGGAGGGCAAAAGCCAGCGCCGCGGCGGCGCGGATCGCCGTGCCGAAAATGACCAGAAACGCCCCGCGTCCAAAGCGGTTGAGCCCGTTATTGACGATGATGGCGGCCTCCGCCAGCCGCCACAAAAGCGCCTCGGCCGCGATGACCAGCGCAAAGGCGGCGGGCGCCATGTCGACCCGGAAGAAGATGAGATACATCACCCCGCCCGCCACCGCGACCACCGGCAGCGACAAGGCCGACATCGCCAGGAAGCCGACCGTATAGGCGCCCAGCAGGCGAGGCTTGACCGTGGCGATGCGATAGAGCGGGGCGATGAAACCGAAACCCAGAATGCGCGACAGCATGACGCCGGTGGCCGAAGCGGTGGCGAAGACGCCGAATTCCGAAATCGTCAGCGCATTGGCCAGGACGACGAAATAGGCGAGCGAAAAGACGAGCCGCCCCGCTGATCCGCTGATCGCCGAGAAATAGTCGCGCAAGACGCCTTGCCTGCTCCTGATGATCCCGACGACCGAAATGGCGAAGCCCCGATGCTGCTTGGTCCCACGGGATCGCCGTAGCAGCTAAAGCTTAATGCGCCGTTGGCAGGCGCGCAGGGAGCGCCGCATTAACTATTTGTTACCCGTGCCTGTTTAGCTTGGGTTAAGATAATCGCGGGCTTGGCGCTCCATTCTCTGCAAAGGCGGCAGTCATTAATGTTCAATTCCGACGATCAGCGGAAAGATCGGCGCAACCGGTCGCTCCTGTCTGGCGCGGGCCGCGGGCCGGCCCCAGCGCGGCCGCGCGGGCGCCCGCTGCTTTCGGCAAAGCCCGTCCGCCAGCCTGACCCGGCGCCGCAGGCACCGCCCCGCCCCGTGCAACCGCGAAAGCCACATGCGCCGGCGCCGGCCGGCCGCCTCGAAAAGACCCGCACCACAGACCAACGTCCGGGGCTGGTGGCCCGCATCCGCGATGCCGCCGCACGTCTGGCGCCGGCTTCCCCTCCCGTCCGCGAACCTCCCTATGAGGCTCCTCGCCGGGGGGAGCGGCAAGAAGAACCCCGTCGCCCGGAGCCGCACCGCCGGGATTGGAACGCTGACCATGCCCGGCCCGATCAGGACGACTACTGGAGACCGCTCATCGACCCGATGAGCGTCGTCTCCGGCATCGTCCGCGCCAAGGGGCTCATCGTCCTGACGACGATCCTCGGCGCGCTCCTCGGCGTCATCGTCGCCCTTTCGACGCCGAAGCAATACTACGCGCAGACCGAGCTTCTGTTCGATCCGCGGGACCTGCAGCTCGTCGACCGCGATCTCACCCGGGACGGACTGCCCTCCGACGCCACGCTGGCGCTGATCGAGAACCAGGTCAGCATCATCCGCTCCGGCTCGGTCCTCAACAAGGTGGTCGAAAGGCTCGGCCTGGCCGACGATCCGGAGTTCAACGGTCAGGGCGGCGGCGGATTCTCGCTGCCCGGCCCGCGCGCGCTTCTGGGCGGGCGAGGGGACGGGGGCGAGGCGGGTGCGTCGCTGCGCCGGTCGCTGGCCGTTCAGAACCTGGCCGAGAGCCTGGAGGTGGGCCGCGACGCCAAGACCTTCATCATCTATATCCGCGCCACCACCCGGGATCCGGAGAAGTCCGCGCGGATCGCCACGGCGACAGCCGAGGCGTTCCTTGAGACGTCGGCGAACATGCAGTCGGATACCGCGCAGCGCGCCAACGACGAGATCACCGGTCGTCTCGACGAGTTGCGCAGGCAGGTCGAGGAGGCCGAGCAGGCGGTGGCGGATTTCAAGAGGGAGAACGACATCGTCGACGCGCAGGGGCGCCTGATCACCGACGACGAGATCGTCCGGCTCAACGAACAGCTCTCCACCGCCCGCGCACGCACCGCCGAGTTGAACGCCCGCGCGGCCTCCACCCGCGACCTCGAGCTTGGCGACATTCTGGGCGGATCGCTGCCCGAGCAGGTTGCCTCGCCCGTCATGACCGAGCTGCTCACCCGATATGCCACCCTTCAGCAGCAGGCCGACCGCGCCGCCGCGAGGCTGGGGCCGCGACACCCTGACAACCAGACGGTCCAAGCGGAACTGGCAGGCGTGCGGGAGGCTATCGCGCGCGAGCTGAACCGCGTCGCCTCGTCCATCCAGGTCGAGTTGCAGCGTGCCGTTCGGCTCGAACAGGATCTCGCCGCGCGGCTGGCGCGCCTCAAGGCCGAGCAGGGCGATCTGGCCAATGAGCAGGTTCGCCTGCGCGAATTGGAGCGTGAGGCCGCGGCGCGGCGCGCGGTCTATGAATCCTTCCTGCTGCGCGCGCGGGAAACGGGCCAGCAGCGCAATCTCAATTCGGCCAATGTGAGTATCATTTCCGAGGCTTATCCGCCGCTCCTGCCGACCGGCGCCTCGCGCGCCTCGATCGCCATTGCCGGCACCATTCTTGGGTTCCTGGCCGGTGTCGCCCTGGGCGCCGGCATGGGCGCGATCGGCAGCCTGCGCGAAAACATGCGGGAGCGCCGCCGCAACGACGGCAATGGCGGCGGGCAATCCGCCGGCTGGCCGGAGGACGATGATCCCATGCCGCCTGGTCCCCGTCGGGACGGCAGGCCTTTCGCCCCGTCGGCCGAACCGTCGGCCTCGCCATCCCCGGCCATGCGGGCGGCCACCAGCTCCGCGCCGAGCGCGGTGGGCGAATCTTTACCCCAGCAGCCAGATCCGGCGGTGCCGGCGCAGCCCTTGGCCCAGCCGCAGCACGACCAGGCTCCGCCGCCGCCCATCACGATGCCGGTGCAGGGCTGGCCCGCGCCCATGATGCCCTATCCAGTGCCGTACCAGCCCATGCCGATGGCCTGGCATGCCCCGCAGCATTTCTATCCGCAGTTCATGCCGCCCATGCATCCCGGCTGGCCGCAGCAGACCGCGCCTGCTCCGGCCAACGACGCCCGCCCTTCTCCCGAACCGGAACCGGCCTCCGCCATCGACCGGATTCGCCGCTCCCTGCGGGAGTTCCGCGACGAGGTGGATGCCGTCGCCCGCAATCGCCGCTCCGCATAGCTGCACACCGGCATTGTCCGCTGTGCGGCAATGGAAGGCGCATCATGGCATTGCACCGCCGTGAATTGCCGCATATTGCGTGCATGCTCGAAGTTTCCGGAGGGAGTGCACGCATGGCTGACTTGATCGACGGAAAGGCGCTGGCCGCTGAAGTGACCGGCAAGGTCTCCCAACACGCCGCTGATCTCATCGCCTCGGGCACAACGCCCGGCCTCGCGGTGGTCATCGTCGGCGAGGATCCGGCCAGCCAGGTCTATGTCGCTTCCAAATCGAAAAGGGCGAAGGAGTGCGGCTTCCACTCGGTGCAGCACACGCTCGCCGAAGAGACCTCCGAAGATGAGCTCGTTGCCTTGGTCGAGGCGCTCAACGCCGATCCGGCCATTCACGGCATTCTCGTGCAGCTTCCCTTGCCCGGCCACATCGATTCAGGGACCATCATCCAGACGATCGCCCCCGAAAAGGATGTCGACGGCTTCCACTTCATCAATGTCGGAAAGCTCGGCACCGGCGAGCTCGACACCGCATTCGTCCCCTGCACGCCGGCCGGCGCGATGCTGATGCTGGAGCGGGTGCGCGGCCGGGATCTTTCCGGCCTCAACGCGGTCGTCGTGGGCCGTTCCAACATCGTCGGCAAGCCGATGGCCAATCTTCTTCTGGCCGCCAATGCCACCGTCACCATCGCCCATAGCCGCACCGCCGACCTTCCCGCCCTTGCCCGCACCGCCGATATCCTGGTGGCGGCGGTGGGCCGGCCGGAGATGATCAAGGGCGATTGGGTCAAGCCCGGCGCCACCGTCATCGACGTCGGCATCAATCGTGTTCCCGCGCCGGAGCGCGGCGAGGGCAAGAGCCGGTTGGTGGGCGACGTTGCTTTCGACGAGGCGGCGGCCATTGCCGGCGCCATAACGCCCGTACCCGGCGGCGTGGGGCCGATGACCATCGCCATGCTGATGGCCAACACGCTCGTCTCCGCCTGCCGGGCCGCCGGCAGGCAGCCGCCTGCGCTGTAGCGCCGGCACCCGGCATTGCACCTGCCGGCCGATCCTGTAGAAATACCCGCCATGATCGAAGGCGAGGGCACAGGGCGGCAATTCGCGTTCCTGCTGGTCGACAAGTTCTCCATGTTCTCGCTGGCCGCGGCCATCGATACTTTCCGTTCGGCCAACAGGCTCCTGGGCTACGACTTCTATTCGTGGACGACCGTTTCTGCCGATGGCGAGGCGGTGATGGCCTCCAACGGCATCCCCATTAAGATCGACTATGCCATCGACGACCTGCCGCCCGTGGACATCCTGTTTGCCTGCGTCGGCATCACGCTCGATTTTGCCGGCAAGGGAAAGGTGCTCAGTGCGCTGCGCATCATGGGTCGGCAGGGCCGTGCGCTGGGTGCGCTGGCGGCCGGCTCCTATCTCCTGGCCGAGGCGGGCCAGCTCGACGGCCACCGCTGCACCATCCATTGGGAAAACCGCGCCAGCTTCCGCGAGAATTTCCCCGATATCGAGTGCACCGGCAATGTCTACGAGATAGACCGCAAGCGCTACACCTGCGCCGGCGTCACCACCTCCATCGATCTCATGCTGGAGATCGTTCGCGGTGACCATGGGGAAAACCTGGCGAACGAGGTGGCGAACCAGTTCCAGCACGAAAGGATCCGCTCGCCGGGCGACCGCCAGCGCGTCGGCCCGGAGCGCGCGCTGATTGGCAAATCCGAAAAGCTCAAGAAGATAGTCGAGCTGATGGCCGACAATCTCGACGAGCCTTATTCGGCCGTGCAGCTCGCCAAGTCGGCGGGTCTTTCGGTGCGTCAGGTGGAGCGGCTGTTCCTGCGGCATCTGGGCATGACGCCCGGACGCTATTACATGCGGCTGCGCCTGGAACGCGCGCGCGAGCTTCTGCGCCAGACGAATATGCCGATCCTCGACGTTGCGATCGCCACCGGCTTCACCTCCCATTCCTACTTCGCGCAGAGCTACCGGCTTCAGTTCGGCCGTCCGCCTTCGGACGAGCGGCGCACGACCTATTGACGCCGCCGCGGCGCGGGACGATACCGGCGAGCAGCAGGTATCGTCTCCGGAGCTTTGCCATGTCCCTAAGGATCGTCCGCCTGGGCACGCCCCGCCATCCGCAGGAGGGAACGCGCATCGGCACCGTCCGCCGGCCGCCGCGCGGCGTCGCAAAGGAGCGGTTCGCGGCGGACGATTGGTACGACGTCTGGTATCCGGAGCTGTCGCCCAGTGCGGAACTGGTGGCCAATGCCCAGAAGGCGGAGACGCCCGCCGAGTGGGCCGCCTTCGTCCGCGCGTTCGAGGCGGAGATGAACGCGCCGGCCGCGCGGCGCACGCTGGACCTGCTGGCGGCGCTGTCCCATGGCGCCGATTTTTCGATCGGCTGCTATTGCGAGGACGAGGCGCGCTGCCACCGCTCGGTGCTGCGCGCGCTCCTGGCCGAGCGCGGCGCCGCGATCGCCTGAGCCGCCGCGTTCACCGGATCGCGACCCACAGCAGCCCGGCCAGCGCAGAGCCGAGAAGCACAGCCATCAGCGGCGCCTTCAGCCGGAAGACGGCGAAGACGGCTGCGGCCGTGAGCGCCAGCGCCGCAGCATTGAGGCTCGACCAGACCGGCACCACCACGGACATCCCGAACCCGCGCCAGGGCGAGATCTCGGCGAACAGCACATGCAGCGCGAACCAGATGGCAAGGTTCATGATGACCCCCACCACCGCCGCCGTGATGGCCGACATGGCGCCGGTCATGGCCCTGTTGCTGCGCAACCTCTCCACGAAGGGCGCGCCGAGAAATATCCACAGGAAGCAGGGCACGAACGTCACCCAGGTCGTAAGGATGGCGGCGAGCGTGGCGGCAATCATCGGCGAAAGCGAACCGGGATCGCGATAGGCGCCGAGAAAGCCGACGAACTGCACGACCTGGATCAATGGCCCCGGCGTCGTCTCGGCCATGCCCAGCCCGTCCAGCATCTCGCCCGGCTGCAGCCAGCCATAGTTCTGCACCGCCTCCTGCGCCACATAGGCAAGCACCGCATAGGCGCCGCCGAAGGTCACCACCGCCGTCTTGCTGAAGAACAGCGCGATTTGCGAGAAGACGTTCTCCCCGCCCATAATGCCGACGATCAGCGCCACCGGCACCAGCCACAGGGCGAGAAAGACCGCCGACACTTTCAGCGACCAGGCGACATTCGGCCGGGCATGCGCCGGCGTCTCTTCGCCAAGCGCGGATTCGCTGTCGGCGAGCGCCGGGCCGGAGGTCTTTCCGTGGCCGCCGCCGATCTGGAAGAGCGCCGAGCCCGCCCGCCCGCCGACGAAGCCGATCATGGCGGCGGCGAGGATGATGAGCGGAAAGGCGACGTCGAAGAAGAAGATCGCGATGAATGCCGCGACCGCGATGGCGATCATCGCCTTGTTCTTCAGCGCCCGGCTTCCGATGCGCATCACCGCGTTGAGCACCACCGCCAGCACGGCCGCCTTCAGCCCGAAGAACAGGCCCTCCACGACCGCTACATTGCCGAAGGCGGCGTAGATATAGCTGAGCGCCAGGATAGACAGGAACCCTGGCAGGACGAACAGCGTCCCGGCGACGATGCCGCCCGCCGTCCTGTGCATGAGCCAGCCGATATAGACGGCGAGCTGCTGCGCCTCCGGTCCTGGCAGAAGCATGCAGTAGTTGAGGGCGTGCAGGAAGCGGTTCTCGCCGATCCAGCGCTTTTCCTCGACGACGATGCGGTGCATCACGGCCATCTGACCCGCTGGGCCCCCGAAGCTGAGCGCCGCCACACGCAGCCACACTTTCACGCCCTCGGAAAAGGGTATGCCGTGATCTTGCGGCTGCGGGGAAGATCTCTTGGAAGTATCGTCAAGCTGCTCGGTCACGCGCTTTTGCCTTTCGCGTTGGGCCAATTGTGGTTTTCGTCGGTGGCATCCCGGCACCAGCGATAGAACGCGTCATAGAGCAGCATGCCTGCCTCGAGCTGTTCCAGGTCGTTCGCGAACATTCGGGAAAGGCCGAGCGAGGCGGCAAGCAGGCCGGCTGCCTGCGGGGCAAGGTCCAACCGCCCGGTGTCGGCGGCGCGTACCATGGTGGCCAGCCGCAGAAGCGGCTCGGTGGAAAGCTTCAGTTCCGCCACCATCACGTCGAACGTGCACAGCTCTCCCCGGTGGCTCCAGAACACGTCTTCGATGTCGAACGGAACGGCATCGAACCGCTCGCCGACCGCCGCCACCTCCTGCGGCGCTACGAAGAGAAAGACCGCCTGCGGGTCGATGAAGCGGCGGATCAGCCACGGGCATGCGATCCGGTCGATCTTTGGCCGCGCGCGGGTGACCCAGACGCTTCCGCCGAGGGCGGCTGTCTGAGGCAGGCGGTCGACCGGAACCACCGGCAATCCCGCCGCCGTCCAGGCCTCGAACCCTCCTTCGAGCGACTCGGCCGCGACGCCCTTGTTGCGGAGCCACGCCGCGGCTCCCTCGCTCAGCTTCTTGCCCTGTTGGCAGATGATGATGGCGGTTTTTCCGGCGATCGCGCCGCTCCAGTCCTGCACATCCTGATGGGACCTGCGGCCGGAGCCGGGAACGAGGCGCGGATCGGCTGAAAAATCCTCCTCTGTGCGAACGTCGATCAGCGTCGGGCATTGCGGCGTGCCGATCAGGCGGGCGATTGTCGATGGATATGGTGGTGGGAGAGGGCATGACGCGTCCTTCCGTTTTACCGGTTTCATGGACGCGATACTTGGGCTGGCGCCTCGTGGGGAGATCACGATCCCCATGACGATTCATTCACGCCGTTCGCCCTTTCTGTCAAGCGAGCGGTTTCAAAAAACCGCCGCGCCCTGGTCGGCCCGGCTCGCCAATTGACGGAACCCGGCGAAAAGCTCCCGGCCGAGGCCGAACTGGTTGCCGGAAAGATCGGCTCGGGCCTGCTCGCGGCCCTGCAGTTCCTCCGCGCTGACCAGCACTTCCAGCGTCCCGGCATTCGCGTCGAGCCGCATCATGTCGCCGTCGCGCACCTTGCCGATGACCCCGCCGTCGAGCGCTTCCGGCGTCACGTGGATCGCTGCCGGCACCTTGCCGGAAGCGCCGGACATGCGGCCGTCGGTCACGAGCGCCACTCGGTAGCCCCTGTCCTGAAGCACGCCCAGAAGAGGTGTCAGCTTGTGCAGCTCCGGCATGCCATTCGCCATGGGCCCCTGATAGCGGATGACGGCGATGAAATCGCGGTCGATCTCGCCGGCCTTGAATGCCGCCTGCAGCGCTTCCTGCGTCTCGAACACGATGGCCGGCGCCTCGATCAGGCGATGCTCGCCCTTCACCGCCGACGTCTTGATGATGGCCTGGCCTATATTGCCCTTGAGAACGCGGATGCCGCCGGTCGGCTGGAAAGCCTTTGCATAAGGCGCCAGCACCTTTTCGTCGCCGCTCGCCGCGGGCGCCTGTTCGCGCACCACATTGCCGTCCGCGCCGAGTTTTGCCTCGATCGCATACTGCCTGAGGCCCGGCCCCCAGATCGTCTGCACGTCTTCGTGCAAGAGCCCTGCATCCAGCAGTTCCCGGATCATGAAGCCCAGACCGCCGGCGGCGTGGAAATGGTTCACGTCGGCCAGGCCGTTGGGATAGACGCGGGCAAGCAGCGGCACGTTCTCGGAAATGTCGGCGATGTCCTGCCACGTCAGCCTTATGCCCGCCGCCGCCGCCATGGCGATCAGGTGGATCGTGTGGTTGGTCGACCCGCCCGTCGCGTTGAGCCCGACGACGCCGTTGACGACCGAGCGCTCGTCGATCATGCGGCCGACCGGCGTGAACTCGTTGCCGAGAGACGTGATCGCGAGCGCGCGCCTGGCCGCTTCCTTGGTCAGCGCGTCGCGCAACGGCGTGTTGGGATTGACGAAGGACGATCCGGGCGTGTGCAGCCCCATGATCTCCATCAGCATCTGGTTGGAGTTGGCTGTGCCGTAGAAGGTGCAGGTGCCCGGACCGTGATAAGATTTGGATTCGGCCTCCAGCAGCGCCTCGCGCCCCACCTTGCCCTCGGCGAAGAGCTGGCGGATCCTCGCCTTCTCGTCATTGGGCAGGCCGGTGGTCATCGGCCCGGCGGGAATGAACACGGCCGGCAGATGGCCGAAGGTGAAGGCGGCGATCGCCAGCCCCGGCACGATCTTGTCGCAGACGCCGAGGAAGACAGCCGCGTCGAACATGTTGTGCGACAGGCCGACGGCCGCCGCCATCGCGATCACGTCGCGCGAGAAAAGCGAAAGCTCCATCCCGGGCTGCCCCTGGGTGACGCCGTCGCACATGGCCGGCACGCCGCCGGCCACCTGCGCCACGCCGCCTGCTTCGCGCGCCGCCTCTTTGATGAGCGCGGGGAACGGCTCGAATGGCTGATGCGCCGACAGCATATCGTTATAGGAGGTGATGATGCCGAGATTCGGCACCGTATCGCCCGCCAGCGCCTGCTTGTCGTGCGCGCCGCAGGCGGCGAAGCCATGTGCGAGATTGCCGCAGGAAAGGACGGTGCGGTGCGCTCCCTTGGACGCGGCCTCGTCCACCCGCGCAAGATAGGCCTCGCGGGTCGGCCTGGACCGTTCGCGAATGCGCTGCGTGACGGCTTCGATTTCTCTTCTGGCGGTCATGATCCTGTCCTTTGCTGACGCCGCCGGGCGGCGCGGGCGTTGATGATTTACGAGGCGGACTTGGGCGCCCAGTAAACATGGACCGGCTTGGCGGCCCGTTCGATGACGGCACGGATCGGCGCCTGCCGGCCTTGCGAACGAAGCGCTTCGTTGAGCGCTTCCTTCTTGTCGATCCCCTCGATATGCAGCGCGACCTGCGCCGCCCCGGTGATGGCGCCCATCGAAAGCGTCAGGCGGGGCTCCCCCGCGCTGGGTGCGGTGACGGGCCGCACGATAGGCCCGTCGTCCCCCTCCAGAAGTTCCGAGATATTCGCCGCGTCCGGGAAGAACGAAGCGGTGTGCTTGTCTGTTCCCATGCCGAGCACGACCATGTCGATCGGCTGCGGCAGGCTCGAAAGCGCGGTGGACGCGCGTTCGGCTGCCGCCGACACGTCGTTCGTATCGCTGTGCAAGCCGATGAAATCCGCCTTCGCTGCGTCGTTCTGCAGCAAATGCTGGGCGACGAGCCGCGCATTGGAGCGCTCCGAGGAAGGCGGCACCAAACGCTCGTCCACCAGCGTCACCGTCACGTTCTCCCAGGGCAGCTTCTGGCGCGACAGGGCGCGGAAGAAAGGCGGCGGCGTGCTGCCGCCGGACACGGCCAGCGAGGCTCTTCCGCGCGTCTTCACGGCGTTCGAAAGCTGCCGCGCCACGGCCCTGGCCAGGGCGTCGGCAAGTTCCTCCCCGGTGGCGAACTCGTGCCGTTTGGTTTCCGCGCTCATCAGATGCTCTCGTGCCAGGTGCGCCCGTCACGCTCTATGAGGGCGATCGAGGCCGACGGCCCCCAGGTTCCGGCCGTATAAGCCTGCACATCCTGTCCCGTTTCCTCCCATCCCGCAACGATGGGATCGATCCAGCGCCATGCCGCCTCCACCTCGTCGCGGCGCATGAACAGCGTCTGGTTGCCGCGGATCACGTCCATGATCAGGCGTTCATAGGCGTCGGGATTGCGCACGTTGAAGGCGTCGGCGAAGCTCATGTCCAGCGGCACATGGCGCAGGCGCATGCCGCCCGGCCCCGGATCCTTGATCATGATCCACTGCTTGACGCCTTCGTCCGGCTGCAGCCGGAGGACGAGCTGATTGGCAAAGACGCGTCCCACGCCCTCGCCGAATATGGAATGCGGGATCGGCTTGAACTGGATCACGATCTCTGAAGCCCGGCCGGCCAGCCGTTTTCCGGTGCGCAGATAGAACGGAACGCCCGCCCAGCGCCAATTGCCGATCTCAGCCTTGATGGCGACGAAAGTCTCCGTGTCGCTTTCGGCGCCGAGCTCCTCGCGGTAGCCTTTGACCGCGCCGCCCGAGGATGCGCCCGAACGGTACTGGCCGCGCACCGTCACCTTTTCGCTGTTGGCCGGCTCGATGGGCCTCAACGCGCGCAGCACTTTCAGCTTTTCGTCCCGCACCGCGTCGGCATCCATGGAGGCCGGGGCTTCCATCGCCACCAGGCAAAGAAGCTGCAGGATGTGGTTCTGCACCATGTCGCGCAAGGCGCCGGCCTTGTCGTAATAGCCGGCACGGCCTTCCAGCCCCACCGATTCAGCCACGGTGATCTGCACGTGATCCACATGGGCCGAATTCCACAGCGGCTCGTACAGCGCGTTGCCGAACCGCAGCGCCATCAGGTTCTGCACCGTCTCCTTGCCCAGATAGTGGTCGATGCGGAAGACGCGGGTTTCGTCGAACACCCGCCCGATCACGTCGTTCACCTGCTTGGCCGTCTCGAGGCTGCGGCCGATGGGTTTTTCGACGATGATGCGCGAGGCCGGGCTCGCCAGATCGTGCTTCTCGATATTGTCGACGATGTCGCCGAAGATGCCCGGCGCCACGGCGAGGTAGAAGGCGCGCACGCTATCGCTGTCGCCGATGGCGCGCTTCAGCCGGTCGAACCCCTTGCCGGTCTTGGCATCCGCCGGCACATACGAGAGCCGTGCCAGAAAGTTCTCCAGCTCGACGGCGTCGATGTCCGCCTTCGCCACATGCTCTTGGATGGCGGTCCTGGCGAATTCGCGAAAGGCGTCGTCGCTGAGTTCGGAACGCGACGAGCCGATGATCCGCGTCGGCTCGGAAAACTGGCCTGCCCGCTGGCGCTGGTAGAGCGCGGGCAGAAGCTTGCGCTCGGAAAGATCGCCGGTGGCGCCGAAAACCACGAGATCGAAGGGCTCGACCGGTATCGTCTGGCTTGTCATCGTTGCTCCAATTCGCAGCAGTCCCGCATTTCTGAAAAGCCTATAATCTAATCGATTTAACAATGCCAGCTTTACAATGCCACCCATAGCCGCCTTTTGAGCCAGCGCTTGACAGAAAGGGCCTGGCAGCGCTTCTCAAAGGGAAGGCCAGGATAGGCCCGCCGCATGACAATACAAGCTGGAGCCGATCCCATGGGAAGCCATTTTTCAACCACGGTCGCACAGGATCGCGCCTTCATGCAATTCATCGACGGCAAGCCGGCGGATGCGCTGTCGGGCGCGCGGCTGGATGTGGTGAGTCCCTCCGACGGCAAGGTCTTCGCCTCCATCCCGGCCGCCGCCAAGGCCGATGTGGATGTCGCCGTCAAGGCCGCACGAACAGCTTTCGACGACGGTCCATGGAGCCGCATGCCGGCGGTCGAGCGCGGCCGTTGTTTGACCCGCCTAGGCCAGCTGGTCGAGAAGAACGCCGACGAACTGGCGGCCCTTGAATCCCGCGACACCGGCAAGCCCGTCCGCCAGGGCAGGGCGGACGTCACCGCCACCATGCGCTATTATGAATTCTACGGCGGCGCGGCCGACAAGGTCCACGGCGACACGATCCCCTTCCTCGATGGCTACACCGCCCTCACCATGCGCGAGCCGCACGGCGTCGTGGCCGGCATCATTCCGTGGAACTATCCGCTGCAGATCCTCGCCCGCGTTGCCGGCGCCGCGCTTGCCATGGGCAACACGCTGGTGGTCAAGCCCGCCGAGGATGCTTCGCTGACGACGATCCGCATCGCGGAGCTGGCGCTGGAGGCGGGTGTTCCGGCGGGCGTGTTCAATGTGGTGACGGGGCTCGGCCGCGAAGCCGGTGCAGCGCTTTCCGCGCACCCGCTGGTCGATTACGTCACCTTTACCGGCTCTACCACCACCGGCACCGCCATCCAGCAGGCTGCCGCCGTCAACAACCGCGGCGTGACCATGGAACTTGGCGGAAAGTCGCCGCAGATCGTGTTTGCCGATGCCGACCTCGATGCCGCGCTGCCCGTGCTGGTCAATGCGATCATCCAGAATGGCGGCCAGACATGCTCGGCGGGCAGCCGCGTTCTCGTTGAGAAGCCGGTCTATGAGCGCGTGGCCTCAGCGCTGGCGGATCGGTTCTCCAGGCTCGTCGCCGGTCCGCACGACGCCGACCTCGATCTCGGCCCGCTCATCAATCCTGCGCAGAAGGAAAAGGTCGCGGGCATGGTCGATGCCGGCGAGCGGGCGGGGCTCAAGGTTCTCGCCCGTGGCTCGGTCCACGAGAATGCGCCGGAAGGCGGCTTCTACCATCCGCCCGTGCTGTTCGGCGATGTCGACCCGGCAGCGGCCATCGCGCAGGAGGAGGTGTTCGGCCCGGTGCTCGCGCTCTTCCCCTTCGCCGACGAGGCGGATGCCGTGCGGCTGGCCAACGGCACCGAATTCGGCCTCGTCGCCGGCGTGTGGACGCGGGACGGGGCGCGTCAGCATCGCGTCGCCAGGCGCGTGCGCGCCGGCCAGGTCTTCGTCAACGGCTATGGCGCGGGCGGTGGCATTGAGCTGCCGTTCGGCGGGTTCAAGAAATCCGGCCACGGGCGCGAAAAGGGATTTGAAGCGCTGTTCGACATGTCGGCAACCAAGACGATCGTTTTCAACCACGGCTGAACGCGCCGGATCGATACATCAGACCAAAAGGACATTGCATGGCACGGCTTGAAAACAAGGTAGCGGTAATCACAGGCGCCGCATCCGGCTTCGGCAAGGGCATCGCCCAGCGTTTCGCCGAAGAAGGCGCCAAGGTGATCGTTGCCGATCTCAACATCAAGGGCGCCGAGAAGGTGGCCGAAAGCATAGGCGCTGCCGCTATTCCGGTTTCCGCGGACGTTTCCCTGAAGGCCGATGTCGAGGCGATGGTCCAGGCCGCGCTCGACGCCCATGGCCGCATCGACATCATGGTCAACAATGCCGGCTACACCCACCGCAATGGCGACATGCTGCAGGTGGACGAGGATACGTTCGACCTGATCACCGCCGTCAACATGAAGGCCATCTACCATTCCGCGCTCTGCGTGGTACCCGTGATGGAAAAGCAGGGCGGCGGGTCCATCATCACCACGGCGTCGACGGCCGGCCTCAGGCCGCGTCCGGGCCTGACCTGGTACAATGCTTCCAAGGGGTGGGCGATCACCGCCACCAAGTCCATGGCCGTCGAACTGGCGCCGAAGAAAATCCGCGTCAACTGCCTGTGCCCGGTCGCCGGCGAGACCGGCATGCTCAGCCAGTTCATGGGCGAGGACACGCCGGAAAAGCGCGCTCAGTTCCGCGCGTCGATCCCGCTCGGCCGCCTGTCGACGCCGCGCGACATCGCCAACGCCGCGCTCTGGCTGGCCTCGGACGAGGCGGAGTTCATCACCGGCGTCGCGCTGGAAGTAGATGGCGGCCGCTGTATCTGATAGGTCTCTCGCCGCATCCAGCCTTCCACAGCTTGCTCCGGTATCGATGACCTATGAACAGATATACCTCTTCACCCTGCTCGGATTCGTGTTCGCGTTTCTGGTCTGGGGGCGGATCCGCTACGATCTGGTGGCTCTTGTCGCGCTGGTTGTCGCCGTCGCCGGCGGGGTGATCGAGCCCGAGCACGCCTTTGTCGGCTTCGGCCACGAGGCTGTCATCATCATCGCGCTGGTGCTGATCGTCTCCCGCGCCATGATGAATGCCGGCGCCGTGGAACTCGTCGCGCGCTTTGTCCTTTCGGCCGGGCGCCGGCTGTCCGCCCATATCGGCATCATGTCCGTCGTCGGCGCCGGCCTTTCGGCCGTCATCAACAATGTCGCCGCGCTCGTCATGCTGATGACGCTCGACATCGAGGCAGCGGAGAAGGCCAAGCGCCCCGTTTCCCAGTCGCTGATGCCGCTGTCCTTCGCCACCATCCTGGGCGGAATGATAACGCTGATAGGCACGCCGCCCAACATCGTCATCGCGCAGTTCCGGGAGCGGGCGCTGGGCGAGCCGTTCTCCATGTTCGACTTTTCGCCCGTCGGCATCGTCTGCGCCCTGGTCGGCATCGCCTTCGTGACGACCGTGGGCTGGCGGCTAATACCGCAGGTCGAGCATCGGGCTTCGGTCGGCGGCGGCGGCGATACGGGCCTGTTCGTGGCCGAGGCGGCGGTAAAGGAGAAGTCCGGTTCCATCGGCAAGCTGGTCAGCGATCTTTACCCGCTGGGCGAAGAGCACGACATCACCATCCTAGGCCTGGTCCGCGGTGGAAAGCGGCTGCCGGGTTTTTCGGCCGGCGAGGAAATCCGCAAGGGCGACCATCTGGTGCTGGAGGGCGATCCGAAGTCCATCGAAGCTTTCATAGGCGCCGCCGAGCTCGACGCGCCGGGCTCCGAGAAGAACGAGGGCCTGCGCGGCCGTTCGCTGACGCTGGTCGAGGCCATCGTCCCCGACAATGCGCGCATGGTGGGCCGCACGGCGATCGGACTTCGCCTGCTCTACCGTCGCGGGGTCACGCTTCTGGGCGTATCGCGCCAGGGCAAGCGCTTCCGCGAACGGGTCCGCAAGCTGCCGATCAAGCCCGGCGACGTGGTCCTGCTGCTGGGGCCTGAAAGCCGCGTCAACGATGCCGCCGAATGGCTGGGGGTCTTGCCGCTGGCGGAAAAAAGCCACACGGTGATCCAGCGCGGCAAGGCCTTCTTTACCATCGGCGTGTTCGCTGTCGCCGTCTTCCTTTCGGTCATGGGGTTCGTCCCGCTGGCCATCGCGCTGGCCGGCGCTGTCGCCGTCTACGCCCTTTTCAATGTCGTCGGCCCGCGCGAGGTCTACGAGTCCGTCGAGTGGCCGGTGATCGTGCTTCTGGCCTGCCTCATCCCGCTCGGTTTGGCGCTCGAGGAATCGGGAGGCACTGCACTGATCGCCGAAGCCATCGTCGCCCAGACCACGGCCCTGCCGGTATGGGCCATTCTCGCCATCCTCATGGTCGTGACGATGACCCTTTCGGACTTCCTCAACAACGTGGCCACGACGCTGATCGCCGCCCCCATCGGCATGTCGATTGCCGGTGCTCTGGACGTATCGCCGGACCCGTTCCTGATGGGCGTGGCCGTGGCCGCCTCCTGCGCCTTCCTCACGCCCGTCGGCCACAAGAACAACACCATCATCATGGGCCCCGGCGGCTACCGCTTCGGCGACTACTGGCGCATGGGCCTGCCGCTCGAGATCATCATCATAGTGGTGTCGGTGCCGTCGATCCTGTTCTTCTGGCCGCTTTAGATGTGAGCTTGCAGGAAGAGTGGAAGCCGGCTCCCGGTCCGCAATCAGGTAACATTAATAGGTCTTGACCTTAGCGCCGTCCGGCGCAGGGCGTCGCGCAGGAAGTCGATCACCACCCGCACCTTGCGCGGAAGGAAGGCGCGGCTGGGATACACCGCGAAAATGCCGGTCCCGAAGCTTGTGGCCGTCACGTCGTGTTCCGGAAGAAGATCGACCAGCCTGCCGTCTGCAAGGTCGCCCCCCACGAGCCAGTCAGGCAGCAGAGCCGGGCCGAGGCCGGCGAGGGCGGCCGAACGCAGCGCGCCGGCGGGCGTCATAACGAGGGCGCCTGAAACGGCCACCGTCTCCACATGGCCGGCGCCGTCCCGAAAGCGCCAGCGGCTTCGATAGGCCGGCAGGTCGAACAGGATGCAATTGCGCTCCGACAACTCGGCGGGCGCTGAAAGGGGATTGTCGCGCAGGTAGGACGGGCTTGAGACGACACGATAGCGCGTGTCGATCAGCTTGGTGGCGATCACGTCGCCTTCTATGTGTGGGGCAAGCCGGATGGCCAGATCGATCCGCTCACCCACGAGATCGAGATTGGCATCGCTGAAGAGGCAGTGAAAGCGCAGCCGCGGGTAGAGTGTGCGCAGTTCGGCTAGGAGCGGTACGATGCAGTGCTGGCCGAAAGTCACCGAACTCGTCAGACGCAATGTTCCGGCCGGCTCCTCCACCGTTTCGCGGACCTCGCTCGTCGCCAGCTCAAGCTCGGCAAGAACCGGTTCGATCCGCGCCAGCAGCCGCTCGCCGGCTTCGGTCAGGGCGACACGGCGCGTTGTGCGCTGAAACAGCCGGGTGGCCAGCTCGTCCTCGAGAGAAGCGATCGAACGAGAGACCGAGGAGGGGTCGACATGGCGCTGCCGCGCGACCGAGGCAAAGCTGCCGGCCGCCGCAACTTCTACGAAGAGCTGAAGATGGGCCATGTTCATTAATGCAAATATTGCACCAAAGCCATGCAGGTCAAAGCGTTTAATGCGACAAGCCCCCGGAGCATGCTGTCCGGGCATCAACACCGGAGACAGCCGACATGCACGATTTCCCGATCCATTCGCTCGATTCGGCGCCCGAGGCCTCCCGCGGTCTTCTGGCAGAAATCGAGACCCGTTGGGGCTTCCTGCCCAAGCTCCATGCCGCGCTGGCGGAAAGCCCGGCAGCGCTCAGGGCCTACGAGGCCTTGTTCTCCCTTGCGGAGCAGACCGGCTTCACGCCTGCGGAACGGCAGGTCGTGTTCCTTACGGTCTCCACGTTCCATGGCTGCGGCTACTGCACGGCCGCGCACACCTTCCTCGCTCGTCAGGCGGGGCTCGATGAAGGCGAGTTGCAGGCACTGCGCAGCGGGCGGCCCTTGACCGGGCGCCGGCTCGAATCCTTGCGCCGCTTCACGCTCGCCGTGGTGCGGGATCGGGGCGATCCGGGCTCGCAGGAAGTCGAGGCCTTTCTGAGTGCCGGATTCGACGAGGCCAACGTTCTCGATCTGCTCGTCATCATCGCCGCCAAGACCATATCCAACTACGCCAACCACATCGTCGGCACGCCGATGGAAGAGTTCATGGCCGATCCGGCCCTGGCCTGGAGTGCGGCATGACGCGGATCGCGTTCCTCGGGCTGGGGGCCATGGGCGCACGCATGGCGGGCCGGCTGCTGCAGGCAGGGCACGACTTGACGGTGTGGAACCGTAGTCCTTCGCGCGCCGAACCGCTGGTGGCCAAGGGCGCGCGTCAGGCGGCGACGCCCGCCGATGCGGCCGCTGGCTGCGACTTCTGTATTTCCATGGTGCGCGACGACGCCGCCTCGCGAGCGGTGTGGACCGGAGGCGACGGGGCGTTGGCGTCCTTGTCCGAGGCAAGCGTTGCCGTTGAATGTTCCACCATCGGGCCAGGCTGGGCAGCCGAACTCGCGCGAATGGCTGGGACATGCCGCATCGCCATGCTGGAGGCGCCGGTGCTCGGCTCGCGAAAGCAAGCCGATGCGGGCGCGCTGATCTTCCTTGCCGGCGGCACCGAAGCGGCGGCAGAGCGGTTCCGCCCGCTTGCCGCCGAGCTGGGCTCGGCCTGCCACCTTGTCGGCGGCACCGGCGCCGGTGCGGTGGCCAAGCTCATTGCCAACGGCTTGTTCGCCGCGCAACTTGCCGCCCTCGCCGAAATGATAGCGCTCGCGGACCGGCGCGGCCTTGACGCCGGGCACATGCTGTCCGTCCTCGCCGGAACTCCGGTCTTCAGCCCGGCCATGGGCGTGGCCGGCGCGGCGATGCTGGCGGGGCATTGGCAGCCGCAATTCCCGATTGAGCTGGTCGTCAAGGACCTCGGCCTGCTTGCCGAGGTCACCGATCCCGGCCCAACCCCGGTGGCCGATCGGGTGCGCGAGGTCTATCGAGCGGCGCTCGAGGAAGGTCACGGCGCGGACAACATCACCGCGATCATCCGGCGCTATTTCGGCGCCTGACGCCGATCCTGTTCTTCTGGCCGCTGCAGGCTGCTGCCGGCAGCGCTCACGAGCCGGCCGTGAAAGCGCCCCTGTTCGTCGCTTCGTCGGCAACCTTCTTGAGCGAATGTTCACCGGCTCCGGCGTAGGTTTCGCTCATGATGAGGTCCGAAAGCGGGAGCCGCTTGCCCCACCCCTTTGTTTCCAGCTCCGGCTGTGCGGCAAAGGCGGAGACCGGTCCCACGCAAAGATAGGCGACGGGCTCCACATGTTCGGGAATATCAAGCAGCCGCTTCAGCGCTTCCCGGTCCAGAATGCTGACCCAGCCGACGCCAATGTCTTCGGCGCGGGCCGCAAGCCAGAAGTTCTGCACCGCGCAAACGGTGCTGTAGAGGTCCATCTGGGGATTGTGCGAACGGCCCAGCGGCGAATTCTGCGAGCGCTGCCGATCGCAGGTGACCACCAGGTTGAGCGCGCTTTCGCATATGCCTTCCAGCTTCAGCGTGCGATAGAGGGCCTGGCGCTCCTCCGCGATGCGCGGCAGTTCCTGTTGCCTTGCCGCTAGGAAAAGGTCCCGCACCTGCCTCCGGCGCGCCATGTCCCGGATGATGATGAAGTTCCACGGCTGCATGTAGCCGACGGAAGGGGCGTGATGCGCGGCCATGAGAAGCCGCGCAAGCACCTCGTCCTCGATCGGTTCCGGCAGGAACTGGCTGCGTATGTCCCTCCGGGTGAAGATCGCGCGGTAGACCGCCTCGCGTCCAAGCATGCCGAAAGCCTCGCCCGAGTTCATCCGCTGTCCCCATTGTCGTACATTTCTTCTTGCAGGCGGTCATGCCCGCTCCCCCATAGGTCCTGACCCTAGATCCTGTCCCGCAGCGCATACCAGTTGAGCGCGAGGAACAGCAGGGCCGGCCGCAGCCGCGGCCCGCCGGGGAAGGGGGGTATCTTGAGCTCCTCGAACAGTTTCAGGCGGTCGCGATTGCCCGTCACCGCCTCCGCATAGAGCTTGCCCGTGAAATTCGACAGCATGACGCCGTGGCCGGAATAGCCGCCCGCGGAAACGACATTGGGCATGACCTCGCGCACGAACGGCTTGCGCGGCAGGGTGATGCCCACATAGCCGCCCCAGGCATGCGTGATCTCGACACCCTTGAGGTCTGGATAGACCTCGGCGATCTGCCTCCTGATCTGGTCCTTGATGTTCTGCGGATCGCCCTTCGAATAGATTTCGCGGCCGCCGAACAGCAGCCGCCCGTCCCGGGACTTGCGGAAATAGCGCACGACGAAGCGCGAATCGTCCACGCTCTCGCCCCCGGGAATGACGGGACTGTCGGGCCCCAGCGGTGCCGTTGCGCCGATGAAGGAGCCGATCGGCATCACATGCGCCGCCGTCACCGGCTCCAGCCCGCCGCAGTGGGCGTTGGTGGCCATCAGGCACTTGTCGGCGGTGATCGTCCCCCTCGGCGTTGTCACATGCACCTTGCCGCCGGCGGACTTGATGCCGGAGGCCGGCGTCTTCTCGTAAAGCTTGGCGCCCGCTGCCGCTGCCACGCGCGCCGTGCCGACCAGCAGCTTGAGCGGATGAATATGCCCGGTGCCCGAATCGGCCAGGCCGCCATGGTAAAGCCGCGAGCCGAGCCGGCGCGCCGCCTCGCCCGCATCCAGGAAGGTCAGATGGGGATAGCCGAAACGCTCGGCCATGATCTCGGCATGGGCCCGATAATGTTTCAGGTAGCGCTTCTTGTGAGCGACCGAAATCTGCCCCGGCATGTAATCGAGATCGATGTTGTTGGTTGCGGCGAAATCGAGAAGGTGCTGCTTGGCTTCCTCCCCCAGATCGAACAGCGCCTTTGCGCGGGTGAAGCCGAGCTCTTCCTCGAGGTCCTCCGCCCAGGCACGCTGGCCGGTGCCCAGCTGCCCGCCATTGCGGCCCGAGGCCCCGTCGCCGAAGCGATGCGCCTCGACCAGCGCGACATCGACCCCCGCCCTGGCCAGATGTGCGGCCGCCGAAAGCCCGGTGAAACCGCCGCCGACGATCACGACATCCGCCTTCACGTCGCCGTCGAGCGCCGGATACCCGGGCCGCTCGCCG
This sequence comes from Nitratireductor thuwali, assembly GCF_036621415.1. Classification (NCBI taxonomy): domain Bacteria; kingdom Pseudomonadati; phylum Pseudomonadota; class Alphaproteobacteria; order Hyphomicrobiales; family Phyllobacteriaceae; genus Nitratireductor; species Nitratireductor thuwali. The sequence continues at coordinate 2,972,566 of NZ_CP030941.1, forward strand.
ACCGTGGCCTCATACCAGGAATAGCCGGGGGAGATGGGGGACTGGTAGGGCATGCTACAGGTGAATGGGGAATAGTGGATGGTGAACAGGCCCGGCCGTGCCGTTGCCGCACTCGTTGGAATCCGTCATTTCAGCCATTCACCATTCACCATTCACCGTTTGCCCCTCACACATTCAAAAGCAGATACTCTCGCTCCCATGGGCTGATAACCTGCATGAACGTCTCGAACTCCGCCCGCTTGATCGCGGCATAGGTCGTGGCGAAGGGATCGCCGAGGATGGAGACGAGCGAGGCGTCCTCCTCGAACAGCGAAACCGCCTCGAGAAGACCGCGCGGCAGCTCGATCTCGTCCTTGTTGACGGCCGTGCCGGCCGGCGCATCGGGCTTAACCTTCTCCAGGATGCCGATCAGTCCGCAGGCCAGCGATGCCGCCAGCGCCAGATAGGGGTTGGCGTCCGATGAGGGAATGCGGTTCTCGACGCGCCGCGCCGCGGGGTCCGAGCGCGGCACGCGGAAGGCGGTGGTGCGGTTGTCGTAGCCCCAGCGCGTGTTCACCGGCACGGAAGTGCCCTGCGTCAGCCGCCGGTACGAGTTGACGTAGGGCGCCAGCATGATGAGTGCGTTGGGAATGTGCCGCTGCAGTCCGCCGATGAAGTGGAGGAAGGTTTCGGTCTCTTCGCCGTTTTCCTCCGCAAAGACATTGCCGCCGGTTTTCAGGTTGACCACCGATTGATGGATATGCATCGCCGATCCCGGCTGGTTCTGGATCGGCTTGGCCATGAAGGTGGCGTAGATGTCGTGCTTCAGCGCCGCCTCGCGGATCGTGCGCTTGAACAGGAACACCTGGTCCGCCAGTTCCACCGGGTCGCCGTGGCGCAGGTTGATCTCGAGCTGCCCGGCGCCTTCCTCATGGATCAGCGTGTCGATCTCGAGACCCTGCGTCTCGGAAAAATGATAGATGTCGTCGATCAGCTCGTCGAATTCATTGACGCCGGCAATGGAGTAGCCTTGGCCCCCGCCGATCGGCCGGCCCGACCGCCCGACCGGCGGCGTGAGCGGATAGTCCGGATCCGGGTTCTTGTGGACGAGATAGAACTCGATCTCCGGCGCGACGATCGGCTTCAGCCCGTGCTTGGCATATTGCTCGACCACATTCTTCAGCACGTTGCGCGGCGTGAACTCCACCGCCCGTCCGTCCTGGTGCACCAGATCGCAGATCACCTGCGCCGTCGGGTCCGATTCCCATGGCACGACCGAGAGCGTGGAAAGGTCGGGCACCAGCTTCAGGTCGCCGTCGTCCTGAGGATAGGTAAAGCCGCTGCTGTCCTCCGGATAACCGCCCGAGATGGTGGTCATGAACACCGCCGAAGGAAGCGCCAGCGAGGTGTTGGAGGTGAATTTCTTGGAGGGCATCATCTTGCCCCGGGCAACGCCCGCCTGGTCGGGCGTGATGCACTCGATGTCCTCGATGCTGCGCCAGTCGAGCCAGGCCGCGGCTTCCTTCCACCCCTTCACGCCCCTGAGATTCTTCACGAAAGTCGGCGTGCGAACGCGCCCGCTTCTGCCGACGGTCCGGCTTTCCTTTTTCTTGTCCAGCATTAGGGCCTGTTGACATTCATGGTTGTGGTGTCGGCGCGGCGCTCAAGGCCAATGGCTAGGCGCGAAAGGCGTCGTAGTGTGAACCACTTCAAGCCTTTCGCAACAACGTCCATTGGGCTTGAGCGCCGCGTCCCGCAGGGATTTGGCCAGAATGGCCCTTGGCCGCAGCCTTCGTCGTCGAATATGCTCTGCATGTCCTTCCTCCTCAGGCTACGACCCTGGGCCATTCTGGTCAAACCGACACCGCAGCCATGAGTGTCAACAGGCCCTAATCACCAGGAGTGCTTCAGATGGCCGAGTATAGACGCGGGCATCCGGTAAAGGAAAGGGGCGTCCCGCTTCGCTTCACGGCTTCGGCTGGGTATGTTGCTTGATGACCCGGTCGATGATGGGCTGCAGGATATCCGGTGTGATCGGCTTCCCGGCCACCGTGTCGATCAGATATCGATAGGCATCCAGCCGTTCGGCCTCGCCGGGCCCGCAGATCAGCACGACACGCGGCAGGGCGGGAAAGGCTGTCCGCCTTCTCTGCGCGATCCCGTCGAAAAGAGCGTGCAACAGATCGGGAGCGGCTGCGGTGTCGATGATCACCAGACCCGGGTCGCGGTGCATGAACTCGCGTTGCGCGACTTCGGGGGTCACCGCTATCGCCTTTATGTAACACCGCTCGATCGTGCGGGAGATCACGATCCTGCTGATGGGAGAGGATGCAACCACAAGTGCAGTCTTCATGATTCCGTGCTTGTCAGGAGAACCGCATCGCGGGATGGAGACGGCACCAGGCGTCCTCGCGCATGTGGTGTGTTCATGACGCCACGTCATCCTGCCGTTCGATCGCAATGTCAGGTTGAAATCAGTTTCCGCATACTCCCCACATCCGCGATTTTGTCAACCCGTATAACAGTTCGTGCGGCAATCTGTTCCCATAAAGAAAAAAGCTCCGGCGTGGACGCGCGGAGCCTTTCTCGCACCGGGGGCGGGGGTGATGCAGAGCAATTCCAGGAAAAGGGGAAGCCGGTCTTCCGTCCGGAATTGCGCAAAATCAAACAGTTGGTTCAGCCTGGCGTTTCTGTGAAACGGTGAGCCGATCTAGCGCTGTGCCAGTCCGTTTGTGACGATCACCGGCACCAGCAGGTCGCCCCAGTTGCCGCCGCCGGCGTGGTGACGGGCCGAACGCACGAGCTCGACCGACACGCCGGCATCCACCGCCTTCATGACCGACTGGTTGAGACGGTGCAGATCGTTGGCCAGCATGCGGATGGCCGCCTGCTGGTCGTCGTTCATGGCCGATGCCTGTTCTTCGGCCCGTTCCTTGACGCGTGTGTTCGGTGTCATTTCGGTTCTCCTTATGGGACCCGCCGGGGTCTATTCGGCTGCCGGCCGGAACTGGTCATGCTCGGTCGATTCGCCCATGGCGGTGGTCGAGGACTGGCCGCCGGTGATGGCCATCGAAACGGCGTCGAAATAGCCCGTCCCAACCTCGCGCTGGTGCTTGGTGGCGGTGTAGCCATTGGCCTCGGCGGCGAATTCGGCCTCTTGAAGCTCCGAATAGGCTGCCATCTGCCTTTCCTTGTAGCCGCGCGCCAGTTCGAACATGCCGTAGTTGAGCTGATGGAAGCCGGCCAGCGTGATGAACTGGAACTTGTAGCCCATGGCGCCGAGCTCGCGCTGGAACCTGGCGATGGTTGCGTCGTCCAGGTTCTTCTTCCAGTTGAACGAGGGCGAGCAATTGTAGGCGAGCTTCTTGCCGGGGTGATGCTTGTGCACGCCGTCGGCGAACTTCCTCGCCTGTTCCAGGTCCGGCTTCGAGGTCTCGCACCAGATGAGATCGGAATAGGGCGCGTATGCGACGGCACGGGCGATGCAGGGCTCCAGCCCGTTCCGCACCCGGTAAAAGCCTTCCACCGTCCGTCCGGCATCGTAGTCGACGAAGGGCCGGTCGCGCTCGTCTATGTCCGAGGTCAGAAGCTTGGCGGCTTCCGCGTCGGTGCGGCAGATGACCAGCGAGGGCACGCCCATCACGTCGGCGGCCAGCCGCGCGGCGGTAAGGTTGCGGATATGGGCCGCCGTCGGGATCAGCACCTTGCCGCCCAGATGGCCGCATTTCTTTTCCGACGCCAGCTGGTCCTCGAAGTGCACGCCGGCGGCGCCGGCCTCGATATAGGCCTTCATCAACTCGAAGGCGTTGAGCGAACCGCCGAAGCCGGCCTCCGCGTCGGCCACGATCGGCGCGAACCATGTGTCGACCGAAAGGCCCTTGCCTTCGGCGGTCTCGATCTGGTCGGCGCGCTGCAGGGTCTTGTTGATGCGCTTGGCAAGCTCCGGTCCGGCATTGGCGGGATAGAGCGACTGGTCGGGATACATGGCCGATGCCGTATTGGCGTCGGCCGCCACCTGCCAGCCCGACAGGTAGATCGCCTTGAGCCCGGCGCGCACCATCTGCATGGCCTGGTTGCCCGACAGCGCGCCGAGCGCGTTGACGAAATCTTCCTCGTTGATGAGCTTCCACAGGCGGTTCGCGCCTTCCTCGGCCAGCGTGTGGCGGATCGCCACCGACCCGCGCAGCCGTTCGACATCCTGCACGCTATAGGGCCGATCGAGCCCTTCGTAACGGCCTTCGGGTGCACTGGGAACAAGTTTGTAAAAGTCGGTCATGAACGCCTCTTTGCATGGGTGTCTTCGAGAGCCTCGCGCATGTCTCGGCTGAAACATGGCGTCGGGTTCGTGACAAGATTTACGCTGCAGTGCAGAATAAGGCGAAGGGAACGGCGCCGTTGAGTCGGAAATTCGCGTTAGTTTGTCCGGCATTTGACTGAATGAGCTTGTAAATCTGTCAATCTTGTAAAGAGAATGGCTCGCACATTTGACCCGCCTGTTGTAAATGATTGTCAAGTTTCAGCGATCGCCGCGCCCCGCATGAGGAAGGACAATTGGCCAATCAGAAGATATTCGCCGGCCCGCGCATCAGGCGCATCCGCACCGCCAAGGGGCTGACCCAGACGGCGATGGCCGAAGGGCTCGGCATTTCGCCCTCCTATCTCAACCTGATCGAGCGCAACCAGCGCCCGCTCACGGTGCCGCTGATCCTCAAGCTGGCCTCCGCCTACCGCGTCGATCCCGACGAATTGCAGGGCGAGGCGGGGCTGTCGCTGGCGGCGCTGCGCGAGGTCTTTTCCGATCCGCTTCTTGCCGGCGAACTGCCGGGCGAGCAGGAACTGATAGATGTCGCCGAGGCCGCGCCCAACGCCGCTTCGGCCCTGGTCAAGCTCTACCGCGCCTACCGCGAGCAGGCGGGCCGGCTGACGGACCTTTCGGAAATGCTCGCGCGCGAAGGCCGCGCCACCGCGATCTCCGCCGCTCGCCTGCCCATCGATGAGGTGCGCGAGGTGCTGGAGCGCCGCCCCCATCATCTCGAGGGATTGGAAGAGGAGGCCGAGGCGTTTCGTCGGGTCTTGGGCGACGGCGAGGATTTGTCGGGCGCGCTCAGATCATGGCTGCGAAGCGAGCATGGCATCGCCGTGCGCGTGCTGCCCGTGGCCACCATGCCCAATTGGCGCAGGCGCTACGACCGGCATTCCCACCGGCTGTTCCTGTCCGAGCGCCTGTCCCCGCCCGACCAGCTGCGCGAGATCGCCATCGAGGCGTCGTTGATCCGGATGCGCGCGGCCATCGCCATCGAGGTCGATGCCCTGAAGCTGTCGAGCGACGAGGCGCGGCGTCTCGCCCGTTTCGAGCTGGCGCGCTACGCCGCTCACGCGCTGATGATGCCTTACCAGCCTTTCCTGGCCGCCGCCGAGCGGGCGCGCTACGACATCGACGTGCTGCGCTCGCGCTTTGCCGTCTCGTTCGAGCAGGCGGCAAGCCGCTTGACGACCCTGAGCCGGCCGGCAATGGGCGGCGTTTCCTTCTTTCTCATGGAGGTCGACGGCGCCGGCAACCGGCTGCGGCGTTGCGGGGCCGAAGGCTATCCGCACAGCCGGTTCGGCGGCGGCTGTCCCAAGCTGGCGGTGCATGCCGCCTTCGCCCAGCCCGGACGAATCTTGGTCGAGGCCGTCGAGATGCCCGACGGCGGCAGGTTCCTGACGCTGGCGCGAACGCTCGAGGGGCCGCACGGCGCCTTCGACGAGCGCCCCCGCCGTACGGCGCTGCTGCTGGCATGCGAACTGGCGCAGCGGGAGAAGCTGATCTATGGCGGCGCGTTGCCGGCCGCCGGCGACGGCGTGATGCCGGTCGGCCCCGCGTGCCGGCTGTGCGAGCGGACGGGCTGCCTGTCCCGGGCCGAGCCGCCGGTTACAAGGCCGCTGGGCCTGGACGAGATGGTGACGGGTCTTTCCGCCTTCGATTTCCAGTAGCGCGGGCCGCCGCTACTCCATCCCAAGGGGGCGCTCGCCGGCGAACAGCGCCCTGTGCGCCGTCAGAAGATCGGTGATGCGGTCGATGACGGTACGCACCTCCTTGCGATGCCGGTCGTCATTATGCGCCACCACCCATTGCCCTTCCTCGAGCGCCTCGATCGGCTCTCCCGCCCGCTCCATCAGCGGATCGCGGTCGCCGGCAAAGCAGGGCAGGATCCCCTTGCCGACGCCCGCCCGTATCAGGTCGCTCAGCATCCGCGGCGTGTTCGCCCATGCCGCCACCTGGATGTCTTCCTGCTCGTTGAGCCAGCGCGCCGAACGCGTGACGGCATCCTCCCGGCCGATCGCCAGCCATTCCTCCTCGCCCGGCCGGGCATGCGCGCGTGCGCGGAACGGCGCCTGCGCCACCACCGCCGTCTTCCGGGCAGCCAGGTTGGGGCTGTCCGGCGCACGGTTCCGGATGCCGATCTCGATTTCGCGGTGGGCGATGTCGAGTTTGGCCTCCGTCGTCTTGAACGCCAGCCGGAAGGGGTCGTCGGGCGACCACAGCTTGAAGATGTTCTCCGCAAAGAAATTGGCCGTCCACGTGCCGGCGGAAATCCTCACCACCGGCCTTTGCCCCTTGCCGCCGGACCATTCGGCGATGGGGCGGGCGCTCGCCTCCATCGCCAGCACGCGCCGCAGCAGGCTTTGGCCGTCGGCGGTCAGCGCGTAGCCGGTCTGGCTGCGGTGAAACAGCGGCCGGCCGACCGCTTCCTCCAGCGACAGCATCCGCCGTCCCAGCGTGGCCGGGCTCAGGCCTGTCTCCGCGCCCGCTTTCGTAAGGCCGCCGCCGCGCGCCACAGCCAGGAAGGATTGGAGGTCGTTCCAGTCTAGGTTTTTCATTGTTGAAAAGCATAATGCGGAATCGCCCATTATCAAGCGCCAATCGCCGGCCTTATGCTCCATCCACGAAATTCCGACGGAGATAATGATGATGGATTTCCTGCATGGGCTGGTCCTGCTCAACCACATATCGCACAAGACGAACGAGAACGATCGCCGGCCGGGCGGGGCCCAAAGGAGCCGGTATCGGCCGCGCCGCCTTTGGCGCGGCGTTGCAGGCCTTTTCAGACGATATCGACGATGACGTTGCCGACCGCCTGCCCGCCTTCCACCGCCTCGTGCGCCTTGGCGATCTCGTCGAGCCGGAACCGGGCCGCCACGTCGTGCTTGAGCGCGTTGGAGGCGAGCAGCGCCGTCAGCTGGTCGATGGCCCTGGCGCGCGCTTCCTCCTGCAATTCGTAGACCAGGAACACCTCGAGGGTGAGGCTGTTCCACAGCATGGCAGGGAAGGAGAGCGCGATGTCGCCGGCATAGTTCGAGCCGTAGGAAACGCACTTTCCATGCGCCGCCAGCACCCCTTGGGACAGGAGATCGGCGGTGCTGGCAAAATCCATGTCGATGATGCCGTCGACGCCCTTTCCGGCGGTCAGGTCCTTCACCACCTTGGCGACGTCCTTGGACTTGTAGTCGATCACGAAGTCCGCGCCCGCCGCGCGGGCCCGCGCCGCGCGGGCCGGTGACGCGGTCCCCAGAACGCGCGCGCCGCGCGCCTTTGCGACCTGCAGCGCATAGTGCGCGACGGAAGAGCCGGCGCCGATGATCAGAAGCGTCTTGCCGGGCAGCTTTTCGAGCCTGTTGACCGCGTGCAGCGCCGTCAGCGCCGGTATTCCGAAACAGGCGCCGGTGGCGTAGTCGACATGTTCCGGCAGCCGGACCGCCTGGGCCTCCGGCACGCAGATATACTCGGCGGCGGTGCCCGACGTCCGGCGCCATTGCCCGTTCCACAGCCACACGCGTTCGCCGATGCGCGAACGGCTGACGCCCGCACCGACGGCATCGATGTCGCCCGCCCCGTCGCTGTGGGGAATGATGCGCGGCCCGATCAGCGGGCGGCCCGCGCGCCCCTTCACGTCCGACGGATTGACGCCTGAAGCGTGGACCCGGACCCGCACCTCGCCGGCGGCGGGCTGGGGCGTCGGCGTCTCGCCCACCTCCAGCACGTTCCGCGCCGGGCCGTTCCGTTCGTACCAGGCAGCTTTCACGGGCGTCCTCCTTCGCCATTTCCAGCCGACAAGCTGCCGCACCCTGCTGCCATTGACAAGTCCGAGTGAAGCGGCGCACCTTTCCCGCAAGCGCAACAGCAAGACAGGCGTAATTTGCGACAGAGAGCCAACGGACCTGCCAAAACAGGCACGGGCGCCAGGATACCGCTTCCCCACAGCAAGCTCCCCGATACCGCCATGGCCGTCTCCGTGCCGGAAAGAACGTCCACCGGCTTCACCTCCGCCGAGCACGAGGCGGAATACGAGGCATTCGTCGCGGAGCACCCCGACCTGGAAGCGGTCGAGTTCCTGCTGGTCGACCCCAACGGCGTCATCCGCGGCAAGTGGGCGCCGGGCGACAGCTTGAAAAAGGCGTATCAGGAGGGCGTGAACTTCCCCATGTCCCTGCATGGGCTCGATGTCTGGGGCCGGGAGGTGGAAGAAACCGGCCTCCATATCGAGACCGGCGACAAGGACGGCTATTGCCGGGCGACGCGCGGCTCTCTTTCCATCGTTCCATGGGCCAAGCGCAAGACCGCGCAGGTGCTGTTGCAGACCTTCACGCCCGAAGGCGAGCCCTATATGGCCTGCTCCCGCCAGGTGCTCAAGCGCAAGGTGCAGGAGGTCAACGCGAAGGGTTTCTACCCCACCGTCGCCTTCGAACTGGAGTTCTACCTGCTCGATCCGGAGACCGATTGGGACGACGGCATGCCCGCGCCGGTCGGCGCCATGGCCGGGCCCGACAGGCTGCGCATGTACGGCCTCGACGACCTGGCCGAGCATCAGGATCTGTTCGACATGATCCGCGACGCTGCCGATGCCCAGAGCCTGCCGATCGACACGATCATCAAGGAAGCCGCGCCCGGCCAGTTCGAGGTCAATCTAAAGCATCGCGCCGATCCGCTGCGCGCCGCCGACGACGTGATCCTCCTGCGCCGCATCGTCATGGGCTGCGCCCGCGCCCACGGGCTGACGGCCACCTTCATGGCCAAGCCTTTTCTGGAATATGCCGGCAACGGCATGCATGTGCACGCATCCATCTGCGACCGCGACGGCAATAACGTCTTTGGCGGCGGCGAGGGGAGGGCGCGGCTGGAGTCGGCGGTGGCCGGCCTGCTCACCACAATGCCGGAATCCCTGCTCCTCTTCATCAACACCTGGAACGGTTTTCGCCGCATCACGCCCGGCTCCTACGCGCCCACCCGTGCCGTCTGGGCCGAGAACAACCGCTCGGTCGCCCTGCGCATCCCCGTCTCGAACGATGAGAACAAGCGCGTCGAGCACCGCATCGCCGGCGCCGACGCCAACCCCTACCTGGTCATGGCCGCCATCATCCAGGGCATGGTGGAAGGCATCGAGAGCAGGGCAAAGCCGCCGCCGCCGGTGGAGGGCAACGCCTATGAGGGGGACGGGCCGGCCCTGCCGGACGACATGGATGATGCGCTGCAGCTCACCATGCGCAGCCACTTCGTCGACCGTGCGCTGGGTCCCTTGCTCGCCAAGGTCTATCGCGACTTGAAGCGTGCCGAGATCGTCGCCTTCTGGGGAGAGATAACGCCGCTCGAACGCACGACATATCTTTGATGGAACAAGAAAATTCGCGCTTGTCGCATTCACGAAACGACAATAGGTTTTAACAAAACACGAAGCCGTCTGCCTGGATGGTGGACAAATAAGCATGCCGCAAATGGGAGTCACTCGATGATACGCAAGACCGCACTGCTTTCAGCAGTTTCCCTCGCCGCGACGGTTCTGGGGCTGAATGCCCACGCTCAGGACCGCGTCGTGAACGTCTACAACTGGTCGGACTATATCGACGAATCCATCCTGGAGGACTTCACTGCGGAGACCGGTATCGAGGTCGTCTATGACGTGTTCGATTCCAACGAGATCCTGGAGACCAAGCTGCTGGCCGGCGGCACCGGCTATGATGTCGTGGTCCCCACCGGCACCTTTCTCGCCCGCCAGATCCAGGCCGGCGTGTTCCAGAAGCTCGACAAGTCGAAGCTGCCGAACCTTGAGAATATGTGGGACGTCATCGAGAACCGCACCGAGAAATACGACCCCGGCAACGAATACTCGATCAACTACATGTGGGGCACCACCGGCATCGGCTACAATGTCGACAAGGTGAAGGAAGCGCTCGGCATCGACAAGATCGATTCCTGGGACGTCGTCTTCGATCCGGAAAAGCTTTCCAAGCTCAAGGATTGCGGCGTGCACATGCTCGACGCTCCGGCCGAGATGATCCCGGCCGCGCTGAACTATCTGGGCGAAGACCCGGACGGGCGGTCGCCGGAACAGATCGCGATGGCGGAGGAACTGCTGCTTTCCATTCGCCCCTACATCCGCAAGTTCCATTCTTCCGAGTACATCAACGCGCTCGCCAATGGCGACATATGCTTGGCCGTGGGCTGGTCCGGCGACGTCTTCCAGGCCCGGGACCGCGCCGCCGAGGCCGGTCAGGGCGTGACCGTCAGCTATTCCATCCCCAAGGAAGGCGCGCAGATGTGGTTCGACCAGATGGCCATCCCCGCCGACGCGCCCCACGTCGAGGAGGCGCATGAATTCATCAACTACATCATGCGTCCCGAAGTCATCGCCAAGGCCTCCAACTACGTGTTCTACGCCAACGGCAACAAGGCCTCCCAGGAACTCCTGGACGAGGAGGTGATCGGCGATCCGGCGGTCTATCCCGATCAGGAAACGCTCGACAATCTCTTCACCACCACGCCGCCCGATCCCCGCGAGCAGCGCCTGATTACCCGGACCTGGACAAGGGTCGTCACCGGCCAGTAATGGCGGCCGCGCCGGCCCGGTCTTCCGGGCCGGTCCCGCAGGGTCGATCAAGGTCTGCTGAGATTAAGGCTTGGGCTTAGGGCGCTTTTGATGGAATCGCTGGGCAGCACGAGACGGAGCTTCGCTCCATGGGCCGATCCGAAGGCAAAGCCCTATATCCAGATCGAAAACCTCACCAAGCGCTTCGGCGATTTCACTGCGGTCGACGACCTGACGCTCACCATATATGAGCGTGAATTCTTCGCGCTGCTGGGTGCGTCCGGCTGCGGCAAGTCCACCCTCCTGCGGATGCTGGGCGGCTTCGAGACGCCGAGCGCCGGCCGCATCCTGCTTGACGGGCAGGACCTGCGGGGCATTCCGCCCTACAAGCGCCCCGTCAACATGATGTTCCAGTCCTATGCCCTGTTCCCGCATATGAGCGTGGAAGCCAATGTCGGCTTTGGGCTCAGGCAGGAGGGCATGCCAAAAGGACAGATCGCCGAGCGTGTGGCCCAGATGCTCAAGCTGGTGAAGCTGGAGCAGTTCGCCGGGCGCAAGCCGCACCAGCTTTCCGGCGGGCAGCGCCAGCGGGTCGCGCTCGCCCGCTCACTGGCCAAGCGCCCCAAGGTGCTGCTGCTGGACGAGCCGCTGGGCGCGCTCGACAAGAAGCTGCGCGAGGAGACGCAGTTCGAGCTGATGGACCTCCAGCACGAGCTCGGCCTCACCTTCGTCGTCGTGACCCACGACCAGGAAGAAGCCATGACCATGGCCGACCGCATCGCCATCATGGAAAAGGGCAACGTGTTGCAGGTGGCCACGCCGCCGGAGATCTACGAGGCACCGAACTCGCGCTTCGTGGCCGATTTCGTGGGCTCGATCAACATGTTCGAGGGAAAGCTGCGCGAGAAGGGCTCGCGCGGTTCGCGCATTGTGCGCGCCGATGGCCTGGCGCTCAGCGCCGATGCCCCGGCCGATGCGGTGGTTGGCGAAAAGGTGTGGCTGGCGGTGCGCCCCGAGAAGATGAAGGTGTCGAGCGCCCGGCCGGACAACGCGGTCAACACGATGGAAGGCGAGGTCTGGGACATCGCCTATCTGGGCGACATGACGATCTACTATGTGAAGCTCGACGACGGCATGGTCGTCAAGGCCAGCACGGTCAACAGCCTGCGCAGGATCGGCGAGGAACTGACCTGGCACGACCGTGCATGGGTTTCCTTCGCGCCCGACGCCGGCGTCGTCCTGGCGCGGTAGGCGGCGATGAACCGGGCCCTTTCAGCCGTCTTCCGCCGCCTCGTCATCGCCGTTCCCTATGCGTGGCTGCTGGTCTTCTTCCTCGTCCCCTTCTTCATCGTCTTCAAGATTTCTCTGTCTCAGACCGCGATCGCCATGCCGCCCTACGTGCCGACCTTCGGGTTGGAGGAGGGCTGGAGCGGGTTCGTTGAGGCGCTCGGCGAGCTCTCCTTCGAAAACTACCTCTGGCTGTTCGGCGATCCGCTCTATGTGAACGCCTATCTGTCCAGTGTCTGGATCGCCGGGGTTTCGACGATACTCACGCTGGCCGTCGGCTATCCAATCGCCTATGGCATGGCCCGCGCGCCTTCCGGCGTCAGGCCGCTGCTGCTCATGCTCGTGATCCTGCCCTTCTGGACCAGCTTCCTCATCCGCGTCTATGCCTGGATCGGGATTCTCAAGCCCGAGGGCCTGCTCAACCAGTTCCTGTTCTTCCTGGGTGTGATCGACCAGCCGCTGGTCATCCTCAACACGACGACCGCCGTCTATATCGGCATCGTCTATTCCTACCTGCCGTTCATGGTCCTGCCGCTCTATGCGACACTGGAGAAGATGGATTACTCGCTGATCGAGGCAGCCGGTGATCTGGGCTGCCCGCCGCTGACCGCGTTCTGGAAGATCACCTTTCCGCTGTCGCTTCCCGGTGTCGTCGCCGGCTGCATGCTGGTGTTCATCCCTGCGGTGGGCGAGTTCGTCATCCCGGACCTGCTCGGCGGCTCGCGCACGCTGATGATCGGCAAGACGCTCTGGAACGAGTTCTTCTCCAACCGCGACTGGCCGGTGTCGTCGGCCGTGGCGGTGATCCTGCTCCTCCTTCTGATCGTGCCCATCGTCCTTTTCCAGCGGGCCCAGGCCCGCACGCAAGAGCAGGGACGCTAGCCATGGCCGGAACGTGGGGCAGGCTCAACATCGCCGCGCTGGTGCTCGGCTTCGCGTTCCTCTATCTGCCCATCGTGCTGCTGGTGATCTATTCGTTCAACGAATCGCGCCTCGTCACCGTCTGGGCGGGCTTCTCGACAAAATGGTATGCCGCGCTCTTCTCTAACCGGGGTTTGATGGATGCAGCCTGGGTGACGGCGCGGGTCGCCTTCCTGTCGGCGACCGTCGCCACCGTTCTTGGCACCATGGCCGCGGTGACGCTCACCCGCTACGCACGGTTTCGCGGGCGCGTCCTTTTCTCCGGCATGGTGTTCGCGCCGCTCGTCATGCCGGAGGTCATAACCGGCCTTTCGCTGCTCCTGCTCTTCGTCGCCATCAATTTCGACCGCGGTTTCGCCACCGTCACCATCGCCCACATCACCTTCTCCATGTGCTTCGTGGCGGTCGTCGTGCAGTCGCGGCTGATCTCGTTCGACGAGGCGCTGGAGGAGGCCGCGCTCGACCTCGGGGCGACGCCGGTCGGGGCCTTCTTCCAGGTCACGCTGCCGGTCATCTTGCCTGCCGTCGTCTCGGGCTGGATGCTGGCCTTCACCCTGTCCCTCGACGATCTGGTGATCGCCAGCTTCACCTCCGGCCCCGGCGCCACCACTCTTCCCATGAAGATCTACAGCCAGGTCCGCCTGGGCGTGACGCCGGAAATCAATGCCGCCTGCACGCTATTGATAGGCGTCGTCACCGTGGGCGTCATCGCCGCATCGCTGGTCACGAAAACGCGCGAGGTCCAGCGCCGGCGGGACGAGCAGCTGGCGGAGCGCGGTTGAGCTGGGCAGCGTCGTCGCAATTATTGCGGCGCCGGCGCGTGGAAGGAAGCGATGAACGGGGCGCTCCACGAGCCGCCGACGAAAAACATCAGCGGCGCCGGCGGCGCAGCCGCCTCGTTTTGCGCGTGGCCGAGCGTGCCGTAGAGGGCAAGGCCCCGCCCGGCGATGGGAACCAGCCCGTCGAGCGAGATCGCATATGGGCCTGATCGGGCGTCCGCCCGGTCGATCTGGGCCACGCCTTTGGTGATCGTTGCCCGCAGCTCGGCATTGTCGATAGCCAGAGTGCCTTCCGACAGCGCGGCCAGCGGGAAGAAGTCGCCCTCCTGGCTCAAGGCCAGGAAACGCGTCATGTCGAGCCCTGGGACCGTGCCTTTGCCCAAAGTGGCGGTGAAGCTTCCGTCGGCCCCTTGCAATACGGTTTCTAGGTCGCTGCCCGTGCCCCTGACCATGAGGGAGAAGGAGCCTTGCGCCTGGGGCACGAGCCGCTCGAGCCCGAAGGCCGCCCCGAACTCGCCGGTCTGGATCTGCTCCCCGGTCATGCGCAGTTCGATCATGTCCTGCGCCCCGGTCCGGTCGGCGCGCATGCCGAACTGCAGATTGCCGCCAAAGGCGGACGCGTCCGAGACGTCGAAGGTTTCCAGCCCGTCCTTTACCTTCACCGCGGCCGCCACGCCCGACAGCTTCACCGAACCAAGCGCGGCTGTCGTGCTGGAAAGCCGCAGATCGACATCGAAACCGCCGATCCGCAGGTGCTGTTCGCGCCCGTCTGCCATGACCGTCCGCGAGAACGGGTTGAACGCGTTGAGCAGCGCGCGCAGGTCCAGCGCGTCGAAGGCCAGCGTGCCGGCGACGGCTGGCCGGCCATTGCCCAGGCTCACATCCAGAAGGCCCTTGCCGCCGCTCCCGTTGAAGCCGATCGCGGCGTTCTCGAACTTCAGGCGCCGCTGGTCGCCCGTAACCTGAGCCGACAGCGTGACGGGGCCGACGCGGTTTCCTGCGAAGGTCAGCGCATGCGTCCACTCCATGAGCCGGTTCAGCGAAGGCGCCGCCAGGCTGATCTGCCCGTCGATGAAGCTGTCACCGGCAAAGCTGGCGGTGCCCTTATATGTCGCGTTCGCCGGCGCCGACTGGATGGATACGTCGACAGGCGCGCTGCCGCCGCCCAGCAAGATCAGCGGCTGTGCGCTGGAGGCGGCGATCTTGACGCTCTCGCCGTGCCATATGCCGCTGGCCGATAGCGAGGCCTGCCGGTTGAGCGCCGGCCAGTCGAGCTGCCCGGTAATGCTGGTCATCAGGTCGGTATGCTCCCCGCTGCCCTGCGCTATCAGCCGCCCTTCGACAATTTCGATGGTCCCGAAAACGTCGTTTGGCAATCCTTGCAGGTCCGGGCTTGCCGGCGCGGAGGAAACGAGGGCCCGCGCGGCTTCGACCGAACGCGCAAGCTTTCCCCACCCTTTCGGTGCCGGCAACGTGTATCCGTCTTCGCCGGGCCGCAGCCGTATAAGCGGCCTGATGAGCCGCATCTTGGTGAAGACGACGTCGCCGCGCAAAGCCGCCAGCGCCGACAGATCGATCTCGATCCGTTCGGCTTCGACGACCGGCGCTGGATCGCCGGGATTCCAGTCCGCCAGCGACACGTCATGCAGCACGGCGCGGAAGGCGGGCCAGACCTGTATCTGGGGCGTTTCGTCCAGTCTTACGCGGTAGCCGCTCCAGGCGCTCATCTGCGAGGCAACGCTGTCCCGGACGATCTGCGTGGAAGCGATGACGGGCAAGCCGAAGACCACGAGCAAGGCCAGCACCACAGCGGCAGAAGCTGCCCACACGCCCTTTCTGGCCAATGTCACGAATATATCCTTGCCTGTTCCGATGCCCGTTCCCCGTTTAGGCTAAGAATACCGAAAAGTGAAGGAAGCCGCGCGGTAATCCCCCGGCCATGCCTGCCGTTTACATGCCGTAGTCGCAGGCCGTTCCCGAATACCGTCTTGCTCCCGCCACCGGGTGAATGCATAACCGGCAAGCCAATCTGGAGGATTTAGATGCACCACGAGCAACCCCTTTGGACGCCCAGCCGCACAAGGATCGACCAGTCGGCCTTGACCGCATTTGCGCGGGAAGCCTCGCAGCGCGCGGGACGCGATGTCGAGGGGTTCCAGGCTCTGCATCGGTGGTCCATCGATGACCGGGAGGCCTTCTGGTCGTTGGTCTGGGACTTTTGCGGCATCGTCGGCGGGAAAGGCGGCACCGTCTTGGAAAACGGCGACCGCATGCCCGGCGCCTCCTTCTTCCCCGAAGCCCGGCTGAACTTTGCCGAGAATCTCCTGCCCAGGCGGGGCGCGGACGACGCCATCGTCTTTCGCGGCGAGAACAAGGCCGAGCGCCGGCTGAGCTGGGACGAGCTGCGCGACCTCGTTTCCAAGCTTCAGCAGTATTTCGCAGCGCACGGCGTGAAGGCCGGCGACCGCGTCGCCGCGATGATGCCCAACATGCCCGAAACGGTGGCGGCGATGCTGGCCGCGACGTCGCTCGGCGCGATCTGGTCCTCCTGCTCGCCCGATTTCGGCGTCCGCGGCGTCCTCGATCGTTTCGGGCAGATCGAGCCGGTCATCTTCATCGTGCCGGACGGCTACTGGTACAATGGGAAATCGTTTGAGGTGGCCGAAAAGACGGCGGAAATCGCGGCCTCGCTGCCGAGCCTGCGAAGGGTTCTGGTGGTCGACTATCTGGGAACCGCCGGCGAGGCCGCCAAATCGATCCCCAACGCCGTCTCGATGGAGGAGGCGCTGGAAACGATCGAGGCGAAGGAGCCGGTGTTCGAGCGGCTGCCGTTCGCCCACCCGCTCTATATCCTGTTTTCCTCCGGCACCACCGGCACGCCCAAGTGCATCGTCCACTCCGCCGGCGGCACATTGCTGCAGCATGTGAAGGAGCAGCGGCTGCACGCCGATATCCGCGAGGGCGACCGCGTCTTCTATTTCACGACCTGCGGCTGGATGATGTGGAACTGGCTCGTCTCCGGGCTGGCCTCGGGCGCCACGCTCGTCCTCTATGACGGTTCGCCCTTCCATCCGGATGGAAATGCGCTTTTCGACTACGCCGACGCCGAGAAGATCACCTATTTCGGCACCTCGGCCAAGTTCATAGACGCCGTGCACAAGGCAGGGCTGGAACCGCGCAAGTCGCACGACCTTTCGAGCGTGCGGGTCATCTCCTCCACCGGGTCTCCGCTGTCGCCCGAAAGCTTCGCCTTCGTCTATGACGGCATCAAGTCCGACGTCCATCTCGCCTCCATTTCCGGGGGCACGGACATCGTCTCCTGCTTCGTCCTCGGCGTCCCGACGCTTCCCGTCTGGCCGGGAGAGATACAGGGCCCGGGCCTCGGCATGGCCGTCGACGTTTGGGACGACGACGGCAAGCACCTTAACGCCGGCAAGGGCGAACTCGTCTGCACGCGCGCCTTTCCGGCCATGCCCATCGGCTTCTGGAACGACCCGGCGGGCGAGAAGTATCACGCGGCTTATTTCGACCGCTTCGACAATGTCTGGTGCCACGGCGATTTCGCCGAATGGACGCGCCATGGCGGCATCGTCATCCATGGCCGCTCGGACGCCACGCTCAATCCCGGCGGCGTGCGCATCGGGACGGCGGAGATCTACAATCAGGTCGAACAGCTCCCCGAGATTCTGGAAGCCATCTGCATCGGCCAGGAGTGGGACGACGATGTGCGGGTGGTCCTGTTCGTCAGGCTGGCCGAGGGTGTGACTCTGGACGAGGCGCTGGAAAAGAAGATCCACACCAAAATAAGGACCGGGGCGAGCCCGCGGCATGTGCCCGCCCGCATCGTCGCCGTCGCGGATATCCCGCGCACCAAGTCCGGCAAGATCACCGAACTCGCCGTGCGCGACATCGTCCATGGCCGCCCGGTGAAGAACAAGGAGGCGCTGGCCAACCCGGAGGCGCTGGACCTTTACCGCGACATCCCCCAGCTGAAGTCGTAGAGCCGGATAAGGAAAAGTGGGAACCGGTTTTCCTTATCCCGCTACAATTCGTGATCACCGCATGGTTAAGAGTTCCTTGCACCGAAATTTACCGAGAATTCACGGGTGATACACTTTCGTAAAGATGGCAGTACCCCGGTAAGGTTCTGTTAAGGAATGGCGACGATAGTCGTGCGTAACTTGACGCAGCAGCCCGGCCCCTCCTTGGTGGGAAGTGGCCGGGGAAACGCCAAGCCCCTGTTTTGACAGCACCCTGAAACGAATTTTTGCGCCCCTTTTTCAAGGGGCGCTTTTTTATGCGCCGCGATCCCGCATGAGCGGACCGGACAAAAGCGCGACAGGCAGGATCGACGTGACGATGATCAGCAGCGCTGCCACGGCGCCCTCTTCGACGGCCCCCCGCGAAGCGTTTTCGTAGACATAGGTCGCGAGCGTGTTGAACCCGAATGGGCGGAGCAGGATGGTCGCCGACAATTCCTTGACCGTATCGACGAAGACAAGGATCGCCGCCGTGAAGATGGCCGGCTTGAGCAGGGGCAGGAGCACGCTCACCGCGCTCGCCGGTGCCGAGCGGCCGAGGCTGCGGGCGGCCTGGTCGAGATTGGGCGGCAGCTTCTCCAGCCCCGCCTGAACCGCGCCCTCGGCCAGCGCCAGGAAGCGGATCGCGCAGGCAAGGATGACGGCGGCCGCCGAGCCCGTCAGAAGCAGTCCTGTGGAAAAGCCCATATGGCTGCGCGCGAACGCGTCAACCGCATTGTCCAGCCGCGCCAGCGATAGCAGCAGCCCCAGCGCAAGGATGGTGCCGGGCAGCGCATAGCCGACCGTCGCCAGGCGTACCATGAAGATCATCACCGGCGAGCGGACGAGCCGCGCCGCATAAAGGATGGCGAGCGCGGCTCCCACCGCGAGGCCGGCGGCCGCGACGGCGACGGCGACGCTCGTCAGGAACGCCTCGGCCAGCGCCGGCTCGCCAAACTGGTAGAGCCGGTTGAGCGCGTAGCGGCCGAAGATTGCGAGAGGCACCCCGAAGCCCGCCAGAATGGGCAGGAGCGCGAGGGCCATGGCCGCCAGCGCCCGCCCGCCCGACAGCGCCTTGCGCGGCGGGCGAATATTGATCTGGGTCCCCCTCGGGGCATGGAATCGCTGTTTGCGCCGCGCCATCTGCTCGGCCGTCAGCAGGACGAGAACGAGCACAAGCATGATGACGGCGATCTGCGCCGCGCCTTCCAGGCTTCCTCGGTTGAGCCATGTTGAATAGACCGCAAGGGTCATCGTGTTCACGCCGAGATGCTGGACCGCGCCGAAATCGTTGACCGTCTCCATCAGCACGAGCGCGACGCCGGCCACGATGGCCGGGCGCGCCACGGGCAGCAATACCCGCCAGAAGACCCGCGCCGGCCCCGCGCCCAGCGTGCGCGCCACGTCGGCGATGTTGCGGCCCTGCATCAAGAAGACGACGCGGGCGGTCAGATAGACATAGGGGAAGGTGACCGCGGTGATGACGATGGCCGCGCCGATGGTCGAGCGTATGTCCGGAAACCAGTAGTCCGAAGGCCGCTCGAAGCCGAACAGGCCCCGCACCAGGCTCTGCACGGGCCCGACATAGTGGAAGAACTCGGCGAAGGCATAGGCGGCCAAGTAGGGCGGCACCGCCAGCGGCAGCACGAGCGCCCAGGCGAAAACCCGCCGCAACGGGAACTCATACGCCACGACCAGCCAGGCGCACCCGACGCCGATGACGCCGCTGCCCAGCGCCACCAGCACCAGCAATCTCAGCGTCGTTGTTATCGACTGCGGCAGGACGTAACGTGCAAGATGGGGCCAGTCCTCGCCTGTGCCCCCCATCGCGGCAACGACGAGCGTTGCGACCGGCAGCAGGACGACCGCGGCGATGACCACGACGATGCCGATAGGCCATTTATGGCTTTGCCGGCGTGCCCGACGGTCGGCGGCGGGCAGCTTTGGAGTGTTCAGGCTGAAGCTGCTCATCGATATGTCTGCGGATGGGACCGAGGGGGATCCTTACGCACGGAGGCCGGGCAGGTCTCCCCGCCCGGCCTCCGGGAATGCTCGGCGCGAAGCCTGCTCAGCTTTCCGGACCCTCGTCGAGTCCGACGCGGTCGACCATTTCCGAGGCGGCCTTGCGGTGCGCGGCGATCTCGGCCAGCGGCAGGCTGTCGGGCTTGATGTCGCCGAAGGACTTGACGAGCTCGGCCGTCTCGGCGCTCGGCAGCACCGGATACTCGAAATTCTGCTCGGCATAGATGGCCTGGGCTTCCGCGCTCGACAGATATTCCATCAGCGCGATGGCGTTGTCCCGGTTCGGCGCGTGCTTGGCGAGTGCCATGCCGGAGATGTTGACGTGGGAGCCGCGGCCTTCGGTGTTCGGGAAGAGGACCTTGATGGCCTTCGCCCATTCCTTCTGCTCGGGCTCCTTGTCGTTGGTGATCATCTTGCCGACATAATAGGTGTTGCCGATGCCGAGATCGCATTCGCCGGCATAGATCGCCTGGGCCTGGCCACGGTCATTGCCATTGGGCTTCCTGGCGAGATTGGCCTTCAGGCCCTGCATCCATTCCTCGGCTTTTTCTTCGCCATGATGAGCGATCATCGAGGCGAACAGCGCGATATTGTACATGTGCTGGCCGCTGCGCATGCAGATCTTGCCCTTCCACTTCGGGTCGGCCAGTTCCTCATAGGTGATGGTGTCCTGGTCGACGCGCTCCTTGGAGGCATAGACGACGCGGCCGCGCGTGGTCAGGCCGAACCAGTTGCCCTCCGGATCGCGGAACTCCGCCGGAATGTTGGCATTGACCGTTTCATTGTCGACCGACTGCGTGACGCCTTTTTCCTTCACGTTGACCAGGCGGCCGATATCGACCGTCAGGATCACGTCGGCCGGGGAATTTTCGCCCTCGGCGGCGATCCGGTCCTCAAGACCCTTGTCGAGGAACAGGACCTCGGTCTCGATGCCCGTCTTTTCGGTGAAGGCGTCGAGCAGCGGCTCGATGAGGAAAGGCTGCCGGTAGGAGTAGATGTTCACCGTGCCTTCGGCCTGCGCCAGGGCGGGAGTGAAGCCGGCGGCCATCGCAAGGGCGGCGAAGCCGGCTATGAGCATAGGGGTTTTCGTCAACATGATCTGTCTCCTAACCACCGGGAGCCAAGATCCCGGGAGGGTTTAACTCTGCGGTCAAGCCATCGGCGACCGTACCCTCCTATGGGAGAAATTCACCCATGGGTCAAGAGAAGCGCAACAAAATCAGTAGTTTAGAATTATTCTAAACTACAAAACTCCACTATTGCCCCGCTGGCTGCGATTTTCAGTCGGCCAGCACGCGCGTCGGCGGGAAAACCACCTCGACCAGCGTCCCTTCGCCGGGCTTGGACTGGATGGTGAAGCGGGCGCGGTTGGCTTCCACCATGGCGCGGGTCAGGGGCAGCCCCAGCCCGGTGCCGTCGCCCCGTTTGCGCTTCAGCGTGTTGATCTGCTTGAACGGCTTCAGCGCCTCGTCGAGTTCGGCCGCGCTCATGCCGACGCCCGTATCGCGCACCCTCAGCACCACCGATCCGTCGGAATTATAGGCCGTCGAAACGATCACCTGGCCGCCGGCCGGCGTGAAGCGTATCGCGTTGGACAGGAGATTGATGGCGATCTGCTTGACGCTCCTGAGATCGGCCACCACCTCGGGCAGGCGCGATGCGAAGCTGGACCGGATGATGACGCGCTCGCCATTGGCTTGAGGCTGCATCATGGCCACCGTCTGGCCCAGCGCCTCGTTCAGCGAAACCGCCTCATAATGCATCTCCTGCTGCCCGGCCTCGATCTTGGAGATGTCGAGAAGGTCATTCACCAGATCGAGCACATGATTGCCGGAGCGCTTGATGTCGCGCAGATAGTCGCGGTAGCGGTCGTTGCCGATGGGCCCGAACTTCTCGTCCACCATGAGCTCCGAAAAGCCGATGATGGCGTTCAGCGGCGTGCGTATCTCATGGCTGACGCGCGCCAGGAACTCGCTCTTCTGTGAAGATGCCCGTTCGGCCTGCGCCCGCGCCTGGGTAAGCTCCTCCTCGGCGCGCTTCCATTGAGTGATGTCGCGCAGGACGGCGCAATAGCCGCTGTCGTTGGGCAGCCGTCCGATCGTGATGAACAGCGGGATGAAGCGGCCCTTGGCCTCGCGGCCGATCACCTGGCGTCCGTCGTTCAGCACGCTTGCCACGCCGTGGTCGGAAAGCGCGCTAACATAGTCCTGCACCGTTCGCTGGCTCTCGATGGCGAACAGCGTCGTGAACGGCTTGCCCGTTACATTCTCGGCGTCAAAACCGAACAGGGCTTCGGCGGGACGGTTGATCGAGCGGATGTTGCCGTCCTTGTCGAGCACCGCAATGCCGTCGGTCGCGGTGTCGACGATGGCGCGCATTTCCACCAGCCGCGCCTCGATCTCGCGCTGTTCCGCCCCGGTCGGCTCCGCCTCCGGTTCCGGCAGCGCCGGCTTCAGCGCCAGCATCAGCGCCTTGCCCTGTCCCCAGGAGACCGACTGAAGATGCGCTTCGACCGGCGTCGAGGTGCCGTCCGCCTTGCGGATTTTCAGGCTGGCGCGCCGGCCTTCCCCGCCGGCTTCCTGCGGCTCGTCGAACAGCGCCTCCATTCCGCCCTGCGCGGCCAGCGTGTCGAGATCGCGATAGCCCGTGAACGCGAAGAATTCCGGATTGCCGTAGTGCATCCGGTCGCCCGAGTGCACCAGTATGGGCAAGGGCAGGGCGGCAAAGAGCGCGATATCGGCCTTTTCGCCGGCGCCGCCGGCAAAGGCCGAGGGCGTGAATTCAGGCGGCAGGGCCGCCGCTTGGTCGCCGCCGTTCTTGGTCTGCAAGGGCCTGGCCTGCGGGGGCTCGGCCGGTTCCGCATGCGCATCTGCCGTCGGGCCGCCATGCGCGTCCTCCGGCCGAGGCTCGTCCGCCCTGTCGATGCCGGCAGCGCTGCCTTCGGCCTCGCCCTCCGGCGGCTGCGCGGGAATATCGTCGTTCACCGGACGCAATCCCGCTTCGGTGTCCAGCGAGGGCTCCTGTGCGGACGTCTGTCCGCCACGGCCGGCGCCGGTGTCCAGCGTTTCCGATGCCGGATCGGTTTTCGCACGTTCCGCAAGGGCGTCGCTCGCCCGCCGCAGCCTGTCGCCGATCTCGCGGAAAGCCAGGCGTTCGCTGGCGGAAAGGCCGCTGTCGCGCAGTTCGGCCAGCCGGATGATCTTGTCGCTGGACCGTCTTTCCGGGCTTTGCGAAATGTGGAGCGCCGGTGTTTCGCCCAGAAACGGATCGATCACCGGCTCCGGCCTCTCCTCCGGTTCGGCCGCAGGCTGTGCCGCATCCTCCGGCTGGCCTTGCTGTGGCGCTGCCGCTTCCTGCGCCGTTGCCCGCTGTCCCTCCGGCGGCTGTTCCGGCGGAACCGTCTTTACGAGCGCCAGTCCTATCCTCTCCGGGTCCTTGACCGCCTGGCCGAGGCGGATGATGCCGAAGCCGCGAAAGCCTTCGAATGTGCGGTCGCGCCCGTAGGCCGGCAGCGCAGCCAGATCCACGGGCACTTTCAATTCCGTTCCCGACAGGGGCCACATGACGGTGCGCCCCGACCAGGTCTCCCGTCGATCGAGAAGCTTGACGATGATCCCTTCTTCGTCGAGGCCGAAAATATTGGAGACATCGCGGAAGCGCCGCCCGATAATGTCGGCCGCCGGCGCGCCCATGGCCTCGGCGAATTCCTCCGACAGCGCCGAAAACCGGCCTTCGGCGTCGGTCCGCCATGAAAAGCGCACGGTGCGGTCTTCGAGCGCGGCAGGCGCGGGTTCCGGTGCCGTCTCGACGTCGGCCGGCCGTTCCTCCGGCCGGGGGGGCTCCGGCTCGGCCCGCTCCGGCTCGGCCTCATCGGCCGGCGCTCCGGCCACTTCGGCTTCCGGCGCGGCGCCGGGTGCCGCCGCCTCGTCGGAAGGGGCAGGGCGGTCGTCGACGACGACCAGAAGGTGGCGCGCGGGATCCTCGGTCAGGCGGGCGATCCCGGCGGGAAAAAGACTGCCGTTACCTTCTATCCGCTTCTTTACCAGCCGGTCGTCCTCGCCGCGCACCTCCGACACCAGCGCCCGCAGGGTCGCCTCGTCGATGTTGAGGCCGCCGAAACCCTCGGAAGCGGCAAGGATGTTTCCTTCGCCGTCCAGCAGCCCCGCGAAATGACCGGGCTCGTCGAAGCCCTCGATCACCGCGGCATTGGCATCCTCGGCCTGAAAGGGCAGGGCGATGAGAACGGCCCGTTCGCCGCGCGGCAGGACGATCGCCGAGGCCAGCACGTTGACGACCCGGCTTTTCAGCCCCGACGTCATCCGCAGCCCGACCGGGCGCTCCTTTCCGGCTTCCGGCATCCGCGCGGCGCCCTGTAGCTGGCGCAGGGCGACGGGGGGCAGCCGCGGCGGCGCGCCGATGGCCGCTTCGATCCTGTCGTGTCCCACCAGCGCCGCGCCGGCGCCATTCGCCCACAGCACCTCGTCGAGATCCGGCGAAAGCACCGCCAGCGCATCGCCCTTGGCAAAGCGCTCCCGGATCGCGTCGAGCACGGCAATATCTAGAAACGCATAGGAAGCCGAAGCCATGAAAACCGTACCAACCAGTCTTGCGGGGAGGGCCCGCGATTAACCACTCGTTAATAGAAGCACGCCGCGCCCGCGTCCACAAACTCCGCCGCCAACACCGCCCGAATTGCAGCCTTGGTTAATCGCCCGGGCGCAAATGGTGCAGTGCAACATTAAATATTGCAATGCACCATAGAGTGCGTTATATAGGGGTCAAGTTTGGTTCAAATCCAGCCTGCCCGCAAGGCAGGCGCAACACTGACGAGGACAATCGACATGAGCAAGACCACTGGCAACACCTCCGCCGGCAAAACCGCCGAAACCGAATTCCCGACCTTCGACGCCTCGAAGGCTACCGAGCAGTTCCGCGCCCTGACGGAAAAGAGCGCCGAGCAGACCAAGCAGGCCTTCGACCAGATCAAGACCGGCGCCGAAGATGCCCGCAAGGCCTTCGAGAATTCCTTCGAGTCCGCCAAGGGCGCCAGCGATGAGCTCGCGCTGAAGTCGATCTCCGCCATGCGCGCCAGCGCCGAAGCCAATTTCGCGCAGTTCGAAGCGCTGGTCGGCGCCAAGACCCTGTCGGAAGTCATCGAGCTGCAGAGCTCCTTCCTGCGCAAGCAGTTCGAGTTCGGCCTTGAGCAGGCCAGGGATTTCCAGGCGATCTCGCAGAAGGCCGCCGCCGAAGTCACCAAGCCGGTCAAGGACGTCTTCGAAAAGACGCTCAAGCAGACCGCTGCCTGAGACGAACGGTCGCGCTGAACAAGGGAACATAAACCCCTATATGCGCGTTGTTCGCGAGAACACGGGTCGGCTCCTCCTCCTCCCGCCGACCCCTAGTGAAAAGACCGGGCTCCTCCCCCCGGTCTTTTCTTTTTTGGCCCTGGGTTTCCTGCAGCGCCGGGAATCCCAGCCAAGCAACGACGCCGTCGGCTCTTGAGTGGCGTTTTCGCCGGATGCGCCAATAAGTCTCCCGCCGGGTGGCGCATTGCTCTTGAAAATGCGATCATTTGCCCGTAAGGACGCTGGCGCGGTCGTCGCACGGTATGCGGTTGTAGCTCAGTTGGTTAGAGCGCAGGATTGTGGCTCCTGAGGTCGGTGGTTCGAACCCACCCAACCGTACCATTTCTCGGCGGGTCTGTTCCGGGCACATGGGTTACATTTCATTCTAGAGACATAGTGGAGTGCACGCTCGGGTGAAACAGAGATAGGCAACAGTTCTCCGTTTCTCAGACTGCAGCAGGGACTTTCCGCCGGGAGGTGTCGGGATGGGTGCAGGCGGGCCGCCTCGTCTTCCAGTTGCGCGGCATTGTTGGCTCGACGCGACAACGGTCGCGGCTCTGTCGGCGTCGATGATCACCGTGGACGCGCGTGGGTCCGTTGCCGTAAGCTGAGTGCCTGCGGCTGGACGCTGGAGCATGCCATGCCAGGTCATGGGGCGTTCTCCGGGTTCGTCGCTGTTTTGCCCCGGGGGTCCGCGCGGCTGCCTCCATCGTTCGAACACCTCGATCACGATCATGCGCCCTCCACAGCAGGGGCATGGCGGGCAGAAGTCACCCGGCAGGGCTGATCTGATGCTGGGTAACAATCGGCATGGCAGACGTCCTGTTGACCGCCCAATCTCCGAAGATCTCATGAGAGCCGGCCGTTACCGGGTGGCAGAAGGGCGGAAAATTACGCTGAGCGAAGTTCTTTGCTCATTTGGATGCAGTCCTTGGCGAACCCGATCAGCTCACTTTTATCCCAATTGGTGCACTGCCAACCCATCTTCTCATAGTATCCGAGCGCCTCTGGAGCGGCGTTGACACGCAGCGTTTTAACACCCCGTTGCCTCGCCTCGGCCTCGACCAGAGCGTTCAGCTTCCTCCCGTGGCCTTTGCCTTGTTCCCTTTCAGTGACCGCAACCAGCCGGACGATGGCTACTTCTCCGCGCAGGTCGAGGCGGAATACACCTACTGGACGAGCATCGAAGAGAAGCAGAAAGGGTACATTCCCCTCTACGCGGTCGTCGGGGTGGTTCTCATCATAGTCAACTGAATGCCGCTCGGGTGTGAAGAGAACGGTACGTCTGATGTGGTGCAGGTGATGCCACTCTTCCGGAGAACGGACAGGTCGCAGTTCGTAGGGCATGTTGTTCGTCCTCGTCGGAGAGAAATGCTTCAAATCTCGTCTGCATCAGGTCCATTGTTTGAAGTGAAGCATCATAGTCAACGACCGGTCGCAGGTCATCAGCGGAACGACCGCTTCGCGCTGGCTCCATCCTGCCAAGCAGGTGGCCAGCTTTCGACCCAAAGGAGATGGTTGGTCCATTCCGGACCAGCCTTCCTATTCGCCTTCGGGGCGTCCTCTTCGCCAATAGGGGACGGCCAATTGGTTCCACTTGGCGACACCGCACTCCTCCTTCCAGTATCGCCGGATCGTCTGGATCGTCTCGAACTCCGCGCCGGCCCAGCAGAAGTGCTTGCGATGCGTGGGAACGCGGATGCGGCTGACGGCGGCGGCCAGTCCTTCCGCACAGGCTGCTCGATGCAACCAGCGGATTTCGAAGCCGCGAGGGTGAGTGAGTGGCAATTTGTCGGCCTCACTCTCGACCTCGATCAGCGCCATGCCCTCCGTGCCGGGTGCGAGCCCTTCGAGAATGCGTGCGATCGCCGGCAATGCCGTCTCGTCTCCAACGAGAAGCAGCCAGTCTGCCGGCTGTGCGCCTCGCCCGCCGGGCCCGGCCATGCCGATCATGTCGCCTTCCTTCGCATTCTTGGCCCAGTCGCTGCCGGTGCCGGGATCCCTGTGCAGCAGGAAGTCGATGTCGACCGTCCCTGTGACAAGATCGATGCGCCGGATCGTATATTTTCGGACGGCAGGCTGTCTGGCCGGCTCGATGTGCCGCTCCAGACCGTCCTCGCCGCGGGTCGGCCACACCGGCGGCTGGCCGGGCGCCGGGAAGAACAGGCGCACATGCAGGTTCTCGTCCGTCGCGAAGCGCCTGAGGTCCGTTCCGGCAAGGGTTATCCGCCGCATGTGCGGCGTCAGCTCGGTCACGCCGACGACCTTCATCTCGCGGAAATCAGCGAATGTGCCGCTCGGCTGGAAACCCGACCAGCGGATGACCGGCGTTTCCGGATGAGCGAATTCCAGTACATGCGAGGCAAGGAAGCTCGCCACGTCCTCAAGGCCGGACTCGCTTGCGGCCCGCACTTCCAGCTCAAGCATGGAAGCCTCTATCCGCATGGTCGCGTGGCCTGAGGGAAGATTGGCGCTGGCCACCTGTCCGTCGAACTCGACCACGAGCTCATGCTCGGCCAGATGCGTGCGTAATGCTTCCAGAACCGAGACCGGGTTTGTGAGCGTGACGACCGCGCTGGCTGTTTTCACGGCTGTACTCCGGATGTCATGAGAGGGATCGCGGGGCGTCGGCCGGCGCCCCGCGATCGGGGACGATGAAGAGGTTCTTGCCGAGATGCTCGACGCTCGCCGCGAAGCCATAAACGTCAGCCAGCATCGAGGGCGTGATAACGTCACGTGGCGCGCCGGCGCTGTGCAGCCGTGCGGATTTGAGCACGATCGTACGGTCCGCCCACTGCGCCGCGAGTGCCAGGTCGTGCAGCACGATCACCACCGCGGCACCGTTGCGGGCAGACGCCTGCACGAGGCGCATCACCTGGTGAACATGCCCAAGGTCGAGCGCGCTGGTCGGCTCGTCGAGGAAGAGCATGGCCGGGTCGCGCGCGATCGCCTGCGCGAGGCTGACGAGCTGGCGTTCTCCACCCGACAGCCGGTCGAGCGGTGCCAGTGCAAGCTCGGCGATGCCGAGTCGTTCGACCACGCCCACAGCACGGCGTTCTAGGTTGCCGGCCTCGCCGCCTGCTTTCAATGCGATGATGACGCTCTCCAGCGCGGTCAGCTCCGTGCCTTGCGGCAACACCTGCGGCATGTAGCCGATCATCGCGGCGCGCTGCCGCGGCGACAGCTGCCGCAGGTCGGCCGAGCCGAAATGCAGATCGCCGTCCGATGGCACCACGCGGGCAAGGGCCTTGAGCACGGTGGACTTGCCCGTCCCGTTCGGGCCGATGAGGGCCGTCACCTGGCCCCGCCGGATCGGCGGCAGTGTCAGGTCTTGCACGATGCGCCGGCGCCCGTAGGCGACGTTGAGACCGCCGACCAGAAGTGCGTCTTCGTTCGGCCTCATCGCGCCCGCCTGTGCCGTCGCAGAACGAGCCAGACGAAGCCCGGCAAGCCCACCAGGGCTGTGACGATTCCGATCGGAAGCATCAATCCGGGGACGATGAGCTTGGTGGCGATCGAGGCGGCCGAGACGGTCAGCGCGCCGGTGATCAGGCTTGCCGGAAGGAAATAGCGGTGGTCCTCGCCCACCAGCATGCGCGCGACGTGCGGCGCGACGAGGCCGACGAAGCCGATCACGCCGACGAAGGCGACGCTGGTGGCGGCGAGCAGGCTGGCGCGGACGAGCGCCATCAGCCGCAGGCGGCGCGTGTCGAGTCCGAAGCTGATAGCCCGCTCCTCGCCCAGGCGCAGCGCGGTGAGCTTCCACGCCGCGGCAAGCGAGAATGGTGCGACGATGCAAAGAACCGCTGCAGCAATGGGCAGCACGGTCCAGTCGGTGCGGGTGAGGCTGCCCATGCTCCAGAAGACGATCTGCTGTAGCGCGTCCGCCGAAGCCATGTACTGGACGAGCCACAGAAGGGCGCTCGCCGTGAAGCCGAGGGCGATGCCGAACAGCACCAGCGTCTCCGCCCCCGCGTCGCTCAGCCGTGCCAAGAGCTGGATCAGCAGCAAGGAACCCGCGGCGAACAGGAAGGCGTTGCCGGCGATCGTCAAGTTGGCAGGCAGCCATGCACCGCCCAGCCCGAACACGATGGCGAGCGCCGCGCCGAGCGCTGCGGCGTTGGAGACGCCCAGCGTGAACGGTTCGGCCAATGGATTGGCGAGCACGGTCTGCATCTCCGCTCCGGCGAGCGCCAGCGACGCCCCGACCAGGATGGCCATCAGTGCCACGGGCAGACGCAACTGCCAGAGGATGACTTCCTGCGCGGGCGGCGGGTCCGCAAGACCCACGAGCGCGGAGAGCGCCTTAAGCGGTGCAATGCCGGCAGGTCCCGTGCCGAGGTCGAGGAGGAAAACCCCGACCCCGCAGGCAGCGAGGAGGCCGATCAGCAGCAGGCGCTGCCGCTTTAGCCGAGCGTAGCCGCGCAGCGCCTGCCCCTCGTCCGCGGCCCCTGCGGCAAGCTCCGTCATCGCCCGATCCAGTACGTTCCGGACATCGGCACCGGCAGGAATTCTCGATTGATGGCGTCGATCGTCGCCTGCGGATCGATATCGGCAAAGAGTTCCGGGTGTAAGAGCTTCGCCAGGAACTCGATCATCGCGATGTGGGCCGGCGTGTCGTTGAACATATGCCAGAGCGCGAAGGCATTTCCTTCCTTGACCGCCGTCAGCTGCGACAGCCCGGGCGTGGCGAGCAGCTTAGCGAAGGAGGCGTCCGCCTCCTCACGCGTTACGCCGGGCCCGAGCACGAGGCCGCCCCGCGCCGCCAGATGCGCGCCGCCGGTGGCGATGTAGATCTCCGGATCGTCGACGATCAGCTGCTCTAGGCTGATGTCGCCATAGAGGCCGCTGATATGGTCGAGCGCGACGTTCCGGCCCTTGGCAAGCGCGATCATGTCGTTGAACACGCCGCGCCCCGGCGACGGGCAGCACGGCATGCCGCCGGCGTGAACGTGCATGAACACGCCCGGCGGGCGCAGGTCGTCGGAGGCGAGGCGCGACTTCACCCGCTCGAGCCGGGAATTGTAGAACGCGACAAAGGCCTCGGCGCGATCCTCGGCGCCGATCGCCTGCCCGAGCATGCGCAGGCTGGGCAGAGCATTCTCCAGCGGATGCGAAAAGAAATCGACGACCAGCACCGGGATCTCCAATTGCTCCAGCAGGTCCATGGACCGCCTGGTCGCAGCCGCGCTCGAATCGTACAGATCAAGTACCACGAGGTCCGGCTGAAGCTGTACGATCGTTTCCACCGGGAGCCCGTTGGCGGCATTGCCGCCGAGTACGGTAATCGCATCGATGTGCGGGAATTTTTCCGCCCAGGCGCCGTATTGCGCGCCGTCCAGCTTGAAGTCTCCGCGCCAGCCGACCACGAGCGATGCAGGGTCGGGATGCAGCAGGCCGAGCACCGGCAGCTGGCGTCCGGCGCCCATCACGATGCGGCTGGCCGGTGCGTCGAGCGTCACCTTCCTGCCAAGGACGTCGGCGATCTCGACCGCGCCCGCCGGCGCAATGGCCACTGACGCAATGATTGTCACCAACGCGAACCATCCACAAAGCATGCGGGTCGCCAGGTACCTGGCGGCCCGCTGAAAGATTGCAAGCCCGCCTACCATCTGTACGTCAAGTTCGCCGTTATCGTTCTGCCCGCGCCATAGTTGCAGCTGCCTCCGGTGAGATTGAGGCAGTGTGTCACATAGGTCTCGTCGAAAAGGTTTGTCACGTTCACCCGCAATGTGGAGCCTTCGAGCTCTTCGTTCAGCACCCCGAAATCCAACTCGGCGCCGATATCGACCAACGTGCGGGCGGGGATGCGCAACAGCGGGTTGTATGCCGCATCGCTCTGATAGGAAGACGTGGCGCGCACGCCTGCACTCAGCGAAAGACCCGGTATGTAGTGGGGCCGGTAGTTGACCCAAAGCGCCCCCTGATGCTGGGGAAGGCGCAGCATCTCGCGGCCGAGCTCGACGGGATTGTTCGAGCGCGTCACCTCCGAGTCCGAGTAGGCGTAGGCGGCGATGATGTCGAGCGACGGGGTAACCTCGTACTTGCCTTCGATCTCGATGCCGCGCACGCGCTGCTCGCCAGTCTGGACGGAAGCGTTTGCGACATCCGGGTCCGGGGTCAGGGCGTTCTCGATCTGCAGGTCGAAATAGGAAACGCTGATCAGGCCGCGCGCGCCGGTCGGCTCGTACTTCACGCCAACCTCGAACTGGCGTGCCTTCTGCGCCTCGAATGGCCGGCCGAACCGGTCCGCGCCGAGCGTCGGCAGGAACGAGGTGGAATAGCTGACGTAGGGCGCGATGCCGTTGTCGAACAGATAGGTCAGGCCGGCGCGACCGGTCAGCGCGGTGTCGTTGTTGGTGGTGGCCGCGCCGCTTATCCGGTTCAGGCTGTCGATCTCGGAGATGTCGTAGCGCAATCCGAAGGTCCCGATCCAGCGATCGTAGCGGATCTGGTCCTGCGCATAGAAGCCGAGCTGCCGCGAGTTCTGCCGGATGGACGTGGTCACCGGCGCGGTGGGAAAGCCAAAGCCGTAGTCGGGGTCGAGGTAGTCGATCGGAGCGACGCCCACACCGTAGTTGCCGAAGGCCCTTTCAGACCTCGTCGCGTTGTAGTCGATGCCGAAGAGCCCGGTGTGCTGGAACGCGCCCGTATCGAAATTCGCCTCGACCTGCGTGTCGACCGCAAAGGAACTGAGCTGGTCGTCAGAGACCGCAGTCACGCGATTGAGTGACGAGCCGGTCGGCGTGCCGGGAAAGGGATAGGCAAAGGCGGGGTTCACCAGCGCCAGGTCCATATGCTGGTCGGAGGCCGCGTAGCGAAGGTTCTGCCGCACGGTCCAGGTTTCGTTGAAGCGATGGTCGAACTCATAGCCGAGCGCATAGAAGTCGCGCGTGAAGGAACCCCAGGTCGGATCACCGAGGAAAACGTCGCGCGGGATCTGCCCGAACGGGTTGGGCAGCAGTGTGCCGCGTGCCGGATAGAAACGAGGGCTGAAGATTGGGTCGTCCTTTTGATAGTAGCCGTAGACGGTGAGCGAAGTATCGTCCGATGGCGCCCAGGTGATGCTCGGTGCCAGCATGATCTGCCGATCCCGCTCATGGTCGATCTGGGTCCCGAGGTTCTTGGCAAGCCCCACGAAGCGCGCGAGGAACTGCCCGTCCTCGGTCAACTTGCCGGTCACGTCCACCGCGCCCTGGACGCCGCCGAAAGCCGTGGTCTGCAGCGATATCTCGCGCTGCGTGTCGGCCTGCGGACGCTTGCTCACCTGGTTGACCAGCCCGCCAGGAAGCGCGCGTCCGTAGAGCACCGAAGCCGGACCTTTGATCACTTCCACGCGCTCCAGCGCATAGGGGTTGATGGAGGGCAGCGCGTAGCCGACCGGATCGCCGGGAAGCATCAGGCCGTCGAGCCACATCGTGCCCAGCGCGTTGAAGCCGCGGATGTAGAGCCAGTCGTAGCGGATGTCGTGCCCATTGGGCTCGTAGAGTACGCCCGGCGTGTAGCGCAGCGCGTCGGAGACCGACCGGGCGCCCTGGGCTTCCATTTGGTCACGCGTGACCACATTGACTGCCTGCGGCGTCTCGATCAGCGGCGTGGCGGTCTTGAGGGTCGTGGCGCTGCGTTTGGCAACGACGCCCGTATCGGGGCCCTTGGCCGGCTCGTCACCCTCTCCTTCGACCACCAGACGCTGCAGCAGCGTCGTGCCTTCCTGAGCCTCGGCAGGCGTCAGGCACGAACTGCCCGACAGCACCGCGAGACCGAGCGAAAAACCGATGAATGTGCTGCCTGTACGCAAAACGGTAGACCCCTGCCGTAAACCTGATTAAGACGGTCATCTTAAGCGCTTGTCGTAGCCAGGGGCCGTGAGCAACGCAACGCCCCGGCCTTTGCGGCAGCGCCAAATTCGTTTGCGCGAGAGGCAAGCGGGGTCGAAACAGGTGGGGAACGGCGGCGTGGACATAGTGGAAGGCGCGGTGATGCGGGTCGGCGACCTGGTCCGCCGCCCGGGCATCACCTTGGAAAGCCGGGAGGGCTTCGCCTCGCTCGATGACGCCCTGTTTCGCGGTTATTTCTGGCATCGCGAGCTGCGGCGCGGCCTGACCGTGCATGCCAGCGACGTGTTCGAGGAGGCCGGTTTCACCGCGCTGTCGTCGCAGCATGAAGGCTTGTCCTGCATCTTCTTTCTTGACGGCGATGTCGACGTGGAGATCGGTGAACAGGGCTTTCACTTCAGGGGCGATGGCCGCCTGCGGGAGGGACTGCTGCTGCCCAGCGTGCGCCCGGAAAGTTTCAAGCGCTGTTCGCCCGGCCGGCAGCGGATCAGGCATCTCGTCGTCTCGGCCACCCCGGAATGGCTCGACCGCGACGGGCTGGCGTCGGTGGATGACCGCAGCGCGATCAACGCAGCGCTGAGAGCGCATCTTGATGCGCGGAGCTGGCAAACGGGCCGGCGGCTGGCCTATCTCGTCGAACGGATCCTGCAGCTCGGCGGTTCACCCTCCGGTTTGGACCAGCTGCTGGTCGAAAGCGCGGCCGTCGAGATCGTGGCCGAGGCGCTTACATCCGCAACGGGCCGGGATGCGGCATTGCCCGGGAAGCCGCTCAATCTTTCTTCCCGCGACAGCACGCGCCTGCGGCGGGCTCACGATTTCATCCATGCGAATTTGAACATGTGGCCGAGCGTGGAAGCGATCGCGCGTGAGGCCGGAATGAGTCCGAGCAGCCTGCAGCGCCTGTTCAGGACGGCCTACGGCATCAGCGTCGTGGAGCAAATCCGCCGGGCCAAGCTCGAGTTCGCGCGCGACGCGCTCGCTGCGGGCGAGTATACGATCAAAGAGGCTGCGTTCATGTCCGGCTACTCGAGCGCCGCAAACTTCGCGACCGCATTCAAGCGTCATTTCGGCGGGCCGCCGAGTGACGTTGCAAGAGTTCGGCCAAACCTCCGCACGCACAATACATAGAGCTCGGCCTCGCGCGAAGCAGTCGACACCGCGTCAGTTTCAAGGCCAGGTTTGGAGCGAATAGGTATCCTCATCCGCATGGCCGGGGTGGCGCGGCTGCCGAACGGCTGCTTACTCTGTTTTTCGGCCAGATCGGACAGTCAGCAGACGGCCCCAGGGCTGCCTGCCTGCAACGCGCCGGAATGTCGACGGTAGAGCCCAGCTTTTTTTGTCACTTACCGTAAGCAGACATTGCCTGCGATGAAACGAAGCCGCAGATCTCGGTTGCAGACTTTCGAGACATTCGGATTGGCGATCGGTACGGGCGCGCTCGACCCTTTTGTGCCGTTGACGATAAATTCAGTGAGCACGAACGCGACATTGTAAACGGTATGAATGTCGAGGAGGCGGCCTGATATCAAGGTCGCCAGCTCACGGCCGATCGTGAGCGTTCCGACACCGGGATATCCATTCAAGACTACATGCTCGTGTTCGCCCTAATGCCATTGGGAAAACGCTAAAGCGGTGGGGTTGTGATGTCACCATTCGATGCCGCGGATCGTCGCCCCTTTCCGACCCGGAAGCTCGGTTCATTAAAGGCACGGTAGGTCTGTGGCCGTGTATCGCGCCTCGCTCACGCCAACAGCGCATCCGAAATCGACGGCTCGAAACGGTCCCGCACGTCGCTTCTGTCGATCGGTTTGCAACAGCTATGTCAGCCGTTCGGTAACTCGGTTCATGTGTTCGGCGGCCATGGCATCATCGAAGTATGTCCGGAACCCGCCGTATCGTTCGTCGACGTGACTGAGAAGTGAACGGATGGTGGCAGGCTCGCAGGACAGCAGCCTTAGGGCCACGTCGTCGGGAAGACCGCGCGCAACTGCCTGTTGCCTCAACCTGTCCAGAAGAGGGGTGGCGACACTGCCGGTCAGGGCATAATCGTCGACGATCTCGTCGTGGCCGACGCCGGCCAGCGACAGGAGCATGGCCGCCACCAGGCCGGTGCGGTCCTTGCCGGCACTGCAGTTGAACAGAACCACGCCCTCATCGGCATCGGCGACCGCCGCGAGCACACGGCCCATGGCAGGGCGGCAGCGGTCCGCGGCGTCGACATAGCGCGCGGCGAGATCGAACATGCCGGGCCCCCTGGTCAACAGATCCACCGGGGCCAGTTCCGAAAAGAGCGGAACGTGGTTGTAGCGAACCGCCTCATGAACGTGGAATGGGCTTGGCTGGTTTTCGAGTTCGACCGGGCTGCGCAGGTCGATCACCGTTCTCAGACCCATCTCCAGGAGGCGTTCGATATCGCCGGGCGTCAGCTCGTGGAGGCCATCGGCGCGCAGGATAGAGCGCCAGCGCGTGACACCGCCAGTGCCGATCGCATAGCCGCCGAGATCGCGGACGTTGAAAGCGCCTTCCAGGTGAATGTGGCGCTCGAATATTGCGGTCATCAGCGGATACCCGATTTCATGAAGGAGTCGACGATCTGGCGTTGCAGAACAAGGTAGAGGATCAGGATCGGCAAGGACGCAAGCGTGGCTGCGGCCATCAGCAGGCCCCAGTCGTTGCCTTCCTGCGTCATGAAGAACTGAAGGCCGATCTGCACGACGGAATTCTCCATGCGTCTGATCAGGAGAAGTGGCCAGAAATAGTCGTTCCAGGCCGAGATGAAGCAGAGGATGCCCACCGAGGCAAGTGGCGCCCGCATATTCGGCAACACCACCTCCAGCAGTGTCCGCAGGCTGGAAGTGCCGTCCATGCGTGCGGCCTCCACCACCTCGCGGGGAAAGCCGCGCATGGCATTGTAGATCACCAGGACTGCGATGGCCGCCGCCGCATTGGGGATGACCAGACCGGCGAGGCTGTCGAGAAGGCCAAGCCGCGTGGCCAGAACATAGTTGGGTATCATGACCACCTGGAACGGCACCAGCCAGGAAAGCGCGATCAGCGAGTGGACAAGCCGTCCACCAGGGAAGCGCCACCGAACCAATGCCCAGGCTGCCAGCAACCCCGTCGCAACCTGCGCGATCGCGGTGGCTCCGGCCATGACGAAGGTGTTCCAGATAATGCGAAAGATCGGCATTGCCTCGATCACTGCCCGGTAGTTGTCGAGCGTTGGCGCAGTTGGAAACAGCCCTGTGGAGAACACCGTGTTCTCCGGCCTGAAGGATGTCTGGACCATCCAGTAGACCGGAAAGATGGCCAGCAGCGACAGCGTGATCATCACGCCATGGGCGAAAAAGCGGCCCGCGCGCGCATCATTCATCATAGACGGCAAGCCTCCGCATGAGAGCCAGGCAGACCAGTGCGGTCACCCCGAACACGGCAAAGACAAGCATGCCCGCGGCCGTGCTCCAGCCGGCTGCCATCGTCTTGAAGCCGTATTCCCACATCACGTAATAGACGTTGGTGGTCGAACGGAGCGGCCCGCCGCCGGTGAGGGCATTGATATAGACGAAGCTCCATTGCGCGCCGAACAGGATGGTCATCATCGTCAACAGCAGGATAGTCGGCGACAGGAGCGGCAGGCGTATGTCGCGGACGATCTGCCAGCGGCTCGCGCCATCCATTCGTGCCGCCTCGACATAGCTCGGGTTGATCGCGCTGTCGGCGGCGGCAAAGAGCAACGTGGAAAAGCCCATCAGCTTCCATCCGGTGACCCACACAAGCGTCCACAGCGCCACCTTCGGATCGCGCAGGAAGCCGACGGTCTCGAAGCCCAGCCCACTGAGCCAGGCATTCACCAGCCCATGATCATCGTTGAGGAGCCAGCGCCACAGAATGGCAGCCACGATGGGAGCCACGATCATCGGCACGAAGATCAGCGTCCGATAGAGGTTACGCAGCGGCCCGCTGAGCCCCCCTGTCAGAAGCGCGACGGCAAGCGGAATGCCCACCGACAGAGGAAGGAGGCCGATCGTGTAGGAGATCGTGTTGAGCACCGCCGCTTGCATGTCCGGCAGCCCGAGGAGGTTTCGATAATTGTCGAAGCCGACATAGAGCGGCTCGGACCGGGGCAACATATTCCACTGGTAGAAGGACAGTTCGAACGCCTGCAACAGAGGCAGATAGGTCCAAACCATCACAACGGCTATGGCCGGGGCCAGGTAGAGCCAGGGTTCGATATGGCGAAACCGCAGCCTTGGGAGGATGCGGGGAATCTGCTGCTGAGCGGGGATTGCTGTGTTCATGACGATCTTCGAAAAAGTGGTCGCCGGAGCCGAAGCTCCGGCGCGCAAGAAGGATCAGTGGCCGGCAGGCATCAGGGGCTGGGCAGTCTCCTGTGCCGTACGCAGCACTTCATAGGGATCGCCGTCGCCGAAGACCGCCTCGGTCACGGCTTCCTTCATCATGTTCTCGACCTGCCGGTAGTTGGGGCCGGGGAAAGCGACGTTCGCCGTCAGCCGATCGAGCTGCTCGATATTGGCCTGGAACTTCGGATTTTCCTCGAGCCAGCCCTTGAGATACCGCTCGCTCTCGATCGCCTCGGGACGAAGCGGCAGGTAGCCGATCTTGGAGGTGATCGTCGTGTAGGCTTCGTTGGAGGTCAGGAACTTCATCAGTTCCCATGACGCACGCTGCTTTGCCGGATCCTCGGAGAACATGAAGATCGCCGAGCCCGAATTGGTGGGTGCGGTCGGCTTGTCTCCGAAGCTGGGCATCGCCGCCAGGCCGAGCTCGAAATTGCCCTCAGCTGCCTGCTCGAAGCGGCTAAGAACAGCGGAGGTGAACAGGAACATGCCGAGATTTCCGGACTGGAACGTGTCCATGTGGGCAGCCACGTCGATGCGCGCATGCGCACCGCTGTCCATCAGGTCACGCAGCATGGCGACCGCGTCGGCCTGGTCCTGATCGGCGAATGTCAGACGGTTGCCCTCACGCACCTTGCCGCCATTGGACATGACGATGGATTGATAGACAAACGTGCCGTCAATCGGCCCGTAGGCGCCGGGGAAGAAACCGTGCTTGCCTGTGTTCTCGGCAATCGCGATGCCGGCCTGCTTGACCTCTTCCCAGGTGCGGGGCGGCTGATCGGGATCGAGGCCGGCCTCGCGGAAGAGGTCGCGGTTGATGAACATCACCGGGGTGGAGAAGACATAAGCGAGGCCATAGGTCTTGCCGTTCACCTCACCGAGCGCCAGACCGTTGGGCACAAAGCCCTCGGCATGAGCGGCGAGTTCCTCGCCCGCGACGTCTTCGAGCGGCTGCGCGCCAAGCTGCTCGGCGGCATAGATGAGATCGCGGAAGACGAGCTGAGCAACGCCCACGTCCTGCCCGGCGACCATATCGGCCTGAACCCGGCTCAGGACCTCGTTCGAAGGAACGGCGATCGGCTCGACCGTCACCATTGGATTGGCTTCTTCGAAGGCGGCGATCAGTTCGAGCGTCGCTTCGCGGCCGAGGCCGGCAGAGGCGAGATTGTAGTTATAGAAGGAGATGGTGACGGGTTCATCGATGCTGTCGGCCATCTGGGCACTGGCGCCGTTCAAGCCGCCTGCCATGACGAAGCAGGTTGAGAGTGCAAGGCTGAGAAACTGTCTGCGGATCATGGGATTGGTCCTTTTCGGCTTGAGAGAGCTTATTCGGCGGCGGTCTTCACCGGCGCGGCCCGCTGACGCATCAGCTCCAGCGGGTAGACGTTGAGTTCAGCCCGGTCGCTGGGCAGCGGAACAAAGGCCATGGTCAGGCCGCTCTTGCGGATGGTGCCCAGCCCGAAAGAGGAGCCGCGCACCATGCGCAGCACGTTCGGCTTGAGGATGTCGCTGGCTGCGTGCTGCCCGGTACCGACCACCACGGGAATCCCGTGCCAGTTCGACACGCGGTCGTGATGGATATGGCCGCTGAGGATGCCGAGCACGTTGCGCTCTTTGAGCATGTCGGCAAGCCGCCGGGAGTGCTCGTGGACGATGGTGCGCCAGTGGGCGGGATCGGGATCCTCGCCAAGCGACGGCGGATGGTGGGAGACGATCAGCTTCGGCAGGTCGAGATGCCGGTCCAGCGTTTCGGCAAGCCAGACGAACTGCTCCGGCTCGATGCTGCCGCCAATGTAGCCGGGCGTACTGGAATCGAGCGTGATGATGTGGATGCCATCGACCACCAGATCATGGCAAAAGGGTGCATCGAGATCGTAATCGCGGCCGACCATTCCGCGGTAGAAACCTTCCCGCGTGTCGTGGTTGCCCAGCGCATAGACGACCGGCAGGTCGAGCGCAGCCATGGCTTTCTTGAGATGGATGTAGCTTGCCGCATCGCCGCGGTTCGAAAGATCGCCGCTGGCCACCAGGAAACGCGGTCGGGGTTCGATGCCGGCGAGCAGACGCAGGATGCTGTCGAGCGTCTCACGGGTATCGCTGAACAGATGGTCGTCTGTTTCGTGATCGCCGATGTGCAGGTCCGTCAGATGGACGAAAGTGATTTCTCGCGACATGCGTCAGCTCCAATTGTCTTTGTATCGATGGCCGGAATCACAAGCGGATCTACCCGGCTGCCATTCACGGCGAGGAAGGCGTGGACGGCTTCGTCGGCTATGGCGATGCCGTAGGGCACGGTGGGCAGGACGGTCCCCGCCGGCAGGGCCACCGCCACGATCGTGTCGGCCACCGCGCCATGCAGATGGATCTCGCTGCCGAGGTCCTCGATCATCTCGGCTTCAAAAGGCAGGATGCCGGCGGCGGTGGCGCCCGTGACAGGGCGGGCAGCGCTCGGCCTGAAGGCGATCTCGATGGCCGTGCCTTCGGCGAGGTCCCAGCGCAGTTGCGGCCAGGGCATCCTGCGGTCTGCCAGACAGGCGCTACCTTCGCGATCGATGACAGCCGGCAGGAAATTCATTGGCGGAGAACCGAGGAAGTTGGCCACGAAGCGGCTGTTGGGCCGCCGATAGACCTCGGCGGGGCTGCCGACCTGTTCGATCAGCCCATCATTCATGACCACGAGCTTGTCGGCCAGCGTCATCGCTTCGACCTGATCGTGGGTCACGAAGACGCTGGTGGTGCGCAGTTCCCGGTGCAGCCGCTTGATCTCGAGCCGCATCTGGATGCGCAGCTTGGCATCGAGGTTCGACAGGGGCTCGTCGAAGAGGAAGATGCCGGGCGAGCGCACCATGGCGCGCCCCATGGCGACACGCTGCCTCTGCCCACCGGAAAGCTCCGACGGCTTGCGGTGCAGCAGCAACTCCAGACCCAGCGTGCCGGCGATGCGGCGCACCCTCTCGTCACGCTCCGCACGCGGCATCCCAGCGACCTTGAGGGCGTAGCCGATATTCTGCGCAACCGTCATGTGCGGGTAGAGGGCATAATTCTGGAAGACCATCGCGCAACCGCGCCGCGCAGGCTCCACATCGTTGACCACGCGTCCGTCGATCGAAATCTCGCCGGCGGTGATGTCCTCGAGGCCCGCGATCATCCGCAAGAGGGTCGACTTGCCGCAGCCTGAAGGTCCGAGAATGACCATGAAGGAGCCATTCTCGACGATCAGGTCGATGCCGCGGACGGCGGGGGTGGACCCGTAGAGCTTATGGACGCTGGAGATGTGTATCGATGCCACGGTCTGATGCCTTGTCGTCGCTTTTCAGCTACGGGGGCATCTCTAGCGGCGCGTCATATACGCTGCGTGACGGTCTTCGAACGCTGTTCGATACTGTGGAAAACGACGACTCTGGCAGCCCCGGGTCAGGATGCGCGCCGGAACATGGGCGCCACGACCTCGACGATGCGCGCGATGACCTGCTCGGCATCGGAAAAATCGATCGTATGGGCGGTGAGCATCTCGTTGCGCAGGCGGGATCGCGTCACCTGGGAGCGAATGCCGAGCGCGCAGCTCATGCGCCACCCGATATCGGCTTCGCTGAGCCACGGCGCCAGAACCCGGAACTGGTGAATGAATACCTGGTGGTGCTCGATCCCTTCAATCACGGACCGGTAGGCTTCCGGATCCTGGCTGCGCTGCGACATCGAGGTGAAATGGACCAGGACACGGTATTTGGAGTTGGGCTCCAGGCTCCAGCGAACCGACGGGCCGACAAGAGCCGCGATGACGTCTTCGACCGCGGGCGGATTTGGGGAGGATTTCTGCGTGGCGGCGTTGAGCATCGACAGCCGCTCGGCGTTGAGCCGCTTGTAGACGCGCTCCGCCGTGGCGATGATCAGACGTTCCTGCGAGCCGAAATGGTAGCTGATGGAAGAAGGCGTGGTCCCGGCCACGCTGGCCAGCCTGCGCGCTGTCAACTGGTCGACACTGTCGACGCGACACAGCAGCTCCTCGCAGGCGTCGAGCAGCCTGATGGGCGTCTGATTCATGAGAGCTGTCCGCCATTCTACCGATGGGCAGAGACTACGCGCGGCAAATCGCGTCCATATGAAGGCGGTGTTGTTTCTCGGTTGAACGCGATGCCGCCTGCCGATCGATGGCGTTTAGCCGTTCCATGTCGTGGATGATCAGCTGCTGGCGGCTTCTCGCCAGCGGCATGAAGATGGCGTCAGCCCGCTCGGACGAATCCGGCACAGGGTGAAACCCATGCCGTCGACCACCTGCAGGCCCGAACGGAACGTGACGTCGACTGCATTGTGCAGTCCCGTCCCGATGATCACCGGAATCCCGTACCAGTGGATCACGCTGTCGAAATGGACGTGGCCGGAGAGGATCGCGAGAACCTTCCTGCCGCGAACCGCTTCGAGCCTCTTGGTGCTGGCCGGGTCTAGGCTGTGCCAGTTCGCCTCGGTTCCGTCGAGATGCGGCGGATGGTGGCAGCCGGCCAGCTTGGGCAGGTCCGTGTTCTTGGAGAGGGCATCGTTCAGGAAGTCGATCTGGTCCTCGCCAGGGCGCCGGGGATACGACCGGGAATGCTGTAATCGAGCGCGATGACATGCGTGCCGGAAATCACTTCCTCATGCAGACAGGGCGCTTGCGGCTCACCGGCTCCAAGCCTCACGGAGCGGAATGCCGGCCGCAAAGCGTGATTGCCCGGAGCAAAGATCTTCGGCGCGGCGATCGGCGCCAGCAAGCCGTCGTCGCCAAGCCGTTGAACGAACCCGCTTCTTGACGTTGAGACGCCGCAGGTGCCGCAGGGCGCCGCGGCAGAACACAATTCCAGAGAGCAATTCCAGGAAAAGTGGGAGCCGGTTTTCGTCCGGAATCGCATATATTCAAATGGTTAGGTCAGTTCAGCGTTCTGTGAAACGGTGCGCTGATCTAGCGAAAGCCTCGCCGGCATCACCTTCACATTGTCGATCAGCCGCGTCTCACCGAGCCAGGCGGCGGCGAGCAGCCGGGCCGGCTTCTCGGCCTGCTCGATGGGCGCCAATGTCTCCTCGTCGCGCAGTTCCAGATATTCCACCTTATCGAAACCGCCCGCTTCGAGCGCCACGCGCGCCGCGTCCAGCGCTGCGGCCGCCGGCACGCCTTCGGCCAGTCGGCCGGCCGTGTCGAACAGCGTTTCCGCCAGCTTCGGCGCGATGCGCCGCTCGGCCGCCGAAAGGCGCACATTGCGGGAGGAAAGCGCCAGGCCGTCGGGCTCGCGCACCGTCGGGCAGCCGACGATCTCGATTGGGATGTCGAGATCGCGCGCCAGCCGGCGGACCACGTGAAGCTGCTGGAAATCTTTCTCGCCGAAAAAGGCGAAGTCCGCGCCACCCTGCAGGAAGAGCTTGGTCACCACCGTCGCCACCCCGTCGAAATGGCCGGGCCGGTGCGCGCCGCACAGGCCTTCGCTGACGCCGCTCACCGACACGGTTGTGGCAAAGCCCGGTCCGTACATCTCGTCCCCATAGGGGGCGTAAAGCACATGCGCGCCGAGCGGCGCCAGCTTGGCGGCGTCGTCCATTTCGGTGCGCGGATAGGCGGCCAGGTCTGCGGCGCTGTTGAACTGCTTCGGGTTCACGAAAAGCGTCACGATCACCCGGTCGGCGCGCGCAAGCGCGGCGCGCACCAGGCTCAGATGCCCCTCGTGCAGCGCTCCCATGGTCGGCACCATGGCGATAGAGGCGCCCTCCCGGCGCCAGATGGCGGTCAGTGCCCGCAGATCCGAAACCGTGCGTATGATCGGCAGGCTCATCGGCCGGCCATCCTGCCGGTGGCCGCCGCCAGCATCAAGGCTCTCCTCGTTCCCGCAACGCTCAAGGCACCGTCCCTCCGTCCCTTCCTGTGACACGGCATATGCCACAGTTTTGTGCATTTGCGAAGAAGGACCGGCGCAGCGAGCGCAGCCCCGCCGAAACAGGTGCGCCGGGCTCAAAATTTTCAATGATTCAAAGGATTTAATGGCGCGCCCGAAAGGATTCGAACCTCTGACCCCCAGATTCGTAGTCTGGTGCTCTATCCAGCTGAGCTACGGGCGCGCTGTCTGCCACGGCGGCAGGTGATCAAGGGAACAAGCCATTGACCGAACGCCGCCTACCTAACGATTGAAACCGGCAAAAGCAAGCGCCGTCATGACATTTATTTGTCTGTTTCCCGCGATCTTCAAAGGGCCGGCAAGCCGGAGGGGTGGAGCATGGCGCGCGCCGATTCCGGCATCCGCGATGGCGCTGCCGGCGGCGCGGTCAGGCGCCCTTGGCCGGCGCCGTGCCTCTTGCCTGCGACGGAGTGGCGGTGCCGCCATCGGCATGGGG
Source organism: Nitratireductor thuwali (assembly GCF_036621415.1). Lineage (NCBI taxonomy): Bacteria > Pseudomonadati > Pseudomonadota > Alphaproteobacteria > Hyphomicrobiales > Phyllobacteriaceae > Nitratireductor > Nitratireductor thuwali. Next base: position 3,016,306 of record NZ_CP030941.1, read on the forward strand.
CAGGATCACGGCGAAGACGGTGCGTCCGTTGCCGGTCTCCACCAGCTCGATCCGCCCGCCATGCGCGCTCACCAGCTCGTGGGCGATTGCCAGCCCCAGCCCGGTGCCGCCGCTCTTGGCCGAGCCGCGGAATGCGGCGAAGAGGTTTTCCTGCGCCCGCGGGGGCAGGCCGGGCCCCGTGTCGCAGATGTCTATGCGCACCTCGCCGCCGTCGACGCGCGCCGACACGGTCAGCCGCCGCACAAGCGCGGGATCGTGTTCCCCCGACATCGCCTGAACCGCATTGCGGCACAGATTGGCCAGCACCCGGAAGAATTGTTCCGCATCGGCGCTGATCTCGAACTCCGGGTCGATTTCGTTGATGAACTCGATCCCGCCGTCGGGGTCGATCGCCAGCGTCGCCTGCACATCGTCGATGATCTGCGCGAGCCGCAGGCGCCGGCGCCGCGGCGGGGCCTCCTGCGTGCGTCCATAGGCAAGGACGCCCTCCGTATAGGCGACGGCGCGGTCGAGCGTCCGCACGAGGCGCGGCGTCAATGATTGCACGGTGGGATCATCGATCATGGTCAGCCGGTCGGACATGAGCTGCGCCGAAGACAGCATGTTGCGCATGTCGTGGTTGATCTTCGAGACGGCGAGCCCGAGATCGGCCAGGTGCTTGCGCTCGCTCAGCGTTCGCTGCAGCGTCCGCTGCATGTCGGCCAGTTCGCGCTCGGCCGTGCCGATCTCGTCGGCGCGGTCTTCCGGCTGGATGATGCGCGCCGCGTCGTCGGGCGCGGCCGCGAAGTCGAGCATGGACTGCGTCATCGCGCGGATGGGCCTGATCATGATCCGGTTGATCGCGTAGAACACGAGCATCGCCGTGAACAGCGAAATGATGAGCGACAGAAGCGCCACGTTGCGGGCATAGACGAGCATGGCCGAGCGCAGTTCTCTGTCGGGGATGACAATCTCGAACCGCTTGCCCGTCTCGCCGACCAGGCCGTGAACCCGCAACATCCGGTCGCCGCCGGAGAAAAGCGTGACGAAGGCCTGGCCGATGGCCTCCACCGGCCCCACCGCGTCGAGGTCCACATGCATGTCCACCTGCGGCGGCATCTGCGAAACGACCAGAAGGCGCGACATGCCCTCCTCGCGCACCGCGATCGCCCTGGCTCCCGTCGCCATCAGGATTTCGTTGCTGGCCTCGCGGCTCAGGCTGTCGGGATCGCCGTTCATCAGGACAACCGCGACGGCGGCAACCGTGCGCAGCCGCTGGCTCATCCACTGCTGGCCGAAATTGGCGACCGAAGGGATGAAGATCAGAATCTCGGCCAGGAGCACGAAAAGGATGGTCAGGAACAGCAGCTTGGTCGACAGCCCGCGCGTCAGCGGAACCGGCGGCGCGTGCCCGGCCGCGCCACTGCCGTTGTGATGTCGTTCCTCGCTTGCCATCGCCGATCCTTGTTCGGGGCCGACAACGCTTGCCGCCGGCGATTACCCGAATAAGCGCATAAAGCGTATGAGTCCACGCACCACGGGCTTGCGGGTAGCGCTGGTGAAGTGCGTTATCGCGGCTCGTTTGCCGATCTCGGACATGGTCGGATAGGGGGCCACATAGCCGGCGATGTCGCGTGTCCTCATCTTCTTGGCGAGGGCCAGCGACCAGAAGTTCATCATCTCGCTCGCATTGGCTCCGACGATGGAGACCCCGAGAATGCGTCCGCCCCTGCCGGTGACCAGCTTGATGAAGCCGCTTGTCTTGCGCTCCGTCTGGGCGCGGTCGTTCTCCGCATAGGGCCAGCGCAGGATGCCGATCTTTCCATGGCGCGTGCGCGCGGCCTCCTCGGTCAGGCCGATATGTGCCAGTTCCGGATCGGTGAAGGTGGCCCACGGTATCGTGTCGCGCTTTTCGGAAGCGGGCAGGCGGAACAGCAGCGCCCGGATCACGAGCCCCGCATGATAGCCCGCCACATGGGTGAACTGCAGGCCCCCGGCAACGTCGCCGATGGCATAGACCCGCCGGTTCGTCGTGCGCAGTTTCCTGCTCACCTTGATGCCCGAGCGGTCATGGGCGATGCCCGCCTTGTCGAGTTCCAGCGCTTGCGTGTTGGGGCTGCGGCCCGCCGCCACCAGCAGCGTCGAGCCATCGATGGCGCCCGGGCCCTCCGCTCCTTCCACATGCACGCGCACGCCGCCGCGTCCCCGCTTTTCGACGCTCGATACCTTGGTCTGCTCCAGGACTTCCACGCCTTCCTCGCGCAACTGCTTCAGGACGATTGCTGCAAGTTCGGGATCGTCCTTGCCCAGCGCCTTCATCGCCTCGATCACGGTCACCCGCGCCCCCAGCCGCCGATGCGCCTGGGCAAGTTCCATGCCGATGGGCCCGCCGCCGATGACGATCAGGTGCTCGGGCAGCTTCTTCTGGGAGAAGATCGTCTCATTGGTGTGGTAGGGAACGTCGTCGAGCCCCGGAATGGGCGGCGTCATTGGTGATGAGCCGGTCGCGATCACGAAGCGGCGGGCGCGGATCACGAAATCTCCCGCCGTCACGGTGCGTGCATCGGCAAAGCGCGCCTCTTCCTGGACGACCTTCACGCCGAGGGCGGTGAAACGCTCGACCGAATCATTGGGCGCGATCGCCGCGATGACGCTCTCCACATGCTGCATCACCTTGCGGAAGTCGACATCCGGCTCGACATCGGCAATGCCGAACCCTGCGCCATGGCGCAGCCGGGCCGCGTGCCTGCCGGCGGCGATGAGGGATTTGGAGGGCACGCAGCCATAATTGAGGCAGTCTCCGCCCATCCTGCCGCGCTCAATCAGCACCACCGGAACCCCGAAGGAGGCGGCCGCCGCCGCCACGGTCAGGCCGCCGGAGCCCGCGCCGATGACGCAGATGTCTGGGGTGAGGGTGGTCGGCATCACATATCCTTCGTTGCGCGCAGCTTTCTTATGACGAGCGGTATCAGGGCCACAAGGGCGAGCGCGGCGAACGCCAGGGTGATCTGCGGCGTGACAAGGTCCGCCGCCGTAAGGTCTTTCCCCGACCGGGCCGCCGCAACAAGCACGCTCTCGAGCCCTCTGCCCAGATAGGCATAGGCGAAGGTGCCGGGCATTATGCCGAGCGCGGTCGCGGCGACATAGGTCTTCACCCGCACATTGAATAGGGCAGGGGCCAGATTGACGACCCAGAACGGAAAGATGGGCGCCAGTCTGAGCACCAAGAGATAGCCGAAGGCGCCCTCCTCGAACCCGCGGGCAAGCTTGCCCGCCACGCCGCCGAGCCGCCGGCGCACCGTATCGCGAAAGGCGCTGCGGGCCGCCAGGAAAAGCACCGTCGCGCCGGCCGTCGCCGCAACCACCACCAGCGCGCCGCCCAGCACCCAGCCGAAGAGGAACCCGGCGAAGATGGTCAGAACGGAGGCGGCGGGAAAGGAGACGGCCACGGCGGCGGCATAAAGCAGCATGAAAAGCGCCGGCGCGAGCAGGGGGTGGGCATCCACATAGGCCTTCAGCTGCTCGCGGCTTTCGGCAAGCATCGAAAGGCGCAGATAGTCGTGAAGGCCGAGCGCATAGCCGGCGGCAAGGACCGCGACGATCACGGCCAGCGGCGCGAAATGCGCAAGCCGGCTCTTCTTCCCACCGTTTTTCAGCTTCTCGGTCGTCATTTCCTGCCGCCTGTTGCCTGATCGCACGACCGGAGCCCGAAAGTCCCCACACGACCGCCCTTGCCCTTGAAACGCCACCTACATGAGCCCTTTGCCGGTCGTCGGCAATGACTTGGCCGGTCTCTCACCGGCATTTGACATGGCGGGCGGGCCGCTTCACCTGTACGTGAAGCCGGCTGAACGAAAAAGCCCGCCAACGCGGCGGGCTTCGAAAAAGCGGCTGGCGGGAAAGGCGGCGCCTATCTGCGCCCGTCGATGGACAGCCTGCCGGGGCCGAAAGCGGCCAGCACCAGCAGCCCGCCCGTCATCGACATGTTCTTCATGAACTGGATCGCCTGCATCTGGTCGGCAAAGTCGAAATGCGCGATGAAGCTCGAGCCTACCGTGAACAGGGCAAGCAGGATGGCGGCGATGCGGGTCTGGAAACCCACGGCCACGGCAATGCCGCCGAAAAGCTCGAGCACGCCCACGAGCACGGCGGTGACCATCGGCAGCGGAAGCCCCAGGCTTCCGAAATAGCCGGCGGTGCCGGAAAGGCCGGTAAGCTTGCCATAGCCGGAAATGATGAAGATGAGCGCGAGCAGGATGCGGCCCGCGAGAACGAGAAGGTTATTCGTCATGAGATGACTTCCGTTTGTTAATGCCGGAGCGGCTTTTATGTCGGTTTGCCGCGATGGGAAATAGCTGGTTTCATTGACAAAGCGTTTACCGTAGACGCTTGAAGACCCGCTGCGGAACATTCTCGGCGATCGCGGATTTTCAGCCCGCGGGCGTGCGCCGTGTCAACCGGACGCGACGGCACGGGGCACAGGTCGGTTTTTCCGGTTTCCCGCCTGGCCATGGGAATGGCACCCACCCTTGTCCCGTCCGGCGCGCGCCCGGCCGCTTGGGACGGGCGCCTGCCGGACGAAAGCGCTATTTGGGCGCGATCATGAGTTCCGGCCGCACCAGCCGGTCGTAGTCTTCCTCCGACACATGGCCGCTCTTCAGGGCTTCCTCGCGCAAGGTCGTCCCGTTCTTGTGCGCCTTCTTGGCGATCGCCGCCGCATTGTCGTAGCCGATGGCCGGCGCCAGCGCCGTCACCAGCATCAGCGAGCGCTTCATCAGGTCGGCGATGCGCTCCTCATCCGCCTCGATGCCCTTCACGCAATTGTCCGCGAAGGAGCGCATGGCGTCGGTGAGGATGCGGATCGACTGCAGCACGGCGTTGGCGATGACGGGCTTGAACACGTTGAGTTCGAAATGGCCCTGGCTGGCGGCAATGCTCACCGTCGTCTGGTTGCCCATCACCTGGGTCGCCACCATGGTGAGCGCTTCCGCCTGGGTCGGGTTCACCTTGCCCGGCATGATGGAGGAGCCGGGCTCGTTTTCCGGCAGTTTCAGTTCGCCCAGCCCAGAGCGCGGACCCGAGCCGAGAAAACGGATGTCGTTGGCGATCTTGAACAGGTCCGCGGCCAGCGCGTTGAGCGCGCCATGGAAGGTGTTGAGCGCGCCATGGCTAGCCAGCGCCTCGAACTTGTTGTCGGCCGTGCGGAAGGGCAGGCCGGTGATCGCGGCCACCTTGTCGGCAAATGCCTTGTCGAAGCCGGCGGGCGCGTTGAGCCCGGTGCCCACCGCCGTGCCGCCCTGCGCCAGAGCGTAGACGTCGCCCAGCGCGTGCTCGATGCGCTTCGCGCCGAGTTTCAGGGCCGCCACATAGCCCGAGAATTCCTGGCCCAGCGTCAACGGCGTCGCGTCCTGCGTATGGGTGCGGCCGATCTTGACGATCCCGTCGAAGGCCTTGGCCTTTTCTTCCAGCGCCTCGGTCAGATGGGCGAGGGAAGGCAAAAGCTCGCCCGCCGCCTCGCGGCCGGCCGCGATATGCATGGCGGTCGGGAAGGTGTCGTTTGACGACTGTCCCATGTTGACGTGGTCGTTGGGGTGGACGGGCTTCTTCGATCCCATCTCGCCGCCCAGCATCTCGATGGCGCGGTTGGCGATCACCTCATTGGCATTCATGTTGGACTGGGTGCCGGAGCCGGTCTGCCAGACGACAAGAGGAAAATGATCGTCGAGCTTGCCGGCGACCACTTCCCGGGCCGCGGCTATCATGGCCTCGCCGATTTTGCGGTCGAGCTTGCCCAGGTCCAGGTTCACCTCGGCCGCCGCCTGCTTGACCACCCCCAGCGCCCGGATCAGCGGCACCGGCATCTTTTCCGTGCCGATCTTGAAATTCCCAAGCGACCGCTGCGTCTGCGCGCCCCAATAGCGGTCGGCGGCCACGTCGAGGGGGCCGAAAGTATCGGTTTCGGTACGGGTATTGGACATGCGAACTCGCTCCGTGTTCAGCAATCGGCCGATCGGCCCAAGGCGATGGATCTGAAGCGCGGCGTCACTGCCGCTCAGCGTGCTTGTAATGGCGCTAACGGAGCGGCAATGCAACGCCCGACAGCTTTCGGGCGGAACGGTTTCAAAGGAGGGGCGGCCATGACGGCCGCCCATTCCCTTGCCGGTCAGCGCATTTGCTGGAAGCGCGGCGTCGGTTCATCGTTCTGGTCGCTGGGGCCGAAGCCTTGAGCGGCAGAAAAACCCGCCGGCTTGCGCGGGGTCCGGGGGGCCCCGACGCTGGACGTAATCGCACTGACGTCGACCGCCATCCGGTCGCGCGGGCCGGAATCCGGTTCGCTCGGACGGAAGTCCTGCGCCGACGCGGCGGTCAAACCAAGTATGGAAATGACGGAAGTGACAATAATCAGGTTACGCATGAAATAGTCTCCTTAAAAATATAGTAGATTTATCCGGTTTTTGCTTCGTCTATCTAAAGAAGCGCATCCGATTTACGGACGGCATGAGGCAATTTCATGGTCCGCCGACCATCGTTTCCGCAAGCTGCAATCAACTTTGCGTTATGGCCGGCAACCCTGCTTGCCGCTTTCCCCGGCACCGCGCGGAACCCGCCCGCCAAGAGCGCCCTCAAAGAAAAAGCGCCCTCAAAGAAAAAGGGCGCCCCGTCGGGACGCCCTTTCCATGTCGGCTTGTCGGGGGTTGGCTTAGAAGCCCATGCCGCCCATTCCACCCATGCCGCCCATGTCGCCGCCGCCGGGCATTGCCGGAGCGTCCTTCTTGGGCAGTTCGGCGACCATCGCCTCGGTGGTGATCAAGAGGCCGGCAACCGATGCAGCATCCTGCAGCGCGGTGCGCACGACCTTCATCGGGTCGACGATGCCCATGGTGATCATGTCGCCATATTCACCGGTCTGGGCGTTGTAGCCGAAGGTCACCGCGTCGTTCTCGAGGATCTTGCCGACGACGATCGATGCTTCCGCACCGGCGTTCGTCGCGATCTGGCGGCAAGGAGACTGGACGGCGCGGCGCACGATGTTGAGACCGGCTTCCTGGTCGGCGTTCTCGGCCTTCGCCTTGATGGCGAGCGAAGCGCGCAGCAGCGCGGTGCCGCCGCCCGGAACGATGCCTTCTTCAACGGCAGCGCGGGTAGCGTTCAGCGCGTCGTCGACGCGGTCCTTGCGCTCCTTCACCTCGACCTCCGTCGCACCGCCGACGCGGATGACGGCAACGCCGCCGGCCAGCTTGGCAAGGCGCTCCTGCAGCTTTTCCTTGTCGTAGTCCGAGGTGGTCTCCTCGATCTGCGCCTTGATCTGGGCAACCCGGCCCTCGATCTCGGACTTCTTGCCGGCGCCGTCGACGACCGTGGTGTTCTCCTTGGTGATGGAGACCTTCTTGGCGCGGCCCAGCATGTCGAGCGTCACGTTCTCGAGCTTGATGCCGAGGTCCTCGGAGATCACCTGGCCGCCCGTCAGGATGGCGATGTCCTCGAGCATGGCCTTGCGGCGGTCGCCGAAGCCCGGCGCCTTGACGGCGGCGATCTTCAGGCCGCCGCGCAGCTTGTTGACGACGAGCGTGGCCAGCGCCTCGCCCTCGACGTCCTCGGCGATGATCAGCAGCGGCTTGGACGACTGAACGACCGATTCCAGCACAGGCAGCATGGCCTGCAGGTTGGACAGCTTCTTCTCGTGCAGGAGGATGTAGCAATCCTCGAGCTCGGCCACCATCTTCTCCGGATTGGTGACGAAGTAGGGCGAAAGGTAGCCGCGGTCGAACTGCATGCCTTCGACGACTTCCAGCTCGGTCTCGGCGGTCTTGGCCTCTTCGACCGTGATCACGCCCTCATTGCCGACCTTCTGCATCGCCTCGGCGATCATCTGGCCGATTTCCTTTTCGCCATTGGCCGAGATCGTGCCGACCTGGGCGACTTCGGCCGAGGTGTTGATCTTCTTGGCTGCGGAGGCGAGATAGGCGACCACGTCTTCGACAGCCTTGTCGATGCCGCGCTTCAGGTCCATCGGGTTCATGCCGGCGGCAACGGCCTTGGCGCCTTCCTGGACGATGGCCTGTGCCAGAACGGTGGCCGTCGTGGTGCCGTCACCGGCGATGTCGTTGGTCTTCGAGGCCACTTCGCGCACCATCTGGGCGCCCATGTTCTCGAACTTGTCCTCGAGCTCGATTTCCTTGGCGACGGTCACGCCGTCCTTGGTGATGCGCGGTGCGCCGAACGACTTGTCGAGAACGACGTTGCGGCCCTTCGGGCCGAGCGTCACCTTCACCGCGTCGGCGAGGATGTTGACGCCGCGCAGCATGCGCTCGCGGGCATCACGGGAAAACTTTACGTCTTTTGCAGCCATATTCTTGAAGCTCCTGGATCCCGCTTGGGACCCTTTTCGCGTGTTTCGATGTCGGCCTTATCAGCCGATGATGCCCATGATGTCGCTCTCCTTCATGATGAGGAGATCTTCGCCATTGAGCTTGACTTCGGTGCCGGACCACTTGCCGAAGAGAACGCGGTCGCCTTCCTTCACGTCGAGCGGAACCAGCTTGCCGGCCTCGTCGCGCGCGCCGGAGCCGATGGCGATGATTTCGCCTTCCTGCGGCTTCTCCTTGGCGGTATCGGGGATGATGATGCCGCCGGACGTCTTCTCCTCGGATTCTACCCGACGTACGACCACACGGTCATGGAGCGGGCGAAAATTCGTCTTGGCCATGTTTTGAACCCTTGATTCGGATGATGGAATAGGTTTTCCCTCCACCGGCGCTGCCGGATGGCTTTAGCACTCACCTATCGAGAGTGCTAATGCGGGCCTGAGATAGTGGCGACGGGAAAGAGAGTCAAGGCGACCTGTTCATACGGGACGTGTGAACCGCTCCCGCTCCGCCTCCACCACCGGCCGCATCGAGCAGCCTTCGATGTGGTCGTTGACCAGCCCCATCGCCTGCATGAAGGCATAGATCGTCGTGGGGCCGACGAAGGACCAGCCGCGCTTTTTCAGGTCCTTCGAGATGCGCGCCGAGATATCCGTCTTGGGATTGGCCATAAGCGTGGGAAAGTCCAGCAGCGCCGGCCGGGCGTCCGGCCCCGGCTCATGCCGCCAGAAATAGCGCGCCAGCGAGCCGAACTCCCGGCGCAGCTCGATGGCGCGCTGGGCGTTGTTGATCGTCGAGCGTATCTTGCCGCCATGGCGCACGATTCCGGCATTGGTCAGAAGCCGGTCGACATCCTCGTCCTTAAAGCGCGCCACCCGCTCGAAGTCGAACCCTTCGAAGGCTTCGCGGAAGTTCTCCCGCTTGCGCAGGATCGTGAGCCAGGAAAGGCCGGACTGGAAGCCTTCCAGGCACAGCTTCTCGAACAGGCGGATATCGTCGTCGACAGGCCGGCCCCACTCCTCGTCATGATAGGTCAGGTAGTCCGGCAGGTTGGCGTGCCAGAAGCATCGCGTCTTCCCGTCAGGCCCCTCGATCAGCCCCGTCCGCTCGTCGCCCATGTAACCGTCCTCTGATGGTTAGAGCAATTCCAGGAAAAGTGGAAACCGGTTTTTCCGTCCGGAACTGCGTAAAATCAAACCGTTAGATCATTTGGCCGTTTCACGGAAACGGCCAAATGATCTAACGCATGAAATCAGTCGTTTAACGGCCGATTCACCAGCTTTTTGAACCGCCGGGTAACCACGCCAAATGGTTTTGTCGTTCTATCGCATTTTATCGATGCGGATTCACCATTCGCTTGCCGCCGCCGATGCAGCATCCTGACACGGATTGACGGGAGAACCGCTTTTTCCGTCCGCCGCCACCCGTTTCCCGCGCCAGATTGCGGGAAGCGTCCTGAAGGCAACCGCGTCGAATAGTAGGAATTACGTCAATGAAGCCATTTCTGTGTGCCGCCGGCCTTGTGGCCGTGCTGCTTTCACCCTGGGGGGCCCAGGCGCAGAACCGCTATGTCGAGCGCCCGCCGGTTCTGGTCAGTCCCGATCTGTCCGCCCCGTGGGTGATGCAGCTTCGCACCGTGCCCGCCGAGGCGCAGGCGCGCTACCGCGCCCGGCAGGCCGAACAATATGGCCGCTATGAGGAGAGCCAGCGCCAGATGCAGCGCCGCGTTCCCGTGGCGCAGCCCCGCCATGTCGAGCGGCCCCGCCAAGTAGAACGGCAACGCGCCTTTCCGCCCGCCCCGCAGCGATTGCACACCGCCGCCGTTGCGCCGCGTGCGCCACAGCAGCCCGACAACCGTATCGACCCGAAATTCCTGCCGCAGGAAGTGAATTACGACGGACCGCACAAGCCCGGCACCATCGTTGTCGATACCGGCCAGCGCTTTCTTTATCTCGTGCAGCCCGGCGGCAAGGCGCGCCGCTATGGCGTCGGCGTCGGCAAGGAGGGCTTCTCTTGGTCGGGAACCGAGAAAATCTCGCAGAAGCGCGAATGGCCGGACTGGCGTCCGCCGGCCGAGATGATCGCCCGCGAAAAGAAAAAGGGCCGCATCCTGCCCGCGCATATGAAGGGCGGACCGTCCAATCCCCTCGGCGCGCGTGCTCTCTACCTCGGCTCCACGCTCTACCGGATCCACGGCACCAACGCGCCCTGGAGCATCGGCCGCGCCGTGTCGTCCGGCTGCATCCGCATGCGCAACGAAGACGTCATCGACCTCTACAACCGTGTCCAGGTAGGCACCAGGGTCGTCGTCATCTGATCATCGAACGGGGGATGTCCGGCGCGGCGATCGCCGGGCATACGAAGAAGGGCGGCGCCTCGGGAATGCGCCACCCTTTTTCATGGTGGCATTACAATCACGATTTGCCGCAGCGCCCCTTCGCACCCCCTCTGCCCTGACGGGCATCTCCCCCCTCAAGGGGGTAGATCATTTCTTCATCAACGTTACTCTTGATTCTTGAATGGTCGAAGATTGGCGAAATCAGTCATGAGAGCCAATCTCCCCCCTTGAGGGGGAGATGCCCGGCAGGGCAGAGGGGGGTCGCGCAGGGCGCGGCGGTAAATCATGACCGTAGAATCAATCTAACCGATGACCCCTACAGCCCTCACAACGCAATCACATCCGGCTTCGGCCCGCCATAAGCCCAGTCGAGCAGTTGCACCGTGTGCAGGATGGGCATCGCGGTCCCGCCGGCGATCTGCGTGATGCAGCCGATATTGCCGGTGGCGATCGCCTGTGCTCCCGTCGCCTCGATATTCCGCACCTTGCGCTCGCGCAGCCTCGCCGAAATTTCCGGCTGCATGATGTTGTAGGTGCCGGCGGAACCGCAGCACAGATGCCCCTCGCGCGGCTCCTTGACGGTGAAGCCGGCGGCTTTCAGGAGATCGCGCGGCTGGCGCGTGATCTTCTGGCCGTGCTGCATCGAGCAGGCCGAGTGGTAGGCGACCTCCAGTCCCGGCTCGATCGCGGGCTCGGGCAGGTCGAGCGTGGCGAGGAACTCCGTCACGTCCTTGGCCAGCGCCGAGACCCGCGCGGCCTTGTCCGCATAGGCGGGATCGAGCCGCAGCATGTGGCCGTAGTCCTTGATCGTCGTGCCGCAGCCCGACGCGGTGATGACGATGGCGTTGAGGCCGCCCCCCTCGATTTCGCGCGTCCAGGCGTCGACATTGCGGCGCGCGAAGGCAAGCGCCTCTTCCTCGCGTCCCATATGGTGGACGAGCGCTCCGCAGCAGCCCTCGCCCTCGGGCACCACCGTCTCGATGCCCAGACGCTTGAGCAGGCGGATCGTCGCCGCGTTGATCTCCGGATCGAGCACGGATTGCGCGCAGCCCGTCAGCAGCGCCACGCGGGCGCGTCTGGCGCCTTCGGCTTCATGCCGCCCCGGCTTGGCGGCCCTTGCCGGTGCGGGCACGTGCGAGGGCGCCAGCGCCAGCATCGCGCCCAGCGGTTTCAGGCCGGGAATAGTCCGCAACAACGGCGCAAAGGGACGGCCGAGCTTTGCCAGCCTGAGCGCGGCGCGAAACCGGCTCGGATAGGGCAGCACCCGCGCCAGCACGGCGCGTATCACCCGGTCGGGCAGGGGGCGCTTGTATGTCTTTTCGATATGCGCCCGCGCATGGTCGACCAGATGCATGTAGTCGACGCCCGAGGGGCAGGTGGTCACGCAGGCAAGACACGAAAGGCAGCGGTCGATATGGGTGACGACCTCCTCGTCCGCCGGTCTGTCGTTCTCCAGCATGTCCTTGATGAGATAGATGCGCCCGCGCGGACTGTCGAGCTCGTTGCCGAGCTCGACATAGGTCGGGCATGTGGCCGTGCAGAACCCGCAATGCACGCATTTGCGCAGGATCTGCTCCGATTCCGCGACATGGGGATCGGCAAGCTGCTCGGCCGTGAAATTGGTCTGCATATGTGGTTACAAAATCCAGCTTTGAGGGTTCTTGATCGGCTCGCGGCGGCTGACGGCCTGCAGCCCGATGACGATGCGCACGACGGCCCAGACGGCCACGGCCAGAAGCAGCAGGAATCCGATGCCGACCACCATCAGTATGGCGGAGATCAGGCCGAAGAGGATGCCGATCCAGAAGGTGCGGATCGCCCAGGTGTAGTGCGTTTCCACCCACGCTTCCGATTTGCCTCGGTTCATATAGGCGAGCACGATGCCCACCAGCGCGGAGATGCCGATGACGAAGCTGACGAGGTAAAGAACGTAGATGACCTGAATGTTCGTGGGCCCCGGTTCCAGCCAGCCGTCGGTCTTGCGCTGCGGTGCGGGTTCGCTGTTCGGATCGCTCATTTGCCTTCTCCCAATCTTGAAAAACGGTGCCACCCTATCATGCTCTCGATCCACGGCCATGCGCCTGGCCGTTCGGGTTGGCCATGCGCCCGGGGTTGAGAATGTTCCGCGGATCGAACTGCTCCTTGAGACGCCGCGCAAGCTCCGCCAGTGCCGGCGGCTGCGGCTGAAAGACGGGCAGGGCGGCGCGCAGGCTTTCCGGCGCCCGCACCAGCGTCGCATGGCCGCCGCCGAAATGGGCGATCAGCTTACGCAATGTCTCCGCTTCGGGGTCGGCTTCCATGCGTAGCCAGATCAGCCCGCCCTGCCAGTCGTAATAGGCATTGGCGCCCGCCGCGCGGCGAAAGGCATCGACCAGCCGATGGCCTACCGTCGGCGCGACCGATACCCGCCACACCGGCGCGTTTGACCCATCGGCAAACGGCGCGACATCGCGGATTTCGCGCCACAGCCGCTTGCTGCCGTCCGCCTCGATCGTTTCGCCCGCCCCGTATGGCTTCAACAGCCGGGCCAGAAGGTCGATGCGGTAGTCGACCGAGGGGCCGAAGCCTTCGACGCGCAGAACCGTGGAGGCCGCCGAAAACGCCCCGCCGAAAAAGCGCCCCACAACGCCCTCCGGCAGATGCGCCGCGCCTGAGACCTCGCCGCTCGATCCCATCGCTTCCGCCATGGCGCCGGCCGCCCCGGCATCGTCCAACCCGGCCAGCACGAATGTCCGCTCCGTCTCGCTCGCCGGCAGCACCTTGAACGTGACATCCGTCACCACCGCCAGCGTGCCCCACGAGCCCGCCAATCCCTTGGACAGGTCGTAGCCGGTCACGTTCTTCACCACCCGCCCGCCGGATTTGAAATTTTCGCCGCGTCCCGAGACGGCATGGATGCCCAGCACATGATCACGCGCGGCCCCGGCCTTGATCCGCCGCGGCCCCGACAGATTGGCGCCCAGCATCCCTCCGACCGTCCCGCGCCCGGCCTCCTGTCCCAGCAGCGGCCCATAATCGATCGGCTCGAAATCGAACCGCTGGCTGTGCCGGACCAGCATCGCCTCGATCTCGGCCACGGGCGTTCCCGCCTTGGCCGAAAGCACAAGCTCCTCCGGCTCATACAGCGTGACGCCGGAAAGCTGCGAAAGATCGAGCACATGCGCCGCCTGCACCGGCCGGCCGATGCCGCGCTTGGACCCGTGGCCGGTGATCTCCAGCGACGTCTCCTCGTCGACCGCCCATTGAACGGTTTCCAGCACGGCTTCGGCGGTGGCGGGGGTGAAAACGGTCATGCGAACGTGTTCGCATGCTGAGCGGCAAGACCTAATTTGCTGACATGGGTCACGGCCTTGCGGTCGAATGACACAAACATCTCCGAGCCCATTGCAGCACCGGAGCTGGCAATAATTCCGTCTGCGAAATCCCCGCCGGCCGCAAAGACATCCAATCCGGCTTCCACTACTGGCACCTCGGTCAGAACATTCGCCGAATTGATCAGTACATGCACGGCCTCGGCGATTTCGCTGCGTGGAAGGCGGTAGAGGCTCCCGAGCACCCAAACGAGTTCAAGGATGCACGGGATCGGCACAATTACCCATTCTGCCGTTGAGATTATCTTCAACGCGGTCGCAGCCTGAAGCTCGTCATCCCTTGTTGCCATTCGCACAAGCAAATTCGTGTCGGCGGTAATCCTCACCTCAACAACCCCGCCCAGCCCTTCTCGATCACCTCATTCATCTCCTCGATCGTGGCAACCTTGTCGGTCTTGCCAGCCACGATCCCGTAAAAGTCCTCGATCTTGCCCTTTGGCCGCGCGGCTGTGATCGAAAGCCTTCCGCCGGGCAGCGGGTCGACCTCGATCTTCTGCCCCGGTTGCACACCAAGGTGCTGAAGCAGTTCCTTCTTCAGCGTCACCTGTCCCTTGGCCGTCACCGTCAGCGTCGTCATGTATCGTCTCCATATCTGCGATTGAAAGTAAGGCAATTTTCCCTTACTTTCAATGTCAGAACCGCTCCAGCTCCGGAAACGGCACCCGGCCGCGGTGGATATGCATCCGCCCCAGTTCCGCGCAGCGGTGAAGCTGCGGGAACACCTTGCCGGGGTTGAGCAGATGGTTCGGATCGAAGGCGCATTTGACGCGGATTTGCTGGTTGAGGTCGTCTTCGGTGAACATCTCCGGCATCAGGTCGCGCTTTTCCACGCCGACGCCGTGCTCGCCGGTCAGCACCCCGCCCACCTTGACGCAAAGCCGCAGGATATCGGCGCCGAAATCCTCGGCCCGCTCCAGTTCGCCCGGCTCGTTGGCGTCGTAGAGGATGAGCGGGTGCAGATTGCCGTCGCCCGCGTGAAACACATTGGCCACGCGCAGCCCGTATTTCTCCGACAGTTCGCGCATGCCCGCCAGAACGCGCGGCAGTTCCTTGCGCGGGATCGTGCCATCCATGCAGTAATAGTCCGGCGAGATGCGCCCCACCGCCGGAAAGGCGGCCTTGCGCCCGGCCCAGAAGGCGGCCCTTTCCTCGTCGGAATGGGAAACGCGGCTGGTGGTCGCGCCGTTATCGCCGGCGATCTTCTCCACCCGCCCGATCAGATGGTCGACCTCGGCCTGCGGCCCGTCGAGTTCCACGATCAGCAGCGCCTCCACGTCCAGCGGGTAGCCGGCATGCACGAAATCCTCCGCCGCGTGGATGGCCGGCCTGTCCATCATCTCCATGCCGCCGGGAATGATGCCGGCGCCGATGATGTCGGCCACGCACTGCCCCGCCGCCTCGCTGGAGGGAAAGCCGATCAGCATCGCCCGCGCCGTTTCCGGCTTCTTGAGCACGCGCACGGTCACTTCCGTCACCACGCCCAGAAGCCCCTCGGATCCCGTCATCAGGCCCAGAAGGTCGTAGCCCTCGGCGTCCAGATGCTTGCCGCCCAGCCGGACGATGTCGCCATTGATCAGCACCATCTCGACGCCCAGGATGTTGTTCGTCGTCAGCCCGTATTTCAGGCAATGCACCCCGCCCGAGTTTTCCGCCACATTGCCGCCGATGGAGCAGGCGATCTGCGAGGAAGGGTCGGGCGCATAGTAAAAGCCTTCCTGCTCCACCGCATGGGTGATACCGAGATTGGTCACGCCGGGCTGCGCCACCACGGCGCGGTTGGCCAGATCGATATCGAGGATGCGGTTGAACCGGCTCATCACCAAAAGCACCGCATCCTCCAGCGGCAGCGCTCCGCCGGAAAGGGATGTGCCGGAGCCGCGGGGCACCACGCGGATATTTCGCTCGTTGCAATATTTGAGAATTCGCGCCACTTGGCGCGTCGTCTCCGGAAGCACCACCACCAGCGGCAACTGGCGATAGGCCGTCAGCCCGTCGCTCTCGAACACGCGCATCTCGTTGGCCGCGTCGACCACCCCTTCTCCCGGCACGATGACGCGCATGTCGGCGACGATCTCCTCGCGCCGCTTCATCGTGGCGGCATCGGCCTTCGGCATTACGGGTCCGGACATGGCGCACTCCAATTGGTAAAGGAAAATTACCGATTTGTTCCACGATAATCAACATCGTTCTGTCGATGCGGGCACGCCATCGCTATGCCGTTACGTTGCGGTCAAAGATCGTGCGGCCACCTTCTGTACCCGGGGCTTGCGGACTCTCTGGACTCAGGGCCGCGGGAAAAGGCCCATAGGCCAACCGGCAACGCCCATCCGTGCCGCGTACTGTGGACAAAACATTTGACCAAAAAGCGCTCCTGATCCTAGAATGGCAATGAAATCTCGCTCCAGCGGTTCCGGCTCAGTGACCACGATTTTTACAAGAATAGAGCATTCGCGCACCGCCGACGAGGTGACGCGCCAGATCGAGGCGCTGATCCTTGAAGGCGTCCTGCGCGACGGGGACCGCTTGCCGGCGGAGCGGGAGCTGGCCGCCGAGATGCAGGTCTCCCGCCCCATTTTGCGGGATGCGCTGAAGGCGCTGGAAGCGCGCGGCCTGCTCGTCACGCGCCAGGGCGGCGGCACTTTCGTCGGCAACATCGTCGGCGAGGTTTTCGCCAAGCCGATGCGCGAGTTGATCGCCACCCATCCCAAGGCGACCGCCGACTATCTGGAATACCGCCGCGAGGTGGAGGCCGTCGCCGCCGAGATGGCCGCCCGCCGCGCCACGCCCGCCGACAAGGCCTTGCTGGCCGGTCTCGTGGAGCGCATGCAAAAGGCCCATCGCAACGGCGACTTTGACATCGAGGTCGAGATCGACGCTGAGTTCCACAACGCCGTCAGCGAGTGCACCCACAATTTCGTGCTCATGCACACGCTGCGCTCGTGCTATCGGCTTTTGGCGGAGGGCGTGTTCTACAACCGCGCCAAGGTCTACGATCTGCCGGGCGCCCGCGAACAGCTTCTTGCCCAGCACCTGGCCATCTACGAGGCCATCCGCGACGGCGATCCCGAGGCCGCGCGCGCCGCGGCGGTCAGCCACATCGCCTTTGTCGAGCGGGCCAGCGCGGAGGCCGAGCGCACCGGCGAGTGGGAACGCATCTCCGCCATGCGCCTGCGCCAGCGCTCCGAAAATTCCACCAAACCAGCCCGTAGTAGCAAGCGGTCCGCCGCGACCTAGTAGCAAGCAACAGGATAGTCCATTGTCTGAAAGCGACCACCAGCCCCCCCGCGTCGGCCTGTTCGTGACCTGCCTTGTCGACCTTTTCCGGCCCAGCGTCGGCTTTGCGTCGGTCAAGCTCCTGGAGGACGCCGGCTGCCGTGTCGAGGTACCCATGGCGCAGACCTGCTGCGGTCAGCCGGCCTATAATTCCGGCGACCGCACTGATGCCATCGCCATCGCCAGGAACACGATCGAGACCTTCGAGGACTACGATTATATCGTCGCGCCGTCGGGCTCCTGCGCCGGCATGCTGAAGAAGCATTACCCGGCGCTCTTCAAGGACGGCGACTGGCAGGACCGCGCCGAAGCTTTCTCGGCCAAGGTGCATGAGCTGATGAGCTTCCTCGTCGACGTGATGGGCATGGAGAAGGTCGCGGCCCGTCACGAGGGAACCGTCACCTATCACGATTCCTGCTCGGGCCTGCGCGAACTCAAGGTAAGGGACCAGCCGCGCCGCCTGCTCGCCACCGTCTCGGGTCTGAAGCTCAAGGAAATGCGCGACAGCGACGTGTGCTGCGGCTTCGGCGGCACTTTCTGCGTCAAATATCCCGACATCTCCAACAAGATCGTCACGGAGAAGGCGGCCAATATCGACGCTTCGGGCGCCGAGACGCTTCTGGCCGGCGACCTCGGCTGCCTCATGAACATGGCCGGCAAGCTTCAGCGCGAAGGCAGCAGCGTCAGGGTGCGCCACGTCGCCGAGATTCTGGCCGGCCTCGACGACAAGCCGTCCATCGGCGGGGGGAAAAGCTGATGCAGATCACGTCACCCAGTTTCAAGAAGAACGCGCGCGGCGCGCTATCCAATGTCCAGTTGCAAAAGGCGCTCGGCAATGTGCGTCTGGGCTTCATCGACAAGCGCATCAAGGCGGTCGACGCGCTGCCCGAATTTGATGCGCTGCGCGATTCGGCCCGCGACATCAAGGACCACGCGCTGGCTCATCTCGATCTTTACCTGGAAGCCTATGAGGAAAAGGTCACCGCGGCAGGCGGCAAGGTGCATTGGGCCGAAACGGCGGAGGATGCGCGCAAGGCCATCCTCGGCATTTGCCGGGCCGCCGGCGCCCGCACGGTCACCAAGGGCAAATCGATGATCACCGAGGAGATCGGCCTGAACGATTTCTTTGAGGAAAACGGTATCCGCCCCGTCGAGACCGATCTGGGCGAATACATCATCCAGCTCCGCGGCGAGCATCCCAGCCACATCATCGCCCCCGCCGTCCATCTCAACAAGGAGCAGGTGGAGGAGGATTTCAGACGGGTGCACACCCATCTGCCCGAGGGCCGCGACCTGACCGAGCCCGAGACGCTCCTGGCGGAGGCGCGCCGTGTCCTGCGGGCGGAATATTTCGCCGCCGACGTGGGCATCACCGGCGCCAATTTCCTTGTCGCCGAGAGCGGTACTTCCGTCATCGTCACCAATGAGGGCAATGGCGACCTCACCCAGACGCTGCCGAAGGTGCACATCGTCGTCGCCTCGATCGAGAAGATCGTGCCGACGCTGGACGATGTGGGGCAGATCCTGCGCGTGCTCGCCCGCTCGGCCACGGGCCAGGACATGAGCGTCTACACCACCTTCTCCACCGGCCCGCGCCGGCCCGACGATCCCGACGGCCCGGAGGAATATCACGTCATCCTGCTCGACAACGGCCGCTCGTCCATGCTGGGCAGCGAGTTCCAGGACATGCTGCGCTGCATCCGCTGCGGCGCCTGCATGAACCATTGCCCCGTCTATCACGCGGTCGGCGGCCACGCCTATGGCTGGGTCTATCCGGGCCCCATGGGCGCGGTGCTCACCCCGTCGCTGATCGGTGTCGACAAGAGCGGCCACCTGCCCAACGCCTCCACCTTCTGCGGCCGCTGCGAGGCCGTCTGTCCCATGCGCATCCCGCTACCCAGGATGATGCGGCACTGGCGCGAGCGCGAATTCTCGCGCCGCCTCAACCCGGCGACCCAGCGCTACGGGCTGCGCGCCTGGGCCTGGTTCGCCCGCCACCCGAGGCTCTATCAACTGGCAACGTCGTTCGCCATTCCTGGCCTGTCCCTTCTGGCCGGCCGGCGCGGCAGGTTCGGCTATCTGCCCTTTGCCGGAGGCTGGACCAGGCATCGCGACCTGCCGGCCCCCGAAAGCAGGACCTTCATGCAGCAATGGCGCGACCGGGAAACGCTGAAGCAGGGAGGTTCGGCATGAGCGGCCGCGACGCGATCCTGGGCAAGGTGCGGGCCTCGCTCGGCGCGGCCGGCGACGATGCCGCTCGCAGAAGGAGCGTGGCCGGCCGCCTCGACGCCGCGCCCAAGGGCGTCATACCCGCCCGCGGCCAGCTCGGCGGCAAGGAGCGGATCGAGATGTTCTGCCAGATGGCGGAAAAGGTATCGGCCACCGTCAAGCGCGTGAAGAAGGATGCGAACGTGCCGGCCGCCGTGGTCGAATATCTGCGTTCGAAGAACCTGCCGGCCTCGGTGCGCATGGGCGCGGATGAGCGGCTGGCGGCGATGCCCTGGGAAAAGGCCAGATCCCTCGAAGTCACGCACGGCCCGGCCGGGCCGGACGACGAGGTCGGCGTCAGCCACGCCTATGCCGGCGTGGCCGAGACCGGCACCGTTGCCCTTCACTCGGGCCAGGACAATCCGACCACTGTCAATTTCCTGCCCGAGCACCATATCGTTGTCGTCAAGGCCGGCGATATCGCCGGCGACTTGGAAGCGGTGTTCGACCGTCTCAGACAGACCTTCGGGAAGGGACAGATGCCAAGGACGCTCAATCTCGTCACGGGCCCCTCGCGTTCTGGCGACATCGAGCAGAAGCTGCTTTTGGGCGCCCACGGGCCGCGCGCCCTGCATCTGATCGTGGTCGATGAGGGGTGACGGCGGCATTCACTTCGACGATGCATCCACGCCCGAGGGCATGCGCCTTTATGCCGTCGGCGATATTCACGGCCGTCACGATCTTCTGGTCGAGATGCACCGCCGCATCATGGCGCAGATCGTCGAGGACCGCCCCGCCGATTGGCGGCTGATCTACCTGGGCGACTATGTCGACCGGGGCGGGGCCGAAAGTGACGTCCTCGAGTTCCTGTCGCGCGTCACGCGCGAGGAGCCGCGCGTTGTCGCCCTGGCCGGCAACCACGATGTCGGACTGCTGGACTTTCTGGACCAGCCCGGCCTGGACGGGCTTTTCGTCAACAATGGCGGCGAGACGACGGCGCGGTCCTATGGCGTGGAGCCGGATTTCGGCTCGCATTCCGGCCTGATGCGCAGCCACGCCCGCCTGCTGCAGGCCATTCCCGAGGCCCATTTGAGGTTCCTGCGCAGCCTCTCATTCTCGGCCAGTCACGGCGACTTCTTCTTCTGCCATGCGGGCATTCGCCCCGGCGTGCCGCTCGAAGAGCAGTCGCCTCAGGATCTCGTCTGGATAAGGCAGAGTTTCCACCGTCATGCCGGCCTCCATCCGAAAGTCGTCGTCCATGGCCACACGCCCGTCGCAGCGGCGGAGATCCTTCCCAACCGCGTCAATCTGGACACCGGCGCCTGGACGTCCGGTCGCCTGACGGCAATGATGTTCGAGGGGAAGCGAAAGAGGCTGCTGGAAGTCGTGCGCGGTTCTATTGGGTAAACGCAGTAATGCCGTAGCCGTCTGTCGTCGCCTGGGTTCCCGATGCGGTCGCCGCATAGATGCCGGCGCCGCTGGCTGCAACGGCGGTGAGCATCATCAGGGAAAGAACGGCAGCGCGCATGAGGCTCATTTGGGTTCTACTCGTTGGGCAACAGCTTACGATACGGCAGGTTACGAAAACGTTCCGCGTATCGGGTTGAATGGCAGCGACTCGAGGTCGGAGACGACGCGCCAATTGCTGCTATTCCTAAAAAATGACAAGCCGGTTTCTGTTATTGTTCGTGACTTTTGCAATCCCGATGTGACTTGCCTGCAACTAGGGTCCCGCATGCCTCTCCAGAACCGGGTCGATCCCTTCGGCGAAATCCACAGCACCCCGGCGCGCGGTCTCTTCACGGGCAATCGCGGCGTGATCCACGATCCCGATTCGCGCACGCTCCTGAAGCGGCGCTGGACGAGCCGTGCCTGGATCGTCTGCGAGTGCGCGTTCCGCGGCCGCAGCCGCGAGGTTATGGGCCGCAATGCCCCCCGCGGCGGCGCCGGCTGGACCGAGCTCTTCTTCCTCGACGAGGTGACCGCCCTGGCTGCCGGCCATCGCCCATGCTTCTACTGCCGCAGGGAACGGGCGAAACGGTTCAGCCGGTGCCTCGCGCAGGCCCTGCATCGCCCCGGCATTCGCGCTCCCGAGATCGACGCCCTGCTGCACGCCCAGCGATGGGCCTCGGCCGGAAGCCGCGAAACTGTGGAGCCGGAGGAGTTGCATCGCCTGCCGGACGCTACGGTCGTCGCGTCCGGTGGCACTGCCTATGCGCTGCGCGCGGGCTTGCTCCTGCCCTGGTCCTTCGATGGTTACGGCAAGCCGCGGCCCGGCGCCCTGCCGGCCGTGATTTCCATCGTCACGCCTTCCGCCACGCGCGCCGCGCTCGCCGCCGGCTATCAACCCGTATGGCACCCGACGGCGCCTGTGGAGGACCGCACTTGACCCCGAGCCACCAGCGCCGCATCAAGCGGTCATGAGAGCCAACTACAAGATGCAGCGCCTCTTTGTGCCCGAAGGCCTTGCCGCGGGGGCGTCCTTCGATCTGGCCGCGGATCAGGCGCACTACCTGTTGAACGTCCTGCGCATGCGCGAGGGCGGGCGGCTGCTCGTCTTCAACGGGCGCGACGGCGAATGGCTGGCGGAATTGGCCGGAGCGGCCAGGAAGAAGGCCACGCTCGCTGTCCGCGAGCAGACCCGCCCGCAGTCGGCCCCTCCCGACCTCTTCTACTGCTTCGCTCCCATCAAGAAGGGAAGGTTGGACTACCTCGTCCAAAAGGCTGTCGAGATGGGCGCCGGCATCCTCCAGCCCGTCATTACCCAGCACACCCAGGTGCCCAAGCCGGGCATCCAGCGCCTTCAGGCAAATGTGATCGAGGCGGCCGAACAATGCGGCATCCTCTCCGTTCCCGAGCTTTTCGAGCCCGTGAAGCTCGACCGGCTGCTGGCGGAATGGGAGCCCGGGCGCGCGCTCGTCTTCTGCGACGAGGATGCCCCGTCCGACAATCCTGTCGATACGCTATCAGGGCTTGCCGGGCGCAAGCTCGGGCTCCTCGTCGGGCCGGAAGGCGGCTTCTCCGACCAGGAGAGGCAGATGCTGCGCGACCTGCCCTTTGTGGTGCCCATCCCGCTCGGCCCGCGTATTCTGAGGGCCGATACGGCGGCCGTCGCCGCCCTGGCGGTCATTCAGGCAGCGGCCGGTGATTGGCGCGATGCGCCGGCTTGAACCATGGTTCAGAACTTTTCGCTTGATTGCGCCCCGGCCTTTCGCCAATCAGGCGGCGAAAGATACGCATCGACCCGAAAAGCCGCAGGCCGGGCGGTGATTACCATTTTCGCCCACCGAAAATGGCAAGGCCGACCGGCCGGCGGCGCTCGTGCACCGTAAGCCAGGGGCGCGGAGGCGCCCGCCCGGCGCTTGAGGGACGGAAAAAGGAAAGGGCCCGGTTCAATGGCGCGCGACACGACCGACGATCAGCCGATCGAAAAGATTGACGAGTTGGTCTCCTATATCGCCGCCGGCTGCAAGCCTCCCAAGGCATGGCGCATCGGCACGGAGCACGAGAAGTTTCCGTTCTATGTGGATGGCAACCGCCCCGTTCCCTATGAAGGCGAGCGCGGCATCAAGGCTCTGCTGGAAGGCATGCGGCGCACGCTCGGCTGGGACCCGATCGAGGATGCCGGCCGCATCATCGGCCTGGTGGAGCCGACCGGGCAGGGCGCCATCTCCCTCGAGCCCGGCGGCCAGTTCGAGCTTTCGGGCGCCACGCTCGAAACGCTGCACCAGACCTGCCGCGAGGGCAACGCCCATCTGGCGCAGCTGCGCGAGATCGCCGAGCCGCTGGGCATCCGCTTCCTCGGCCTTGGCGCCAGCCCGAAATGGCGGCTTTCCGAAACGCCCAAAATGCCCAAGTCGCGCTACGACATCATGACAGCCTACATGCCCAAGGTCGGCACCCATGGCCTCGATATGATGTACCGCACCTGCACCATCCAGGTTAATCTCGACTTTTCCTCCGAGGCCGACATGCGCCGCAAGATGCAGGTCTCCTCGCGTCTCCAGCCGCTGTCCACCGCGCTCTTCGCCAATTCGCCCTTCACCGAAGGCCGGCTCAACGGGTTCCAGTCCTGGCGCGGCGAGATCTGGCGCGACACCGACAATCAGCGCTCGGGGCAGTTGCCCTTCGTATTCTCCAGCGATTTCGGCTTCGCGGACTATGTCGAATGGGCGCTCGACGTGCCGATGTACTTCGTCATCCGCGAGGGCCGCTACCACGATTGCACCCATGTCACCTTCCGCCAGTTCATGAAAGGCGCCTTGCGCAAGGAATTGCCGAACGGCATGCCGACCATGGGCGACTGGGCCAATCACCTTTCCACGCTCTTCCCCGATGTGCGGCTCAAGCGCTTTCTGGAAATGCGCGGCGCCGACGGCGGCCCCTGGCGGCGCATCTGCGCGCTGCCGGCCTTCTGGGTCGGCCTGCTCTATGACGAGGAGGCCCTCGACGCCGCCGAAGAGCTCACCAGAGGCTGGAGCTTTGAGGAAGTCATCGCCATGCGCGACGCCGTGCCGGCGCAAGCCCTGTCCGCCTCCTTCCGCAATCACGAGCTCCGCGAGACCGCCCGCGAAGTGCTCGCCATCGCCCGCATGGGCCTGAAAAACCGCGCCCGCTTCAACCGCGAGGGCTTCGACGAGACCGGCTTCCTCAATCCGCTCGACGAGGTCGTCGCCCGCGGCACCACGAGCGCCCAGGAAATGGTCAACGCCTTCAACACCCGCTGGGGCGGCTCCATAGAACCGGTCTTCCTCGAACACGCCTACTGAGTGCCTGGAGACTGATCCTGCAATCGCCAACGCTGGCGATTGGCCGTATCCATCAAACGTTCGTCATCCTCGGGCACTGACCCGAGGATCCATGCCTGAACCGTGAAGACACGTCAGCCCATCCTTTTGGGCCCCACACGTCGTGTTTTCCCGAAATCAACTCCGATTTTCAGGCCAATACTGTAGGTCATGGACTGATTCTCCGCTAAACTCCCCCACCGCTTTTGATCCGGGAGGCCAGCCATGTTGCCCTTGTTTGAAATGCTCCAGAACGCCCAGAACGGCCGGGGCGTCGACGTTCTGGCCGGCCAGTTCGGCCTCACCACCGCACAGACCCGGCAAGCCATGGAAGCGCTGCTGCCGGCTTTCAGCCAGGGGCTCAAGCACAACGTATCCGACCCTAACGGCCTCGGCGCTTTCATGGCGGCGCTGTCGTCCGGCCAGCACGCCAGATATTTCGAGGATGCCGCAAGGGCCGCCTCCGCTGAGGGCAGGGCGGAAGGCGACGGCATTCTGGGCCATCTCTTCGGCTCCAAGGAACTCAGCCGTGCGGTCGCTCAACAGGCCGCCCAGACGACGGGCCTCGCCGAGCAGACCCTGAAGCAGATGCTGCCCGCGCTTGCCACGATGATCATGGGCGGCCTCTTCAAGCAGACGACCGGCCAGATGCCCCAGGCGCAGGCCAGCGGCGCCGGCATGGGTGGCGGCGGATTGCTGGGCGAGATCATGAAGCAGATGATGCAGCCCGGCGCGGGGCAACAGCCCGGCAGCTCGCGGTCGGCGCCTGCCGGCCAGGACGCCAATCCTTTCGGCCGCATGCTGGAGGAAATGTTCGCCGGCGCCCGGCAGGGCCAGCCCCGCCCGGGTTCGCAGGACAACCCCCTCGGCCAGATATTCGAGGAGTTCCTCAAGGCCGGGCAGCAAGCGCCTTCGCCAGAGCCGGCAGCCAGGCCCCGGCAGGCGGAGAGCAACCCGAGCGGCCGTCCGCGCAATCCCTATGACGACCTGTTCGGCCAGATGTTCGAGACCGGCCGCAAGACGCGCGACGATTACGAGCGCAACGTGAAGGACGTCTTCGAGCAGTTCCGCCAGGGCATGGAGCGCCGTCGCTAGATCGGTATGAGTTCAGGTCGGTCTGGACTCCCCGCGTCCTCAACTCTGAGGAAGCTGGGCACCTCTCCTCGTCATCCCGGCCGACCGCTGGGAGAGCCGGGATGGCGGGCGCGTTTGATCCAACCCGAACTCATCCTGATCTGGCGGTCGTCGACTACACTTTGCGACGTCGCTAAAACGACCACGCTCCCTTCGTTGACTCGGGGCCTCACGCTCCGTATAAGCGCCGCACGTTCGGGCTGACCGCCCCGGCGCGCGTCTCTGCGCCACCGTGGTGGTCCGAAACGCTCCTGTTAGAGCAACTCCAGGAAAAGTGGAAACCGGTTTTCCGTCCGGGGTTGCGTGAAACCAAGGCGTTGGATCGTTTCCACGAAACGATCCAACCACGAACAGACCCAAGAAGGGCCGCACTCCGCGGTATTTAAATAAATGAAGCGCACATATCAGCCCTCGAAAATCGTCCGCAAGCGCCGGCATGGCTTCCGCGCGCGCATGGCTACCTCCGGTGGCCGCCGTGTCATTGCGGCGCGCCGCAACCGGGGCCGCAAGCGGCTTTCCGCCTAAGTGCGGGCGCGGGGCCGGGGCATTGACTGGCCCATCGACCGGCGAAGCGCCGCAAACCTTTCCAGCGCGTCTGACCAAGCGCGCGGAGTTTCTGGCGGTCCGTCGCGGTGACAAACGGCGGGGCCGCCTTTTCCTGCTGGAAGTGCTGGACCGGGGCGACGAAGGTCCCCCGCGTCTCGGCATCACGGTGACCAGGAAAGTAGGCAACGCGGTTGTGCGCAATCGCATTCGCCGCCGCCTCCGCGAGGCGACGCGCGTTTATGCCGCTCGTGACATGGCGCCCGGCACCGACTATGTGATCGTCGGGCGGCGCGACATACTCGACGCGCCGTTCGATGCTCTGAAGGACGAGCTTGCCCGGCGGTTTCGCGGAAAGGCGCTCTCAAGGACTGTTCATGGACAATAATCGCAATTTCCTCATCACGATCGCGCTGTCGATACTGATTCTGACGGTATGGCAGGTGTTCTATATGAATCCGCGTATCGAGGAACAGCGCCAGGCCGCCCAGGTCGAGGCCCAGCAGACGGGCGAGAGAGCTTCGCCCGCGGCCGGCAACGGCGCGCAGCCCGCCGACATTCCCTCGGCAGGCGGTGCGATGACGGGCGACGCCGCCATTCCCGGGCAGGGCGCGCCGGCCGGTGCGCCGACGGATCGCGCCTCGGCGCTGGCCGGCACCGACCGTATCAGGATCGACACGCCGCGCCTTGCCGGTTCGATCAACCTGACCGGCGCCCGCATCGACGACCTGCTCCTGAAGAACTACCGTGTCACCGTCGATAAGGATTCGCCCAACGTCACGCTCCTCAATCCGGCCCCGCTTCCCAACGGCTACTATGTCGAAGTCGGCTTCGTGGGCGGCGAGACGACCGGCGACGTGCCCGGCCCGGATACGGTCTGGAGTGCGCCGGAGAATGCGGTCCTCACCCCCGACAGCCCTGTCACGCTCACCTATGAGAACGACCGGGGCCTGACCTTCAGGCGCACGATCGCCATCGACGAAGACTATCTCTTCACGGTTTCCGATACGGTCGAAAATGCCGGCGGCGCACCGGTCGAACTCAGGACCTACGGCCGCACCACCCGTTTCGGCGAGCCGGAAACCTCGGGCATCTACATCCTTCACGAAGGTTTGATCGGCGTCACCGGCGAGGAAGGGCTGCAGGAAATCAGCTATTCCGAGGCCAAGGAAGACGGCCGCATCGTGCCGGGCATGTCGTCCAATGGCTGGCTCGGCATCACCGACAAATATTGGGCGGTGGCCATGGTCCCGCGCGCCGGCAAGGATTTCCAGCCGCGCTTTGCCTATTTTGACGACCAGCGCTCGCGCTACCAGGCGGACTTTCTCACCCAGCCCCTCTCCGTGGCTCCCGGTGGTTCCACCACCGTCGACACGCTCGTGTTTGCCGGGGCAAAGGAAGTCGGCGTCATCAACGCCTACGAGGCGGCCGAGGGCATTCGCCAGTTCGAACTGATGATCGACTGGGGCTGGTTCTACTTCATCACCAAGCCGATGTTCTACCTCATCGACTGGTGCTACAAGCTGCTCGGCAATTTCGGTCTTGCCATCCTGGCGACCACCGTCATCGTCAAGCTCTTCTTCTTCCCGCTCGCCAACAAGTCCTACAAGTCCATGGCGAACATGAAGAAGGTGCAGCCTGCCATGATGGAGATCCGCGAAAAATACGCGGACGACAAGATGAAGCAGCAGCAGGCCATGATGGAGCTATACAAGAAGGAGAAGATCAATCCGATCGCCGGCTGCTGGCCGATCCTCATCCAGATCCCGGTCTTTTTCGCGCTCTACAAGGTGCTCTACGTTACCATCGAGATGCGCCATGCGCCCTTCTTCGGCTGGATCCAGGACCTTTCAGCGCCCGATCCCACGTCCATCTTCAATCTGTTCGGGCTGCTTCCCTACGACGTGCCGGCGTTCCTGATGGTCGGCATCTGGCCGCTCATCATGGGCGTCACCATGTTCCTGCAGATGCGCATGAACCCGACCCCGCCGGACCCCACCCAGGCGATGATCTTCAACTGGATGCCCGTCGTCTTCACCTTCATGCTGGCGACCTTCCCGGCGGGCCTCGTCATCTACTGGGCCTGGAACAACCTGCTCTCCATCATCCAGCAGGGCGTCATCATGAAGCGCCAGGGCGCCAGGATCGAACTCTGGGACAATCTGATAGGCCTGTTCAAGAAGAAGCCGAAACCGGCGGAATAAAGAATCCGGAAAAACCCCGCCTCGACAGGCGGTGTGAAAACTCAGGAGGCTCCGGCGTTGCCGGGGCCTCTTCTGTTTGAGGCGGAGCGCAGCCCGCCATATCGGTGGCCTCGCCGCTCGCCTTATGGTTTGATGCCGTGCTATGTCCGCTGCACGGATCGAGTGAGGAGGGTCTCATGAAAGTCGTTGCCAACATCGATTTCGACGGCGATTGCCGCGAGGCGTTTACCGCTTATGCCGACATTCTGGGTGGCAAGATACGCGCGATGATAAGCCATCGCGAGATGCCCGGAATGGCGGAAGGCGTCCCCGAGGATCGTCTGGATCGCATTCTCCATGCCTGGATCGACATCGGCGATCAGGGGCTGATGGGTCAGGACATGCAGGATTTTTCCGGCCGCAAGGGCTACAGCGTGACCGTTTCGGCCGATTCCGTCGATGAGGCCCGTCGCATGTTCGAGGCATTTTCCGATGGCGGAACCGTGATCATGCCCTTCGGCCCGCAGCCATGGTCGCAAGGCTTTGGCCTCGCGACGGACCGCTTCGGCGTCACCTGGGTGATCGATTCGCCAGGCTGACCCATCCGGGGCAACGGCAATCGCGGCGGCGGAAGCGTGTTCGGTCGCTCCGCCTGGAACGCCTGCAGGCCGCCGCCCCGTGCGGCGCGTCTGATTGCTGGCTGCATCGGGCTGCGCTAGAGCGCCGTGCGTCTTTCAAGACGCACAAAGGACGCTGTAAACCATTGAATCTACGCATCGTGCTTCCCGAAAATCGATTCCGATTTTCGGGCCGATGCTGTAGGATAGCTCCCCGCGCTCGCAAGACAGGCGTCGGCCGGCACCGTTGGGGAGACATTCGATGATCAAGTAGAGGCTTTTCAGGAAGCGCCCTTCGAGCGGGTCGGGCGCTGCCGAGATAGTCACCTCGATTGCTGATCGTGGAGGTTTCCATGTACGGACCGAAAACCGAAAACGGGCCAAAGCCCGAGATCAAGCATCCCATATATCTCCATCCGCGCGTTGGCTTTCTGAAGCCGCTCGTGGACGCGCCGAACATCGAAATCGGCGAATACACCTATTACGACGATCCCGAAGGCCCCGACCTTTTCGTCCAGAAGTGCGTCCTGCATCACTACGAGTTCATCGGCGACCGCCTCATCATCGGCCGCTTCTGTGCCATCGCCGAGGGCGCGCGCTTCATCATGAACGGGGCCAACCATGTGCTTTCGGGGTTCTCGACCTACCCGTTCAACATTTTCGGCCAGGGCTGGGAGGAAGGCTTCGACCCGGAAACCTGGCGCCGCGAAATGCGCGGCGACACGGTCGTCGGCAACGATGTCTGGATAGGCATGGAAGCCATCGTCATGCCCGGCGTCACCATCGGCGACGGCGCCATCGTCGCCGGCCGCTCCGTCGTCACCCGCGACGTGCCGCCCTATGCGGTGGTCGCGGGCAATCCGGCCGAGATCGTGAAGCACCGTTTCGACGGCGACACGGTGCGGCGGCTGCTTGCCATCGCCTGGTGGGACTGGCCGGCCGACAAGATCACCCGCAATCTCGACGCCATCCGCGGCAACGACATCGCGCGCCTTGAGGCCGCGGCCTGACGCGCATTGCCGGTTGACAAAGGAGAGCCAAGCATTGATGGCCTAGGCTGGACGCATCGTTTTCCCGCTTCATGCGGGCGGCAGGCGAGTTCGCGTGCGTTGACGATATCACCGGCAGGAGAGACGGCGTGAGCAGATCGAGCGACAGGGGCCCAAGCGATAGGGGCATGGGCGACACGACCGAAAGCCGCCTTTTTTCCCAGCCCTGGATCTTCATTCGCGGCGTGCCCTCGATGAAGTTCCTGCCGCCGGAAGGTCCGCCCGAGATCGCGTTCGCGGGCCGGTCGAATGTCGGCAAATCCTCGCTCATCAATGCGCTCGTGCGCCAGCGGGGGCTGGCGCGCACGTCCAACACCCCAGGCCGCACGCAGGAACTGAACTATTTCGTCCCCGACGGCTACAGCGGCGAGCCCGGCGACCTGCCGCCCATGGCGCTGGTCGACATGCCCGGCTACGGCTTCGCCAAGGCCCCCAAGGAACAGGTGGACGCCTGGACCAAGCTCGTCTTCGAATATCTGCGCGGCCGCGTGACGCTCAAGCGAGTCTACCTGCTCATCGACGCCCGCCACGGAATCAAGAAGATCGACGAGGAGGTCATGGACCTGCTCGACCAGGCCGCCGTGTCCTATCAGGTGGTGCTGACGAAGGCCGACAAGATCAAGCCTCCGGCCGTCGTCAAGCTGGTCGACCAGACCCTGGCCCAACTGAAAAAGCGGGCTGCCGCCTTCCCCGAACTCATCGCCACCTCGTCGGAAAAAGGCGAAGGCGTCGAGAACCTGCGAGCCACCATTCTGCGCGCGATCGAGGGGTAGGCGCCTCCCGCTACGCCGTCTTCGGCGAAAATGTCAGCGCCACGCCGTTGATGCAGTGACGCTTCCCCGTCGGCGGCGGGCCATCGTCGAAGATATGGCCGAGATGCCCGCCGCAGCGCCGGCAGTGGCATTCGGTCCGCGTCATGAACAGCGTGTTGTCGTCCTTGGTGCCGATGGCATCGGGCAGCGCCTCGTAGAAGCTCGGCCAGCCGGTGCCCGAATCGTACTTGGCCTCCGATGCGTAGAGCGGCAGCGCGCAGGCGGCGCAATCATAGGTGCCGGCCCGCTTCTCCTTGAGCAGCGGGCTCGTATAGGGCCGCTCCGTCACCTCCTGGCGCATCACGGCGAACTGCTGTTCGCTCAGGATTTTCCGCCACTCGGCTTCGGTCTTGGTGATCTCGAAGCTTCTCGCCATGGCGCTGTAGCCGGGCCTGCCGCGAAACGCGAACGCCCCACCCGCAATGGCGACGCCCGCGCCCGCTCCGGCATAGAGGAAATGTCTGCGTTTCATGTCTTGCACTCCTTCACTGGCCCTGAATCTAGCTACGGGGTCGCTCTACGGCAAATCAATGGGCCGTGATGGCCGGGCGGAGAAGATGATCGCCCGGCCACCGCGTTAGGCTTACTGCTTGGGCAGAAGCACGGTGTCGATGACGTGGATGACGCCATTCGACTGGTCGACATCGGCAATGGTGACGGTCGCCACGTTCCCGTTCTCATCGGTCAGGGTTATCTTGTCGCCATCCATTTTGGCCTGCAGCGTGCAGCCGCCAAGCGTCTCCACCGGGTGCGTGCCGCCATCATCGGCGATCATCTTGCCGATCGCGCCGGACATTGCCTCCGCTCCCACCACGTGGCAGGTCAGAATGGTTGTCAGCAGTTCCTTGTTCTCCGGCTTCAGCACCGTCTCGACAGTCCCGTCGGGAAGCTTCTCGAAGGCGGCATTGGTCGGGGCGAAGACGGTGAACGGGCCGTCGCCGGACAGCGTTTCGACGAGGCCTGCAGCCTTGACCGCGGCCACCAGCGTGGTGTGATCGGCCGAATTCACCGCATTCTCGATGATATTCTTGTCCGCATACATGGCCGCGCCGCCGACCATGGGATTGTCGGCCATGCTTGCCCCGGTAAGGGCGAGGACTGCAGTGCCGGCGAGAATGGATGAAACGAGCTTCTTCATGTCGGTAACTCCCTGATTGTTCCTGTGCTCCGTTCTTGGAGACACAGGGAGACACGGAGGCGACGACGGAAGAGTTTCAGGAGAACCGAAAAAAATGCGCGTGAAGAAAACGCTTTGGCGGCGCTCAGATCGGATTGAGGGCGCCTTGCGCCACGACGGGTCCGGTAGGCGCGCCGCTGGGCGAGCCGCCCGGGGGCTCGGTCGTGATCGCGAAAACGGCATCGTCGTCGATGGCGGCCTGGAGCGCTTCGCCGACGGCCACATGCACGCTGCTTCCTTCCGGGATGACGCCCAGCGAGTGAGGCTGGCCGTCGTCGATCACCCACAGCTCGAAATCCCGCCCTTCCGGACGGGCGCCGGTGACATGGGAAAGGCCGATGTCTTGCGTCCGCGCGTCGTAAACGACGAAATAATGGACCTCGCTTCCTTCGCCGGACAGCGACGCGACGAACCGCTCGTCCGCGTCGGGGGCAGGGGCCTCCATCAACGTGACGGCGGCAAGGACAAGGAGCGCCGCCGCGGCTGCCGCCGTCGCCGCCCGCCACACCGAAACGCTTTGCCACATCCGCGCCAGCGCGCCGGGTTGCTGGCGCGCTGCCTGCCCGAACAGCCGTTGCTGCAGGGCCTCGCGCACCGCGCCCGGCGGGGCGACTTCCTCGAATCCGTCCGCCATCGGCGAAAGCTTGGCTTCCCAAGCCTCGACCAGCTGGGCAAATGCGGGTTCTGCCTCGATCCGCCCGGCCACCGCCGCCCGTTCGTCGGCCGGAAGCACGCCAAGCACATACTCGGCGGCGACGAGGTCGTCCTCCTCCCTGTATGGCCTATGGTCGTCGACCGGCGTCATCGTTCCAGGCATTCCTTCAATTTGGCCAGGCTGCGCCTGAGCCAGGTTCGCATCGTATTCAGCGGTACGCCGAAGCGCTCCGCCAGTTCGGAGTAGCTGTCGCCGTTGAGATAGGCGCCGCGCACGGCCGCTGCCCGGTCGTCCTCCAATTCGCCGAGGCAGCCATCGATAAGCCGGCGCTCGCCGCTGGCGATCGCCTGCGCCTCGGGAGTTGGCCCGTCGTCCGGCACATCCATCGCTTCGTCAAGTCCGCTGCCGCGCCGCCGGCGGGCGCGGACGCGATCGATCGCGTGATTGCGCGCCACGGCCACGAGCCAGGTCATCGGACTGAGGTCCGAAGCCGAGAACCGGTCCGCCTTCGTCCAGATCTTGACATAGACTTCCTGCAGCGCTTCCTCGGCCTCCGCCCTGTCCCGCAAAATACGCAGGCACACCCCGAATAGTTTCGCGCTCGTCCGGCTGTAGAGCTGGTCGAAGGATGTGCGATCCCGCAAGGCGGTCCGGAATATGAGCTTGGTGATGTCGTCCGACCCCATGGCTGCCAAGATACAGTTCGCCGCCATATTGGCAATGCCCGCCCGCCCCGTGCCCTGGCCGCGACAATCCGTTTGCGCCGGCGCGCGAATGCGATAAGAGACGGGCGGTCTGGAGCATGATCCCGGCAGCGGGGCGCCGGTTCTCGAAAAAGATCATGCTCAGACGAGGAGATGGGCTGGGGGACGGTTCGACCGACATCGTCCTCATCAATGCTTGGGAGCTGCCTGATGACGGATATTGCGGGAACGGCCGAAGCGCAGGCGCGCCTTCTTTCTGCGGCGCTGCCCTATATGCAGCGCTACGAGAACAAGACGGTCGTCGTGAAGTATGGCGGCCATGCCATGGGCGACCCGATGCTCGGCCAGGCATTCGCCCGCGACATCGCCCTCTTGAAGCAGTCCGGCGTCAATCCCATCGTCGTCCATGGCGGCGGCCCGCAGATTGCCGCCATGCTCAAGAAGATGGGCATCGAATCCAAGTTCGAAGGCGGCTTGCGCGTCACCGATGCCAAGACCGTCGAGATCGTCGAGATGGTGCTGGCCGGCTCCATCAACAAGGAGATTGTCGCCCTGATCAACGCCGAGGGCGAATGGGCCATCGGCCTGTGCGGCAAGGACGGCAACATGGTCTTCGCCGAAAAGGCCCACAAGACCGTTACCGACCCCGATTCCAACATCGAGCGCGTGCTCGATCTGGGCTTCGTCGGCGAGCCGGTGGAGGTGGACCGCACGCTGCTCGACCTCCTGGCGCGTTCCGAGATGATCCCGGTAATCGCCCCCGTGGCGCCCGGCCGCGACGGCCACACCTACAACATCAATGCCGACACCTTCGCCGGCGCCATCGCCGGCGCCGTCAGGGCCTCGCGCCTTCTGTTCCTGACCGACGTTCCGGGCGTCCTCGACAAGGACATGAAGCTCATCGACGAGCTCACCGTCGCCGAAGCCCGCGCCCTCATCAGGGACGGCACCATCTCCGGCGGCATGATCCCCAAGGTGGAAACCTGCATCGAAGCCATCGAGCGCGGCGTCGAGGGCGTCGTCATCCTCAACGGAAAGACCGCCCATTCGGTGCTGCTGGAACTCTTCACCGAGCACGGCGCCGGCACGCTGATCGTTCCCTGACAGACTGTCGCGTCAGACCAGCACCAGCACGATGATCCCCGCCACGATCAAGGCGCAGCCTGCCACCTCCGTCGCGTTGATCTTCTCCCGGAAGAAATAGACCGTGGAGGCGAAGGTGAAGATCATCTCGATCTGCGCCAGCGCCTTCACCACCGCCGCCTGCTGCAGCGTCATCGCCGCGAACCACCCGAACGAGGCCGAGGCGCCGACGAGGCCGACGAAGAGCGAGGCTTTCCAGGCCTTGGCGATATGCGCCAGCTCCGCCCGTTCCTTCCACACGATCCAGCCGAGCATGACCACCGTCTGAAAGAAGATGGTGAACAGCAGCGTGGTCGCCGCCTGCATCATGAAATTCGGGCCGCCGAGCGACAGGGAGGCGGCGCGGTAGGCCACCGCCGCTACGCCGAACAAGGTGCCTGAAGCAAGCCCGATCAGCGCGTTGCGGCTGACCAGCGAGGCGAGCAGGTTGCGCCAGCTCATCGGCACATGGGCCACCGAGATCGCCATCACGCCGAGCACCGTGATGGCGATGGCGACGAGCGCGCCGGCGCCGGCAAGTTCGCCGAGGAAGATCAGCCCGAAAACGGCCGCCTGCGCCGGCTCGGTGCGCGAATAAGCCGTTCCCACGGCAAAGTTGCGGAACGAGAACAGATGGATCAGAAGAAACGTCGCGCCGATCTGCGTCAGCCCGCCGACGACGACCCAGGCAAGGAAGCCGCCATTGGGCCGGGCAAGCGGGTAGCCGGCCGCCAGATGAAGCAGCGCGAGGAACAGCGCCGCGAACGGCAGGCCGAAGCCGAACCGCACGAAGGTTGCCCCGGTCGTGCCCATCACGCCCTTCAGATGCTTCTGCGCGGCCGACCGCAGGTTCTGCAGGAAGGCGGCGACAATCGTGATGGGGATCCAAAGTTCCATGCAGAAGTCCGGGAGAACGGGCGGAAGGCGTGCCCGGATTACCCCCGTTGCAGGTCCGGCGCAACACCAGCACCGGGGGCGGCCTATTGCGGCTCCGGCGGATAATGCAGGCAGGGGTCGAGCCGGATATGGTCCTCGTCGATCACGTTCAGCCCGCCGCTCAGTATCACCCGGTCGCCGACCTTGTAGTCGTTGATCCGGTATGTGATGCAGAGAACCTGCGGATCCGGCGCCTCGCACGCCGCCATATAGCCCAGCGTTCCGTCATGCTCGACCATGGTCAGCGAACCGACGACGTCGATCACGATCAACTCGTCGTCCTTGGGCTGGAGCTGCGCCAGCTTTTCCCGCAGCGCGCCGCACTCCGCCTCGAAGCTGGGCGCCGGCTGGGCCTGTGCGCCGAGGGGCCAGAAAAACGCCGCGAGCATGATGCCCACGGCCGAATGCGTTGTGCCCCGCACGGCGCTCTCCCGTCAGTTGGATCAGGGGTTCATTGGCGGCAAGAAGCGCGACAATAATATGGCAGGTCCCGCGGGAATCACGCCGCCGTCGCCTGGGGCGGGAGAATGACCATGTTGCGGCCCTTGGCCTTGGCCTCGTAGAGCCTTTTGTCGGCCACGCTCATCAGCTCGGTGAACGTGGCGCCCGCCTCGGCGGTCGCGACGCCGATGCTGACGGTAAGCCGCACCAGGCTGCCGTCGGGCGCGGCAAAGCCGGCCTCTTCGACGGCTTTCCTGATTCGCTCGGCCACCTTGGACGCCTCCTTGAGGTCGGCCTCGACGAGGAATATGCCGAACTCCTCGCCCCCCAGCCGCCCCCGATGATCCGTCCGCCGGGTGCAGCCGCCGATCGCCGAGGCGATCCGGCGCAGCGCCTCGTCGCCCGTCAGATGCCCGAAGCGGTCGTTGATCTGCTTGAAATTGTCGGCGTCGGCGATCAGCAGCGAGCCCGCCTTTCCGGCGCCTTCCGACCCCTCGACCGCCTCGATGAAGGCGCCCCGGTTGAGGAGGCCCGTAAGGCTGTCGAGGCGCGCTCTTTCGGCGAGTTCGCGGTGCACGTCGGTCAGTTCGCGGTGGGCGGCCCGCAGCCTCTCATGGGCATCGGCCACCCTGCGCCTTTGATTGTAGGTGTAGGCGCTCGCCGGAAAGGCAATCGCGGTGGGGCACAGGATGCACATCGCAAGAGCCGCCGAATCCATTTCGCGGCCGAGCACTGTCAATGCCATCCAGCCGATGGCGACAGACGCCAGGATCGATACGGCCGTCGAAACCGAGGCGTGAAAGAACACTTTCCTCATGCTGCACTCCCGATGCGGGCGCAACATGACAAAGCTCCTTTGCCGCTTCCTTTCCGACTTACTTAAAGTTTGAGGCAGCAGGTGCAAATCTGCCATAAGGAGCCATGACCAACCGCCCCGATCCATCCAGATTCGCCCACGTCACCGACTGGGTCTTCGATCTCGACAACACGCTTTATCCCCATCACAGCGATCTGTTCTCGCAGATCGACGTGAAGATGACGGCCTATGTCTCCGAACTCCTGTCGATGCCCCGCGATGAAGCGCGGGCGCTTCAGAAGCAGCTTTACCGCGACCACGGCACGACGTTGAAGGGGCTGATGGAGGCCTACCGCGTCGACCCGGACGATTTCCTGGAAAAGGTCCACGACATCGACTATTCCTGGCTTGATCCGAACCCCGAGCTGGGCGAGGCGATAAGCGCTCTGCCCGGCCGCAAGTTTATCTTCACCAATGGCGACCGCAACCATGCCGAACGCGCGGCCCGGCAGCTCGGCGTGCTCGACCATTTCGAGGATATTTTCGACATCGTCGCCGCCGGGCTGGAGCCCAAGCCTTCAAAGGCGACCTATGACCGATTTGTCGACCTGCATGCCGTGGTCGGCTCGAACGCCGTGATGTTCGAGGATCTGGCCCGCAATCTCCGCGTGCCCAAGGCGCTGGGCATGACCACGGTGCTGATCGTGCCGAAGAATTTCGAGCCGACCTTCACCGAGATATGGGAGCAGGATCCCTATGAGGAGGACGACGTCGATTTCGTGACCGACGATCTCACCGTCTTCCTGCGCACCATCCTTCAGGACAAGCGGTAGGCCTCACCTGCCGCGCCGCGCTCGGTCGTTGCGCTCGGCGGCGCGTTCGAGCTTGCGTTCCGTCGCCGCCGTCTTCTTGTCGCCATACATCGCCGAGCCGATCGCGCGGTTTGCACGCGTGTCACGTTCGATCCGCTCGGTTGCCGTCTCCTTCTCGGCATCCTTGGCCTGTTCGGGCTGCGACTTGGTGGCGTGGCCGAGATCCTTGGCCTGCTGCTTGTTCATGACGTCCTTGTCGGGAACGGTTTTGGGCATGGCGGAGCCTCCTTGCCTCGACGGCCTTGATACGTCCGGATGGACGCACGGCGCTGTAACGCCGATCTTGCGCCGGGCGTTCCAGGGCCGGCGACAAAACCGGCCCCGGAAGTCGTTTCACGGTTTCGGTGAAATGCCGAAACGAGCGCCGTCAGTGCTGGTGGGCTTCGCCCCGGCCGGCGCTGGCCGGCTTCACCGGAAGGTCCATCTCCACCGCGCCGGCCTTCTCGAATTCCAGGATCACCGGCACCGTCTGGCCCTCCTCGAACCGCTCTTCCACGTCCATGAACATGAGATGCAGGCCGCCCGGCTTCAGCTCGACGCGCTCGCCGGCGGGAATTTCCAGCCCCCCTTCGACGGGCCGCATGGTCATCACCTCGTTGACGACCTTCATCGTGTGGATTTCCACCTTGCCGGCCCGCGGCGAGCGCACGGAAACCAGCCTGTCGGCGCTTTCGCCCGTGTTCACGATGTCCAGATAGGCGCCGCCCGTGGGCTGGCCCGGCAGCATGGCGCGCGCCCATGGGGCCGCGATTTCCAGCGCGCCGGCGGAAACGGTCGCCTCATGCTGATGGCCGGCCGTCTCCGCCGCCAGGATGGTCAGCGCGGGAGCCGGCCTTTCGAGCGAATGGGAATCCTGGCCTTGCGCAGGCTCCTCCACCCATTCGGCCTTGCCTTCGGCGCAGGTCTGAACGGTCTTGAAAAAGAGCCGCTGGCCTTCCTCGACACCGGCAAGCGTGCCGCGCAGGGCGAACTCGTCATAGTGGCCGTCGTCCAGCGAGCCGCCCTTCCAGGTGACGGCGACAGGCCCGGAACCGACCTCCCTGCCGTGCAGCGTATAGGTCCTGGCGTAGTCGCCCTGTTCGATGTCGATCGTCCACCCGGCCTTCGGCATCGGCTTGGCGCCGACGAAGCCTTCGGGAAGCTGAACCCTCACCGCCGTCGTGGGCTGGCCGTCGCAGCCATGCGGAACGCCCAGCACGGCCTTGAACGGGCCCGGCGCGGCCTGGTCCTGCTGGAGCGATACATGCGCCGAAGCCGTGGGTACGAGATAGGTGAAAAACGAAGCCGCCGCCGCGGCGGCAATGACATTGCGGTACATTTCGATAATCCTTTCGATGTGCTTTGTGGGTCGCGCCGGCCATGCCGGACGTTTCACGTCGAAAAGGGAGGCCCGCGTATGGAGGGCGGCGCCCCGGCGCTGGCGCCCTCGGCCGCATGGCCGCGTGCGGGGGCGGGAAGCCGCGCGCCGGGCCGGTCGGCAACGGACATCGGAGCGTCCGCGCGGGCATCCATGCCCATGCCCGTCGCGCACAGGTGGCCGGCGGGGCAGAGCGGGCATTCCGGCCCGCCCCGGCCATGCTCCGGCTTGTCCGCCATGTTCAGCGGATTGCACAATATGTCGAGACCGGCAAACCGGGCCGCCTTGGCCGCCGCCAGCGGCTGCAGCGTGCCGGCAAACAGCAGCAGCACCGCCAGCGCGGCAAAAAGCGCCCGGTCCCGCCGAAGCGTGGCAAACCAGCCTGGTTGTCTGCGCGCCTTGCTCATGCGCAACGAATAGCGCGCCCGCCGCCCGGACGCCAGCACCCCGCCTGCGGCATTGGCGCGCTGGTTCTACAATCGCGATCCACCGCTGCGCTCCCTCGCCCCCCCTCTGTCCTGCCGGACATCTCCCCCTCGAGGGGCGAGATCATCTCTGCATCGATGTTTCGCTTGATCTTTAAAAGATTGGCGAAACCGGCCGTCATAGCCAATCTCCCCCCTTGAGGGGGAGATGTCCGGCAGGACAGAGGGGGGCGAGGGAGCGCAGCGGTAAATCACAACCGCCCATAACCCCTACAACTCGTAAAACTCCGCCACCTTCGCCCAGGCTTCCTCTGCCGTGTCGACGAAGGTGATCAGCTCGTCGTCGCCGGGCGAAATGGTGCCCTGCTCAGCTAGGTAGGGCAGGTTGATGGCGTGCTTCCAGAACGCCTTGCCGAACAGGATCACCGGCATCCGCTCCATGCGCCCGGTCTGGATCAGCGTGAGCGATTCGAAAAGCTCGTCCATCGTTCCGAAGCCGCCGGGAAACACCGCCACCGCCTTCGCCCGCATCATGAAATGCATCTTGCGGATCGCGAAATAGTGGAAATTGAAGCAAAGCTCCGGCGTCACGTAGAGATTGGGCGCCTGTTCGTGGGGCAGGACGATATTGAGGCCGATCGTCGGCGCGCCGCAATCGGCCGCTCCCCGGTTGCCGGCCTCCATCACGCCGGGGCCGCCGCCGGTCACGACGACATATTCGCGGTAATAGCTCTTGGCCGACTGCTCCGAGCACAGCCGCGCAAACTTGCGCGCTTCCTCGTAATAGCGGCTGTTTTTCAGCAGATTGTCCTTCTGCACATCGTTCTTGGCCGCCCATGCCTCGCCGCCCGGCTCCGGGATGCGCGCCCCGCCGAACAGGATCACGGTGGAGCGGATGCCGCGCTCGGCCAGCGCCAGTTCCGGCTTCAGCAGTTCGAGCTGCAGGCGCACCGGCCTGAGCTCGCGCCGGGTCATGAAATCCTCGTCGTCCCAGGCCAGCCGGTAGGTGTCGGAGCGGGTCTGCGGCGTATCCGGCACGCTGCGCGCCCGTTTCAGGTCCTCGTCCGAATGCGGCAGCGGCGTCCAGCCATTTTTGTCGTTTGCGTCCATCGCGCATGATTTCCCGTCTTGGCGCGCCGGGTGCTGATCGGCCCGGCGCGTAACCATCGATTGACCCCCTCGGGCGCTTCGCATAGGTTCCGCGCCGGCTCAAGGCTTCCCTGAAGAAACTAGCGGGCTTCCCCTTAATTGCGCGTGTAGCGGGACGAAATATGACGAAAACGAACATCGCCGCCCTGGAAAAGACCATCGAAGAAGCCTTCGACAACCGTGATGGCATCACGGTTGATACCCGCGGCGAGGTCCGCGAAGCGGTCGAGGCCGCGCTGCACCTGCTCGACAGCGGCCAGGCCCGCGTCGCCGAACGCGGGGCCGACGGCGCGTGGTCCGTCAACCAGTGGCTCAAGAAGGCGGTGCTTCTTTCCTTCCGGCTGAACCCGATGCAGATCATCAAGGGCGGCCCCGACGATTCGGTCTGGTGGGACAAGGTTCCCTCCAAGTTCGACGGCTGGAGCGCCAACGAGTTCGAAAAAGCCGGCTTCCGCGCGGTGCCCAATTGCGTCGTCCGCCGTTCCGCCTATATCGCGCCGGGCGTGGTGCTCATGCCCTCTTTCGTCAATCTCGGCGCCCATGTCGGCAAGGGCACGATGGTCGACACCTGGGCCACCGTCGGCTCCTGCGCGCAGATCGGCGAGAACGTGCATCTTTCCGGCGGCGTCGGCATCGGCGGCGTGCTGGAGCCCATGCAGGCCGGACCGACCATCATCGAGGACCATTGCTTCATCGGCGCCCGCTCCGAGGTCGTGGAAGGCTGCATCGTGCGCGAGGGCTCGGTGCTGGGCATGGGCGTCTATATCGGCAAGTCGACCAAGATCGTCGACCGCGCCACGGGCGAAGTCTCCTACGGCGAGGTCCCGCCCTATTCGGTCGTCGTCGCCGGCACGATGCCGGGCAAGCCCATGGGCAATGGCGAGCCGGGCCCCGGCCTCTACTGCGCCGTCATCGTCAAGCGCGTGGACGAGAAGACCCGGTCGAAGACGTCGATCAACGAGTTGCTGCGCGACTGACGCCAGCGCCATATCCCGAAAAGTGGGGAGGCTATGACACGCAGGCAGATTTCCTGGCTCTTTTTCGGCTTTTCCGGCCGCGTCAGCCGCATGGCCTACTTTCTGGCCGGCCTGCTTCTGGCGATCTTCCAGGCCTTCGCCCTTTACCGCTTCACGCTGGCCCCTGAAGAGAGCGGCGCCAGCGCGGTATGGGCGACGCTTTTCTGGGCCGTGTTCTTCCTCTCCGTCTGGTCCTATGTGGCGCTCGGGGTGAAGCGGCTTCACGATTTCGGCAAGCCGGGCATCTTCGCCGTGACGCTTTTCATCCCCATGGTCTCGATTCTGGCCTTCATCATCCTGTGCCTTTATCCCGGCGACGATGGGCCAAACGAATATGGCGAGCATACCAACGCGCCGCCGGACGGGTGACAGGCGCTCCCCTTTGGAATATCCCTCTCACCATGACATTGCCGACCGACCCCGCCGCAAACCTCGCCGCCCTTATCCGCTGCCCCTCCGTCACGCCGGCTGATGCCGGCGCGCTGGGCGTGCTTTCGGCGATGCTGGAGCGCCTTGGCGCCAAGATCGAGCGCCCGGTCTTCAAGGAAGACGGCACGCCCGATATCGAGAACCTTTATGCCAGGGTGGGCGCGGAAGGACCGCACCTGATGTTCGCCGGCCACACCGACGTGGTGCCGCCGGGCGACGAGGCCGCCTGGACCCATCCGCCCTACGCCGCCGAAATCGCCAATGGCCACATGTTCGGCCGGGGCGCGGTCGACATGAAGGGCGGCATCGCCTGTTTCGTCGCCGCGCTCGCCCGCTATCATGAACGTCACGGTGCGCCCGCAGGCTCGGTCTCCTTCCTCGTCACCGGCGACGAGGAAGGCCCCGCCGTCAACGGCACGGTCAAGCTGCTCGAATGGGCGAGGGAGCGCGGCGAGGCGTGGGATGCGGCGCTGGTCGGCGAGCCCACCAATCCCGATGCGCTGGGAGACATGATCAAGATCGGCCGACGCGGCTCGCTTTCCGGCACGCTCATTGTCCATGGTCGGCAGGGTCACGTCGCCTATCCGCACCTGGCCGACAACCCGGTGCGCGGCCTCTTGATGCTCGTCGAGGCGCTGCTGGAGCCGGCCTTCGACGAAGGCACGGCCGACTTCCAGCCGACCAATCTGGAAGTGACCTCCATCGATATCGGCAATCCCTCCGTCAACGTGATCCCCGGCCGCGCCGTGGCGTCTTTCAACGTCCGCTTCAACGATCGCTGGACGCCCGAGAGCCTGCAGGCCGAAATCCACAACCGGCTCGACCGCGCGGCTGCTTCGCTGCGGCTTCGGCCGGGCCGCGATACCCCCGTCGCCTTCGATATCGAGTGGCGGGACCGGCCCAGCCCGGTCTTCCTCACCCGCGACGACAGGCTGGTCGAAACCCTCGCCGCCTCCGTGGCGGCCGTGACGGGCAGGCGGCCCCAACGGTCCACCTCCGGCGGCACCTCGGATGCGCGCTTCATCAAGGATTACTGCCCCGTCGTGGAATTCGGCCTCGTCGGCCAGACCATGCACATGGTGGACGAGCGCGTCGCGCTTTCGGACCTCGAAACCCTGACGCGGATCTACCTGCGCTTCCTCGAAGACTGGTTTGGCTAGCCCATGCCCACCGGCGTCGAAATACAGCAATATATGGCCGGCGTCTGGCGGTTGATGATGGGCCGGCCCGACGGGGTGCGGTGGCTCGACCTGTCGGCCGACGGCTTCTGGAACTCCTTTTTCGCCATCCTGGTGGCGTTCCCGCCCTTGATGGTCGGCTGGGTCGGCATTGCCAACGATGTCGCGGGCGACGTCGGAGCCGATGTCCGGTTCGGCCTGCTGGTCCGCCTGTTCCTGGCCGATATCGGCGCCTGGCTGATCCCGCTGGGCCTTCTGGCCGCTGTCGCGCGGCCGGCCGGCATTGCCGACCGCTTCGTGCATTATGTCGTCGCCAGCAACTGGGCTTCGGCGCTCTTTGCCTGGCTGCTCGCGCCCGCCGCCATCATGCGGCTGTTCTTCCCCGCCGGCGACGGTGCGGCCGATCTCCTGGCGCTTGTCCTGTTCGTCGTGACGCTGTTCTTGTCCTGGCGGCTCACCACGGCGGTGATCGACAAGGGCCCCGCGATGGGCAGCGCCGTCTTCTTCTCCATGTTCGCCGCGTCGGTCGCCGCCCTTCTCACGCTTCAGTCGCTGCTCGGCCTCACGTTCTGATCTGCGCCGCGCGGCCATGTCGCCGCGACGGAGACAGCCATCAGCACGGCCGCCGCAAGGGCCAGGTCGGGAAACGATCCCGTCAGGTAGAGCGGCCCGAACGCCACGGACCCGGCGAATGCCGCAAGATAGGTGACGGCGCTGTTGAGGCCGAGAATCCCGCCGCGCCTTGCCGGATCGATCGCCGTCAGCCGGACGATGAGCAGGTTGAGTCCGAGATGGTTGGCAACGCCCCAGACGAATGCCACCGCCAGCAGCGCCGCATAGACATGCGCGGTCAGGCTGAGCAGCACATAGACCGCCAGGACCAGCGAGAAGGCCATCGGAAGGGCCATCCGCGCCGGCACCCGGCCGCCCGCCCGGTCGAGGAAGGCCGCCGCGCCGAAGCCCAGGCCGTAGGCAAGCGTGGTGAGGCCGCCGGCGCTGAGCGGCAGGCCGAGCGACTGGTGCAGATGATCGCCCAGATAGGAATAGGTGCCGTAGAAGGCGGTCATGAACGCGCCGTTGGCGGCAAGAAGCGGCAGCAGGCCCGGCGTGGCAAGGGCGGCAAGCGGCGATGTCGCCGGTGCGCAAGCCTTCCGGTCCTCCTGCCCGCCCATGATGAGCGCGGCCAGTCCCAGCAGCGCGAGGCAGGCGACGACCGCAAAGACGGCGCGCCAGTTCAGCATGTCGGCCAGCACGGCGGAGAGCGAAACCCCGGCCACCATGCTTATGGTCCAACCCGTCAGCACGATGCCGACGGTGCGGCTTTCGCGGCCGGGCGGGGCAATGGCTGCCGCATTGGCATAGATCGCAGGCAAGGACAAGCCGACGGCTATGCCTGCCGCAAGCTGCGCCGCCACGAGCACCGGAACGGCGGGCGCGGCCGCGCTCAGCGCCAGCGCCGCCGCCAGAAGTGCGAAAGCCAGCCGCAGGATGCGCCATGCGCCGACACGGTCGATATGGCGCGCCAGAAGGAGCGCGCTGCCGGCGGTCCCGAGCCCGAAGGCGCCGGTGCCGGCCATCACCGCGGGCACCGGAACGCCGAACGCTGCGGCGACGTCCGGCGCGATCGGCGACAGGACCAGCGAGTTGCAACCGATGACGGCGATCGCCCCGGTGAGCACATACACGGTCGCCGGGATGGGCGCGGCCGCCGGTCCCGGTTCGGAAATCGAACTGGCTTTAAGATGGATCGACATAATGGCATAATGGCTGAACGAAGTTAGGCAACAACTGGAAAATGCAGAATGGTAGAAAAAACAGACAGCTTTCAGCGAAGGGCGGCAGCACACCCATCTCTGGATGCGATGGACCGAAAAATATTAGGTGTTCTGGTTGAAGACGCGACGGTCAGCTACGCGGAGCTCGGGCGCGCGGTCGGCCTGTCCGCGCCCGCGGCCCATGAGCGGGTCAAGCGGTTGAGGCAGAGCGGCGCCATTACGGGCACCTGCGTGCGCATCGACCCCGACGCGGTGGGCAAGCCGCTTTTGGCCTTCGTCCATGTCGACACGAGCGGCTGGGGCAAG
This sequence comes from Nitratireductor thuwali, assembly GCF_036621415.1. Taxonomy (NCBI): domain Bacteria; kingdom Pseudomonadati; phylum Pseudomonadota; class Alphaproteobacteria; order Hyphomicrobiales; family Phyllobacteriaceae; genus Nitratireductor; species Nitratireductor thuwali. The sequence continues at coordinate 3,061,304 of NZ_CP030941.1, forward strand.
ACGCCGGAGCTCATGGCTATCGCCAGGCATCCGGAGGTCGAGGAAATCCATTCGGTGGCCGGCGATACCTGCATGCTGCTCAAGGTGCGCGCGAAAGACACCCATGCGCTCGAAGGCCTCCTGGCCGAGCTCTATGCGACGCCCGGCGTGGTGGCCACGCGCAGCTACGTCGTCCTGTCGACCTATTTCGAGCGTCCCGTCCAGCCGGCCGTGACCGGGGAGTGGAAGGTTCCGGAAGGACTGGCGTCGAAGGCCCGCGCGGCGGCTCATACCATGGGTCATTCTTGATGACCCATGGAGCCCGCGACCGCAGGCCGCGCCGTTTGGCGCGCAAGCCAAGGGCGCGGATGCGCCCGCCCGGCGCCTGAGGCCTCAGTAGTCGACCTTGACCAGGTAGAGCCCGTGTGCCGGTGCGACGGGTCCGCAGGCGGCGCGGTCGCGGGCCTCCAGCGCTGCCGTCACGTCGTCGGCGCTCCACGCGCCTTCGCCCACCCGCTTGAGCGTGCCGACGAGGGAGCGCACCTGGTTGTGCAGGAACGAGCGGGCCCATGCCCGCACGTGAACCTCGTCGCCCTCCCGCGTCACCGATAGCCCGTCGAGCGTCTTGACCGGGCTTTTCGACTGGCATTGTGCGGCGCGGAAGGTGGTGAAGTCGTGATGGCCCACCAGCCGCTGCGCCGCCTCGTGCATGGCATGTTCGTCGAGATGGTATTTGACGTGCCACGTGCGATCGCGTTCCAGCGGCGCGGGAACGCGTCGGTTCATGATGCGATAAAGGTACTGCCTTCCCTTGGCCGAAAAGCGGGAATCGAAACTGTTGTCCACCACCGCCGCTTCCAGCACCGCCACCGCCTCGTCGGCCATCGTCAGATGCGCGTTGAGCGCATCGCGGACCGTTGCTCCCTTCCACAGGCGCGACAGGTCGAAATGCGCGACCTGGCCCAGGGCATGGACGCCGGCATCGGTTCGGCCGGCCCCGTTCAGGGTGATGCGCTCGCCGCAAAAGCCCTCGATGGCGTTCTCGATGGCCTCCTGCACCGTGTGCTGCCCCGCCTGGCGCTGCCAGCCGGCATAGGGGCTCCCGTCATACTCTACATCGATACGATAGCGCGGCATGGCCTGGTTGGGTCTACGGTTGCGATTGTCCGCCGCGCCCTGCGCGCACGCGTCGAAGAAGAAGCGAAAACGTCGATGAAGAGCCGATCTCCCCCCTTGAGGGGGAGATGCCCGGCAGGGCAGAGGGGGTAGCGCAGGGCGCGGAGTGAACGATTGTCATCCTATCCGACCTTCGCGCCGGCGGCCAGCTTGGCGCCGCGCAGGAAGTTCTCAGCATCGACCGGCTTGCCGCCCGCGCGCTGCACTTCCACAAGGCGCACGGCGCCCGAACCGCAGGCACCCGAACCACAGGCACCCGAACCGCAGGCAATGGTCAGCGCATCGTCCAGCACCAGGCCCGGTTCGCCTGCGCCTTCCGCGACGACCGACCGCAGCAGCTTCACCCGCTCGGCCTTCCCGCCGATGGGCATTTCGCACCAGGCTCCCGGAAACGGCGAAAGGCCGCGAATATGGTTGTGCACTTCCGGCGCGGTCCGGGTCCAGTCGACCCGCGTCTCCTCCTTGCTGATCTTCTTCGCATAGGTCGCGCCTTCTTGAGGCTGCGGCGTCAGGGTCAGCGCCCCCCGTTCCAGCCGTTCCATGGCCTCGACCATCAGCCCCGCACCGACCCCCATCATCCGGTCGTGCAATTCGCCCGCAATCATGTCCGGGCCGATGGCGACGCGCTCTTCCAGCGCGACAGGTCCGGTGTCGAGCCCTTCGTCCATCTTCATGATCGTCATGCCGGTCTCCCGGTCGCCCGCCATGATCGCGCGCTGGATGGGAGCGGCCCCCCGCCAGCGCGGCAGCAGCGATGCGTGGCCGTTGAAGCAGCCGAGCCGGGTGCCCTCCAAAATGGCCTTCGGCAGCAAAAGCCCATAGGCGACCACGACGGCCGCATCGGCCTCAAGCGCCCGGAAAGCCTCCTGCTCCTCCGCGCCCTTCAGCGATTTCGGCGTGCGCACCTTAAGGCCGCGCGTCTCCGCCGCGCGATGCACGGGCGATTTCGTAAGCTCCAGCCCGCGCCGTCCGGCCGGCCGCGGCGGCTGTGTGTAGACGGCGGCGATCTCATGCCCGGCATCGGCCAGGGCAGTAAGCATCGGGACCGAGAAATCCGGCGTTCCCATGAAAATCAGGCGAAGGGGCATGCCCGCACCCCCCTGAGAGTGTCCCGGCTGAGCCGCTTCATCCCGCCATGCGGGCAGGCGGCCGGTCCTTCGCAAGTTTCTTGAACTTGCGCACGACGATGTCGCGCTTGAGCTTCGACAGATGGTCGATGAAGAGCACGCCGTTCAGATGGTCGATCTCGTGCTGCAGGCAGGTGGCCAGAAGGCCGTCGGCCTCGACCGTCTGCTCCTTGCCGTCGAGGTCGATATATTTCACCGTCACCTCGCCCGGGCGCTCCACCTCGGCGTAATAGTCGGGGATCGACAGACAACCTTCTTCATGCACGCTGCGCGTATCGGAGCTGGCGACGATCTCGGGATTGATGATCACCCGCGGCTGGGGCTCCTCGTCCTTTTCCGCAAGGTCCAGCACCAGCATGCGCAGCGGCTCGCCCACCTGTATCGCCGCCAGCCCGATGCCGGGCGCGTCATACATGGTGTCGAGCATGTCGCGCGCGAATTTGCGCAGCGCATCGTCGACCCGCTCCACGGGCTTGGAAACCTCACGCAGCAGCGGATCGGGAAGGACTATCAGCGGTCGGATCGTCATGCGCGTCAGGTAATGGCTCCCGGACTTGCCGTCAATATGAAAGCGCGGCGCGCCAGGGCCATCGCATATGTCGGCGCCTTCCCCCACTCCGTCCCGCTTCGCGTTCCACCTCTCCCCCGCAACGGGGGAGAGGAAACGCCGGCTAAGACGCTAGGCGCCCTTCCTCTCCCCCACTTCTTGGGCCGGAGGCCGAGACGGAGTGGGGGAGCAGGCGCTTCCTTATGCGATAGCCTGCCAAAAGGGGGAGGGGACCATGGAGCGCTCGCCCAATCTCTCCTCCTTGTGGGGAAGGAACCTCGCAATCGCCCTGGCTGCGTACCGCACATTGTTCACGTTTTGGTCTTATGATGCACCCGCGAATCGGATAGGCTCCATCCATGAACGACACGATCTCGCTGTTTTCCTCGCCGGTCGCGCAATTGGGCGCGACCACGCTGACGCTGGGCCATCTGGCGGCCGCCGGCGCCTGCATCGTGCTCCTGCTGCTGGCCTTGCTTGTCGCGGGTATCTGGCGCGGGGCCTCGGCCCGCGCCGTTGCGGCGGTCGAGGCTGCCGAGCGCGCCCGCGAGGCGGAGGCGCGCCTGGCCGACCTTGCCAAGGCGCAGGCCGAGCTTCAGGGCCGCATGGGCACGATTGCCGAGGTCTTCGGCCAGCGCCAGGCGGAGATGACGAAGTCGATCTCCGAGCGCCTGGACGGCATGACGTCGCGCCTCGGCCATTCGATCACCGAGCAGACCAAATCGACCCACGAAAATCTCGCCCGGCTGCAGGAGCGCCTGGCGGTGATCGACACCGCCCAGAACAACATCCAGTCGCTGGCCGGCCAGGTCGTGCAACTGCAGCAGATCCTGTCGAACAAGCAGACGCGCGGCGCGTTCGGCCAGTCGCGGATGGAAGCGATCATCGCCGATGGCCTGCCGCACACGGCCTACGAGTTTCAGGCGACCCTTTCCAACAACAGCCGGCCCGACTGCCTCGTCAAGATGCCCAATGGCGCGCCGTCGCTGGTGATCGACGCCAAGTTTCCGCTGGAATCCTGGAATGCCATCCGCGCCGCGGCCGAAGGTGAGGGCGGCTCGCCCGAGGCCCGCCGCCAGGCCGAGCAGTCCTTCCGCCGCGACGTGGAGGTGCATGTCAAGGCGATTGCCGAAAAGTATCTTTTGACCGGCGAAACCCAGGACACGGCCTTCATGTTCGTACCGTCGGAATCGATCTTCGCCGAGATCCACGAGAATTTCGAGGCGCTGGTGCAGAAGGCCCATCGCGCCCGCGTCGTCATCGTGTCGCCTTCGCTTCTGATGCTGTCGATCCAGGTCATCCAGGCCGTATTGAAGGACGCCCGCATGCGCGAGCAGGCCCATCTCATCCAGGCCGAGGTCGTGCGCCTGATGCAGGACGTCTCCCGCCTCGACGACCGCGTGCGCAAGCTCCAAGGCCATTTCCTGCAGGCCAACAAGGACGTGGAAATGATCCTGACCTCCGCCGACAAGGTCACCAAGCGCGGCGCCAGGATCGAGGCGCTGGAGCTCGGCGCGCTGCAGGGGGAGAAGACGGGGGACGAGGAAACCTCTTCCGTGGACGGTCCGGCCTCCAGCCGGCTCAGGCTGCGCGTCGTCGACGAATAAGGGCGGCAAAACACGACCGCAGTGCCCGGTTCCGGCGATGGCGGCGGCCTTGCCGTTCTCTTCGTCCCGCTCAGCCTTTGGCGCTACAGCATCGGCCCGAAAATCGGGATCGATTTTCGGAAAGCACGATGCGTAGATTCAGGAAGTTAGAGCGTCCTTTGTGCGTCCGAGTGGACGCTCGAGGCTCCAAGCCGCCGCGCGAGTTCCTGCGCCAAAGCCGCGTCTTCCGCCCCGCGCTCTTTCACCGCCTCCACCAGGCAGGCCTGCGACCGCAGGATCACCCCGTCGTCCAGCACCTTCAGATGGTTTGCCGCAAGCGTCGAGCCGGTCGTGGTGATGTCGACGATGATGTCGGCCGAGCCCGCCGCCGGCGCGCCTTCGGTGGCGCCCAGGCTCTCCACGATGCGGTAGACCTGGATGCCGTGCTTCTGCGAGAAGAACTGCTGCGTCAGCCGCCAGTATTTCGTGGCGATGCGCAGCCGCCGCCCGTGGCGCTGGCGGAAATCGGCGGCCACGTCGTCGAGATCGGCCATGGTGGCGACGTCGAACCAAACCTCGGGCACCGCCACCACCACATCGGCCCGCCCGAAGCCGAGCCGCGCCGCGATATCGACCTTGCCTTCCCAGTCGGCAATCGTCTCGCGCACCAGGTCCTCACCCGTCACGCCCATGTCGATGGCGCCGCGGTCGAGCTCGCGCGCGATCTCGGAGGCCGAAAGGAACGCGACCTCGATGCCGGGATAGCCCTTCATCGTCGCGCGGTAGCGCCGGTCGTTCTCGGGCATGGCAATGGTGAAGCCGGCCGCCTGCAGCGTTTCCACCGCCTGCTCCTTCAGCCGGCCTTTCGAGGGCAGGGCAAGGGTGATGCTCATCGCGTGCCCTCCCGCAGCGCCGCGACCCGGTCGAGCCAGATCGAAAAGCCGACGCCGGGTATCGGGTCGGAAGCGCCGAGCAGCGTCAAAAGGCGGTCGTACCGCCCGCCGCCGGCCAGCGGCTGGCCGCCGTCGCCGGCCCCGATCTCGAAGATGAAGCCCGTATAATAGTCGAGCGGACGGCCGAACCCGGCGCGATACTCGATATCCGCCAGCGCCAGCCCCTCATCGCTTATGCGCCCGGCGCGCCCGGAAAAATCCTCCAGCGCGTGATCGATGATCAGGCCGTGCCCGCCGGCAAAGGCGGCAAGCCGCTCCGCCGCCTCGGAGGCCGGCGCGCGGATCGCCAGAAAGCTCTTGAGCGCGGCCAGCGCATCGTCGTTCAGCCGCACGCTGCGCAGCTCCGCCTTTTCGGCGAGCCGGCGCGCGATGTCGGCGGGCGTGCGGCCCGCCGAGGGCGAAAGCCCGGCGGCCTCCATCGCCTGTTCGATATGGGCTTCCAGCGCGCTTTCATCGCCCCGCGCGACCAGCCCGGCCACTTCGCGCGGCATCGACGCCGCGTTCTGCGGGTTGGCCAGTTCCGACATCACGGCGTCCAGCATGGCAGGAGAGCCGAAGGCGCGCACCAGCCGCTTCTGCCAGCCCCTCGGCAGGCCGAGCGCGGAAAGCACCGCCTCGAAAACCGCCTGGTCGCCGATGGTGATCGAAAGCGCCGCCCCCGGCAGGACGCGCGATAAAAGCGCATGCGCATCGGCCAGCGAGCGCGCATCGGCCGATGCGTGGTCGGGCGCGCCCAGGTCCTCGATGCCCGCCTGGAAGAACTCCGCCCCGCCCTCGCGCCGCTGGCGGAAAACCTCGCCCAGATAGGCATAGCGGCGCGGCGTGGCGGCCCGCTTGGCGATATGCTCGCGGCAGACGGGAATGGTGAATTCCGGCCTGAGGCAAAGGCTTTGCCCCGTCTCGCTCTCCGTCAGGAAGATGCGCCGCCGCAGATCCTCGCCCGCCATGTCGAGAAAAGGGTCGGCCGGCTGGATGATGTCGATATCCGTCATCGCCGCCTCGCGCTCGGTAAACAGCGAGAGGATATCGGGCGCGAAGGAGGGGTAGCGGATGCTCATGAGGGCGTCGCGGGCGCTGTAGCCGTCACCCCCCCCTCTGCCCTGAGCTTGTCGAACGGGCCGGGCATCTCCCCCTCAAGGGGGGAGATTGGCCGTCGCGCCGGCTTTCGCCAATCGTGGAGTCGGAGGTCGATGACAGGATAATCTCCCCCCTTGAGGGGGAGATGCCCGGCAGGGCAGAGGGGGGTAGCCTTGACGCCTGCGTCCAACATCATCCAGCCGCGCCGTCCCGCTCACGCTTCTGCGCGTCCAGCACACGCTGCACCGCCTCCACCAGCTCGTCCTCCTTCACGGAAAACTGCGCCACGCGCGCCTCGCGCCATTCCTCGTTGCTTTCGATCTCGGCGGAAAGCTGCTTGCCCTCGATCAGGTCCTTGATCTGCACCTCGCCGTTGGCCCGCTCGTCCGCCCCTTGAATGATGGCGAGCGGGCAGCCCCGCCGGTCGGCATATTTGAGCTGGTTGCCGAATTTCTTCCAGTTGCCCTGATACATCTCGGCGCGGATGCCGGCATCGCGCAGCCGCTGCGTGAACGACTGGTACTTCGCCATCGCCTCCATGTCGCCGTCCATCACGGTGACGAGCACCGGCGCCAGCACCGGGTCCTGCCCCAGCTTGCCGAGGTTCTTCAGCGCCGTCATCAGCCGCGAAACGCCGATGGAAAACCCCGTCGCCGGCACCGGCTGCCCGCGAAACCGCGAAACCAGCCCATCATACCGCCCCCCGCCGCCGACCGAGCCGAAACGCACGATCTCGCCTTTTTCATTGGGGATCTTGGCGGTCAGTTCGGCCTCGTAGACGGGACCGGTGTAGTATTCGAGACCGCGCACGACGGAGGGGTCGATGCGGATGCGATCAATGTCATAGCCCGCCGCCGCGCAAAGCAACTGAATCTCATCGAGCTCGGCACACCCCTGCACAACAAGCGGGGAATCCTCGAAACCACGACTTAGATTGTCCACCGTAAGCCCGTTGGCCACACCGGTTGCGCCTGATCCCTGCTCGTTCCAGCCGGTGATGTTCAGGAGTCTCGTAATCTGGGCGTCGTCGAGACCGGCACCCTTCGTGAAGTCACCTTCACCTTCTCGTCCGCCGTCCCAACGGCCAGGTCCAAGAAGAAGCATCACATCGTCGACCGAAAACTTATCCAGCTTATCAATCGCCCGCAGCACCGTCAGCCGCCGCCCAGCCTTCTCCTCGCCGCCGAGGCCAACCGCCTCCATCACCCCGTCGAGCACCTTCCGGTTGTTCACCCGGATCACATAGTCGCCCCGCGCGATCCCCAGCGCCTCCATCACATCCGCCATCATCATGCACATCTCGGCATCCGCCGCGACGGAGGGCGCGCCCACCGTGTCGGCGTCGAACTGCATGAACTGGCGGAAGCGGCCGGGCCCGGGCTTCTCGTTGCGGAACACCCAGCCGGCGCGGTATGTGCGGTAGGGAAGCTGGATCTCGTTGAAATTCTCGGCCACATGCCGGGCCAGCGGCGCCGTCAGGTCGTAGCGCAGCGAAAGCCACTGCTCGTCGTCGTCCTTGAGCGAGAACACGCCCTCGTTCGGCCGGTCCTGGTCGGGCAGGAACTTGCCCAGCGTGTCCGTATATTCCATCAGCGGCGTCTCGAGCGGATCGAAGCCGTAGCGCTCATAGACGGCGCGTATCTTTTCCATCATCTCGCCCGTGGCGCGGATGTCGTGCGGATGACGGTCGGCAAAGCCCCGCGGCAGCCGCGCCTTCACCCTGTCAGCCTTGTTCGCCATGGTCGAAAATCCATCCGTCGAGAATAAGAAAAACCGCGCCCCGTCCAGGGCGCGGCTGTCGTAACCGATAAGCCCGGAACCGGCAAGGGCGGGCGGTTGCAGCACCGTCGAGGATGACGAAGCCGAGCACCCCACCATCGTCATCCCGGAAGCCCGAAGGGCTATCCGGGACCCATTGGAAGGTCATCGTAGAGCGCGTCCCCTCTGAGCTTGTCGAAGGGCCTCATCCCGGCACCACCCGCGCCTTCTGCGGAACTCGGCCGCGCCAACCCAATAGGTTCCGGCTCTCGCTGCGGTCGGCCGGGACGACGAAGGTTGATGCGCCATTGTAAATCGTTGGGGGGTGTATATCACCAAGGTTGGCGGTTAGCGCTATCCCACCATACAGTTCGTCATCCTCGGGCCCCGACCCGAGGATCCATGCCTGAACGACAAAAATGCCTCAGCCTGTGTGGTGTAGTGTGTTCGGACCCACAAAGCACGATGACTTCAGGTTGGATCAGCCGCACAGACCATCTTCAGCTCCGCGGAGGTTCGCCGATGAGCGCTAATGCCCCAGTTCGTCATCCCGGAAGCCCGAAGGGCTGTCCGGGACCCATTGGAAGGTCATCGTAGAGCGCGGCCCCTCTGAGCTTGTCGAAGGGCCTCATCCCGGCGCATGTCAGCGCCAGCGGTCCCTTCTACGGAGCCCGGCCGCGCCAACCCGATAGGTCCCGGCTCTCCCTGCGGTCGGTCGGGATGACGGACGTGGGCGCATGGCGCCACCCCACCTGAACCCACTCACCCCTAGCTCACGAAGCGCAGATTCGACAACTCGTCGGCGATTTCCTTGAACTTTTCGGCCAGGTCCCCGCCCGTGGCGTTCCAGAACAGCTTGGCGGGCTTGCCGTTGCCGTCCTTGCGGAAGCGGGACTCCGAGGCGCACCGTTCCAGCGCCTCGATCTGGCCGCGCTCGGCGCGCTTTCGATCGTCGAGATCGAGCGCCACGGTGATGACGATGATGCTCTCGTCCTTGGCGTTGCTGCAGAGCTTGTCGAACTGCTGGTTCATCGCCTCGGTGTAATTGTCGTTCGAGTAATCCCACCAGTTGGCGGTGGTGCCTTCGAAGATGCGGCCGTTCTTCGCATAGCCGTAGTTGGAATAGGTTGACTTGTTTCCCGCGTTGTCATGCCTGCCGAGTGATTCCGGCGTGTAATAGGTGTTGGCGCCGTCGGTCAGCACGATCACGATCTTGTCGTTGCCCCTTTCCGCGTCGTCCCGCCCCTCGGTAAAGGGCGCCCGGCCCGAGACCACGCGCCAGCCCCAGGCCATGCCCTCCGGCACATTGGTCGCGCCGTCCGCACGCATGGCATCGATCGAATCCTTGATCTTCTTCATGCCGGCGGCGCTTGCAACGTCGGTCAGCGGCGTGATCGGCCGGGTGGTGCAGCTGTAATTGGGCCCTTGGCCAGATTGTATCGAGGGATTGGCGACGGCGTGGAAATATTTGGGCATGAATTCCTGTCGGAATTTTGCGTCGCCGCCGGTCTGGTCGGCCCACCAGTCGTTGGGGGGGCGCCGCCGGCCGTCGGGCTGGTCGGTCTCATCCGGCGCGAACATCGGCACGAAAAGCGTCTCGGGCCTCGTCCAGCTCGCCGGCTCGTCGCTCAGGCCGTGGGGATAGGGCCGCATTTCCACGCAGCCGGCCCATTTGGCGTCGACGTCTCCGCGGGTTCTGTCCTTTATCTCGTCATAGAGCGTGAACCGCGTAACCTTGTCGCCTTCCTCCTCCTTCCAGCCCTTGCCGACCTTGCGGTAGATGCCGCGAACCAGCTCGACGCGCTTGTTTGGGTTGCGCGCCTCCATCGTGTCCCAGTTGAAGTTCTCGTGATGAACGGGCGACAGCCCGTCGGTGTCCATCCAGGAAGCATTCGCGTTCTCCGGACCCACATTGACGGAGGCCGCAAAAGGCACGATGCCGAACTGCACCGGCTTTACGACCTGCTTCACCTGCCCCGCCTGACCGGCCATGGTCTCGACCAGCTGCTTGGCGGCTTCCTTCAAAAGGTCGATGCGCTTCTTTCCGGAGCCCAATCCGGTGTAGGCCATGGAGCCCGAATTATCGAGCACCAGCGCCACCTCCACGGTGTTCTTCAGGCGTACCTCGCTGGATGCGCTGATCGTCATGGCCGTCTCCTCGCCGGACGCCCCGCGCATGGCCTGGAAAGCCGGGTAGAATATCGGATCGTAGTTGAGCGTCGCCGACAGTTTGAGCGTGCTGCCGCCGGCATTGTTTTCCGGCAGCACCACATGCAGCTTCGTCATGGCGGGGTCGATGGGGCCGAGATTGGCCTCGAAGAATTCCTTGGCGTACTGCTTCGCCTCCTCGTCGCTGGCACCCTTGAGGATGTGCAACGCCGTTGCCATGCCCGCCGCATCCAGCGCGTTGAGCGTGATATTGCGATGACGGCTGGCCTGGGTGTAGTCGATGGCCAGCGCGACCCCGCCCACGATCGGGATCATGAGAAATACCGTGAGCATCGCGTAGTTTCCGCGCCTGTCGCTCAAAAACCTGCGAAACATTGTAGCTACCCCTGCCTGTACTCGTTCCGACAATCATGCCCGGCAGCCATTAAACATTTTCCTTAACGTTGCTGGCCGAACTGAAATCCTGGTTCACGCCGGGTTAACCCCATTGATGCAAGTCGACGGATCGTGGTGACAGGCGGCGGCAACTGGGTTAATTCTACGATTGCGGTGCCCTTCACGCCCCCTCTGCCCTGCCGGGCATCTCCCCCTCAAGGGGGAGATCATCCTTCATCGACGTTTGGCTTGTTCTTCAAAAGATTGGCGAAACCGGTTGCGACAGCTAATCTCCCCCCTTGAGGGGGAGATGCCCGGCAGGACAGAGGGGGGGTAGCGCAGGGCGCGGCGGCAAATCACAACGGTAATGCCAATTCGCAGGCGCACGCCGCTATTCCCAAAGGAGCATCCATGCCGCAATCGCTGGAATTGGTCGAGAATCTCGATGCGGTCGCCGAACCCTATTCGGCCATTTTCTGCGATGTCTGGGGCGTGGTGCACAACGGCGTGCTGGCCTTTCCCCATGCCAGCGCCGCGCTGGCGCGCATGCGCCGGGCCGGCAAGGCGGTGGTGCTGGTCACCAACGCTCCGCGCCCGCACGGGCTGGTGGAAGAGCAGTTGCGCCGCCTCGGCGTTCCCGACGAGGCCTGGGACGCGGTGGTCACATCCGGCGACGTCACCCGCGAATTGATTTCCAACGCGCCCCGCCGCCTTTTCCACATCGGTCCCGACCGCGACATGACGCTCTATGACGGGCTGGACATCGAACTGGTCGAGGAATTCGAGGCCGCCGGCGTGGTCTGCACCGGGCTCCTCGACGACGAGACCGAGACGCCGGAAGATTATGCCGGCCTTCTGGAGCGGCTGCGCGCGCGCGATCTTCCCTTCATCTGCGCCAATCCGGATGTCGTGGTGGAGCGCGGCGACAAGCTGATCTTCTGCGCCGGCGCGCTTGCCCGCGACTACAGCCTGCTCGGCGGCCGCACCGAGATTGCCGGCAAGCCCCATCGTCCCATCTACGAGGCGGCGCTGGCTGCGGCCGGCGAGGTGCTGGGGCGCCGGATCTGCGCCGCCGATGCGCTCGCCATCGGCGACGGGGTGCTGACCGACGTGAAGGGCGGCGTCGACATGGGCATCGACGTGCTGTTCGTTACGGCAGGCATTCATGCGGGCGAATACCGGCAGAACGGCAAACCGGACCTGCAGATGGTGAAGGCATTCCTCGAAAGACACGGCCTAGCGCCCGTCGCGGCCATAGAACGGCTAAGGTAGCGGAATTGGCCGCCATGTTTCAGCGGATAGAAGGCTTCGATGCGCTGCCGGGCGCGCTGCGCGGCGGCGTGGTGGCCATCGGCAATTTCGATGGCGTGCACCGCGGCCACCAGGCCGTCCTGAACGCCGCGCTGGAGATGGCGGCGCAGAAGGGCCGGCCGGCGCTCGTTTTGACCTTCGAGCCGCATCCGCGCGCCGTCTTCCGGCCCGACCTTCCGCTCTTCCGCCTGACGCCGGCCCCCATGAAGGCCCGTCTTCTGGAAGCGATGGGCTTTTCAGCCGTGGTGGAGCAACCCTTCGTGCCGGCCTTTTCCTCGCTTCCAGCCGACCAGTTCGTCAATGAAGTGCTCATCGGCGGGCTGGGCGCCGCGCATGTGGTGACCGGCTTCGATTTCCACTACGGCAAGGGCCGGGGCGGCACCCCGGCAACGCTGGCCGCGGCCGGCAAGGCCGGCGGCTTCGGCGTCACCGTCGTCGACGCCTTCTCGGACGAGGGCGGCGAGGTCATTTCCTCCAGCCGCATCCGCTCGCTGCTGGCCGAGGGCGACGTTTCCCAGGCCGCCGGCCTTGCCGGATACCGGTTCACGGTCGAGGCGCCGGTGGGCGGCGGCCGGAAGCTTGGCCGGACGCTGGGCTTTCCCACCGCCAATATGGCGCTTCCGCCCGAAGCCGCGCTGCGCCACGGCATCTATGCCGTGCGCTTCCGCCGCGCCGGCGGCAGCCTTCATGACGGCGTCGCCAGCTTCGGCCGCCGCCCGACGGTGGACGAGGACGGCGCCCCGCTGCTCGAGACCTTCGTCTTCGATTTCTCCGGCGATCTCTACGGCGAGACCTGCGCCGTCTCCTTCTTCGGCTTCCTGCGCGGCGAGGTGAAGTTCGACGGCCTCGATCCGCTCGTCGCCCAGATGAAGCGCGACGAGGAGGAAGCCCGCGCCCTCCTTTCGGGCGTGCGTCCGCTTTCCGAAATCGACCTCACCATCGCGTTTTCCGGCTGAAACCGGGCGGGTTTCAGCCGGGAACGGGCCTGTTTCAGCTCGTTTCACCCCGGCTTTCCGGCTTTCAGCTGAGAAAAATCGGCCTTTATTCTTGCCTCCGTCTCGGTTAAAAGCGCGCCCATGACGATCCGCGCCGGCTCCATAGCGATCATTTCGCGAATTATCGGCCCGGCCTTCCGCGCCTGAAGGCGGTCGGAAGGTCCGGGATTGCGACCGCGCATTTGCGCATCCTCCGCAACATGATACTGGCACTGGCGGGGCCTTCCGCCTCCGCATTTCCCACGGCGAGACCATGACCGACACGTCCGAAAAGATCGACTATTCCAAGACCCTCAACCTGCCGCAGACGGATTTCCCGATGCGCGCCGGCCTTCCGCAGAAGGAGCCGGAGCTTGTCGCCCGCTGGCAGAAGATGAGCCTTTACAAGCGGTTGCGCGAGGACGCCAAGGGTCGCGAGAAGTTCGTGCTCCATGACGGCCCTCCCTATGCCAATGGCAACATCCATATCGGCCACGCGCTCAACAAGGTGCTGAAGGACATCATCACGCGGTCCTTCCAGATGCGCGGCTACGATTCCAACTATGTGCCCGGCTGGGACTGCCACGGCCTGCCGATCGAATGGAAGATCGAGGAACAGTACCGCGCCAAGGGCAAGAACAAGGACGAGGTGCCGGTCAACGAATTCCGCAAGGAATGCCGCGACTTCGCCCAGCACTGGATCAAGGTCCAGAGCGAGGAGTTCAAACGGCTCGGCATCGAGGGCGACTTCGAAAATCCCTATACGACAATGAACTTCCACGCCGAAGCCCGCATCGCCGGCGAGCTTCTGAAATTCGCCATGTCGGGCCAGCTCTACCGGGGTTCCAAGCCGGTGATGTGGTCGGTGGTGGAGCGCACGGCGCTGGCGGAGGCCGAGGTCGAGTATCACGATCATGAGAGCGACACGGTCTGGGTGAAGTTCCCGGTGATGGGTGAGAACGAGCTTTCCGGCACCTTCGTCGTCATCTGGACGACGACGCCGTGGACGATCCCCGGCAACCGCGCGATCTCCTATTCGCCCCGCATCGCTTACGGCCTCTACGAGGTCACCGGAGCGGAGAACGATTTCGGGCCGCAGGCTGGCGAGAAGCTGATCTTTGCCGATGCGCTGGCCGAAGAGTCCTTTGCCAAGGCGAAGCTGACCTATAAGCGCCTGCGCGACGTTTCGGCGGATGAACTCGGGGCGATCACCTGCGCTCACCCTCTCAAGGGCCTCGGCGGCGGCTACAAATTCCCCGTTCCGCTGCTGCCCGGCGAGCACGTCACCGACGATGCCGGCACGGGCTTCGTGCACACCGCCCCCGGCCATGGCCGCGAGGACTTCGATGCCTGGATGGACGCGCGCGGCCAACTGGAATCGCGCGGCATTGACACCGCCATCCCCTTCACCGTCGACGACGCCGGCTACTTCACCAAGGATGCCCCCGGCGTGGGCCCCGACCGCGAAGGCGGTCCGGCCCGCGTGATCGACGACAAGGGCAAGAAAGGCGATGCGAACGGCGCCGTCATCGAGGCGCTGATCGAAAGGAACATGCTCTTCGCGCGCGGGCGGCTGAAGCATTCCTATCCGCATTCCTGGCGCTCGAAAAAGCCCGTCATCTTCCGCAACACGCCGCAATGGTTCGTCCATATGGACAAGGACCTTGGCGACGCCACCACCCTGCGCACCCGCGCCTTGAAGGCCATCGACGACACCCGCTTCGTGCCCGCCGCCGGCCAGGCGCGCCTGCGCGCCATGATAGAGGATCGGCCCGACTGGGTGCTTTCCCGGCAAAGGGCATGGGGCGTTCCCATCTGCGTGTTCGCAGACGAGGACGGCAATGTCCTGAAGGACGAGGCGGTCAACCAGCGCATCCTCGAAGCCTTCGAGGCCGAGGGCGCGGACGCCTGGTTCGCCGAGGGCGCGCGCGAGCGCTTCCTGGGCGAGCGCGCCGGCGAGCCGTGGAGACAGGTCACCGACATTCTGGACGTCTGGTTCGATTCGGGCTCCACCCACACCTTCACGCTGGAAGACCGGCCGGACCTGAAATGGCCGGCGGACGTCTATCTGGAGGGCTCCGACCAGCATCGCGGCTGGTTCCATTCCTCGCTTCTGGAAAGCTGCGGTACGCGGGGCAGGGCCCCCTACGACACTGTCATCACCCATGGCTTCACCATGGCCGAGGACGGCCGCAAGATGTCGAAGTCGCTGGGCAACCAGACCTTCCCGCAGGACATCATGAACCAGTCTGGCGCCGATATACTGCGCCTGTGGGTCGGCACCACCGACTACTGGGAAGACCAGCGGCTGGGCAAAAACGTCATCCAGACCAATGTCGACGCCTATCGCAAGCTGCGCAACACCGTGCGCTGGATGCTCGGCTCGCTGGCCCATGACGAGGGCGAGGACGTGCCGCTGGCGCAGATGCCGGAATTGGAGCGGCTGATGCTGCACCGGCTGGCCGAGCTCGATGCGGTCGTGCGCGCCGGCTACGATAATTTCGACTTCAAGCGCATCATCCGCACCCTGCTCGATTTCATGGTCATAGAGCTGTCGGCCTTCTATTTCGACATCCGCAAGGACGCACTCTACTGCGACGCGCCGTCGAGCACCCGCCGCAAGGCGTCGCTGCAGGTGGTGCGAACGCTGTTCGACTGCCTGGTCAAATGGCTGGCGCCGATCCTGCCCTTCACAACGGAGGAAGCCTGGCTCGCCCGCCATCCCGATAAGGAATCGGTTCATCTGGAGCAGTTCCCCGCTGTGCCGGCATCCTGGAAGGACGATGCGCTTGCCGCCAAATGGCGCAAGATCCGCCAGGTCCGGCGTGTGGTGACCGGCGCGCTGGAGATCGAGCGCAAGGAAAAGACCATCGGCTCCTCGCTTGAGGCCGCGCCCATCGTCCACATCACCGATGCGGAGTTGCGCGAGGCGATCGGCGGTCACGACATGGCCGATATCTGCATCACCAGCGGCATTGAGATCCGCGAGGACGAGGGGCCGGCGGACGCCTTCCGCCTCGACGACGTCAAGGGCGTTGCCGTGGTCTTCGCCCGTGCGCACGGCATCAAGTGCGCGCGCTCCTGGCGCTATACGGACGATGTGGGCTCCGATCCCGAATTTCCGGAGGTCTCGGCCCGCGACGCCGCCGCGCTTCGCGAGTTGCGCGCGCTCGGCCGTTTGTAGGCATGCCGTTGCGTCAGCCGGCAGCGTCCGGTAAAAGGCGGCATGGATAGAGCGCCATCATCTCGTCGGATTTGTCGGCGAGGAGGCGAAGAGAATAACAGGCTCGCGGGGCCTGCCGGCGCTGAGGAGAACTGACGTTGACGAGTGTTAAGGGCGGCATCACCGTGTTGGCGCGCGGGCCGCGCGGAACCAGGATCGTGGCCGTGGCCGGGGTGTTTTCGGCTATTCTGCTGACGGGCTGCGGCGGCCCCACCTATGGCACGGGCACGCCCTCCAGCCAGCAACTGGTCGAGGATGTGACGGGCGCGCTGTCGCTTGCGCCCAAGAACAAGACGGCTATCGCCTACGAGCCGCGTCCGGGCATCGTCCAGCCGGCTTCCGATGAGGTGCTTCCTCCGCCACAGGAGGACGTGACCAGTGCCGCCAATCCCGCCTGGCCGGAATCGCCCGAGGAACGTCTGGCACGCATTCGTGCCGAAGCGACGGCCAATCAGGACAATCCGCTCTATCGTCCCAACATCGTTCGCGACGTGGATGTTTCCGAACCGGGCCGCACCTCGCCGATCGCGGTATATGCGCGGCAGTCCAGCGCCGAGCGCCGCGCAGAGTTCTTGCGCCGTCAGAAGATGACCAAGCAGGGCAGCCCGACGACGCGCCGTTATCTGAGCGAGCCGCCGACCGAGTACCGCCAGCCGGTGGAAACCGCGCCGGTGGGCGAACTGGGCGAGGACGAGTGGAAGAAGGAGCGTCAGGCAAAGAAGGCGGCCGGTTCCGGCACCGGCGGCATCCGCAGCCTGCTTCCCTGGCTGAACTGAGGCGGCGAAAGCGCGGCTCTATCGGGTGACGGGAGCGTGAGAGGCGCCCGCTCCGTCATCCCGGAACCCGAACGGCCACCCGGAACCCATTGGAACAGCATCCCAGGGCACGGCCCGACACAGTCAGCAGCGGCAGCTCCTTTCACGAGGTGCATCAACATCCTCGGAGTTGACGACGATGCAGGCCACTCGGCTCCGTCCTAACGCCGCTCTCTGAAAAACGCCTTCAAGAGGTCGGCGGCCTCCCGCTCGCCCAGGCCGGCATAGACCTCCGGCGCATGGTGGCAGGTGGGCTGGGCGAAGAAGCGCCCGCCGTGGATTACCCCGCCGCCTTTTTCGTCCGGTGCGGCGAAATAGAGCCGCCTGATGCGGGCGAACGAGACCGCTCCGGCGCACATGGCGCAAGGTTCCAGCGTGACATAGAGGTCGCAGTCGGCAAGACGCTCGGATGCAAGGGTCCGGCAGGCGTCGCGGATCGCCAGCAATTCGGCATGGGCGGTCGGATCGTTGAGCTCGCGCGTCCGGTTGCCGGCCCGGGCCACAACCTGGCCGTCGCGGACCACGACGGCGCCCACCGGCACTTCGCCGCGTGCGGCGGCGCTGCGGGCCTCGTCCAGCGCAGGCTCCATGAAGCCTGAATATTTATGCGGTTCCGCGCGCGCCAATCTTTTTGCTCGCAAGCTTGAATACGAGTTGATACCTACCCGCCTTGAAAGGCAAAGGCCACCATGAACGACAAACCGTACAGACCCAGAGGAAGCCAGGATCGAAAAGCGGGAGACGGCAAGCCGGCCAGGGCTGCTTCGACCGGCAAGCCGCGCTTCGGCGGCAAACCCGGCTCCCCCGCCAGGGAAGGCGGCAAGGTCGGCCCCGCCCGCAGGCCCGAAAAGCCGAAAGGGGCGCCGCACGGCGCGCCGAGGCCGCCGAAAGAGGGCGGCCAGGCTGAACCGCCGGCCGCCGGCGAGCGCATCGCCAAGCGGCTGGCACGGGCAGGCGTTGCCTCGCGGCGCGATGCCGAAGCCATGATCGAGGCAGGACGCGTCAAGGTGAACGGCCGCGCGCTGACCTCACCTGCCTTCAATGTGAGCCCTGCCGACCGCATCGAGCTGGACGACGCGCCCATTCCGGACGTCGAGCGTACGCGGCTTTTCCTGTTCCACAAGCCGGCGGGCGTGGTGACGACGTCGCGCGACCCCGAGGGGCGGCGCACCATTTTCGACATCCTGCCGCCCGGCCTGCCGCGGCTGATCACCGTCGGCCGCCTCGACATCAACACCGAGGGCCTGCTCATCCTCACAAACGATGGGGGCCTGGCGCGCGTTCTGGAACTGCCGTCGACGGGGTGGCTGCGCCGCTATCGCGTGCGCGTCCACGGCAAGGTCGACCCGCTGGCGCTGGCCGAGCTGGAAAAGGGAATTGCCGTCGACGGCGTCTATTACGGCGCCATCGAGGCGACGCTGGACCGCACGCAAGGCACCAATGCCTGGTTGACGCTGGGGCTGCGCGAAGGCAAGAACCGCGAAGTCAGGAACGTGCTGGGCGCGCTCGGACTCGATGTGACGCGGCTGATCCGCATCTCCTACGGTCCCTTCCAGCTTGGCGCGCTTGCCGAAGGCGCGGTGCAGGAGATCAAGGGCCGCATGCTGCGCGACCAGCTCGGCGAGCGCCTGATCGCCGAGGCGCGAGCGGATTTCGACGCGCCGATCACGACGCCCTTCTCCAACAAGCCCGTGCGCGCCGAAAAGCCGGTGCGCGCGGCGCCAGTGGAAGCCCCGGAGGCCGAACCGCCGGCCCCGCGCCCGCCGCGCGAACGCGAAAGGCAGCCGATCAACCGCAAACGCGAGCGCGAGGAGAAGCGCGAGGAAATACGCGGCCGGCTGCAGACCAGGCCGCCATCCAAGACCACTGGCAAAACCACTGGCAAATCCGCTGGCAAGCCCGCCGGAAGGCGCGACGAGGAAAAGCGCAAGCCGATCGAAAGGCGCTCGCGCGCGGCCAATGTATGGATGGCGCCGGGCGCACGCCCGCTGGGCACGAAGAAGCGCGAGGAAAAAGCGGCCGCCGATGCCCGCAGCGAAAGGCGTGGCGCGGAGGGGCCGGACCGCGCGAAGCAGGCGCCCGGCGCCGACAGGCCGCGCCGCGACGACCGCAAGGCAGCATCGCGGCCGCACGGGCCGCGCACGCCTTCGACGGACCGGGGGGCCAAGGGTCCTGCCAAGGGACCTCCCAAAGGACCTCCAAGAGGCCCCAAGGGTCCGAAGGGGCGTTGACGATGCGCGTTGTGGGCGGACGGATGCGGGGCAGACGCCTGGCCTCGCCCAAGGACGATGCCATCCGTCCGACCACCGACCGCGCGCGCGAATCGCTCTTCAACGTGATCGAGCACGGCTATCCGGGTTGCCTCGCAGGCGTCCGCGTGCTCGATCTGTTTGCCGGCACGGGCGCGCTCGGCATCGAAGCCATCTCGCGCGGAGCGGCCTATTGCCTGTTCGTGGAAGAGCAGGGCACCTCGCGCGCGCTCATCCGCGAGAATGTGGAGACGCTCGGTCTTCAGGGGCACACGCGGATTTTCCGCCGCGATGCCACCCGCCTCGGCCCCGTCGGCACCATGCAGCCCTTCGGCCTGGTTTTCGCCGATCCGCCCTATGGCAAGGGGCTGGGCGAGCGGGCCATCGCGTCGGCGCTCGAAGGGGGCTGGCTGCTGCCGGATGCGCTGGTCGTCGTGGAGGAGGCCTCCGCCTCGCCGTTTCAGCCTCCCCGGGGCCTGACGCTGGCGGAACGGCGCGAATATGCCTCTTCCGTGATCACCATTTGCCGCGTTGCCTGAGTTCCAGCACCGACCCGGGCCGGCGCTTTTTGTTGCAACCGGGCCCGCCGTTCGGCGATGATGGCGGGCATCGTGCAAGACGAGGAATATGTAGTGGCCGAAGAAGCACTCGATCCCATATCCGCACGGCAAGGCAATGGCGCAAGCCCGACCTTCGGGCTTGCCCTCGGCGGTGGCGGCGCGCGCGGTCTGGCCCACATCCACGCCATCGAAGCGCTTGACGAGCTGGGCATCCGCCCCGCGGTCATCTCCGGCTCGTCGATCGGGGCGCTCATGGGCGCGGGAATGGCCGCCGGCATGACCGGCGCGGAAATCCGCGATCACGCCTATTCCATCCTGTCGAGCCGCGCCGAAGTGGTCAGCCGCGTCTGGCGATCGAGGCCGGCCAGCCTGTCGCAAATGGTTGAGGGCGGCCTGCGCCTCGGCCAGTTCAGCCCCGAGCGCGTCATCGCCGCCTTTCTGCCGCACAGCATACCGGATCGTTTCGAGGCGCTGCAGATCCCGCTTCGGGTCACGGCGACGGACTATTACGGACATCACCTGGCGGTGTTCGAAAGCGGCGAGCTCCTCTCGGCGCTCGCTGCCTCGGCCGCGCTGCCGGCGGTTTTCCGGCCGGTGCAGCGGGACGGGCGCACCCTCATCGACGGCGGCATCTACAATCCCGTGCCCTTCGACCTGCTCGAAGGGATGGTCGACGTGGTCATCGCCGTCGACGTGGTGGGCGCGCCGACCGTCAGGACCGCCAAGATGCCGAGCGCCATCGAGATGATGTTCGGCGCGACGCAGTTGATGATGCAGTCGATCATATCCATGAAGCTGCAGAACACCCGTCCGGACATTCTCCTGCGGCCCGCGGTCTCGCGGTTCCGGGTGCTGGATTTCCTCAAGATCAACGCAATCCTCGACGAGACGTCCGGTATCAAGGACGAACTCAAGCGGGCAATCGAGCGAGCGATCGAAAGCAGGCAGCTCAATCCTCCCGCTCATGCCGGCCACGGTGGCGATCAGCCCTGATCGGCTATGATCTTCTCCTCGGGATTCAGCCTGCGCGCCTCGTGGGTCGGCTTGATCAGCGGCTCCGGCGTTACCGGACTCGTGTGCATCCTGTCGCGTCCTGCCAGGAAGCCGTCCACCGCCTGGATCTCCAGGCGCTCCTCGTCGCGGCGGCGTACGTCGTCCATGATGGCTCGCGCCGTCTCGTCTTCCGTACCCAGCTCCCTGAGCGACACCTGGCCGAACAGGAGGGCCGATTCCAGCGTCTCGCGGAGTTCATATTCCACGCCCCGCGCCCTCAGGGAAAGCGCATGCGCCCGGTCGTACGAGCGCACGAAGAGCTTCACTTCGGGGAATTCGGAACGGATGAGATCGACGATCGCGTCGGTTTGGGCCCGGCCGTTGACGCAGACCGCCACGATCTTCGCCCGCCTGATGCCGGCAGCCTCCAGCACGTCCTTGCGGCGGCCGTCGCCGAAATAGATGCGGAAGCCGAACTTCTCGACCGAGCGGACACGGGTGGCGGAGTGGTCGATGATGGTCACGTCCCTGCCGCCGGCAAGAAGCACCTGCGAGGCGATCTGGCCGAAGCGTGAAAAGCCGATCATCAGCACGTCCGCACCCGCGCCATCGAAATCCTCCTCCATCTCTTCCGGCTTGTCGCCGCGCGCCATCTGTTCGCCGATGCGCACCGTGAGCGGCGTCAGCACCATCGACAGCGTCACCACGGCAGTCAGCAGCGAGGCCGTCGCCGGTGAGAAGATCAACGCGGCCGAGGCGGCGGTGAAGAGCACGAAGCCGAATTCGCCGCCCTGCGGCAGCAGCGCCGCCACCCGAAGCGCCTCGTCGTGGCCGGATCCGAAGATGCGGCACAGGCCGTAGAGGATGACCGCCTTGACCAGCATGAGCGCGGGCACGGCCAGAAGCACGGCCAGCCAGTTCTCCAGGACGACCCCGAGATCGAGCGAGAGCCCGATCGCCATGAAGAACAGCCCGAGCAGGATGCCGCGAAACGGCTCGATATCCGCGCTGAGCTCATGTCTGAAGGACGAATCGGCCAGCATGACCCCGGCGATGAAGGCGCCCAGCGCCATCGACAGGCCGGCGATCTGCAGCAGCGTCGCCGAACCCAGCACCACCAGGAGCGCGGCCGCGATCATCACCTCCTTCGCGCCGGATTGGGCGATGAGGCGGAACAGCGGGTTGAGCAGATAGCGGCCCGCTATCACCAGCGCCGCAACGGAGGCCAGCGCCACCGCGAAACGCGTTCCGCTGATCGCTTCGGCGCCTTCTCCGCCCGGCGAAAGCAGCGGCACCAGCGCCAGAAGCGGGGCGATCGCGATGTCTTGGAAAAGCAGTATGGAGAATGATTTCTGGCCGAAGCGGGTATTGAGCAGGCCTTGGCCTTCCAGCGTCTGAACCGCAAAAGCGGTGGACGACAGGGCAAGGCCGAAGCCGACGACGATGGCGGCCGAAATCGAAAAGCCCGGCAGGAACGACGCCAGAAGCGCCAGCACGGCACCGGTCGCCAGTACCTGTGCGAGCCCCAGCCCGAAGATGTCGCGGCGCATGGTCCAAAGCCTAGACGGCTTGAGCTCGAGCCCTATGATGAAAAGCAGGAAGACCACGCCAAGCTCGGCCACATGCAGCAGTTCTTCACCGTCCGAGACGAGGCGGGCGACGGGGCCGATCGCGACGCCTGCGGCCAGATAGCCCAGGATGGTGCCGAGCCCGATGCGCTGAAACAGCGGCGCGGCGATGACGGCGCCCATCAGCAGAAGGAGAGGTTCCTGATAGATGCCGGTGGTAATTTCCTCCATCCCTGTTCCCTCGCCTGTTTCGTCATGGTCGTCGCGGCGATGTGACATTCTCGTGCCATTGCGCTACCGCTCCGGGAACCATAAATGGTTGACCATGCCATGTCTCGCCACTTTCCTCCCTCGAACCAGCGGGTGAACGGATGACCGGATCATCGGATGAGAAACAGCTTCTGGACCGGGTCGCCTCGCTTGTCGACGCGGCAAGGAAAGCCGGTGCCGACGCCGCCGATGCGGTGGTGATCCGGTCCCGGTCGCGCGGCGTGTCCGTGCGCCTCGGCAAGGTGGAAAGCACCGAATCGTCTGAAAGCGACGACATGTCGCTGCGGGTCTTTGTCGGGCAGCGCGTGGCAAGCGTCTCGGCAACCACGGCGTCCGACCCCGGCGGGCTTGCCGAGCGCGCGGTCGCCATGGCCCGCGTTTCGCCGGAGGACGCTTTCGCCGGCCTCGCCGATCCCGACAAGCTTGCCCGGCAACTCGCCGATCTCGATCTGGTCGACCCTACGGAAGTCTCGCCGGACCGTCTGAGGGATGACGCGCTGGCGGCCGAGGAAGCAGCGTTGGCCGTGCCCGGCGTGACCAATTCGTCCGGCGCAGCGGCCAGCGCCGGTTCCGGCGGGCTGGTCCTTGCGACTTCCCACGGCTTTGTCGGCCAATATGCCGCGACGCGCTTCTCCCGCTCGGTCAGCGTCATCGCCGGCGAGGGCACGGGCATGGAGCGCGATTATGACTTTTCCTCCAGGCTTCACTTCGCCGACCTGGAAACGCCGGAGAAGATCGGCCGCACAGCGGGCGAGCGCGCCGCGCGCCGGCTGGGCGCTCGCAAGGTTCCCACCGGCAGGTATCCCGTCATCTACGATCCCCGCGTCGCCCGGGGCATCGCCGGCCATATCGCGGGCGCCATCAACGGCGCCTCGGTGGCGCGCAAGACGAGCTTCCTTCGCGACCGGATGGGCAAGCAGATCGCCTCGGCCGCCGTCACCATAACGGACGATCCCACGCGCATACGCGGGCAGGCCTCCCGCCCCTTCGACGGCGAAGGCGTGGCCGGCGCTCCGCTCGTGCCGGTGAGAAGCGGGGTGCTCGAGGCCTGGCTGTTGTCCTCCTCTGTGGCGCGCGAGCTTGGGCTGGAGACGAACGGCCGTGGCGCCCGTGCCTCTTCCTCGGTCAACCCGTCCTCGACCAATTTCGCCATCGAGCCGGGGGAGACGGACCGCGACGACCTGATCGGCGGTATCAAGGCCGGACTCTACGTGACCGAGGTCTTTGGCCAGGGCGTCAACATGATCACCGGCGAATACAGCCGCGGTGCGGCCGGCTTCTGGATCGAGAACGGCCGAGTGACCTATCCCGTTTCCGAGATCACCATCGCCGGAAACCTGAAGGACATGTTCTTGAACATGACGCCGGCGAGCGACCTCGACCGCAACTACGGCACCTCGGCGCCGACCCTGCTGATCGAGGGCATGACCATTGCGGGAGAGTGAGCCGCGTCACGCCGAACATGCCGATGACCTGACGCTGATCGAGACGGCGGCGCGCGAGGCGGGCGAAATCGCCATGCGCTATTTCCGGCGCGATCCGGAGGTCTGGATGAAGGCGGGCGATTCCCCCGTCAGCGCCGCCGATCTTGCCGTTGACGGATTCCTCAGATCGACATTGCTTGCCGCCCGCCCGGACTATGGATGGCTGTCGGAGGAGACGGTCGACAATGCGGAGCGCCTTGCCGCGCGGCGCACCTTCGTGGTCGACCCGATCGACGGCACGCGCGCCTTCATAGACGGGCGCAAGGTCTGGTGTATCAGCATTGCCGTCGTGGAAGAGGGCCGCAGCATCGCCGGCGTGCTCGACTGTCCCGCGAGCGAGGAGATCTTCACGGCAGCCGTCGGCTCAGGCGCCTGGATGAACGGGGGGCGCATCAGCGTGCGGACCGGATATCGCGACATCGCCATGGGCGGTCCGAAATCGATGATCAACAAATTACCCCCGCAACTGCTCACGCGCATCACGCCGCACGGATACATCCCCTCGCTGGCCTACCGGATCGCGCTGGTGGCGCGCGGCACGCTGGATGCGACCTTCGTCAGACCCGCCTCCCACGACTGGGACCTTGCGGCGGCTGATCTTCTTCTTTCGGAAGCGGGCGGGCAGATCATCGACGCTTCGATGCGCCGACCGCTTTACGCGGGCGCCGATCCGAAACTGGGATCCTTGGCAGCCGGAAGCGGCGACATCCTGCGCCCCATGGCAAAGGTTCTGGCGGAACTCCCGGTCTAGCGGCAACTTGTTGTTGCCTCCGGCTGCGAATGGTTTCAAAAGTGGGCTGTTTCATTTACATGACGCGAGCGTTATGCGTCGCATCCCCGAAATTCAGATGGACGAGTGGGTCAAATGGCTGAAGAAACCGAGAACAGGCAACTGCTCCACCTGGTCTTCGGCGGCGAGCTGAAGTCGCTGACGGGGACTGAGTTCAAGGACATCGATGCGCTCGACATCGTCGGCATCTATCCCAACTACCGGGCGGCCGAGGCGGCTTGGCGATCCAAGGCTCAGGAAACCGTGGACAACGCCCACATGCGTTACTTCGTGGTTCACCTGCACCGTTTTCTCGATCCTGGCGCGGGCAAGGCCGACTGATGAAAAATGAAGCAGCAGCCGCTTCAACCGTGGTTGACGTGAAAGCCGAGACGCGCAACCGCCGGCCTTTCAAGGCGCTCTGGCGGCGGATACGCAAGCCGCTGGCAAGGTCGCGCGTCGTCAAGCAGGTGGTCGCGTCGCTGCTGGCCAATGGGATACGCTTCATCTCCTTTACGAATCCCCCCGTTAAGGGTTCGCACGATCCGCGAAAGGCGATTGCCGAGCATACGCCTGCCATCGCCGCCCTCTGGCATGGCCAGCACATACTGGGGCCGACGATCAACCCGCCGAAGCACAAGCTGGTCGCGCTGTTCTCGCGCAGCGCCGACGCCGAGCTCAACGCGCTGGTGGCCCAGAAGCTGGGTTTCGACGTGGTGCGCGGTTCGGGCGGGCGCGAAGGGCACAGCGCCAAGAAGGGCGGCGCCGCCGCGCTGATCCAGCTCAAGCGGACCATCGACAAGGGCTGCAACGTGGCCATGATCGCCGACATACCGCACGGCAAGCCGCGTGAGGCCGGGCTCGGCATCGTCACCCTGGCCAAGCTGGCCGGCAGGCCGATCGTTCCCGTGGCGATCGCCACCAGCCGCCGCAGGGTGCTGGAACGGACCTGGGACAAGACGACGATCAACCTGCCCTTCGGCCGCAGCGCCGTCGTCCTCGGCGATCCTATCCATGTACCCGCCGACGCCAGCGACGAGGTCATGGAAGAAAAGCGCCGTGAGGTCACGGACGCGCTCAATCTTGCCACGCGCGACGCCTATAAGCTCGTCGACAAGCAATCCTGACGGTCTCTGATGGGCAGGCAATGAGCGAACGCTGGGCACGCACCATACTCACGACCTATCGCTGGGCAGGTGCGGCGGCATACCCGCTGGTTGGCGGCTATATCGCCTGGCGCGTGAACAAGGGCAAGGAAGAGCGCACGCGACGCCATGAACGCTATGGCAGGCCGAGCCACGAGCGCCCGGAAGGACCGCTCATATGGGTACATGCGGCCAGCGTCGGCGAGACCATCGCCGTAACCGGGCTGATCGAGCATTTCCTGGCGGCCGGCATCAAGATCGTTCTGACGACGGGCACCGTCACGTCCGCATCGGTGGCCACCGAAAGGCTGGGCGGCCGGGTCATCCATCAATATGTGCCGCTCGACCTGAAGCCGGCGGTGAGCCGCTTCCTCAACCACTGGCGTCCCGATCTCGCCATCATGGCCGAGTCCGAGATATGGCCGATGACCATTCTCGAGCTCGGCGCACGGCGGGTTCCCCAGGTGCTCGTCAACGGCCGCATGTCCGACCGCTCCTTCAAGAGCTGGCGCAAGCGCTCTTTCCTCGCCGAGGCGCTGTTCGAGAATCTGGCCCATGTCGTCGCCCAGTCGGAAGTCGACGGCGAGCGGTTCCGCAAGCTTGGCGCGCGGCCGGTCACTGTCTCGGGCAACCTCAAGGTGGATACGCAGCACCCGCCGGTGGATGCCGCAACGCTCGCCGCCATCAGAGGCCAGATCGGCGGCCGCCGAACCTGGGCCGCCGTGTCCACCCATGACGGCGAGGAAATGGCGGCGGCCGACGTCCACAAAATGCTGCGCAAGCGCCATCCGGATCTTCTGTCCATCGTCGTGCCGCGCCATCCCGAGCGTGCTCCGGCGCTGAAGGCTGAAATGGAGGCGCGCGGCCTTAAAGTGATCTGCCGCAGCACCGGCGAAGCCGTGACTGCCGGCATCGACATCCTTCTCGGCGATACGATCGGCGAGATGGGGCTTTATCTGCGCCTGACGGAGATCGCCTTCGTCGGCCGGTCGCTGACCGGCAGCGGCGGCCAGAACCCGATCGAGCCGGCGATGCTGGGGACCGCCGTGCTTTCCGGCTGCAATGTGCAGAATTTCCGCGAAGCCTATCGCCGGCTGATCGACAGCGGCGGGGCAAGGCTGGTGCGCGACACGCAGATGCTGGCCGGCGCCGTCAACTACCTTCTCAACAATGCCGGCAAGCGCGAGGAGATGATCGCGGCGGGCCGGCACACGGTGGAGGAGATGTCCGGCGCCCTGACGCGCACGCTGACGGCGCTCGAGCCCTTCATCCATCCGCTCATCGTGCAAAGCCGCCTGCAGCGCGGCAACGGCAGGCCCTGATGGCGGGCAGCGAGGCGCCGCCATTCTGGTGGGAGAAGCCCGATTGGCGCGCCTGGGCGCTGTGGCCGGCTTCCGCCATCTATGGCGCCGTCGCTTCCACCCGCATGCGGACCGCGCCGCGCGAGAAGCTGCCGGCCGCGGTTCTGTGCGTGGGAAACCTGACCGTCGGGGGCGAAGGCAAGACGCCGGTGGCGATCGCGCTGGGCAAGCAGGCCCGCAAGGAAGGCCACAAGGTGGGATTTCTTTCCCGCGGCTTCGGCGGCAGCCTTTCCAGGCCCCACCTCGTCGATGCCGGACACGATGCGGCGCGGCATGTGGGCGACGAGCCGCTGCTTCTCGCCCGCCACGCCCCGGTCGTCGTTTCCCCGGACAGGTCGGCGGGCGCGCGCCGGCTGATCGAGGAGGGCTGCGATTTCCTGATCATGGACGACGGCTTCCAGAGCGCCCGCATCCACATGGACTACGCGCTGATCGTGGTCGATGCGCAGCGCGGCCTCGGCAACGGCCATGTCATACCCGCAGGGCCGCTGCGCGCGCCTGTCGTCAACCAGCTTCGCTTCGCCGATGCGGTCGTCACCATGGGGCAGGGGGATGCCGCCCAATATACCGTGCGCCGCGCGGCGCGGGCCGGCAAGCCGGTCTACCATGCGCGCGCCAGGCCGATGAAGACGCGCGGCCTGAAAGGCGCCCGCGTGCTGGCTTTCGCGGGGATCGGCAATCCGGAGAAGTTCTACGCCACCTTGCGCGAGATCGGGGCCGAACTGGTGGCGACCAGGTCGTTTCCCGATCACCATCAGTTCACGGAGGACGACCTGGCCGAGCTTTCGGGTGAGGCGCGGGCGGATGGGCTGGCGCTGGTGACGACGGAGAAGGATCTGGTGCGCCTGTCGAGCGGCCACCGGCCCATGCGGGAATTCGCCGGAACCGTGCGGGCCTTGCCTGTGGAGGCCGCTTTCGAGACGGTCGACACGCCCGGCGCGATCGTCCGCCAGACGATAACCGCCTGGCGCGAGCGGATGCTGAAGGGCGGCTGATCAGGCGCGCTTGCGCAGCGCCGGATCGAGCTCAAGCTCGCGCGCGAGCGAGGTTTCGGCGCTCGCATAGGCTTCCTGGCGCGAGACGCTCCAATATTTCAGTTCCTCGAGCGGAATGGCCTCGCCGGAAACGGCACACCGCACGAAGGCGCCGGGCGTCAGCACCTGGAAATCGCCATCGAGATAACGCACCCGCGCCTCGCGCGCGCCGGGTCCTTCAAAACGGTTCATCGCAATCGCCTCGTCTTTGCGCTCCTGCGCCATAAAACGCCGGCGGGCCCTTGGCAAGGCGGATGTCTCATCGCCGCCCGAACAGTTTCTCGATATCCGCCAGCTTCAATTCGATATAGGTCGGCCGGCCGTGATTGCATGTGCCGGAGCCCGGCGTCGCCTCCATCTGGCGCAGCAGCGCGTTCATCTCCTCCGGCCGCAGCCGGCGTCCCGACCGCACCGAACCATGGCAGGCCATGGTGGCGGCGATATGGTCGATGCGTTCTTTCAGCGTTTCGGCGGTGTCGTGCTCGGCGATTTCGTCGGCAAGGTCGCGCACGAGTTTCGGCACGTCCACCTCGCCCAGCATGGAAGGCGTCTCGCGCACCGCCACCGCGCCGGGGCCGAAGCGTTCGAGGCCGAGGCCCAGCCTTTGCAGGAACGCCGCATGGTTGCCCAGACGCTCCGCGTCTTCCTCCGGCAGGTCGACGATCTCCGGCATCAAGAGCATCTGCGCCGGCAGCGGGCGCGCATGGATGGCCTGCTTGAGCGCCTCGTAGACGAGCCTTTCATGGGCCGCGTGCTGGTCGACGATCACCAGCGCATCCTCCGTCTGCGCGACGATATAGTTCTCGTGCACCTGCGCGCGGGCCGCGCCCAGGGGCCGGCGCAGGGCCTCGGCGGGCGCCTCGCCGGCAGCCGCCCGCGTGTCGGCGCTGACTGCGCTCCCGAATGCGCCCTCGACCGAAAACGCCGCCTGTTCGCCGGCGCCGAAGCCGCCGGCGGCGGCCATTTCGAGCGGGCGCGAGGGCGAGGTTTCCATGCGCCAGGGCTCGGGGGACCGGGCGGCGGCGAAGCGGCCGGGGCCGCCGCCATTGCTGGCCGCCGGGCCGGCGGCCGTGTTCTGGAACGCCTCGAGCATCGCCGCCGCGCCCGTCGTGGCCGCGCGCATGCCGCCCGCCTCCAGCGCCTGGCGGATCGCGCCGACGATGAGGCCGCGCACGAGGCCCGGATCGCGAAAGCGCACATCCGCCTTCGCCGGATGCACATTGACGTCGACCAGCGCCGGGTCGACGTCGAGGAAGAGCGCGGCCACCGCGTGGCGGTCGCGCGGCAGCGCGTCCATATAGGCGCCGCGGATCGCCCCGGCGATCAGCTTGTCGCGCACCGGCCTGCCGTTGACATAGGCAAACTGATTGAGCGCGTTGCCGCGCGTGAAGGAGGGGATCGAGGCATAGCCCGAAAGGCGCACGCCCTCGCGCTCCGCCTCGATCGGCAGCGCGTTTTCGGGAAACTCCCTGCCCAGTATCTGGCTGATGCGGCGCAGGAGCCCCTCGCCATCCTCGGGCACGGCGGCAAGGTCGGTGGTGCCGCGGTCCGTGCCGGTGAGCGTGAAGCGGACGGCGGGAAAGGCGAGCGCGATGCGCTTGACGACGTCGGTGATGGCCGCCGTTTCGGCCCGCTCGCTCTTCATGAATTTCAGCCGCGCCGGCGTCGCAAAGAAAAGGTCGCGCACCTCGACCGTGGTGCCCCGGTTGGCGGCGACCGGCTTCACCGGCCCCACGCGCCCGCCCTCCACGACGATCTCCGCCCCGCTGTCGCCGCCCGCCTGGCGCGAGCGCAGGCTGAGCCGCGACACCGAGCCGATGGAAGGAAGCGCCTCGCCGCGAAAGCCCAGCGAGCGGATGTCGTGCACATCGTCCGACAATTTGGAGGTGCAATGGCGCGACACGGCCAGCGGCAGCTCCTCCGCCGCGATGCCGCCGCCATCGTC
The DNA here is from genome assembly GCF_036621415.1 of Nitratireductor thuwali. Lineage (NCBI taxonomy): Bacteria > Pseudomonadati > Pseudomonadota > Alphaproteobacteria > Hyphomicrobiales > Phyllobacteriaceae > Nitratireductor > Nitratireductor thuwali. The sequence goes on from NZ_CP030941.1 coordinate 3,091,752, forward strand.
GATGACGCGCAGCAATGTCAGCCCGCCGCCGGCGGTGGCGATCTCGATGCGGCTCGCCCCGGCGTCCAGCGCGTTTTCGACCAGTTCCTTGACGACGCTGGCCGGCCGCTCGATGACCTCGCCGGCGGCGATCTGGTTGATGACGTTCTCGGAAAGCTGGCGGATGCTCATGGGCCGATACTAGGCGGATTCGCCGTGGCTGCGAAGGGACCGGGGCGCGCTTTCCAGCGGCAGGTTCCGGGGGTGCCGGCGTCGGGCGCTTTTGTCCGCGTTTCCGTCCGCGTTTCGTGCTCCGCCCCTGTCCGCTTCGTCATCCTCGGGCCTGACCCGAGGATCCATGCCGTGACGGTGGCGGCGGGTGCGCCGTTTCCGGCATGGGGCGTCCGGTGCCGGAAGCGTGGGGCGCGAGGGGAGAGGGAACGGCATGGATCCCAGGGTCTTCGCCTTCGGCTCCGCCCTGGGATGACGAAGGGGAAGGCGGTGCGGTGTACCCGCCAACGCTGCGAATGGCGCGACTGCCTCGCTTCTGATGCCCTTCCGCTTGGGCGTCCTCGCGCCTGCCCATCGGCTTCGTGGCGTCCACCTCTCTCCGCCGTCATGCGAGCGCCCACCCCTCCGCGTCGTCACGTGGGCGCCGCCCCTTTCCGCTTCCTCATCCCCGGGCTTGACCCGAGGATCCGTGCCGCAACCTGTCCGGCAGGCGGGACGAGGGGCCTTCCGCATTGTCGGGCGGCGGTGGCGGCCGAACGGCATGGATCCCCGGGTCAAGCCCGACGAAGGCGCGGGTGGCGGCGCGGGTGGTTGGCGATGGCTGGTTCTCACAAGGCATGCCTCTTCGTTGCCGCGCGGGGATGCCCGCCGGGCTTTGGGAGAAGAAGTTGGGAAGCGGGGCGCGTTGATCGTGCCTCTCTGTTTGGTATTGGTGGCGCGATCAACGCGCCCCGCCGGCCGCTGTCACACGGTCGACCGGTCAATCTCAGGTCCCCATTGCCCTTTCGGACGCCCAGGCTCGTGACTTACACGCCTGGACCGGACCCGCCGCGGCTTCTCCGCACCCCGCGCCGCAAGGCGAAGGGCTCCGGCCTGTCGTGGCCCTCACATGCCTTCGGGTTCCGATCCCGAAGGGGGAGGCTGCCGCCGCCTTCCCGAACACCCGGTGCGCATCCGGTTCCCGTGAAGGCGATGGGGCCATTATGCGGGAGGTTTGGGAGGTGGGGATAAATTTGTGGGATTATTTTTTGGGGGGGCTTTGGGGCTGGGTGCGGACCTGCGGCTTTCGAGCGGCCGACCCGCGAAAGCGGAAGTAGAGGTCAGCGAACCTGGGACAACCAAGAGCGGCCCACAAATGCTCTCGGCAGCCTTCCACCTCGATTTGGCAAAAGCCAGATTCCATATCGGAGCTTTTTGCGCTAAAAGGCCTAGCGTCTGCACGAGGCGATGTGCGGTTCAAGTGGGGGAATGAAGATCTACAGCGCAGCGCAACTATCTGCTTTGACTCGGCTGTTCTCCGCCACCGTTTTTCGTGAAATGGCGAAGAAAGGCCGATCGGGCTTGTTCCGTCGGCTGATTGAGCAGGCCGATCTGCTTGGGCACTCCGACCCGCGCGCGACCGTAGGCGACACCTTTGACTCGGCGTTCGAGATTCTGAAGGTCGCGGGCCACCGCGACGAATACATCTATCGCGCGGCGATCAGCCACAAAGTGCTGATGGGCACGCACTCCCTCCGCACGGCTTCGATGCTCAACGAATTCCGTGCCGGCAGCTGCAAGGCGGATCTCGTCATCCTGAATGGCACTGCGACCGTCTATGAAATCAAGTCGGAGCGGGATTCGCTCGCGCGGCTCGCCAATCAGGTAGAGAACTACAAGCGCGTCTTTGCCAAAGTGAACGTGATCGCGAGCGAAAGCCATATCAAGGGCGTGCTGGCAACGGTCCCAGACGATGTCGGAGTGATGTGTCTCTCCAAGCGCTACCGAATGACGACGGTGCGCGAAGCGATCGACTGCCCGGCGCGCATCTGCCCGGCGACCGTCTTTGAATCACTGCGTATGGCCGAAGGCGCAGCGATCTTGCGGGCGATGGGAGTGACGGTGCCGCAGGTTCCCAATACGCAGCGGCATGCCGCGATGCGCGTCCTTTTCAGTGCGCTCGACCCGGTTGCGCTCCACGTCGAGATGGTGCGGACACTCAAGCGGACGCGCGATCTGGCACCGCTCGGCGACCTCGTTGACCGTCTGCCGGAGTCTCTGCAAGCTGCAGCGCTGTCTGTATCGGTTCGCCGTGCTGACCACCCGCGGCTGCTCGACGCCATCGCGACCCCGCTGCACGCAGCCATGGCTTGGAGCTGACTAGCGTATGTACCATCCTTATTTCCGCGGAAAGCAATTCGAGCTCATCACGATCCGCGAGATGGCGACGCTGCTCGCCGAGAAGAACTTTGTGCCCGTCATAGAGCCCGTGCGCGAGGCGCTCGGTGGCCTCAAGAAGACCTTGGGCGCGGTCTGTGCTGCCGGCGGACGCGCGATCGTAGTCGTGAATCCCTATCACGGCGACCATCAGGAAGACGGAACGAGCATCACCGGCCTCCTTCAAGAGGGCTTTATCGGCGCCGGCAATATCGCCGCCGGCATACTGCTGCGTAGTGACATGACTGTTGACGACGTGATGGCCTGCTATGAGCATCATGCAGATCATCATCCCGTCCTTGTCCACGCCGGCTTCACCGCCCCCAAGGCGCTGGCGGCCGAGTTGGAGGACGGCATGCCCGGCCTCACCAACATCTTCATCGAAGATCATGCAAAGCTGCTCTACCGGAAGCATTTTTCCCAGAGCACGCGCATCCTTGTGCGCGACGGCTTCAAGCGGCTGCGCAATGCCGATTATCCGGAGATGGAGGAGTTCTCTGATCTCCATGTTACCTATGGCGATCTCGGCATGGCTGGCTTTGGCGATTTTCTGATCGTCGGCGACGTCTATAGTGAGGGCGGAGGTCCGGCCTATGCCGTCGCGATCCACCTAACCTTCATCGATCCTGACAAGGACGATGTCATGTACATCTATCACTTCGTCTCGGACACGAAGGACACGCCGACTGATCCCGCCGGCAAGTTCGCTCAGGCGCTGGCGAAGCTGATCGCGAAATTGGACAGCGGGAACTCCCACGTTCTCGAGACCGGCGCGATCAAGGAGTTTCGTGACCTCCACGCGAAGGGCCATTTCCCGGGCCTTGGCTATGTCAAAAAGCTCTCGATGAAACATCACATCGAGACGCTTGCGGACTATCTTGGCTGAGCTCCATGGCACAGCGTCTCTGCTGCCCGGAGTGCTTCGACGATCGCGCTCTGCGCGATCAGCTCTTTCCTTCGCTCGATCCCGGTCATGGGACATGCGATTTCTGCGGGACCGCTGACACGCAGCTTGTTGAGCCAGGCAAGCTCGCCAACTATTTCGAGCTGCTGGTCAATGTCTACGAGCCGAGTAAGGATGGGAAGTCGCTGGTCGAATGGATGAAGGACGACTGGCAGCTCTTCAGCCATCAGCGCATGGACATTGCCCACGCCAAGGAACTTCTCGGCGAAATTCTCGATGACGGTGATATCGTTCGACGCAGTTTCGCCCCGTCGGCAAGCTATATCAGCGAAGGCCTCGCGCAGTGGGACAAGCTGCGCGACGAGATGATGTATGCCAATCGCTGGTTTCTAGACGTCGCTATCGACCTAGACCGTCTCCGCCAACTGCTCGACATGCTGCTGGCGCCGGCTTTACCCCGGCGATGGTATCGCGCGCGAATCCGCATCGAGGACGAGATCTTTCCGATCGAGAAGATGGGTGCACCGCCGAAGCGACGCTCGTCACATGGCAGGGCCAATCCAGCGGGCATTCCCTATCTCTATCTCGGGTCGCTTCCCGACACGGCTGTCGCCGAGATCAGGCCCCATACCGGCGAGGTTGTTTGCGTCGCTGATTTCACGATCCCTGAGATCAAGGCTGTGGACTTGCGCAACCCGCGTAAGCTCGTCTCACCCTTCATCCTGACCGACGCGAGCGAGATCGGCCAGTTGCGCGCCGACTTGCCGTTCCTCGAACGCTTGGGCGAGGAATTGACTCGACCGGTTCAGCCGGCGGGCGCGGCGATTGACTATATTCCGAGCCAGTATCTGTGCGAATTCATTAAGAAGAGCAGCTTCGACGGCGTGGTCTATCGTAGCTCGGTCAGCGATGGCATCAATCTCGCGCTGTTCGATCCCGCTCAGGCGGTTGGCGGGACGGTGGCGCTCTACAACGTGTCGAAGGTTTCGGTCGAAGTAGCCGCACCTAAGAAGAACGCACATTGATAACGGCGGCCTTGGCGAACGGCAGCTTCCAGAACGTGTGGGCCGATTGTTGACTGACTGCTATGAGGCGCAGACCCGTCATCAATCCCACACCTGCCCAACCTCCACCCCACTCCCCCCATCCCCTTCCAAAAAATCCATTTTAAGCTTGAAGCATTATGGCCTAGGATGCTGTATGGTCCCGTCCTATAGGATGCGCGCAATCGCAGCAGGAAGGCAGACAGTGACTATGCAAAAGCCGAAAGCCTCGGAATCCAGCTTCGTCTGGGACGACCCTTTTCTTCTCGACGAGCAGCTCAGCGACGAGGAGCGCATGATACGCGATGCGGCGGCGGCCTTTGCCGCCGACAAGCTCAGCCCCCGCATCGAGCATGCCTATATGAACGAGGAGAGCGATCCGGCCATCTTCCGCGAGATGGGCGAGGCCGGGCTTCTGGGGGTGACCATCCCCGAGGAATATGGCGGCGTCGGCGCGGGCTATGTCTCCTACGGGCTGGTGGCGCGCGAGGTGGAGCGGGTCGATTCGGGCTATCGCTCGATGATGAGCGTGCAGTCCTCGCTGGTCATGTATCCGATCCACGCCTACGGGTCCGAGGAGCAGCGGAAGAAGTATCTGCCGAAGCTTGCTTCCGGCGAATATATCGGCTGCTTCGGCCTGACCGAGCCGGACGCCGGCTCCGACCCCGGCGGCATGAAGACGCGCGCCGAGAAGATCGACGGCGGCTACCGGCTCACCGGCTCCAAGATGTGGATCTCCAATTCGCCCATCGCAGACGTCTTCGTCGTCTGGGCCAAGCTGTCCGATAAAAGCGGGGGGGCGCATGACAACCAGATCCGCGGCTTCGTGCTGGAAAAGGGCATGAAGGGCCTTTCCGCGCCCAAGATCGGCGGCAAGCTCAGCTTGCGCGCCTCCATCACCGGCGAGATCGTGATGGACGGCGTGGAAGTGGGCGAGGATGCGCTTCTGCCCAATGTCTCGGGGCTCAAGGGGCCGTTCGGCTGCCTCAACCGCGCCCGCTACGGCATCTCCTGGGGGGCGATGGGGGCGGCCGAGGATTGCTGGCGCCGCGCCCGGCAGTACGGGCTCGACCGCAAGCAGTTCGGCAAGCCGCTGGCGCAGACCCAGCTTTTCCAGAAGAAGCTGGCCGACATGCAGACGGAAATCGCGCTCGGGCTCCAGGCCTCGCTCCGTGTCGGCCGCCTGTTCGACGAGGGCAAGATGGCCCCGGAGATGATCTCGCTCATCAAGCGCAACAATTGCGGCAAGGCGCTCGACATCGCGCGTCAGGCCCGCGACATGCACGGCGGCAACGGCATCCAGATCGAATACCACGTGATGCGCCACGCGCAGAACCTCGAGACCGTCAACACCTATGAGGGCACGCACGACGTGCATGCGCTGATCCTCGGCCGGGCGCAGACGGGGCTGCAGGCGTTTTTCTGAGGGGGTGAGCGTTGGCGCTCGCCCCTCATCCCCCTGCCGGGACCTTCTCCCCGCTCGCGGGGAGAAGGAGAATGGCCGCAACGTGGACGCCTCCCTCTCCCCGCTTGCGGGGAGAGGGTAAGGGTGAGGGGCGCTTGAAACCGGTCGGTGAAAGTGGAAGAAATGCGCGCCGTTCCGTCGTTTCAGGAGACCCGCATGTCCGACGCCTTCCGTTCCCATCTGCGCACCGAACTCGAAGGCCTGAAATCCGCCGGCCTCTACAAGACCGAGCGCGTCATCACCTCGGTGCAGTCGGCGCAGATCGAGAGCGGCGGCAGGAAGGTGCTGAACTTCTGCGCCAACAATTATCTGGGCCTTGCCGACAATGAGGAGTTGCGCGCGGCGGCCAAGAAGGCGCTCGACCGCTACGGCTACGGCATGGCCTCCGTCCGCTTCATCTGCGGCACCCAGGAAGAGCACAAAGAGCTCGAGGAGACGATCTCGAAATTCCTCGGCATGGAGGACACGATCCTCTATTCCTCCTGCTTCGACGCCAATACGGGGCTGTTCGAAACGCTGCTCGGGCCGGAGGACGCGGTCATTTCCGATGCGCTCAACCACGCCTCGATCATCGACGGCGTGCGGCTCAGCAAGGCAAGGCGCTACCGCTACGCCAACAACGACATGGGCGAGCTGGAAGACCGGCTGAAGGAGGCCGCGGACGCGCGTTTCCGGCTGATCGCCACCGACGGCGTGTTCTCCATGGACGGCATCGTCGCCAATCTTCAGGGCATCTGCGACCTGGCCGACAAATACGGCGCCATGGTCATGGTGGACGACAGCCACGCCATCGGCTTCGTCGGCGCGCATGGGCGCGGCACGCCGGAGCATTGCGGCGTGGAGGGGCGGGTGGACATCGTCACCGGGACGCTCGGCAAGGCGCTCGGCGGGGCCTCCGGCGGCTATACGAGCGCCAGGCGCGAGGTGGTGGAGTGGCTGCGCCAGCGCTCGCGCCCCTATCTGTTCTCCAATACGCTGGCCCCGGTCATCGCCGCCGCCTCGCTCAAGGTCTTCGACATCGTCAGGAACGGCGACAGCCTGCGCCGCCACCTTTACGACAACGCGGCCCGCTTTCGCGCCGGCATGGAGAAGCTGGGCTTCACGCTCGCCGGCGGCGGCCATCCGATCATCCCGGTGATGCTGGGCGATGCCGCGCTGGCCGACAGGATGGCCTCGCGCCTGCTGGACCACGGCATCTATGTCATCGGCTTTTCGTTTCCGGTGGTGCCCAAGGGCCAGGCCCGCATCCGCACGCAGATGTCGGCCGCCCATTCGGCGGAGGATATCGACCGGGCGGTGGAGGCGTTCGCGATCGTGGGGCGGGAACTGGGGGTGATTTCATGACGGCAGCCGACGCTCCAGATACGGGGACAGTCTCATGTCCAACATGATGAAGGCGCTGGTGAAGGCCAAGCCGGAGGAGGGCTTGTGGATGGAGCGCGTGCCGGTGCCGGAGATCGGGCCGAACGACGTGCTCATCAAGGTCAAGAAGTCGGCCATCTGCGGCACCGACGTCCATATCTGGAACTGGGACGAGTGGGCGCGAAAGACGGTGCCGGTGCCGCTGGTCACCGGCCACGAGTTTACCGGCGAGGTGGCCGATGTCGGCGCGGCCGTCACCGAGTACAAGCCCGGCCAGCGCGTTTCGGGCGAGGGCCATATCGTGTGCGGCCACTGCCGCAACTGCCGGGCGGGCAGGGGGCATCTGTGCCGCAACACGCTGGGCGTCGGCGTGCAGCGCCCCGGCTCCTTCGCCGAGTTCATCGCGCTGCCGCAGCACAATGTCGTGGCGATCCCCGACGACGTGCCGGACGAGATCGCCGCCATCTTCGATCCCCTCGGCAACGCCGTCCACACCGCGCTGTCCTTCGACCTCGTAGGCGAGGACGTGCTGGTGACGGGCGCCGGCCCCATCGGCATCATGGGCGCGCTGGTGGCGCAGTGCGTGGGCGCGCGCAAGGTGGTCATCACCGACATCAATCCCGGCCGCCTGGAACTGGCGAGGAAGCTGGGCGTGCGCCATGCGGTCAACGCGGCGCAGGAAAAGCTGCCGGACGTGATGGCGCGGCTCGGCATGACCGAAGGCTTCGACGTCGGGCTGGAAATGTCGGGCGCGGCCCCCGCCTTCCGCGACATGATCGACGCGATGAACAATGGCGGCAAGATCGCCATTCTGGGCATCGCGCCGACCGGCTTCGAGATCGACTGGAACAAGGTCATCTTCAAGATGCTGCACCTGAAGGGCATCTATGGCCGCGAGATGTTCGAGACCTGGTACAAGATGATCGCCCTGGTGCAGGGCCCGCTGGACGTCTCGGGCGTGATCACCCACCGCATGGGCATCGACGATTTCAGGGAAGGCTTCGACGCCATGCGCTCGGGCGAGGCCGGCAAGGTGGTGCTGGACTGGTGAGAACCCTTCTGGAAGGGTCTCTCAGACGTTGAAGGGGCTCAGGGAACGACGAGCCGGATGGACGCCGCTTCGGCGGCACGGAGAAGCTTGTTGTCGAGTGTGGCGAGGGGCAGACGCAATCGACCGGCCAACTCCAGATAGCTCGCGTCGTAGATGGAAAGGGCATGCGCGCGCGCCAGTTGCAGGAGAACCTGTTCATCCACATCATTGTCTTCGACGATTGGGTAGATTGCCAGATTGGCGATAATTGCAGCCGTTTGCTCCAATGTCAGCCGCATGCGTCGTTCCGCGACCACAAGCAGATTGCGCACCTCGAACCACCAGATCGGCGGAACAAGAAAATGGTCATGAAGGAGATGATCCTCCAAGTGCGTTGCGAGAGGGTGCTCTTCGTCGGGTAGAAGCCAGGCCGCAGTTACCGAGGCGTCCAAAATGAACGGCATCAGTATTTATGCCCCTCATGACGCCAGGAGAGCACTTCTTCGATGGTAATGCCGGTTTTGGGAAGTGATGCACGAAGCTTACGGATATTCTCGACCGCCCGCCGCACTTCCTCAGGGCGTTTGCTCTCCTCGGGCACCATCCTGGCAATCGTCCGGCCGTGACGCGTGATGGATACAATCTCCCCGCGCTCGACGTCGCTGAGCAGAGCCGAAAACTTGGCTTTGGCTTCCGTGGCAGGGACTGTCTTCATTCCTTTGACCGGTCAATCTGGTTAATATGACTTGTTAGATATAATGCCGTCCCTTCACTTCGTCAACACGGCCTCTTCCAAGGCCGCGAGCCCCTTCAGCACGGCCTCGCGCTTGCGCATGTCGAGCTTGCCCAGAAGGTCGGCTTCGAACGTCTTGGCAAGGGGAACCAGTTCCTCGTAGACGCGCTGGCCGGCGGGCGTCAGCTCGAGGTGTTCCACCCGCCGGTCCTGCCCGTCCGCCCGGCGCTTGAGCCAGCGCCTTGTCTCCAGCGCCGCCACAGCGCGGCTGACCTTTGTCTTGTGCATGGAGGAATGAGCGCCGACCTCGGTCGCCGTCATCGTGCCATACTGGCCGAGCGTTGCCAGCGTGCGCCATTCCGGCCGGGTAAGGCCGTGGCGCTGCCGGTAGATGTCGGAGAAGGAACGGCTGACGGCATCGGCGAGCCGGTTGAGCCTGTAGGGCAGGAAGGTTTCCAGTGACAGGATTTCGCGGTCGGGCATGGCCATGACATGATTTGATAGTTACATTTTCAATGGTTACAGATGAAACCAGTTTGGTCAATCCTGCGGAGGACGAAATGACGGTCCGATACATGCCGGGTTTCGGCAACGACTTCGAAACCGAAAGCCTTCCCGGCGCGCTGCCGCAAGGCCAGAACTCGCCGCAGCGTCCGGCCTATGGCCTCTATGCGGAACAGCTCTCCGGCTCACCCTTCACAGCCCCGCGCGGCACCAACGAGCGCTCCTGGCTCTACCGCATCCGCCCCTCGGTGCGGCACACGTCGCGCTTCAAGCCGGTCGAATATGCGCGCTGGAAATCGGCGCCCAACCTGGACGACCACGAGCTTTCGCTCGGGCAGCTTCGCTGGGACCCGATCCCCATTCCCAACGAGGAAACGGATTTCCTGGCAGGCATCCGCACCATGACGACGGCCGGCGACACCCAGGGGCAGTCGGGAATGGCGGCGCACATCTATGTCGCGAACGCCTCGATGGTGGACGACCACTTTTTCAACGCCGATGGCGAGTTGCTGATCGTGCCGCAGGAAGGCGGCATCCGCGTCATGACCGAGATGGGCATCATGGAAGTGACGCCGGGCGAGATATGCATCGTTCCGCGCGGCATGATCTTCAAGGTCGAGCTGATGGACGGCCCGGTGCGCGGCTATATATGCGAGAATTACGGCGCCAAGTTCACCCTGCCGGACCGCGGGCCGATCGGGGCCAACTGCCTGGCCAATCCGCGCGACTTCAAGACGCCGGTCGCCTGGTACGAGGAGAAGGAGACGCCCTGCCGGCTGACGGTGAAATGGTGCGGGCGCTTCTATCGCACGGAGATCGATCACTCGCCGCTCGACGTGGTCGCCTGGCACGGCAACTATTCGCCGTACAAATACGACCTTTCCACCTTCTCGCCGGTCGGCGCCATCCTGTTCGACCATCCCGATCCGTCGATCTTCACGGTGCTCACCGCGCCCTCGGGCGAGGAGGGGACGGCCAATGTCGATTTCGTGATCTTCCCGCCGCGCTGGCTGGTGGCCGAGCACACCTTCCGCCCGCCCTGGTACCACCGCAACATCATGAGCGAGTTCATGGGCCTGATCAAAGGCCAGTACGATGCCAAGGAGGCGGGATTCGTGCCGGGCGGCATATCGCTGCACAACATGATGCTGCCGCACGGGCCCGACGCAACAGGCTTCGAGAAGGCGACGAAGGCGGAGTTGAAGCCGGTGAAGCTTGATGACACGATGGCATTCATGTTCGAAACCCGCTTTCCCCAGAACCTGACGCGCTTCGCCGCCGAGAGCGAGGCCCTCCAGGACGATTACATCGACTGCTGGACGGGCCTTAGGAAGCGCTTCAACGGCACGCCCGAGGGCGACTGGTCTTGAGCGACCGGCTCGTCATCCTGGGCAGCAAGGGCGGGCCGGCGATCCGGCCCGAGGGGCCGATGCCGACCTCTAGTCTGCTGGAGCTCGCCGGCCGGCGCATCGTGGTCGACTGCGGACTGGGCGTCACCGTGGGCCTCGTCGATGCGGACATGCATCTGCGCGATCTCGACCTGATCTTCATCACGCACCTGCATTCGGACCATGTGCTGGAGATGGGACCGCTGATCCACACCGCCTGGACGGCGGGGCTGGCGAAGCCGGTCACGGTCCACGGGCCGCCCGGCGTCGGCGACGTGTGGGACGGCTTCTGCCGGTCGATGTCCTACGACATCCAGACCCGCATCGAGGACGAGGGGCGCCCCGACATCCGCGAACTGGTGCGGATCGAGGAATATGGCGAGGGCCCGGTGCTGGACGAGGGCGGCCTGAGCGTCGCGGCGCTGCGCGTCGTCCACCCGCCGGTGACCGACTGCTTCGCGCTGTCCTTCCAAGGTGGCGGGAGGAAGATCGTTTTCTCGGCCGACACGGCCTATTTCCCGCCGCTGGCCCACTTCGCCAGGAACGCCGACATTCTCGTGCATGAAGCCATGCTGGAAGCGGGCGTGGATGCGCTGGTCGCGCGCACCGGCAACGCGGCCTCGCTGAAGAAGCACCTCATGGACAGCCATACGCTGGCCGGGGACGCGGGACGCATCGCAAGCCTTGCCGAATGCGGCCATCTGCTGCTGCATCATCTGATCCCCGCCGACGACCCGAACTTCGGCGAGGAAGAATGGCATGACGCCGTGCGCAAAACGTGGTCAGGTCCCTTGATGGTCGCGCGCGACGGCCTCGAGATACGGCTGGACTAAGGCCATGCTCAACAATAAGTGCTACGCCTTGCTTGTCTTTTTCGCCGCCTGCTTCGTTGCGCCATTCGTTACATACCCTGGTATGCGCCGAATGACGCGCCTTGCAGGCGACGAAAAATCCGGCGCAATCCGCAGCACTTATTGCTGAGCATGGCCTAACCGCAACGACATATAAAGATACGAGCCAGGGAGAAGCATCGCATGAAAGTCGCCACCTTGAAGGACGGCACACGGGACGGCAGGCTGGTCGTCGTCTCGAAGGATCTGACCCGTTATACGGACGCCTCCTTCCTTGCGCCGACGCTGCAGGCGGCGCTCGACGACTGGTCGCGCGTCGCGCCCCATCTGGCAGCCCTTGCCGAAAGCCTGGAGCACGGCGCGGTGCCGGCCGAGCGCTTCCACGAGCACGATGCCATGTCGCCCCTGCCGCGCGCCTATCAATGGGCGGACGGCTCGGCCTATGTGAACCATGTCGAACTGGTGCGGAAGGCGCGCGGGGCCGAAATGCCCGGGAGCTTCTGGGAAGACCCGCTCATGTATCAGGGCGGATCGGATTCCTTCCTCGGCCCGCGCGATCCCATCGCCGTGGCCGATGAGGCATACGGCATCGACATGGAAGGCGAGGTCGCCGTCGTCGTGGACGACGTTCCCATGGGCGCTTCGGCGGACGAGGCACGGGATGCGATACGCCTCATCATGCTGGTCAACGACGTCTCGCTGCGCGGTCTCATCCCGGCCGAACTCGGCAAGGGCTTCGGCTTTTTCCAGTCTAAACCTTCCTCGGCCTTCTCGCCGGTGGCGGTCACCCCGGACGAGATGGGCGAGGCCTGGGACGGGGGCAGGGTACACCTGCCCCTGTGGGTCGACTACAACGGCAAGCCCTTCGGCCGGGCCAATGCCGGGATCGACATGACTTTCGATTTCCCGACGCTGATCGCCCATGCCGCCAAGACGCGGCCGCTTTGCGCGGGCTCGATCATCGGCTCGGGCACCGTCTCCAACAAGCTCGACGGCGGGCCGGGCAAGCCCCTCGACGCCGGCGGCGCCGGCTATTCCTGCATTGCCGAAATCCGCATGATCGAGACAATCGAAGGCGGCAGCCCCAAGACCGACTTCATGCGTTTCGGCGACACGGTGCGGATCGAGATGAAGGACGGGAACGGCCATTCAATCTTCGGCGCGATCGAGCAAGAAGTGCAGAAATACGAGAAAGGCGCATAAATGGCGAAGAACTTCGCATCGGCCGGGGACCTGGCCGACAAGAAAATCTCCTTCGACGAGATCGGCCGCGATCTGTGGGCATTCACGGCCGAGGGCGATCCGAATTCGGGCGTCATCATCGGCGATGAATCGGTGATGGTGATCGAGGCGCAGGCGACGCCGCGCCTTGCGGAAAAGGTGATCGAGAAGGTGCGCTCGGTCACCGACAAGCCGATCAGCCATCTGGTGCTGACGCACTACCATGCCGTGCGCGTTCTGGGGGCTTCCGCCTATAAGGCCCCCACCATCGTCATGAGCGACAAGGCGCGCGCGATGGTGGTGGAGCGCGGCAAGGAGGACTGGGATTCCGAATTTGTCCGTTTCCCGCGCCTTTTCCAGGGGCACGAGAGCATTCCCGGGCTCACCTGGCCGACCACCACCTTCTCGCAATCGATGACGGTGTATCTGGGCAGGCGCCGGGTCGACCTGATGTTCCTGGGACGCGCGCATACGGCCGGCGACATCGTCGCCCATGTGCCGGATGCCAATGTCATGTTCACCGGCGACATCGTCGAATATCATTCGGCCTGCTATTGCGGCGACGGCCATTTCCACGACTGGCCGGGAACGCTGGAGGAAATCCGCGCCTTCGATCCCGATGCCATCGCGCCGGGCCGGGGCGATGCGCTGGTGGGCCGCGACATGGTCAACGAAGCGCTGGACCTGACCGGCGATTTCGTTCTGTCGACCTACCAGCCGGTCGCCCGCGTGGCGCAGGGCGGCGGCAGCCTGAAGGAGGCCTGGGATGCCTGTCGCGCCGAGTGCGACCCCAAATTCTCCGACTACGCGATCTACGAGCACTGCCTGCCCTTCAACGTCTCGCGCGCCTATGACGAGGCGCTGGGCATCGACACGCCGCGCATCTGGACCGCCGAGCGCGACAAGCAGATGTGGGAGGCGCTGCAAGGCTAGCCGCGCCGGAAAGGCGGTCCGGCGGGTGGCATGGCAAGAAGGAGCGAGACGATGCCGAACTGGCTGCTGGGTCTGATCTTCGTTCTGTCGCTGTCGCTGGTGATCTATGGCTGGCGGCAGATATTGCGCCTGACGTTCGGCCTGGAAAAGCAGCGCTTCGGCTGGTCCGACGACGAAGCCAGATTGAAGTTCTTCTCGCTGCGCAGCCCGCGCGGACCCGGCAGGAGAAAGCGCATGCAAAAGTACCTCCGGGAGGAACTGCGCGCCTATGCCGAGGAGACGGGCCAGGGCGACATCCACCGCCGCGCCCGCCTGGCGCTGGCGGCGGGCTATGCCGGGGCGATCGCCTCCAGCTTCGCATGGATATTGTCGACCGCATTCGCCAGCCAGTGACGGAGCCAGAATGGATCTGCAAACCCATTTCAAGAAGATGGCGGCCAACAATCGCTGGTCGAACCGGCGGCTGATGCGCGCCGTGCTCGCGCTGGAGCCGGGCGAGTTCGAAGCGCCGCGCACGGGCTTCTTCCCGTCCATAGCCAAGACGCTCAATCACATCCTGGCCGTCGACCTCTACTATCTGGACGCGCTGGAGGAAGGCGGCCGCGGGCCCTCGGCATTCCATGACTTCGTGGCGTTCGAGGATCCGGCGGCGCTCGCGCAGGCGCGGCGTGTGGAGGACGAGCGCCTCATCGCCTTGTGCGAAAGGCTCGGCAACGCCGACATGGCGCGCCGCGTCGTCACGGACCGGGGGGAGGCGGGCCGGTTCCCCGAGCTTGTTGGCGATTTGCTCGCCCATTTGTTCCTGCACCAGATTCACCACCGCGGACAGGTGCACGCCATGCTGTCCGGCACCACCGTCAAGCCGCCTCAGCTCGACGAATTCTTCCTCGATTTCGACGCGCCCTCGAGGCGGGGCGAGATGGACGAGCCTGACTGAACCGCGACACCGCCCACAGCCCCTAACGAGTGTTTGGAGAAGATGCCCCGCTACGCTTATCAGCCTTTCCCCTATAAAAAGCCGCCGGAGCTCGACGGCGCGGTCGCCCGGCAATATCCGGTCGCCATTGTCGGCGCGGGGCCGGTCGGGCTCTCGATGGCCGTCGATCTGGCGCTGCGCGGCGTTCCATCCGTCGTGCTCGACGACAACGACGTCGTGTCGCTCGGCAGCCGGGCGATCTGCTGGTCGAAGCGCACGCTCGAAATCTTCGACCGGCTGGGCATCGGCGAGCGCATGGTGGCAAAGGGCATCACTTGGAAGGTCGGCCGGCTTTTCCATCGCGACCGCGAGGTCTGGAGCTTTGATCTCCTGCCCGAGGAAGGCCACAAGATGCCGGCCTTCATCAATCTCCAGCAATATTACGTGGAACAGTATCTGGTCGAGCGCTGCGCGGATTTTCCCGACCTGATCGACCTCAGGTGGAAGAACCGGGTCAACGGCGTGCGCAGCCATCACACGGGCGCCAGGCTCGCGGTCGAGGCGCCCGACGGCGCCTACCATCTCGACGCCGCATGGGTGATTGCCTGCGACGGCGCCCGCTCGCCGATGCGCTCCTTCATGGGGCTCGACTTCGAGGGCCGGGTGTTCGAGGAGCGCTTCCTGATCGCCGATGTGGAGATGAAGGCCGATTTCCCGTCGGAGCGGTGGTTCTGGTTCGAGCCGCCGTTCCATCCGGGGCAGTCGGCCCTTCTGCACAAGCAGCCGGACAACATCTACCGCATCGACCTTCAGCTCGGCCCCGATGCCGATCCCGACCGGGAGAAGAGGCATGAGAACGTGATACCGCGCATCGAGAAGATCATCGGGCACGGCGATTTCGAGCTCGATTGGGTCTCGGTCTACATGTTCCAGTGCCGCAGGCTGGAACGCTTCGTGCATGGCCGGGTGGTCTTCGCCGGCGACAGCGCCCATATCGTCTCGCCCTTCGGCGCGCGCGGCGGCAATGGCGGCATCCAGGACGTCGACAATCTGGGCTGGAAGCTGGCTCTGATCGTCAAGGGCGAGGCGCCCGAAAGCCTGATCGAAACCTATGATGAGGAGCGCGTCCGCGGCGCGGACGAGAACATTCTGAACTCGTCGCGCTCCACCTCCTTCATGACGCCCAAATCCAAGATGGAAAAGCTGTTTCGCGACAGCGTCCTCGATCTGGCGGCCGATCACGCATTCGCCCGCCGGCTGGTCAATTCCGGCCGCCTGTCCAGGCCCTGTTCCCTTGAAGGCCTCAGCCTGCAAACACCGGGCGCGGCCGAAGGGATTGCCCCCGGCCAGGCCATGCCGGACGCGCCGGTGCAATGCGAAGGCCGTCCCGGCTGGCTGCTGGAATATTTCGGCAGGGGTTTTGCGCTGATGGCGGTCGGATGCGCGCCGCCGCCCGGCTTGCCCGCCGGACTGCCGGTGATCGAGATATGGCCGGACGAGAACCTCGCCGGCGCCGAGGCGAGGATCGTCCTGCGCGATGCGGAAGGCCTCGTCGCCGACCGCTACGGCGCCGGCGTCATCTGCCTCGTCCGGCCCGACCAGCACATAGCGGCGACCTTCGTCGCGCCGCATGCCGACGAGATCGCCCTGGCCTATGCCCGCGCGATGGGGAGGGAGCATTGACCGACAAGGACGAGATTGGCCGCGACCGGCTGGGTGCGGCCGGCGACGATTTCTATGCCCTGCTGATGCAGGCCCATGAAGGCCTGAGCTTCGAGGAAAGCGCGCGGCTCAACGCCAGGCTGGTTCTGCTGCTTGCCAACCGGGTGGGCGATCTGGATGCGCTCAAGGCGGCATTGGCGGCGGCGAAGAAGTAGCTGGCGGATGACGCCGGCAGCACCGCCCCTCGAAGGACAAGGGGCCGCGCCCGCCGTTCCCGGTCAGTTCTTGCCGGCGCGGACGGCGATGGCCTCCACCTCGATCAGCCAGCCGGGATTGGCAAGACCGGCGACCTCGAAGACCGAGCGCGCCGGCAGGTTGGGCTGTTCATCGGTTCCGAAGAACTCGGTGTAGCCCTCCATGAAGCCGGCAAAATCCATTGGTTCCCCGTTCTGGCCGACCAGGAAGACCTGCAGCTTGACGACATCGCCCATCGTCAGATCCATGTCATCGAGGCTCTTCTCGATGGACTGAAACACCGTTCTGGTCTGCTCGGTAATGTCGCCATAGGCCTCGATCGAGCCACGGTCGGCGTCTTCATTGACCACGGAAGGCACCGCGCCGCTCAAATAGACGGTGGTGGCGTCCCCCGGCACCTCTACCGCGCGGGCAATAGGGAAATCCGATCCGGGAATCTTATGGCGCACGACCTCGTCGGCCAGTGCGACCCCCGAAATCAGCAGGGCGGGCAGGGTGAGGCTTGCAATACGCAGCATGAGAAATTCCTTTCGTTCAATGCAGGATGATCCGAGCTTCGGCGCTGAAGGCCGAAGCTCATCGTCGCCATCTCCATGGCTGATTTTAAGGCCGGGTCTGGGCAACCATCTCGGCCGTTGCATCGCCGCCATACTCGTTCCCGAAATGCGTCTGGATGTAGTTGACGACATCCGCGATCTGCTGGTCGTCGAGGACCTCGCCCAGCGGCGGCATCGCCCTCTGGCCGTTGATGATGATGTAGATCGGGTATTCGGGAAATTCGAGGTTCTCGTTATCGGCCAGCGGCGGATAGGCACCAGCGCCCACGGCGCCTTCGCCGTCGGGCATGTGGCAGCCCTGGCAAATGGCCCGGTAGACCTCCTCGCCGCCCGTCACGCCGATCCTGGAAGGGTCGGCGAACATGGCCTCATAGTCGGAAAGCTTGCGTGTGTTGGTCTGGTCGTCGCCGACCGCGCCATCCTGGGCGAGCGCGAAGGTGGAGACACCGAACAGAATGGCGAGACCGACAGCGCCTGTAAGAGCATTCATGACTTCTCTCCTTGGCAAGCAGTTAGGCATTCAGCCGTTGATGACACGGTCATGCAGACGCGAGATCGCGTCCAGCGACGAGAGGATCGCGCCCTCCTGCCAGCCGGGCAGGTAGGAGATGTGCTCGCCCGCCATTACCGTGCGCCCGTCTATCGCCGCCGCTGTCCGGTACTGGCTCTCCTTGTCCTGCCAGATGCCGTAGCAGCCGAGCACCCACGGCACCCGGTGCCAGACCACGCTCACGCCATTGCTGAATTCGTCCTTGTACTGGGGATGGATCCTGGCGCCGTATTCGAGCGCGATCCGGACCCGCTCGTCCGGCGGCATGGAGTTGAACTGATAGGCGATGGCCCCCCAGCTGTAGCCGCCCAGAAGCACGCCCTTGCCGCCGCTGAAATAGTCGTTGGAGGGGTAGCTGATGAGCGAGATCGGCAGGTCGGTGTAGCTGATGCCGCCGAATATGTTCTCGTCTTCCTCCCAGAAGCGCCGGTTGAACTCGAGGCCGAACTTGACCGAGCCGGCATAGTACATCGTGTCGATGACGCCTTTCATGGCGCCCGACAGATTGTTCTCGATCTGGGAAAGGATGGAGAAGGGGATGGTGCAGATGCACCAGTCGCCCTTGGCTTCCTGAACTCCGCCGCCTTCCCTGGTGTCCTCGAAACTGACGGTGACGCCGTTCTCGTCCTGCATGATCGACGTGACCTTGGTGTTGTAGCGGATGACGTCCTTCACTTCGCGCTCGAAGGCCTGGGCGATCATGTCCATGCCGCCCACCGGCTGGAACATGGTCGCCTGGTGCTCCACGGTCTCGGCCTCGTCCAGCCACCGCCACAGCTCGGATTGAATGATCTTGCTCGGGGCAATGGGTTCGGAGGGCTCCGGAATGCCGTCCAGGCCGCCGCCCGGCCATTTCGCATAGCCTCGGTAGTCGCTGGTGCGCTCGCTTTTCACATAGGCATAGTTCTCGTCGAGAACGCCGTAGACGCGCAGCGATTCAAGGAGCATTTCCTTGTCTTCCTGCGTGACGAGCTCGTCGAGCCTGCCCTGGTTGGTCGCCTTGGCGAGCAGTTCCGATGTCTGGCCGCGATAGTCGGTGGCGATCTCGCGGAAGCGCTGGGGCTTGCCATCGAACGCTTCCTGCCGGTGCAGATAGGCGTTGTGGTTCTTCTGGATGAAGGGCTCCAGCTTGACGCCCAGCCGCTTGCAATAGTCCAGAACCGCATGGTGATGATGCGGAATGCGCCAGGGGCCGGGATTGAAATAATTGCCCTTTTCGTATTGCACGTTCTGCGTGAAGCCGCCGAGTTCCGTATAGCTGTCGCCGCCGCGCAGCGTCCAGCAACGTCCGCCGGCCTTCTCGCGGTATTCCAGCACTTCGACCGTATAGCCGGCGGCGCGCAATTCCATCGCGGCGACCATGCCGGCAAGACCGGCTCCGAGGATCAGCACCTTCGCGCCCTGCGGGTCCCCGTCCAGAGCGATCGGCCCCCGATAGGTGGATTCCTGCGCATGGCCCAGCGTCGTCATCGCCTGATAGAGGGCCGCGCCTCCTGCGGTGGCGCCGATCATCGTCAAGAGATCCCGCCGCGACATCTGTCCGAACGTCCTGTGCATGGTGATCACTCCCTTGTGGCAAACCCTCGAAGCGTTAATGACACTCCTTCGACATGGTTGCTTCAATGGTGGTGTTTGCGGAACATTTTGATCCAACCCGTTCAGTGACGCCTGGCGTGTGAAAGGTTGAGGGCCTGCCGGAGAATATCGCATCCGCGCCGGACGGCGAAAACCGGCTTTTGAGAAAAATACGGCGCAAGCGTCAGTTCAGCGGCTTGCTGCAATGAAAAACGGGACCGCAGAGCGGCCCCGTCATTATCAGCCTTGCCAAGCTGGCGGACTGCCTATTCGGCCGCGTCCACCTTCAAGACGCCGCGGCGTATCTGGTCTTCCTCGATGCTTTCGAACAGCGCCCGGAAGTTTCCTTCGCCGAAGCCCTCGTCGCCCTTTCGCTGGATGAACTCGAAGAAGATCGGTCCGATCACGGTCTTGGAGAAGATCTGCAGCAGGATCTTGGTCATGCCGCCGTCGATCACGCCTTCGCCGTCGATCAGGATGCCGTGCTTCTTCATCCGGTCGATCGGCTCGTCGTGCCCGTGCACCCGCTCATGGCTCTTTTCGTAATAGGTGTCGGGCGGTCCGGGCATGAATTTCAGCCCGTTCGCCGCCAGCCTGTCCGTGGCTTCGTAGATATGTTCGGTACCGACGGCGATATGCTGGATGCCTTCGCCATTGTACTTCTTCAGATATTCCTCGATCTGGCTCTTGTCGTCGGTCGATTCGTTGAGCGGAATGCGGATCTTGCCGCATGGGCTCGTGATGGCGCGCGAGACGAGGCCGGTGATCTTGCCGGCTATGTCGAAGAAGTGGATCTGCCTGAAGCCGAACAGTTCGCGGTAGAAGGCCCACCACTTGTCCATGTTGCCGCGATAGACATTGTGGGTGAGGTGGTCGAGATAGTAAAAGCCCACGCCCTCCGGCTTCGGATCGCGCTCGCCCGTCCATTCGAACTCGTCGTCATAGGGCGAGCCCTTTTCGCCGTACTGATCGACGAAATAAAGCAGGGACCCGCCGATGCCGACGATGGCCGGGACGTCGAGGGACCTGTCGTCGCCCGTATAGGGCTCGGCGCCCTTGGAGACCGCATGGTCGAAGGCGTGCTGCGCATCGACCACGCGCCACGCCATGGACGGCGCGCAGGGGCCGTGCTTGTCGACGAAGCGCATGGCGTGGCTGCCCGGCTCGGCATTCAGAACATAGTTGATGTCGCCCTGCCGCCAGACGCCGATGTTCTTCGACTTGTGGCGGGCGACCTCGACATAGCCCATGCGCGAAAAAAGCTCCGACAGCTTTTCGGGCTCCGGGTGCGCGAACTCCACGAACTCGAAGCCGTCCGTGCCGGCCGGGTTTTCCTTGCTGATTTCCGGGGGCGGCGCGTCGTGTGGAAACGGACCCATGAGAAGTTCCTCCATAGCTCTGATAATCTGCCCGATTTTAACGCTCCAGCTTCGCACGATGGTTGCATTGTGATACGGAAAAGGGGCCACCCGCGCTCGAAACGTGCACAATCGAAGGAAAATGCATGAGCCGTGCACAAATTGACGGTTTTGACCGCAAGATACTGTCGCTGCTGCAAACAGACGCACGACTGACCAACAACGATCTGTCGGAGCGCGTGAACCTCTCGCCGTCCCAGTGCTCCCGCCGCCGCCAAAGGCTGGAGGAGGACGGGCTGATATCCGGCTATTGCGCGGTGCTCAACCGGGAGCGGCTGGGATTTCCGCTGATCAACGTCATCACCGTGACGCTGGCCACCCACAATCCCGACAATGCGCGCCGCTTCGCCGATCTGGTGGCCCGGCTCCCCGAGGTGCAGGAAGCCTTCGCGCTCACCGGCGAGATGGACTATATCCTGAAGGTGGTCACGCCCGACCTTCAAAGCCTGTCGGATTTCGTCAACGCCGTCCTGCTTCCCCACGAATCGGTCCAGCACGTCAAGACGGCGATCGTGCTGCAGACGCTCAAGGAAACCTTCAGCCTTCCTCTGTGACCCCACGGGTCTGGCGATGCCGCGGGTATTTGTTACGAAATGGGCGAACAAATCCCCTTTATTGTTACATAATAATCGCTAAGCTTGGCTTCGACCGGGGTTCGGATGCAGGATGTGCGGCGCTGATCGGATTCGCGATTTTTCGCGTGCCCGACCGGGCAAGAAGAAGTAGCCATGGCCCATTGCAGCCGAACTGGAGCATAATCCAGAACGCGGGCATGTCCGGGAAAACCGGGTGTTCAAAAGGGAGGACAACAATATGAGAATGAAATCACTGAAGAGGCTGGCCGCCGCCGGTCTTATCGCCGCCACCGGCCTTCTGGGCGCCGTATCCGGCTCGCTGGCGCAGGAGGTGACGCTGCGCCTGCACCAGTTCCTGCCGCCGCAGGCCAATGTGCCGAAGCTCGTGCTGGACCCCTGGGCCGACAAGATCGAGCAGGAATCGGGCGGCCGCATCAAGATCGAGCGCTATCCGGCCATGCAGCTCGGCGGCACGCCTCCGCAGCTCTACGACCAGGCGCGCGACGGCGTGGTCGACATCGTGTGGACGCTGCCGGGCTCCAATCCCGGGCGTTTCCCCTCGACCGAGGTGTTCGAGCTTCCCTTCATGATGACCAATGCCGAGGCCACGTCCCGCGCCTACTGGGACCTGTTCGAAAAGCACATGAAGGACACCGAGTTCAAGGACACCCATGTCCTGGGCGTGTGGGTGCACGGACCGGGCATGCTGCACTCCAAGACCCCGATCGACGAGCTGTCCGATCTCAACGGCATGAAGATTCGCGCGCCCACGCGCATCATCAACGCGCTGCTGGGCCAGCTCGGCGCGACGCCCGTCGGCATGCCGGTGCCGCAGATCACCGAGGCGCTGTCCAAGGGCGTGATTGACGGCTGCGTGATCCCGTGGGAAGTGACGCCCGCGCTCAAGGTGCCCGAGCTGGTGGAGAACCACACCGAGTTTGGCGGCGACCACGCGCTCTACACGACGACCTTCGTGCTGGCGATGAACAAGGCCAGGTATGAGAGCCTGCCGGACGATCTGAAGAAGGTGCTCGACGACAATTCCGGCCAGGAATTCGCCGCCTTCGCCGGCCGCACCCAGGCCGGCGCCGACGGCCCCAGCCGCCAGATCGCGGTCGATCGCGGAAACAACATCATCCAGATCAGCGCCGAAGACACCGAAAAGTGGAAGGAGGCCGCGCAGCCGGTCTACGACCAGTGGGTAGCGGAGATGAAGGAAAAGGGCATCGACGGCGAAATGCTCATCGATGAAGCCCGCGCCCTGATCGACAAGTACACGAACAACTGATCGCACCGCATGCGAAGCAGAGGCGGGCTTCCGGGCCCGCCTTTTGCCGCCGGGCAGGCGCTTCCGCCGTTGCCCGATGGCTGGAGGGCGGTAGCGTCCCGATTGCGCTTGTTCTACAGTTGTGGCGGGCAATCGTGACCGTGCTACCAGGAACCGGCGGCCCGGCCGGACAAGGGGAACATGCATGTTTGGGGTAGGGGAGTGAAGCTCTCGGTGATCGTTCCTTGGCTGGCGCGCGGGTTGGCCATATTGGGCGGCGTCGTTCTCGTCGTCGTGACGGTGCTGACGGTCGTCAGCATCACCGGGCGCGCGTTGATCGTTTTCGGCTTCGGCCCGATTCCGGGCGATTACGAGCTGGTCGAGGCGGGAGTGGGCTTTGCGGTCTTCTCGTTTCTGCCGTGGTGCCAGCTCAATCGCGGCCACGCCTCGGTCGACATCCTGACGAATCTGTTCCCGCCGCGGGTCAACCGGGCGATCGACGTGATTTCGGAAGTGCTCATGACGCTGGTGATCATGCTCATCGCCTGGCGGCTCTATCACGGCATGCTCGACAAGCTCAGCTATAACGAAACGACCTTCATTCTGCAGTTTCCGCTCTGGTGGGCCTATGCGGCGAGCCTTGCTGCGGCCGTGGTGGCCGTCATCGTCTCCGTGTTCGCCACCTGGCAGCGCATCCTCGAGTACCGGGCCGACGGCGGCAGCTATACCTTGGGCCAGGGAGGCCTTCATTGAGCAATCTCGAACTCGGCCTCTGGTCCTTCCCGGTTCTGCTGGTCTTCATCTTCCTGCGCATGCCCATCGGCCTGGCCATGATCATCTGCGGCCTGGCCGGCACATGGCTCGTGACCGGAAGCACGATACCGGTTCTCGCCAAGCTCAAGAACGAGACCTATTCGACCTTTTCCAGCTACTCGCTTTCCATCGTGCCGCTGTTCCTTTTGATGGGCCAGTTCGCCACGCTGGGGGGCATGTCGCGGGCCCTTTTCCGGGCGGCCGAGACCTGGATGGGCCACAGGCGCGGCGGCGTGGCGATGGCGGCTGTCGGCGCTTGCGCCGGTTTCGGCGCCATCTGCGGCTCGTCGCTGGCGACGGCGGCCACGATGAGCCAGGTCGCCCTGCCGGAATTGCGCCGCTACGGCTATTCCGGGGCCCTGGCGACCGGCACGCTCGCCGCCGGCGGCACGCTCGGCATCTTGATCCCGCCCTCGGTCATTCTCGTCATCTACGCGATCCTGACCGAGCAGAACATCGCCAAGCTGTTCGTCGCCGCCCTGGTGCCGGGGCTGCTGGCGGCGGCCGGCTACATGGTGGCGATATCGATCTATGTGCGCATCTGGCCCGAATCGGCCGGCAAGCGGGAGCGCGCGCCCTATTCCGAACGCTTCCGCGCCCTGCTGGACGTCTGGCCGGTGCTGGTCGTGTTTTTCACTGTGGTGGGCGGCATCTATCTCGGCATTTTCACGCCGACGGAAGGCGCGGCCGTGGGCGCGGCGGGCACTGGCCTCATCGCGCTGGCCAATGGCGGCCTGACGCGCGCGACCTTTGTCCAGTCCATCCTGGCCACCGCCAGCGCCACCGCGATGATCTTCTTCATCGTGCTGGGCGCGAGCTTCTACAACTCGTTTCTGGCTTTGGCGCAGGTGCCGCAGCAGGCCGCCGCCTTCATCGGCGAGCAGGGCTTCAATCCGTGGATGGTGCTGGTGCTGATCCTGCTGCTCTACCTCGTCTTCGGCTGCGTCATGGATTCGCTTTCCATGATCCTCCTGACGATCCCGATCTTCTTTCCGATCGTCATGGCGCTCGATTTCGGCATGTCCGCCGAGGAATTCGCCATCTGGTTCGGCATCCTGGTGCTGATCGTGGTGGAGGTGGGGCTGATAACGCCGCCGGTGGGCATGAATCTCTTCGTGCTCAATTCCATGGCCAGGGACACGCCCATCGCCGACACCTATCGCGGCGTGCTGCCCTTCGTGGCGAGCGACATCATACGCGTCGCGATCCTCACCATGTTCCCGGCGATATCGCTGTTCCTCATGCGCTGGCTGTATTGAGCGCGATGCTGAAAAGTGGTGCCGCTTTTCGGGATCAGCTCGCCTGCTGCACCAGACCATAGAGATTGAGACTGCGCGCGCCGCTGCGGCAATAGGCCAGCACCGGGCGGGGCAGGTCGGACAGGGCCTTGGCCATCTCGCGCACATCGTCTTCCGTGATCGCGCCCGAGACCACGGGGATGAACTTGAACTTAAGGCCCGCCTCCAGCGCCGCCTGGGCAACCTCGTCATGGGGCACGGCGCCGTCTTCCGTGTCCGGCCGATTGCAGACCAGGCTCTTGAAGCCGGCGTCCGCGATCTGCTTGACCTGCGCCGCCGCGATCTGGCCGGTTACGGCGAATTCGTCGTTGATCTTGCGGATATCCATTCTGTAGCCCCTTGAAGATGTGGCGGTGGCGAGTCCGGCGCCGAGTCCGGCTGTGCATTCAGCAATGTTTTGCCGTCCTTGTCCTTCGCTGGCAAGCGGCTGTCGCGCATATTGGCCTGAAGCGAGGCAATGATCGGCCCGCCCGAGGCGGCCGGCTACCAGGATGCCGCAGCCGCCGCCTCCACCAGCTTCCGCGCGGGGCGGTAGACGGGCTTGCCGGTCACGCCATGCCAGTATTCGAGCCGCGCGAGGATTTTGTCGATCCCGTGCCTGCGCGCCCAGAACATCGGCCCGCCCTTGCCGCGCGGAAAGCCGTAGCCATTGACCCAGACCACGTCGATGTCGGAGGCGCGCGCCGCGATGCCTTCTTCCAGGATGCGCGCGCCCTCGTTGATCATGGGATACATGGTGCGCTCCAGGATTTCCTCGGCGCCGATGGCGCGGCGCTCGATGCCCAGTTCCCTCGACTTTGCTTCGATTAATTCCTCCACGAAGGGGTCCGGCACCGGTTTGCGCGCGCCTTCGTCGTAACGATAAAAACCGCGACCGGTCTTCTGGCCGAAATAGCCGAGCTCGCACAGGCTGTCGGCGACGGGCGCGGTCAATCCCTGCGACTGGCGATGCCGCCAGCTGATGTCGAGGCCGGCGAGGTCGACCATCTGGAACGGCCCCATCGGCCAGCCGAAATCGGTGAATGCCTTGTCGACGGAGGAGGGCGAGGCGCCTTCGAGCAGCAGCGCCTCGTTCTCCTCGCGCCGCGCGGCCAGCATGCGGTTGCCGACAAAGCCGTCGCAGACGCCGACGACAACGGGGGTCTTGCCGATCGCCTTCGCCACGCTCAAGGCGGTGGCCAGCACCTCGGGCGCCGTACGCTCGCCACGCACGATCTCGAGCAGGCGCATGACGTGCGCGGGGGAAAAGAAGTGCAGCCCTACCACGTCCGACGGCCGCTTGGTGAAGGCGGCGATGGCATCAAGGTCGAGATACGACGTGTTGGACGCCAGGACCGCGCCGTCCCTGGCCACCTCGTCGAGCTTTTCGAAGACCTTTCTCTTGACGCCCATCTCCTCGAACACGGCCTCGACGATCAGGTCGCAGTCGCTCATATCCGTATAGTCGGTGGTTCCGCGGATGCGGGCGAGGCGCGCCAGCTTGTCCTTCTCGCTCAGCGAGCCGCGCGACACGGAGCCCGCATAGTTCTTTTCGATCTGGCCGAGCCCGCGCTGCAGCGCCTCGTCGCCGACTTCAAGGACCGTCACCCGCATTCCGCCATTGGCGAAGGCCATGGCAATGCCGCCGCCCATCGTGCCCGCGCCGACGATGCCGACATGGCGGACCGGCCGTGCCGCGACGTCCTTGCCGACGCCTTCGACCTTGACCGCTTCCCGTTCGGCGAAGAACAGATGGCGCAGCGCAGCCGATTCCTCGCCGTCGCGCAGTTCAACGAACATCTCGCGTTCCCGCGCCAGCGCTTGCGAGGGTTCAAGAAGAATGGCGTTGCGCACGGCCTCAGTGCATCTGAGCGGGGCGGTCAGGCCGCGCGCATTGGCGGTTGCCGCCTTGGCCGTTTCCTCGAATGCGTCGAGGTCGTTGCGTGCAGCCTCGATTTTCTCTTCGCGCTTCAGCACCGGGACGTGCGGACCGCCGCCTTCGGCCCTGGCGCGGGCAAACGACACGGCTTCCGCCACGAGGTCGCCCTCGGCGATAGCGTCTATGGCGCCGAGGGCCAGCGCCTTTTCGGCATTTACGGGCTTGCCCGAGACGATCACACCGAGCGCTTCCCGCGCGCCGACGAGCCGGGGCAGCCGCACCGTGCCGCCGGCGCCCGGCAGGAGGCCGAGCGTCACTTCCGGCAGGCCCACCCGCGCATCGGGCGCGGCGATCCTGTAGTGGCAGCCGAGCGCCAGTTCGAACCCGCCGCCCAGCGCGTTGCCGTGGATGGCCGCGACCGTGGGTTTTCCGATGCTCTCCAGGAGGGCGATCACGTCCGGCAGGCTCGGCGCCTTCGGCGGCTGGCCGAACTCGGAGATGTCCGCCCCGGCGACGAAGGTCCTGCCCTTGCAGGCGATCACGATTGCCGCCGTGTCCGCATCCGCGCGCAGCTTTTCCAGCATCGCATGGAGCGGTTGCCGAAGCGCGTGGCCGAGCGCGTTCACCGGCGGATTGTCCAGCCAGACGACGGCCACGCCGTCCTGCCGCGTCACCGATACCGTATCCGCCATATGTCCTCCGATTGCTGCGCCGAACGGATTGCCTCAGGCCCCGGCCAAGTCTCCAGACCCCGCAGGTCTGCCATAGTCGGGGAAGGTGCTGCGCATGGCCGCCTCTTCCTGCCGGATACGGACATACAGGCAGACGAGATAGACGGGAAGGCCGACGATCAGGGTCGCATATGCCTGCAGAGCCACCGCGAAGCCAACCAGCTCCGGCAGAATGTTGAGAAAGTAGTTCGGGTGGCGAAACCAGCGGAAAGGCCCGCGTCTCACCAGGCGATGGTCGCTGGCAATGATGATCTTCACCGTCCAGAAGGGATGAAGCGTGCGTATGATGATCACGAGCATCACCGCCGCGAACAGGTAGAGCGCCATGCCGCCGGCCTGGACCGCCGTAAGGCCGGTAGTGCCCGAATAGGCCCATTCGACGATGGCGGCGGCGTAGAAGAGGATGTGGAGCAACGCCAGAAGGATGCTGTTTGCGGCCCCGAACTCCCGCGCGCCCCGCGCCTTCAGCCGGCGTTCGTTCCTGATGGAGACGCCAAGCGTTCCGAAGCGGAAGACCAGTGCGGATGCGATAAAAAGAACCGTGATCGATTGCATGCAATATCCTCTTGATAGAAACTAGAAAACGTCTGTCGAAAACGGATACCTTCCGATCGGCGATTATCGGGAAATATGCTGGTCCACAAAGCCGCCAATCAGCTTGGCCGTCGCCAGCGGCTGCTCGATGCAGGGAAGATGTCCCGCATTCTCGATGATCTCGCAGCGCGCGCCCTCGATGAGCGAGGCGAGTTCCCTTACGAGCGCCGGCGGCGTCGCCCCGTCCTGGTCGCCGCAAAGGCACAGCGTGGGCAGCTTGAGGGCGCGGGTCGATTCGGTCAGGTCGGCGTCGCGCACGGCGGCGCAGGTGCCGGCATAGCCGTCGACCGGCGTGCGCGTCAGCATGGCGACATAGCCGACGAAATCGGGATTGTCCGGCGCGCGGTAGGCCGGGGTGAACCAGCGCTTCATGATGCCGTCGGCAAGTGCCGCGATGCCCTTTTCGTTGACGGTCTCGATGCGCTGGTTCCACATCGCCTGGTCGCCGATCTTGTGTCCGGTGTCGCACAAGACCAGCGCCCGCACGAGGTCGGGCCGCAACGTGGCCAGTCCCTGCGCGATCATGCCGCCGACCGACAGCCCGACGATGACCGAGGCGCCGATGCCCAGATGGTCGAGCAGGGCGGCGAGGTCGTTTACGTGATCGCTGAGCCGGTAGGGCTGCGGCGTCGCTTCGGACAGTCCGTGGCCGCGCTTGTCGTAAAGGACGATGCGGTAATTGTCCTCAAGAGCTTCGACGACGCGGTTCCATATCCGGAAGTCCGTGCCCAGCGAGTTGGAAAAGACCAGTGTCGGCTTGCCCGCCGCACCGCGCATTTCGTGGTGCAGAACGACGCCATTGACCCGTGCAAATGCCATACTGTTCCTCCTCCTCGAATTCCCGCGATGTATGGGAGAATCCCGGCCGCAGGTCAATTCGCTTGCATTCCACGTTGCCATGCCGCGCGCAAATCGTCCGCTGTCGCGTGGCTCAGGCCGAGGGCGCGCAGGGCGGTTGCGGTGCTTGCCACCAGCTCGGCGTTGTCGCCGGCCGGCCTGCCGTCCGGCAGGTGAATATTGTTCTCGAAGCCGACGCGGGCGTGTCCGCCCAGAAGCGCGGCCGCGCTGACGCAGGCCGTCTCCCGCGCGCCGAAGGCGCAGACCATGAAATGGCCGAAGCGCGGCATTCCCCCGGCGAGGAACGGCAGCAGGTCCGGCGGCGCCGAACGCTGGCCGGGCGTGTAGCGCCCGAGGACGTAGAGGACGGGGATGTCGTCGAAGGGCACGACGCCCCGCCGCATCATGTCGTGGAGCCGCAGCGCCTCGTCCGGGTGGTAAAGGATGATCTGCGGAACGATCTTCTCGCGGGCCATGAAGGCGAGGAAGTCGGCAAAGGCGGCTTCGTGCGTGGCGTCCGGTGCGAGTTCGCCGAGGGCAAGCGACGCCGCTTCGGGCCGCACCGCGCGCACCACCGCCGTCTGCTCTTCCGGCCGGTAGCGCCCCACCGCCTCGGTGGTGATCTGGATGACCAGACGCTCGCCGACCGCCGACCGTATGGCCCGGATAACGGTGGAATAGGCATCGGCATCGAGCAGGTGCCGGCTTTCCCTGTCGCGGACATGGCAATGATACATCGCCGCCCCGGCTTCCAGGCATCCTGCCGCCGTCCGCGCCTGCTCCTCCGGGGTGATGGGCAAGGCGGGATGGTCGGCCTTCGTCCGGCGGCCGCCATTCGGCGCAACGGCGATTGCAACGGGCTCGAGGCTTTGAGGCGGCGCTGCGTCCGGCAAGGTGACTTCTCCAACTGTTGCATGGCGAATGGATAATGCAACACTTGTTGCATGACGCGCTTTCCGCGTCTAGGATCGCCGCATGGATCGTAACGATTTCGCCGAGCGCATCACGCAGTCCGTCGACGGGCTTCCCGGGCAGTTGGGGGCGGCGGCGCGTTATGTGCTGGACAATCCGGGCGACGTCGCGCTCCTGTCGATGCGTGAGCAGGCCCGGCGCGCGGGCGTCAGGCCGTGGACCATGACGCGTCTTGCCAAGCGGCTTGGCCTCGACGGCTACGACAACGTGCGCCAGCTTCACGGCGAGGCGCTGAAGGAGCAGGCGCTGGGCTTTTCCGGCCGCGCCAGCGCGCAGCTTGCGCGCCAGAAGCAGGAAGGCGGCGGCGCGCTCGGCGCCGAGATGGCCGGCACGATGGCTGCCCAGATCGCTGCGATGGCAGCTCCCGCCCGCATCGAGGTGCTGGCCGGGGCGGCGCGCGACATGGCGGCTGCGCGGCGCATCTATTGTTTCGGCCTGCGTTCCGGCCGCCCGGTCGCCAGTCATCTGGCCTATGTGCTTTCCTTCCTCGGCGACAAGACTGTTCTTCTGGACGGCGACGGCGGCGCGGGCCTGGATGCGCTGCGCTTTGCGGGCGCCGGCGACATCTTCTTCGTGGCGACCGTTTCGCCATACACGCGCGCCAGCGTTGAGGCCGCGCGTTTTGCCGCCGACAAGGGGCTTGTCGTTGTCGCCATCACCGACAGCGCCGCTTCTCCCGTCGCCCCGGTCGCCAGGCACGTGATCGTGGCGGCCACCGAAAGCCCCTCCTTTTTTCACGCCATGGCGCCGGCTTTCGCGGCGGCCGAGATCCTGGCCGCGCTGGTGGCCGGGGAGGGCGGAGAAAGCGCCCTCGAAGCCATTGCCCGCGCGGAAGAACATTTGGCGGAGCGAAAAGTTCATCTCCATGAAAGGCCCCAGCCGCCGGAACCGCGATGACCCACATATTGCACCGACAGATCCACGCCCCGTTGCCCGTCGCCGCGGGAGGCAGCGGCATCGAGCTCTTCGATACCGAGGGGCGCGCCTATATCGACGCCTCGGGCGGCGCGGCCGTTTCCTGCCTCGGCCACGGCCATCCCGACGTCATCGAGGCCCTGCGCAGGCAGGCCGAAACGCTGGCCTATGCCCATACGAGCTTCTTCACCAGCGAGCCGGCGGAACGGCTGGCCGACAGGCTGATCGCGTCGGCGCCCGAAGGCATCAGCCACGCCTATTTCGTCTCCGGCGGCTCGGAAGCCAATGAGGCGGCCATCAAGATGGCACGGCAGTATTTCGTGGAGAAGGGGCAGCCGCAGCGCCGCAACATCATCGCGCGCCGGCAGAGCTATCACGGCAACACGCTGGGAACGCTCGCCGCCGGCGGCAATGAGTGGCGGCGCGCCCCGTTCGCGCCGCTGCTGATCGGGACGCATCACATAAGCCCCTGCTACGCCTACCGCCATCGGGAGGAAGGCGAAAGCGATGCCGCCTACGGCCAGCGCGCGGCGCAGGAGCTGGAGGACAAGATCCTGGAACTCGGCCCCGACACGGTGATGGCCTTCATGGCCGAGCCGGTCGTGGGCGCGACCGCCGGCGCCGTGCCCGCCGTCGAAGGCTATTTTCGCCGCATCCGTGAAATCTGCGACCGCCATGGCGTGCTGCTGATCCTCGACGAGGTCATGTGCGGCATGGGGCGCACGGGGACCATGTTCGCCTGCGAGCAGGATGGCGTGAGGCCCGATATCGTGACCATCGCCAAGGGGCTCGGCGGCGGCTACCAGCCCATCGGCGCCGCGCTCCTGTCGCGGGACATCTTCGACGCCTTCGCCGAAGGATCGGGCCTGTTCCAGCACGGTCACACCTATATCTGCCACCCCATGGCCTGCGCGGCCGCGCTCGCCGTGCAGGAGGTGATCGCGCGCGACGGCCTGTTGCGGAACGTGCGGGAGGTGGGTGCCCATCTGCGCGAACGCCTGGAGGCGCGTTTCGGCAATCACGCCCATATCGGCGACATTCGCGGCCGGGGCATGTTCCTGGGGCTGGAATTGGTCACCGACCGGTCCACCAAGGCGACCTTCGAGCCCGATGCAAAGCTGCATGCGCGGGTGAAGAAGGAGGCGATGGCGCGGGGACTGATGGTCTATCCGGCCGGCGGGACGGTCGACGGCGTGCGCGGCGATCACATCCTGATCGCGCCGCCTTTCATCCTCGGCCGGCCGGCGGCGGAAGCCATCGTCGAGCGGCTGGGCGAGGCGCTGGATGCGGCCGTCGCGCAGGTTCGGCCGGCCGATTGACCGCGCGAGTGGAAGAGAAATGCGGCAACAGGAGGTTGCAAGTATCGGCGGATTGCGCGGCATGGGCATTGACTCCCCCGCAAGGGCGTTACACGCTCAGGCCATGCTGCGCGGCGGCTGCCCGGACATATGCACGCAATGTCTGGAACGGCCGGCAGACCCCTGCGCAAGGGGTGGCGAACAAGTCACGACGTGCAAGTTGCAATGTTTAACATCCAGGGAGACGAGATGATGAAACCAAACAGGCTTCTGGGACTCGGCATGGCCGCGGCGATGCTGGGCGCACTGTCGGCGGGCGCCGCCAACGCACAGCAGCAGCAGCAGTTCGTGTCTGTCGGCACGGGCGGCGTGACCGGCGTCTACTACCCGGTCGGCGGTGCGATCTGCCGCCTGATGAACCAGAACCGGCGGGAGCATGGCATCCGCTGCTCGGTCGAATCGACCGGCGGCTCCGTCTTCAACGTCAATGCGATCAAGGGCGGGGATCTCGAATTCGGCGTGGCCCAGTCCGACGTGCAGTACAATGCGTATAACGGCGTGGCGAATTTCGCCGACACCGGCGCCCACGAGGATCTGCGTTCGGTCTTCTCGCTGCATGCCGAGCCGCTGACGGTGGTCGCCCGCGCCGATGCCGGCATTTCGAGCTTCGACGACCTGAAGGGCAAGCGGGTCAATATCGGCAATCCCGGTTCCGGCCAGCGCGCGCTGATGGACCTGCTCATCGCCGAAAAAGGCTGGACGAATACGGACTTCGCCGTTGCCGCCGAACTGGCCCCGGCCGAGCAGAGCGCCGCCTTGTGCGACAACAACATCGACGCCTTCGCCTACACGGTCGGCCATCCGGCCGGCGCGATCCAGGAAGCGACCACCACTTGCGACAGCGTCATCGTCCCGGTCGAGGGCGAGGTGGTCGACAGGCTGGTCGAGGAGAACCCCTACTACTTCAAGGCCACCATTCCCGGCGGCATGTATCGCGGCACCGACGAGGACGTGAACACCTTCGGCGTCGGCGCCACGGTGGTGACGTCGGCCAACGTGTCCGACGAGGTGGTGACGGCGTTCGTGAAGTCGGTCTTTGAAAACTTCGATGCCTTCACGGGCCTGCACCCGGCGCTCGCCAACCTGACGCCGGAACGGATGGTCACCCAGGGCAATTCCGCTCCCTTGCATCCCGCGGCGGAGGCCTATTACAAGGAAAAGGGTTGGCTCGAATAGCCAACCCGTCTCAAGGGCGCCCTTGCCGGGGCGCCCTTTTTCGCTCTGCACCATAAGAACGCCGGGCAGGGCGCAATAACGATAACCATGCTGTGGGGACAAACACATGGCCGACAACCAGAATGGCGCACGCGCGCAAACCCAGCCCGCCAGCGGCGATCTGCAGGATCTCGTCGCCGCGGCCGATACCGGCGCGCGCAGCCCCGCGGGCAAGGCGGGATTCGTCATCGCCGCCGTGGCATTATGCTGGTCGCTCTTTCAGCTCTACATCGCCTCGCCGCTGCCATTCATGTTTTCGCGCCTGACCGGCCTCTCGCTGGTCCTCAACGATGCGCAGACGCGCGCCATTCACCTCGCCTTCGGCCTGTTCCTCGCCTACATGGCCTTTCCGGCGCTCTCCAGCTCGCCGCGCGACCGCATTCCGCTGCTCGACTGGGTTCTCGGGATCATGGCCGCGGCCTGCGCGCTCTACGTTTTCGTCTTCTACCGGGACCTTGCGCAGCGGCCGGGCCTGCCGATCACGCAGGACCTCGTGGTGGCCGGCCTTGGCATGGTGCTGCTGCTCGAAGGCACGCGCCGCGCGCTCGGGCCGCCGCTGGTGATCGTGGCGCTGGTCTTCCTGGCCTATGTCTTTTTCGGCTCCTCGCCCCTGGTGCCCGACATCATCCGCTGGGGCGGCGCGTCGTTCAGCCGCGCCATGGACCAGATGTGGCTGTCGCCCAATGGCGTGTTCGGCGTGGCGCTCGGCGTGTCCTCGGCCTTCGTCTTCCTGTTCGTGCTGTTCGGCTCGATGCTGGACCGCGCCGGCGCGGGGAATTTCTTCATCAAGCTGGCCTTCGCGCTGCTCGGCCATCTGCGCGGCGGCCCGGCGAAGGCCGCCGTGCTGGCCTCGATGATGACGGGGCTGATCTCCGGCTCCTCCATCGCCAATGTGGTGACCACCGGCACCTTCACGATCCCGCTCATGAAGCGCGTCGGCTTTACGCCCGAGCGCGCCGGATCGGTCGAGGTGGCAAGCTCCGTCAACGGCCAGATCATGCCGCCGGTCATGGGCGCGGCCGCCTTCCTGATGGTCGAATATGTCGGCATTTCCTATCTGCAGGTCATCAAGCATGCCTTCCTGCCGGCCGTGATCTCCTACATCGCGCTGCTTTACCTCGTGCATCTGGAAGCCGTGAAGAACGACATGCCGATCCTGGAAAAGCGCCAGACGCATCCGGCGACGATCGCGCTGCTGCGCATCGGCATCACCGTCGCCTCGATCGTCATCCTGGCGGGCGCCATCTATTACGGCATCACGCTCGTGCGCTATGTTCTTCCCGATGTCTCCGCGCCGGTCCTGATCATCGGCATGCTGGCGATCTATGTCGGTCTGGTATGGTTCGCCGCACGCGAACCCGATCTGGAGCTGGACGATCCCGAGGCGCCGGTGGTCCAGCTGCCCATAGCCACGGAAGTGCTGAGGACGGGGCTTCACTACCTTCTGCCGCTCGTGGTTCTCGTCTGGTTCCTGATGATCGAGCGGTCCTCGCCCGGCCTCTCGGCCTTCTATGCCGTGCTGCTGCTGATCTTCATCATCCTCACCCAGAAACCGCTCAAGGCGGTCTTTCGCGGCCTCCAGTCCGATGAACAGCGGGCCGCCGCGGTCGAGGGGTTCCAGGATCTGATCGCCGGCCTCATCGCCGGCGCCCGCAACATGATCGGCATCGCCTGCGCGACGGCGGCGGCCGGCATCATCGTGGGCACCGTCACGCTCACCGGCATCGGCCAGGTGATGGCGGAGTTCGTGGAGTTCCTTTCGGGCGGCAACATCTTCCTGATCCTGGTCTTCACGGCCGCGATCTCGCTGGTGCTGGGCATGGGCCTGCCGACGACGGCGAACTACATCGTCGTCTCCTCGCTGATGGCTCCCGTCATCGTGCAGCTCGGCGCGGCCAACGGCGTGCTGATCCCGCTGATCGCAGCCCACATGTTCGTCTTCTATTTCGGCATCATGGCCGATGTGACGCCACCGGTGGGGCTGGCGTCCTTTGCCGCCGCCGCCGTATCCGGCGGCGATCCGCTGAAGACGGGCTTCACCGCGTTCTTCTACTCGCTGCGCACGGTGCTCCTGCCGTTCATCTTCGTCTTCAACACGGACCTGTTGCTGATCGACGTGGGGTGGCTCGGCGCGATCTGGGTGTTTGCGCTGGCGACCGCCGCCATGCTGATATTCGCCGCCGCGACCCAGGGATTCTTCATGGTGAAATCGCGGCTTTGGGAATCGGCGGCGCTGCTGCTCGTGACCTTCATGCTGCTGCGTCCGGGCTTTTTCCTCGATCTCGTGCAAAGCCCCTATGACCAGGTGGAGCCCCAGTACATATTCGAGGCCGTGGAAGCCGAGCCGAGCGGCGCGGACGTGCGTCTGGTCATTACCGGCCCGAGCTTCGACAACCCCGACCAGACGCTTACGCGCACCATGGCCTTCGGTCTCGGAGAGGCCGGCGCGCCGGGCGAGGAGCGCTTCGAGCGCTCGATCGGCCTTCCGGTGCGCATCGAGAACGGGACGGTGATCCTGGACGAGCCTTTGGATATGAACTCGCTTGCGGCCAGAACCTTGTCGAACCTCGACTTCTACGCGGAGGAGCCCGTGCAGATCACCGCCGTGGAGGTGAGCGCGGAACGGATGCCGCGCGAGGTATTCTACATTCCGGCGGCTCTTCTTCTGGCGCTGGTCATGTTTCTCCAGCGTCTGCGCGGGGGCACGTTGGCGGGCAATCCACGGCCTCGCCGGGCTGCGGCCGCATAAGGGGAACCATCATGTACAAGGATATCCTCGTCTCCATCGACCTCGGCGACGCCGACAGCGAGAAGAAGACGCTCGAGACGGCCATCGATTACGCCCGCACCTTCGGCAGCCGCCTGCACATCATGACCGTGGTGCCGGACTACGGCATGTCGATCGTCGGCGGCTTCTTCCCCAAGGGGCACGAGCAGGAGGCGATCGACCACACCAACAAGGCGCTGCACGCGTTCACGAAGAAGCTCGTGCCGGCCGAGATCAAGCATCGCCACATCGTCGGCCACGGCTCGATCTACCGCGAGATCCTGCACTATGCCAACGTGACCAAGGCCGATCTGGTGGTGCTTTCGGCCAAGCGGCCGGGACCGGAGGACTATCTCATCGGGCCCAACGCCGCCCGCGTGGTGCGCCACGCCACCATTTCGGTGCTGGTGGTGCGGTAGCTTCGGCGAGCGCCATATACGCGGGTGTCTTGTTATACGAATTTGCGGAACAGCCGGGTCTTGTCGAACAGCTCTTCCAGCTCGTTCATGCGCGCGCGGGTCGTCTCCCAGGTGCGGGTCTCGATGGCCGCGATCAGCGCCTCGGAGATGAAGAGGATGACGGCGGTGGAATCCCAGGCCGACGGCACCTCTATCCGCGCATGGAAACGATGGGCCGCATGGCGGGCGGCGGGCGAGCCCCACTGGTCGGTGAACAGCACGACGGTCACGTCGCGCGCCCGCGCCATTTCCGTCAGGCGCAGGATGTCGTGCTCATAGCGGCGGATGTCGAAGGCCACCAGGACGTCGCCCGCGCGCATGTTCAGCACGTAATGCGGCCAGCTGTTCGAGTTGGAGGCGATCTGCGTCACTCCCGGCCGGATCACCTGCATATGGGTGAAGAAGTGGTCGGCCATCGACCGGGTGATGCGCCCGCCCACCACATGGACGTTCCGCTCCGGGTCGGAAAGCAGGCCGGCAACCGCATCGAATGCCGCCTTGTCGATCTGGTGAAGCGTCTGGCGGATATTCTCCGTCACCGCATCCGCGAAGCGGCTGAGCAGATGGCCTTCCAATGCGCTTGCAGCCCACTGGTCGTGCTTGGCGATGGGGTTCGAGATGGTGGCCTGGAGTTCCGCCCGCAGGCTGGCCTGCATCTCCGGAAACCCGCCGAAGCCGAGCTTCTTGGCCATGCGCACCACCGTTGGCGTGGACACGCCCGCCGATTCGGCGACGGCGGTTATGCTCTCCAGCCCCAGCATGGGGTAATTGTCGAGCAGCGCATTGGCCAGCTGCCGCTCGGCTCGCGTCAGATCGTCGAAGGTCTGGCGCGCCCGCTCGGCGACGGTCTTCTGCTCTGCAATGCCCATCGGCCCCGCCTCCCTCGGTTTGTGTTCTTGCCTAAGATGTAATCCATCTTCTCAAGCCTGTAAAAAAAATTTCAGAATTAATCTTGACCGAAATGACGGTTGTGAAAAGATCGTTTCCGAATGCGGCGGGATGATCGCATGGGGAACAGTTTCAGGGGGCCGGCGTGAAGCCATTCGTGAAGCAGGACGAAGCCGAGGCATCAGCGACCGTCGTCGAGACGATCAACGCCGAAGGTTCGGGCGGCTTCGTGCTGGCCTGCGAGCACGCTGCCCGCGCCATCCCGCCGGAATATGCCGATCTGGGCCTGGACGAAGAGGCGCTCTCCAGCCACATCGCCTGGGATCCGGGCGCGCGCGCGGTCGCGGTCGAGCTGGCACGCCTGCTGGATGCGCCGTTGGTGGCGCAGCGCGTGTCGCGGCTCGTCTATGACTGCAACCGGCCGATGGAAGCGCCCGACGCCATGCCGATGCGCAGCGAGCTCTATATCGTGCCGGGCAATGCGAGCCTGACCGAGGAGGAGCGGGCCGCCCGCATCGCCCGGTTCTACCGGCCTTTCGAGAAGGCGCTTGCGGCCAGCCTCGACAGCCGGAGCGCGGGCGGGCGGTTGCCGGCGCTCGCCACCATCCATTCCTTCACGCCCGTCTATGGCGGCGTTCGCAGGCAGGTGGAAATCGGCATCCTCCACGACCGCGACAGCCGCCTGGCCGATGCGCTGCTGGCTTCCCTGACGACGGAATCCGGCTTCAAGGTGCGCCGCAACGAGCCCTATGGCCCGGAGCACGGCGTCATGCACACGCTCGTCACCCACGCCCTGCCGCGCGGCCTCCACAACGTCATGATCGAAATCCGCAGCGACCTCATCGCGGACGAAGGGCAGCAGGCGCGGATGGCCGGGCTGCTCGCCGAGCATCTGGCTCGGGCGAGGGCGTCGGTCGAGCGGAGCGTGGGGGCGTGATGGGATATCGAGCCCGAACAGGAACCGCGGAGGCTTCGGATGCCTGAACTGCTCCTGCGCTATGTCCGCGTCGTCGACCGGGTGAACCGCGCCATCGGCCGCTTCGCCATGTATCTGATCGTGGTCCTCGCGGGCATCCTGATGTGGTCGTCCGTGTCCAAGCAGGCGGGCTACCCGTCGCTGTGGACGCTCGAAATGGCCCAGTTCGTCATGGTCGGCTACTACGTCCTGGGCGGACCTTATTCCATGCAGCTCGGAGATCACGTGCGGATGGATCTCATCTACGGCGCGCTCTCCGACAGGCGCAAGGCCGCGCTCGACGCGGTGACCGTCCTTGCCCTGATCTTCTTCCTCGGCGTGCTGTTCTACGGCGGCATCTCCAGCACCACCTATGCGATCGAATATGGCGAACGCGCGCATTCGGTGTGGCGGCCCTATATGTGGCCGGTCAAGCTCGTCGCCACCTTCGGAATTTTCCTGATGTTGCTGCAGTCCATCGCGGAATTGATCCGCGATGTCGCCCGGCTTCGCGGCGTCGAGGCGTAGAAATGGACTACACAACCATCGCCCTTTTGATGTTCGTCTCGATGATGCTGATGCTCATCACCGGGCAGCGCGTCTTCGGCGCCATCGGCGCCGTAGCGGTGGCGGCGGCCCTTCTCCTTTGGGGGACGGGCGGCGTGGAGATCGCCTTCGCGCAATCGATCAAGCTGATGAAATGGTATCCGCTGCTGACGCTGCCGATGTTCATCTACATGGGCTACATGCTGTCGGAAAGCCGCATCGCGGACGACCTCTACGAGATGTTCCACGTCTGGTTCGGTCCGGTCCGCGGCGGCCTGGCCATCGGCACGATCGTGCTGATGGTGATCGTCTCGGCGATGAACGGTCTTTCGGTGGCGGGCATGGCGATCGGCGCCACCATCGCGCTGCCCGAGCTTTTGCGGCGGGGCTACGACAAGATCATGGTCACCGGCGTCATCCAGGCGGGCTCGTCGCTGGGCATCCTCATTCCGCCTTCGGTGGTGCTCGTGCTTTACGGCATGATCGCTCGGCAGCCGGTGAGCCAGCTCTGGCTGGCCGGCGCGCTTCCCGGATTGATGATGGCGACGCTGTTCGTCGTCTACATCGCCGTGCGCTGCCGCCTGCAGCCGCATCTCGGCCCGGTCCTGCCCGAGGAGGAGCGCAACATTCCGCTCGCCGAGAAGCTGCGGCTGCTGCGCGCCGGCATCCTGCCGCTCGCCATCTTCTTCATGATGACCGGCCTGTTCCTGATGGGCATCACCAGCCTCGTGGAGAGCTCCGCCGTCGGCGCCATCTCGGCGACGGTCGCCGCCGCCATCAAGGGGCGCCTGACGGCGCAGGTATGGGAGAACACGCTGCGCAAGTCGCTGGGCATCACCTGCATGTTCATGTGGATCATCCTGGCGGCGCTCGCCTTCGGCGCGATCTTCGACGGGCTGGGCGCCGTGCGGGCCATCGAGGGCTTCTTCCTGGAGGATCTGGGTCTGGGCCCCTGGGAGGTGCTGATCCTGATGCAGCTCTCCTTCCTGCTGATGGGCACCTTCCTGGACGATACGGCGATGCTGGTCATCATAGCGCCGCTGTACATTCCGCTCGTGCGGGCGCTCGGTTTCGACCTGATCTGGTATGGCGTGCTCTACACGATCACCTGCCAGATCGCCTATATGACCCCGCCCTTCGGCTATAATCTGTTCCTGATGCGCGCCATGGCACCCCCCGAAATCCGCCTGCGCGACATCTACGCTTCCGTCTTCCCGTTCGTATTGGTGATGATTCTGGCGCTCGCGCTGGTGATGCTCTTCCCTCAGATCGCCCTGTGGCTGCCATCGCAGTTCCAGGGGAAGCTGCAGGGTTGACGAGGAAACAAGAAACCGAAAACACAGAGGAGAACGCAATCATGACATCGAGACGCAATTTCCTGAGGACCGCGGGAATGGCCGGCGCAGCCAGCCTCGCCGCTCCCGCCGTCGTGCGCGCGCAGGCGCCGATCCGCTGGCGCATGCAGACCTATGCCGGCTCGACGCTGGGCGAGTTCGTGACGAAGCCTTTCGTCGATGCCGTCAACGAGGCGGCCAATGGCGAGATGGAGATCGAGCTGTTCTACGCCGACCAGATCGTGCCGACCGGCGAGCTTTTCCGCGCCCTCCAGGCCGGCACCATCGACGCCGTGCATTCGGACGACGATTCCATGGCCGCGCCGGTGGAAGTCTCCGTCTTCGGCGGCTACTTCCCCTTCGCCACGCGCTCCATCCTGGACGTGCCGGTGCTGTTCCAGCAATACGGCCTCGCCGATATCTGGCGCGACCAATATGCCAAGGCCGGCGGTGTGGTGTGGCTTTCGGCGGCCGGACAGGACCCCTGTCACTTCAACACCAAGAAGCCGATCCGCAGCCTGTCCGATCTCCAGGGCCTGCGCCTCTACACTTTCCCGACCGCTGGCCGCTTCCTGGCCCAGTTCGGCGTCGTGCCCGTGTCGATCCCCTATGAGGACGCCGAGGTGGCGGTGCAGACGGGCGAACTCGACGGCATGGCGTGGTCGGGCATCACCGAGGACTACACCGTGGGGTGGGCGGACGTGACCGACTACTTCACCACCAACAATATCTCCGGTGCCTGGATCGGTTCGTGGTTCGCGAACGAACGGAAATGGGCGGACCTGCCGGACCATCTCAAGGCGCTCTACATGTCCTGCATGGAAGCAAGCCACACCTTCCGCAACCAGTGGTACTGGGGCGGCGAGGCAAAGCTGCGCGCTTCCGGCGAGAAGCTGGAGCTGACGACGGTGCCGGCGGCCGAGTGGAACG
The DNA here is from genome assembly GCF_036621415.1 of Nitratireductor thuwali. Taxonomy (NCBI): domain Bacteria; kingdom Pseudomonadati; phylum Pseudomonadota; class Alphaproteobacteria; order Hyphomicrobiales; family Phyllobacteriaceae; genus Nitratireductor; species Nitratireductor thuwali. The sequence continues at coordinate 3,132,836 of NZ_CP030941.1, forward strand.
AGGTCGAAGAAGCGGCAAAGAAATTCTGGGACGAGATCGCCGCGGAAAGCGAGACCAAGGCGAAAGTGGTCCAGATATTCAAGGACTATAACGCCGTCATCAACAAGTCCGGCTTCCCCTACAGCGCGTCCTGAGCGCGCTCCGAGACAGGCGCTCCCGCTAGACCGGGGGCGCCTCATTCATGACAGCCCATTGTTTGTCGCGGGATCTTTGCGAATAAGAACAGTGTCCACTTCTTCGTATCCCGCTCCAAGAAAGTCGAGAACGCCATGCCCGGAAAGCTGACTTTGGAAGAACTGAGGGCCGCCGCGGCGGCCGGCGAGATCGACACCGTCCTGGTGGCGCTGGTCGACATGCAGGGGCGGCTCATGGGCAAGCGCTTCCACGTCGATTTCTTCCTCGAAAGCGCTTTCGAGGAAACCCATAGCTGCAACTACCTGCTGGCGACGGACCTTGAAATGTACACGGTCGAGGGTTACCGCGCGACGAGCTGGGAAGCCGGCTATGGCGACTACACGATGAAGCCGGACCTCACCACCATGCGGCGCATTCCATGGCTGGAAGGCTCGGCGCTGGTGCTGTGCGACGTGCTCGACCACCACACCCATGCCGAGGTTCCGCATTCCCCGCGCGCGATGCTGAAGACGCAGATCGAAAGGCTGAAGGCGCTGGGCATGAAGCCCATGATGGCCTCGGAGCTGGAGTTCTTCCTGTTCCGCGATTCCTACGAGGAGGCCCACGCCAAGGGCTATCGCGGGCTGGAGCGCATCAGCGCCTACAACGAGGACTACCACATCTTCCAGACCACCAAGGAAGAGGGCGTGATGCGAGCGATCCGCAACGGCCTGAACGGTGCCGACGTGCCCGTCGAGAACTCCAAGGGCGAGGCCGATGCCGGGCAGGAGGAAATCAACGTCCGCTACGCCGACGCGCTGACCATGGCCGACCGCCACGCCATCGTGAAAAACGGCTGCAAGGAGATCGCCTGGAAGAACGGCCGCGCCGTCAGCTTCATGGCCAAATGGGACAATGCGGCCGCCGGCAATTCCTCGCACGTTCACCAGTCGCTGTGGTCGCTCGACGGCAAGCCGCTTTTCTTCGCCCCCGGCAAGGAACACGGCATGTCGGACCTGATGAGGAACTATATGGCGGGCCTGCTGGCGCATGCCGGCGAGATCACCTATTTCCTGGCGCCCTATATCAATTCCTACAAGCGCTTTGCCGCCGGCACGTTCGCGCCGACCAAGGCGATCTGGTCGATGGACAACCGCACCGCCGGCTACCGCGTCTGCGGTGCCGGCAGCAAGGCCGTGCGGGTGGAGTGCCGGGTGGGCGGGGCCGATCTCAACCCTTATCTTGCATTCGCGGCGTTGCTGGCGGCGGGGCTGGACGGTATCGAGAACGAGCTGGCGCTGGAGCCCGCCTTCGTCGGCGACGCCTATCACGGCCGCGACGTCCGCGAGATTCCACAGACCCTGCGCGAGGCGACCGCCGCGCTCGACGCTTCCCGCTTTATGCGGACGGCTTTCGGCGACGAGGTGATCGACCACTATGTGCACGCCGCGCGCTGGGAGCAGACCGAATATGACCGCCGCGTCACCGACTGGGAAGTCCGCCGCGGATTTGAGAGAGCCTAAGATGACAGACACATTGAAATGCATTTCGCCGATCGACGGCTCCGTCTATGCGGAGCGCCCGGTCATGCCGCCCGCGGAGGCCGCCAAGCGGGTCGAGCGCGCGGCCAAGGCGCAGAAGACATGGGCCGCCCGCCCGCTGGACGAGCGCATCGCCCTGGTCAGCGCCGGCATCGCCCGCCTCAACCAGATGGCGGACGAGGTGGTGCCGGAGCTTGCCTGGCAGATGGGAAGGCCCGTCCGCTACGGCGGAGAGTTCGGCGGCATGAACGAGCGCGCCGACTATATGGCCAAGATCGCCGCGCGGGCCCTGGCGCCCATCGAAATCGAGGATTCGGCCGCCTTCTCGCGCTTCATCCGGCGCGAGCCGCATGGCGTCGTGATGGTCATCGCGCCCTGGAACTACCCCTACATGACGGCGATCAACACCATCGTTCCGGCGCTGATCGCCGGCAATGCGGTGGTGCTGAAGCATGCCACGCAGACCCTGCTCGTTGGCGAGCGGATCGCCCGCGCCTTTCACGAAGCAGGCGTGCCGGAGGAGGTGTTCGTCAATCTCTTCCTCGACCACAGGGGCACCGAGGCGCTGGTCTCGGCCGGCCTTTTCGGCTTCGTCAATTTCACCGGATCGGTCGGCGGCGGCAAGGCCATCGAGCGCGCCGCCGCCGGCACCTTCACCGGGCTTGGGCTGGAGCTGGGCGGGAAGGACCCCGCCTATGTGATGGAGGATGCCGATCTCGACTGGGCGGTCGACGTGCTGATGGACGGCGCCATGTACAATGCCGGCCAGTGCTGCTGCGGCATCGAGCGGCTTTACGTGGCCGAGCCGCTGTTCGACGCCTTCGTGGAAAAATCCGTCGCCTGGGTGGAAAAGCTCAAGCTCGGCAATCCGCTCGATCAGGAGACGACCATCGGGCCCATGGCCAACAAGCGCTTCGCGGCCGAAGTGCGCAGCCAGACGGCCGATGCCGTGGCGCAGGGCGCGCGTGCCCTGATCGACGCAAAGCTGTTCCCGCAGGACGATGGCGGCGCCTATCTGATGCCGCAGATTCTCGTCGACGTGAACCATCAGATGCGTGTCATGCGCGACGAGAGCTTCGGCCCCGTCGTCGGCATCATGAAGGTCGAGGACGACGACGAAGCGCTGGAGCTGATGAATGACAGCCCCTATGGCCTCACCGCCTCGCTGTGGACGGCCGATGCCGAGCGCGCGGAGCGTATCGGCGGGCTCGTCGAGACCGGAACCGTCTTCCAGAACCGGGCGGACTACCTCGATCCGGCCCTGTGCTGGACCGGCTGCAAGGACACCGGCCGCGGCGGCGCGCTGTCGGAGATCGGCTTCCACAACCTCACCCGCCCGAAATCCTTCCATCTCAGGAAAAGAAAATCATGAGCCAGACTGCCAATTGGTCCTACCCCACCAGCATCCGTTTCGGGGCAGGGCGCGTGAAGGAACTGGCCGAGGCCTGCAAGGCCGCCGGCATGAGCCGGCCGCTTCTCGTCACCGACAAGGGCCTGGCGCCGCTGCCCATCACCGGCCAGGCGCTTGCCGTCCTCGGCGACGCCGGGCTGGGCGCGGCCATGTTCAGCGACGTCGATCCGAATCCGGACGAGAACAATCTTGCCGCCGGCATCAAGGTCTTCAACGAGGGCGGCCATGACGGCGTCGTCGCGTTTGGCGGCGGTTCGGGATTGGACCTCGGTAAGCTCGTCGCCTTCATGGCCGGGCAGACGCGGCCCGTGTGGGATTTCGAGGACATCGGCGACTGGTGGACCCGCGCCGACGCGGCAAAGATCGCGCCCATCGTCGCCGTGCCGACGACGGCAGGCACCGGCTCTGAAGTCGGCCGCGCCGGCGTGCTGACCAACTCCGTGACCCACGTTAAGAAGATCATCTTCCACCCGAAGATGCTCCCCGCCGTCACCATCTGCGATCCCGAGCTGACCGTCGGCATGCCCGCAACGATCACGGTCGGCACCGGCATGGATGCCTTCGCCCATTGCCTGGAAGCCTATTCCTCGCCCTTCTACCATCCCATGAGCCAGGGCATCGCGCTCGAGGGAATGCGGCTGGTGAAGGAGAATCTTCCAAAGGTCGTGGCCGACCCCGGCAATCTGGAGGCGCGCGGGCACATGATGAGCGCCGCCGCCATGGGCGCCGTCGCCTTTCAGAAAGGTCTCGGCGCCATCCACGCGCTCTCCCATCCCGTGGGTGCGATCTACAACACCCATCATGGCATGACCAACGCGGTGGTGATGCCCGCCGTTCTAAGGCTCAACCGCCCCGCCATCGAGGACCGCATCGCGGCCGCTGCCGCCTATCTCGGCATTTCCGGCGGGTTCGACGGCTTCTACGACTTCGTCATCGGCCTGCGCGCCGAACTCGGCGTGCCGGACCGGCTGGGCGAGCTCGGCGTCGGGACCGATCGCATCGACGACCTGGTCCAGATGGCGCTGGAGGATCCAACGGCCGGCGGCAATCCCGTCCGCCTCGACCCGGAGAATGCCCGCAAGCTGTTCGAGGAAGCGATCTGAAAGGACGGCGCCGACCGCAAAACGCAACGGCAGAGCGCCGTGCGTCCATCCGGACGCACAAAGGATGCCCTGAACCTACGCCAGCGGCGCCGTGCTTTTCCTGACCACCAGCTCGACGCCCAGCACCTGATGCACCGCCGAGGCGGCTTCGGTTTCATCGCCGCTGATCTGCTCGATGAGCAGCCTGGCGGCGGCGTTGCCGATGGCGTTTCGGGGCTGGTGTATCGTGGTCAGGGGCGGGATGAAGCGCCGGGCGATGTCGATGTCGTCGAAACCGACGATGGAGACGTCGCCGGGCACCGACAGCCCTTCCTGGCTGAGCTCGGATATGAAGCCGCAGGCCATCTGGTCGCTGGCGCAGAACAGCGCCGTGGGGCGCTCCTCCATGGCAAGCCATTGCCGCGCGGCATCCGCGCCCGACTGCAGGCTGAAATCGCCGTCGATGAACCACTCGTCGCGGATGTCGAGCCCTAGGGAAGCCAGCGCCTTGCGCGTGCCGGCGAGCCGCGTTTCGGTGAGGACGTTGCCAGAAGGCCCCGTCACATGCCCGATGTTCCGGTGCCCCAGCTCATGGAGGTGGCGCACCGCCATGGCCGCCCCGGCCTCGTTGTCGATGGCCACGTTGGGAAAGGAGCTGTCGGCGATCCACTCGCAGGCGAAGACGATCGGCGGCATGGCGCTGGATGCCTGCCCGTCGCCGAGCAGGGCGCGGGGCAAGGAGCCGTCGAGCGCGATCAGCCCGTCCGCCCGGGTATTGTGCAGATAGCTGACGAGCTGGGCCTGGTCCGCGTCGGGATGCTTGGTGTCCACGATCAGCACGGAGAGCCCTTCGGCCGCCGCCGTCTGCTCGATGCCGGAAAGGATGCGCGAGAAGAACGGATTGCCGAGATTGGGCACCAGCACGACGATGGCGCCGGTGCGCTTGCGCCGCAGGTTACGGGCCATGAGATTGATGTGGTAGCCGGTCGTGCGGATGGCTTCGAACACGGCCTCGCGCGTCACCTCCGACACGATCTCGGGATTGCTGATGGCCCGGCTCACCGTGGCTGTGGACACGCCGGCGACCCGCGCAACATCCTGAATCTTGGTCGCTTTCCTGTCCAATCCCGTTCCTACCCGTGCCCTCAATCCGCTCTTCCGGCAAAGCGACCCCATAAAAGGCTTGACACTTTTGCCGCGGCAAATCAAGCTACATGTAATCGATTACAAGCGCTGGCATCATAGCATGTAATCGATTTCATCGGTAGGAGGCCGTTTTTTGTTTTTGGTCCGCGAGCGGGCCACCGAATGGGAGGAATGAGATGAACACTTTTAAAGCCGCACTGGCAGCGTCCACCATGATGGGCGCCGTAACGGCCGCGTCGGCGGTCGAACTGGAAGTGACGCATTGGTGGACCTCGGGCGGTGAAGCCGCCGCGGTCGCGGAATTTGCCAAGGCATTCGAGGAAAAGACCGACCACACATGGGTCGACGGCGCCATCGCCGGTGGCGGCAACACCGCCCGTCCCGTCATGATCAGCCGCATCACCGGCGGCGATCCTATGGGCGCCACGCAGTTCAACCATGGCCGGCAGACGGAGGAACTGGTCGAGGCGGGCCTGATGCGTCCGCTTACCGGCCTTGCCGAAGAGGAAGGGTGGAAGGACATCGTGAGGCCTGCGAGCCTGCTCGACAGCTGCACGGTCGACGGCGAAATCTACTGCGTGCCGGTCAACATCCATTCCTGGGAGTGGCTGTGGCTTTCCAACAAGGCTTTCGAAGAGGCCGGCGTGCCGGTGCCGAGCAATTGGGACGAGTTCGTCGCGGCTGCTCCCGCGCTTGAGGAAGCCGGCAAGATCCCGCTCGCCATTGGCGGCCAGCCCTGGCAGATCGGCGGCGCCTTCCGCGTCCTCGTCGCTTCGCTCGGCGGCCCTGAGCTCTATCAGCAGGTCTATGGCGACAAGAATGCCGAGGTGGCCGGCGGCCCGGAGATGGCCAAGATATTCAAGGCCGCCGACGATGCGCGCAAGATGGCTGCGAAATCGACGGTCCAGGACTGGAACCAGGCGACCAACCTCGTGATCACCGACGAGGCCGGCGGCCAGATCATGGGCGACTGGGCGCAAGGTGAATTCCAGGTGGCCGGCGAGACAGCCGGCGAAGACTACACCTGTCTGCCCGGGCTCGGCGTGCACCAGGTCCTGTCGACCGGCGGCGACGCCTTCTACTTCCCGAAGGTGGAGGACGAAGAGATCGCCAAGGCGCAGGAAGAGCTCGCCTCGGTGATGCTCGATCCCGAGGTCCAGGTCGCCTTCAATCTGAAGAAGGGATCGGTGCCGGTGCGCGGCGACGTCGACCTCGCTGCGGCCAATGACTGCATGAAGAAGGGTCTTGCGATCCTGGAGAACGGCACCCTCGTTCCTTCCGGCGAGCAGCTCATGTCGCAGGACGCCCTCAACCAGATCAATGATCTGATGGCGCAGTTCTTCAGCACGCCGTCGATGACGGCGGAAGATGCGCAGAAGCGTTTCGTCGACATCGTCGGCAGCGCCACCTGACCGCCTGAACACGGAGCCGCCGGCCGGTCGCGCCGGCCGGTGGCTCCAAACCCTCCACAGTTCGCCGGCCGGGAGATCATGCGATGACGCAGCAAAGCCGTCCGAACCAGCTTTTCCGGAATCTTCACGCAAAGATCGCGGCCATACCGATGATCTTGACGGCCGTGGTGATTTTCGCTGGCGGAACGCTCTGGACGATTTTCTATTCCTTCACCGACTCAGGGCTGCTCCCCCGTCTGCAGTTCGTGGGGCTGGCGCAGTACGACCGTCTGTGGTCGACGCCGCGCTGGCTCATATCGATCGAAAATCTCTTCATATACGGCCTCGGCATGCTGGTCTTCTCGCTGGTGATCGGCTTCGTCCTGGCCGCCTTGCTTGACCAGAAGATCCGCTTCGAGAACACGTTCCGCACGATCTTCCTCTACCCGTTCGCTCTTTCGTTCATCGTCACGGGCCTCGTCTGGCAGTGGATCCTCAATCCCGAATTCGGCATCCAGAGGGTGATCCGCTCGCTTGGATGGGAGAGCTTCACCTTCGACCCGCTCTACAATCCCGACATCGTCATCTACGGCATTCTGATCGCCGCGCTCTGGCAGAGCACCGGCCTGATCATGTGCCTGATGCTGGCCGGGCTGCGCGGGATCGACGAGGACATCTGGAAAGCCTCGCGCATCGACGGCATTCCGATGTGGAAGACATATCTCCTCATCATCGTCCCGATGATGAAGCCGGTTTTCATCACCGCCCTCGTCATCATCGCGACGGGCATCGTGCGCGTCTACGACCTCGTCGTCGCGCAGACCAGCGGCGGGCCCGGGATCGCCTCGGAGGTTCCGGCAAAATACGTCTACGACATGATGTTCTCCTCGCAGAATCTCGGCCAGGGCTTTGCCGCCTCCACCATGATGCTGCTCTCGGTGCTGATCGTCGTCATCCCGTGGGCCTATCTCGAATTCGGAGGGAAGAAACGTCATGGCTAACACAGGCGCCCTCAACAGAGCCGGAGTCGCGGCCGGCACCATCCCAGAGGAACTGGCCGGCCCCCGCGGCGCACGGCCGAGGCGCATCGTCTCGCGCGGCAACATCATCCTTTACGGCACGCTGTTCGTCATGGCGGTCTACTATCTCCTGCCGCTTTACGTGATGGTGGTGACATCGCTGAAGGGCATGCCCGAGGTGCGCCTCGGCAACGTCTTCTCGCCGCCCATGGAGATCACCTTCGAGCCCTGGGTGAAGGCATGGGCAACCGCTTGCACGGGGCTCAATTGCGACGGGCTCTCGCGCGGCTTCTGGAACTCGGTGAGGATCACGGTCCCCTCGGTCGTCCTGTCCATCGCCATTGCCTCGCTGAACGGCTATGCGCTGTCCAACTGGCGCTTCAAAGGCGCGAACCTGTTCTTCACGATCCTGATCATCGGCGCGTTCATCCCCTATCAGGTGATGCTCTATCCGATCGTCATCATCCTGCGGGAAATGGGGCTTTACGGCGGCCTTACCGGGCTGGTGCTGGTGCACACGGTCTTCGGCATGCCCATCCTGACCCTGCTCTTCCGCAACTATTTCTCGTCCGTGCCGGAGGAACTGTTCAAGGCCGCGCGCGTGGACGGAGCCGGCTTCTGGGGCATCTATTTCAAGATCATGCTGCCGATGAGCCTGCCGATCTTCGTCGTCGCGATGATCATCCAGATCACCGGCATCTGGAACGACTTCCTATTCGGCGTCGTCTACACCAAGCCGGACCTCTATCCGATGACCGTGCAGCTCAACAACATCGTCAACTCCGTGCAGGGCGTGAAGGAATACAACGTCAACATGGCGGCCACGATCATCACCGGCCTCGTGCCGCTCGTCGTCTATTTTGCATCCGGAAAGCTCTTCGTCCGCGGCATCGCCGCAGGCGCGGTGAAAGGGTAGGGCATGTCCAGCGTACTCATCAAAGATCTTTCGCTCAGCTTCGGCGATGTGAGGGTTCTCCAGAATCTCGACCTTCAAATCGGAAAGGGCGAGTTCCTCGTCCTTCTGGGCTCCTCCGGCTGCGGCAAGTCCACGCTGCTCAACTGCATCGCCGGGCTGCTCGACATCACCGACGGGCAGATCTTCATCAGCGGCCGCAACGTCACCTGGGAGCAGCCCAAGGACCGCGGCATCGGCATGGTGTTCCAGTCCTATGCGCTCTACCCGCAGATGACGGTGGAGGGAAACCTGGCATTCGGCCTGAAAAACGCGCGCGTGCCGAAAGCCGAGATCGCCAGGCGCATAGCCCGGGCAGCGGAGATCCTGCACATCGAGCCGCTGTTGAAACGCAAGCCGGCGCAGCTTTCCGGCGGCCAGCGCCAGCGCGTCGCCATCGGCCGGGCCCTGGTGCGCGACGTCGACGTGTTCCTGTTCGACGAGCCGCTGTCCAACCTGGACGCCAAGCTGCGCGCCGAACTGCGGGTGGAGATCAAGCGGCTGCACCAGCAGCTCGAGAACACCACGATGATCTATGTCACCCATGACCAGATCGAGGCCATGACGCTGGCCGACCGCATCGCCATCATGCGCGACGGCGCCGTTCAGCAGCTTGCCGATCCGGCAACGATCTACAATCGCCCGGTCAACAAATATGTCGCCGGCTTCATCGGATCGCCGATCATCAATTTCGTGGATGGGCAGCTCGTCATGAACAGCGATCCCTTTCTGAAGGCCGGCGATCTGAAAGTCCCGCTGGCGCGATACGAATTCAGCGGCAACGGAGCGCGCGAAGGCAATGTCGTCTTCGGCATGCGGCCCGAGCACATTTTCATGGACAAGGCGGCCGAGGACCTGCCCTTCAGGGCCGAAGCCGTGGTAGAGGTGATCGAGCCGATGGGTGCCGACACGCTCGTGTGGTCCCGCCTGGCCGGCCACGAGTTCCGCTTCCGGGTGGACGGCCAGACCGCCATCAGGAAGGGAGACCGCATCGCCGTCGGCTTCGACCCGGCCCGCGCCTCGATTTTCGATGCGGAGACGGAGATGCGCTTATGACGTTCCAACGACCGGCGCCGAATTAGCAGGACCACCAGAATATTGCCCAGTTCACTGCCGTTACGAGGCGGGCGGACCTTCCAATAGTGGAGAAAGACATGACCGCATTTTCCTACCAGCTTTATTCATCCCGGGAATTCCCGCCCCTGGACAAGACCCTTTCGATGCTCAAGTCGCTCGGCTACGCGCAGGTCGAAGGCTATGGCGGCGTCTATGGCGATCCGGCGGGCTTGAAGGCGGCGCTCGACGGGGCCGGCCTTTCGATGACCTCCGGACATTTCGGGATCGATGCGCTGGAAAATGAGGCCGACAAAGTGCTGGAGATCGCCAGCACCGTCGGCATGAAGGCGGCGTACTGCCCGTTCCTGGTGCCCGACCAGCGGCCTGCGGATGCGGCCGGCTACGCCCGTTTCGGCGAGCGCCTGCAAAAGGCGGGAGAGAAGCTCGTCAGCGCCGGCCTGACCTTCGGCTGGCACAATCACGATTTCGAGTTCCGCGCCCTGCCGGGCGGTTCGATCCCCCAGGAGGAGATATTCCGCGGCGGGCCCGATCTTTCGTGGGAGGCCGACATTGCATGGATCGTCCGCGGCGGCGGCAACCCGATCGAGTGGATCGAAAAATACGGCAGCCGCATCACCGCCGTTCACATCAAGGACACCGCGCCCGAGGGCGAGTGCGCCGATGAGGACGGCTGGGCCGATGTCGGCACCGGCACGATGGACTGGAAGTCGATCATGGATGCGGTGCGGGCGCATACCAGCACGCGCTTCTTCGTGATGGAGCACGACAAGCCGAACGACCATGAGCGCTTCGCGCGCCGGTCGATCGAAAACGCACGCAGCTACTAGAACGGAATCGTCGAATGTATTTGAACCGTATGGTGGGTTGAGATGGTCAGGCATGGATCCTCGGGTCAAGCCCGAGGATGACGAGTAAGGAAGGACGGCCGATGCCAATCGCCGACGTCTGCGATTAGCCGGGACACCTCAACCGTCGTCATCCTCGGGCTTGACCCGAGGATCCATGCCTGAGCGTTGCCACCACCGCCAGCGGCCAAGATAAGAGGTATAAGCATGACCAAGAAACTGGGCGTCGGCATCATCGGCTGCGGCAACATATCCGCCGCCTATATGCGCCTTGCCCCACTTTTCCGCGGCATCGAGATACGCGCCTGCGCGGATGTGAACGAAGCGGCGGCGAAGGCGCGCGCCGAAGAATTCGGCGTCAGGCAGGAGACCGTGGCGGGCCTGCTTGCCGCCGGCGATATCGACATCGTCGTCAATCTGACGATCCCCGCGGCCCACTACGATGTCTCGCGCAAGGCGATCGAGGCGGGCAAGCACGTTTATTCGGAAAAGCCGTTCGTCCTGTCCGTGGAAGAGGGCCTTGCCCTGGCAAGGCTGGCCGAGGACAAGGGCGTCCGCGTCGGCTCGGCCCCCGACACGTTCCTGGGCGGCGCACACCAGCTTGCCCGCCATGTGATCGACACCGGCGCCATCGGCAAGGTCGTCAGCGGAACGTGCCATGTCATGAGCCACGGCATGGAGCATTGGCATCCGAACCCGGATTTCTTTTTCCTGCCCGGCGCCGGTCCGGTGCTCGATGTCGGCCCGTACTACGTCACCAACCTGATCCAGCTCATCGGGCCGGTCAGGCGCGTCGGGGCGCTCGCATCGATCCCGGCCAAGGAGCGCACCATCCTTTCGGAGGCGCGCCGGGGCGAGAAGATCCCGGTCGAGACGCCCACCACGATCCATGCCGTGATGGAGTTCGCCAACGGCGCCATCGTCACCCTCGGCGCGAGCTGGGACGTGTGGCATCACAAGCATTCCAACATGGAGCTTTATGGCGACAAGGGTTCGCTCCACCTGCCGGACCCGAATTTCTTCGGCGGCGATCTGATCGTGACCAATGAGCAGCAGGTCGTGGACGTGCTGCCGGACTGGCCGCATCCCTTCGCCGTTGCCAACCAGGATCTGGAGAACGGCCCCGGCCGCGCCAACTATCGCGCCGTCGGCCTTGCCGACATGGCCATGGCGATCGTCGAGGGGCGTCCCCACCGCTGCTCGCTGGAGATGTCGTTGCACGCGATTGACGTAATGACATCGATCCTGGAATCGGGCGAGAAAGGCAGCTTCATCGAGCTCCAGACCACATGCGAGCGCCCGCCGGCGCTGGATGTGGCCGGAGCGCACGCTTTGCTGGCTGAAGAGAAGGAACACGCATGACCTGGCAACCCGCCGAAAACCGCTACGAGACCATGCAATACCGCCGCTGCGGCCGCTCCGGCCTCAAGCTGCCGGCGATCTCGCTTGGCCTGTGGCACAATTTCGGCGAGGATTCGCGCCATGACAACAAGCGCGCGATCTGCCGCAAGGCCTTCGATCTGGGCATCACCCATTTCGATCTGGCCAACAATTACGGCCCGCCGTCCGGGTCGGCCGAAACGGCCTTCGGCGAAATCCTGCGGACCGATTTCGCGGGCTATCGCGATGAACTCATCGTCTCGTCGAAGGCCGGATACGGCATGTGGCCCGGCCCCTATGGCGAATGGGGCAGCCGCAAATATCTGGTCGCCAGCTGCGACCACAGCCTGAAGCGCCTGGGCCTCGACTATGTCGACATCTTCTATTCCCACCGCTTCGACCCCGAGACGCCGCTGGAAGAGACGATGATGGCGCTCGACCACATCGTCCGTTCCGGCCGGGCGCTTTATGTCGGCATCTCCTCCTACAACGCCCAGCGCACCCGCGAGGCAGCCGCGATCCTGAAGGAGCTCGGCACGCCCTGCCTGATCCACCAGCCGAGCTACTCGCTCATCAACCGCTGGGTGGAGGATGACGGGCTGCTCGACGCGCTCGACGATCTCGGCATCGGCTCCATCGTCTTCTCGCCGCTGGCGCAGGGCATGCTCACCGACAAATATCTGGGCGGCATTCCCGAGGAAAGCCGTGCGGCCCAGGGCAAGTCGCTGCGCAGCGAATTCCTGACCGAGCGCAACCTTGCCAATATCCGCGGCCTGAACGAGATTGCCGGGCGCCGGGGACAGACGCTGGCCCAGATGGCGCTCGCCTGGGTGCTGCGCGGCGGGCGCGTGACGACCGCGCTGATCGGCGCCAGCAAGCCGAGCCAGGTGGAGGACTGCGTGCGCTCCCTGGACAAACCGGATTTCACCGACGAGGAACTGGCCGAGATCGATGTCTTCGCGCGCGATGCCGACATCAACATCTGGGCCGCTTCGGCAGAGCGCAAGGGACCGGCCCGCAAATGATCGTCAACCCCATCCTGCCGGGCTTCAACCCCGACCCTTCGATCTGCAGGGTGGGCGAGGACTATTATATCGCCACCTCGACATTCGAATGGTTCCCCGGGGTCCAGATCCATCATTCGCGCGATCTGGTGAACTGGCGCCTGGTGAGGCGCCCGCTCGACCGGGCGAGCCAGCTCGACATGCGCGGCAATCCCGATTCCTGCGGCATCTGGGCGCCGTGCCTTTCCCACGCGGACGGGCTGTTCTGGCTGGTCTATACGGACGTCAAGCGCCTCGACGGGAACTTCAAGGACGCCCACAACTACATCGTCACGGCGCCGGCCATCGAGGGGCCGTGGTCCGATCCCGTCTATGTCAATTCGTCGGGCTTCGACCCGTCGCTGTTCCACGACGATGACGGGCGCAAATATTTTCTCAACATGGTCTGGAACCACCGCACCGATTCGGTGGGCGGCAAGCCGAAGCATCCGGCCTTTGCCGGCATACTCCTGCAGGAATATGACGCGGCGGCCGGAAAGCTGATCGGCGAGGCGAAGAACGTCTTCGCCGGCAGCCCGCATGGTCTGGTGGAAGGCCCGCACCTCTTCAAGCGCGGGGGATGGTACTACATGACCGTCGCGGAGGGCGGCACCGGCTATGGGCATGCGGTCACCATGGCCCGCGCGCGCAGCATCGACGGGCCGTATGAACTGCACCCGAAAATCCACCTGTTCACCGCGAAGGACGATCCCGACGCGCCGCTCCAGCGCGCCGGCCACGGCCAGGTGGTGGAAACGCCCCAGGGCGAGGTCTATCACACACATCTGTGTTCCCGCCCGTTGCCGGGCATGAGGCGCTCTCCGCTCGGCCGCGAAACCGCAATCCAGAAATGCGTCTGGCGCGAGGACGGCTGGCTTTATCCCGAAAGCGGCAGCCCGGTGCCGGAGGTGAAGGTGGCCGCGCCGGCCGGGACGGGAGACGGGGCGGGAGAGCGCAAGGCGCCCGCTTCGGCGCGCCACCGCTTTACCGATACCAGGCTGCCCGACGACTTCCAGTGGCTGCGCACTCCCGAACCCGGCCGCATCTTCACCCTCACCGGCTCGGCCCTCCGCCTGCACGCGCGCGAGTCCATCGGGAGCTGGTTCGAGCAGGCGCTGGTCGCCCGCAGGCAGGAGCATTTCTCGTTCCGTGCAGAAACAGGCGTCGACTTCGCGCCCCGGAACTATCAGCAGGCGGCGGGGCTGACGCACTACTATAACCGCCACAAGTTCCATTTCCTCGCCGTCACCTTCCACGAGGAACTGGGCCGGGTGCTGACCATAATGAGCTGCCCCGGCGACTGGCCCGACGGCAAATTGTCGTTTCCTCTTGAGGCGCCGGTGGAACTGCCGGGAGAGGGCCCGGTCGGGCTCGCGGCCGAGATCGACCACGACAGGCTGCAGTTCTTCTACAGCCTTGACGGTGCGCAATGGCGCAAGGCCGGCCCGGTGCTGGACGCCAGCGTCATCTCCGACGAAGGCGGGCGGGGCGAGCATGGTTCCTTTACGGGCGCCTTCATCGGCATGGCCGCGTTCGACACCAGCGGCAGCGCCATTCACGCGGATTTTTCCCGCTTTTCCTACGAACCCCGAGGCGCGTGATGAAATGGCTCCACGCACGCCCCGATGAAGGGACAAGCCCAATGACAAGAAAAGAAGGAGAACGACAATGGCTTCGACCATGAAGGGCGCGGGTATCTTCCTGGCCCAGTTCGCCGGCGATGAGGCCCCCTTCAACAGCTTGCCTTCCATCGCCCGATGGGCGGCCGGACATGGCTATGAGGGCATTCAGATCCCGGCCTGGGATGGGCGCCTGTTCGACCTGGCGAAAGCCGCCGCCTCGAAGGATTACTGCGACGAGGTGAAGGGAATATGCGCCGAGGCCGGGGTCGAGATCACCGAGCTTTCCACCCATCTCCTCGGCCAGCTCGTCGCCGTGCACCCGGCCTATGACATCGCGTTCGACGGGTTCGCGCCGGCAAGGCTGCACAACAACCCGAAAGCGCGGCAGGCCTGGGCCGTCGAGCAAGTGCTGCTGGCGGCGAAGGCGTCGCGCAATCTGGGCCTCGACGTCTCGGTCTCCTTCACCGGAAGCCTTGCCTTTCCGTATCTTTATCCCTGGCCGCAGCGGCCGGCCGGGCTGGTGGAAGAGGCTTTCGGCGAGCTTGCCCGCCGCTGGAAGCCGATTCTGGACGCCTATGACGATGTCGGCGTGGATGTCGGCTTCGAGCTGCATCCGGGCGAGGACGTCTTCGACGGCGCGACTTTCGAGATGTTCCTCGACAGGCTTGGCGGCCACAAGCGCTGCACCATCAATTACGACCCGTCCCACTTCCTGCTGCAGCAGCTCGACTACCTGGCCTTCATCGACATCTATCACGAGCGCATCTCCGCCTTTCACGTGAAGGATGCCGAGTTCAACCCGGACGGGCGGCAGGGCGTCTATTCGGGCTATCAGGGCTGGATCAACCGGGCCGCCCGTTTCCGCTCGCTGGGCGATGGGCATGTCGATTTCACCGGCATCTTCTCCAAGCTCGCCCAGTACGACTACAACGGGTGGGCGGTGCTGGAATGGGAGTGCTGCCTGAAGCACCCTGAAGACGGCGCGGCCGAGGGCGCTCCGTTCATCAAGAACCACATCATCCGTGTTACCGAGAAGGCGTTTGACGACTTCGCCGGCGGCGCTCCGGACAAGGCGCAACTGCGCTCCATGCTCGGCATCGGATAGGTCAGTTCACCGTTTCGCGGAAACGGTGAACTGACTGATTGCTTGATTTTACGCAATTCCGGACGGAAAACCGGTTCCCACTTTTCCTGGAATTGCTCTGGAAGACGAAAGGGAAGCTCATGGTTTCGGCCGCATCGACGATCGCAAACAACCAACCGGTCCGCCTCGGCATGGTCGGCGGCGGGCAGGGGGCCTTCATCGGCGCGGTGCACCGCATGGCCGCGCGCCTTGACGGCCACTATACACTGGTGGCCGGAGCGCTGTCCTCGGACCCCGAGCGGGCTCGGGCTTCGGCCGAGGAGCTGGGCCTTGCGCCCGATCGCTCCTATGGCAGCTACGAGGAGATGGCCGCGAAGGAGGCCGCCCGCGAGGACGGCATCGAGGCCGTCAGCATCGTCACGCCGAACCACGTCCACTATCCGGCCGCAAAGGTCTTCCTCGAAGCGGGCGTCCACGTCATCTGCGACAAGCCGCTGACCTCCAGCCTGAAGGACGCGAGGCAGCTTGCCGAAACGGTCGACAAAAGCGGCAGGCTGTTCGTCCTCACCCACAATTATTCCGGCTATCCGATGATCCGGCACGCCCGCCAGATGGTGGCCGAGGGCGCGCTGGGCGACATCATCCTGGTCCAGGCCGAGTATCCCCAGGACTGGCTGGCCGAGCCCATCGAACAAACCGGCCAGAAGCAGGCCTCCTGGCGCACCGACCCGGCACGCTCGGGCGCCGGCGGGGCGATCGGCGATATCGGCACCCATGCCTATCAGCTCGCCTCCTTCGTGACCGGCCTCAAGGCCGAGAGCCTTGCCGCCGATCTCCACAGCTTCGTCGACGGCCGGCAACTCGACGACAACGCGCATATCATGCTGCGTTTTGCCGGCGGGCGCGCCAAGGGCACGATCTGGGTCAGCCAGGTGGCGCCGGGCAACGAGAACGGGCTGAAGCTCAGGGTCTACGGCACCAAGGGCGGCATCGAATGGGTGCAGGCCGATCCGAACTATCTGTGGTTCACGCCGCTGGGCGAGCCGCGCCGCCTCATCACGCGCGGGGGCGCGGGGGCGGGCGACGCGGCAGCCCGGGTGACCCGCATTCCCGGCGGCCACCCCGAAGGCTATCTGGAAGCCTTCGCGACGCTCTACACAGAGGCCGCCGCGATGATCCGCGCCAGGCGGGACGGCTCGGCGCTGCCCGACCTGCCTCTGCCCACCGTTCATGACGGCGTGGACGGCATGCGCTTCATCGCCGCCTGCGTCGCATCGTCCCGCGCCGACAGCGCCTGGACCCGGCTCGACGCGGTTTGAACCCGGACAAGCCATTGACTGTGGCCGGGCTCTCCCGCAATTGTCGCGCGACAATTGGCAAACGGGGGAGAATATGGCGGGCAAGGTGAGGAAGACTGCCGAATGGCAGGGCGGGGACGTCGTCGAAGCCGTGCTCGAGAGCGAAGCCGGCGTCCGCCTGAACGTCATGAATTACGGCGGCGTAATCCGCGATTGGCAGGTTCCGGTAGGCGGGCAGATGCGGTCGGTCGTGCTGGGCTTCGACCGTTTCGAGGACTATCCGGCCCACAGCCCTTATTTCGGCGCGCTGGCGGGGCGGGTGGCGAACCGCATCGGCGGCAGCCGGTTCACGCTCGACGGCAAGGAATACGAGCTGACGCCGAATGAGGGCCCCAACCATCTCCATGGCGGCCCCGGCGGCATCTCGCGCAAGCTCTGGAAACTGGAGCCGCTGGAGGCAAACGCCCTGCGGTTGTCCCTGTCCAGCCCCGACGGCGACATGGGGTATCCGGGCAGCCTGGACATGGAGGTGATCTACCGCCTCGACGGCTATCGCCTGCATATCGATTTCGCCGCCGTGGCAAGCGCGCCGACGCCGGTCAATCTCGTGCAGCACAATTACTTCAACCTGATGGGCGGCGGCGAGGTGTTCGACCATCGTCTCGAGGTCGCCGCAAGCGCCTATACGGTCACCGACGACGCGCTCATCCCGACCGGGGAGATCAAGCCGGTTGCCGGCACCCGGTTCGATTTCAGGCATGGCCATCCCATGCGCGATGAAAGCGGCGCGCCGATCATTCTCGACCAGAATCTGGTGCTCGACACCCGGCGCGACCCCGCCGACCCGGTGGCCTCCCTCGTCGCGCCGGACGGCTCCTTGCGCCTCGAGCTGTTCACCGATCAGCCGGGTCTGCAAGTCTATAATGGCGGCCAGATGGACATAAAGGCGGAAGGGCTCGGAGGCCGCCGGTACCCGCGCTTCGGAGGCATGTGCCTGGAGGACCAGCACTTCCCCGACGCGGTCAACAACCCCCACTTCCCGAACACGATCGTGGCGCCGGAAGCGCCCTACCGGCACCGTTGCGCCATCGAGATCCGCCCTTGATTTGAGCTTGATGAGTTCAGGACGGGGCAAACGGCCTATCACCCCTTGTCGCGTCACCCCTTGGCGAACACCACGGTCTTGTGCCCGTTGAGCATGACGCGGCTTTCAAGATGCAGCTTGACCGCGCGGGCCAGCACCCGGCTTTCGATGTCGCGCCCGGCGGCCACGAAATCCTCCGCGCTCATGGCATGGCTCACGCGCTCGGTTTCCTGCTCGATGATCGGCCCCTCGTCGAGGTCGGGCGTCACGTAATGCGCGGTGGCGCCGATCAGCTTGACGCCGCGCTCATGGGCCTGGTGATAGGGCTTGGCGCCCTTGAAGCTGGGCAGGAACGAGTGGTGGATGTTGATCGCCTTGCCGAACAGACGGTTCGACAATTCGTTGGAAAGCACCTGCATGTAGCGGGCAAGGACGACGAGATCCGCGCCCGTCTCCTTGACCAGCGCGAGCAGCTTCTGCTCCTGCTCCGCCTTGTTGTCCCTGGTCACCTTCCAGTGGTGGTAGGGTATGTTCCCGGCCTCGGCCGTGCGGCGCGAATCCTCGTGATTGGAGACGATGGCGACGACCTCCGCATCCAGCCATCCGACGCGGATCTGGTAGAGAAGATGCAGCAGCGCGTGGTCGAATTTCGAGACCATGATGACGATCTTCCGCCGCCGCCCGCGGTCGGCCAGCGCCGTCTTCATGTCGAAGCGCGCGATCGCCGGTTCCAGCGCGCGCGTTATCTCCTCGCGGCTCACGCCTTCCGCCACCGTGAACGAAATGCGCATGAAGAAGCGGTTGGTCCGCTGATCCCAGAACTGGTTGGATTCGGCGATATTGGCGCCAAGCCCGGCAAGCTCGGTCGTCACCGCGGCAACGATGCCCGGCCTGTCCTCGCAGGAAAGGGTGATGTCGAATGTCTTGTGCGTCATGGATAAGGTCCGGTTGTCGTGCGGGGCGCGGGCGCCGGCTGGTGGTGGGGCCGATGTCTCTATACGCCATCGAGCCAGGATTGGAACGCGCTCAGCACCTCGTCCCTGGCGGCAACCTTGTGGCCCGGTTGCGGATAGGCGCCGGACTGGACGTCGGAGGCGAACTCCCGATAGGCGGCGACGCGCTCTTCCTGAAGCCGCGCAAACTCGGCGGCGAAATTGCGGTAGACCCTGGCGTGACGGGGAACGTGGCCCGTATTGGCTCCCAACACATCGTCGGAAAACAGATATTGCGCATCGCAGCCGGCGCCGGCGCCCATGGAGATCATGAAAAGCGAGCTTCTGCGTGAAATCTCGGCGGCGATCGCCTCCGGCACGACTTCGATTTCGGCGGCGAAAGCGCCGGCCTCTTCCAGCGCCTTCACCTGGTTCCAGACGAGCTTGGCCGTCTCCAAAGTCTTGCCCACCGCCGCAAAACCGCCGGTCCAGGTGGCCTTGGATGGGATCAGGCCGACATGGCCGCAAACGGGAATGCCCTCGGCGGCAAGCCGTGCGATGGTCTGCGTGCCGGCCGAGCAATAGACCGCGTCCGCGCCCGCCTTGTAGAGCGCGAAAGCCCAGCGGATGAAGTCGTCCGTCGTGCCGATCTCGTAGAAGTTCTCGCCGGGCACGGCGAAGATCGACGGCGCGGCGTCGCGGAAGGCGGGGTCGAGCATCATGTCCGTCGGCACCGACGCCATGTCGATCCCGGCGCGCTCGGCCGCCTCCGCCTCTTCCAGCGTCGTGACCCGCAGCATGGATAGCTGCCTTTTGCCGCGCAGGTCCCGCAGATCCTGCACCGTCTTTCGCTGTGCGCGCGTCATCCTCTATCCCTTCAGCAATTGTTTCAGTCTAGTGCCCGGATCGCAAAGCACCTCGGGCGCGACGACGATGCCGCGCTCGATCAGCTTTTCGGCAATCGAGATGTCGCGGGCGACCGCGTTTCCGGTGCCCACGCCGCTGGCCGACAGCACCCGGCCCTGACCGTCGAGCTGGAACAGGACGAAGGCGCCGTCGCCCACCTCCCGCCGCAGGAACGGGCGGTCGGCCAGCGCAAGACCGGCCACCTGCAGGCCGAGATCGTACTGATCCGACCAGAACCAGGGCACGCGCACGAAACTGTCGCCGCAGCCCAGCATGGCGCGGGCGGCGTGGGCGCCCTGATCCTGCGCGCAACGCCAGCTTTCCAGCCGCACGGGGGCTCCGCGATAGGGAAAACTGCAGCAGTCGCCGGCGGCGAAAATGCTGGAATCGGCCGTTCGCAGGCATCCATCGACGACGATCCCGTTGTCGACGGCGAGCCCGGCATCGGCCGCAAGGCCCGTGATCGGCTCGGCGCCTATGCCGGCCACCACGATGTCCGCTTCGATCCGCGACCCGTCCGCCAACACCACGGCATGTTCCTCCAATGCCTCGACCTTGGCCCCGAGCCGCAGGCGGACGCCTTCCTGCCGGTGGCGGTCCTCGAACATGGCCGCGATCTCCGCCGGAACGGCCCGCGCCATCAACCGGTCCGCGGCTTCAAGGACGGTCACTTCCGCGCCCAGCCCGCGCGCCGTGGCCGCCAGCTCCAGCCCGATAAAGCCGCCGCCGATGATGACGAGCTTCGTGCCGGCACCGATGGCCGACAGGATGGCGTCCGCATCGCCGACGCTGCGCAGGGTGCGCGCCTTTTCCATGCCGGCAAAGCGGCGCGCCCGCGCGCCCGTCGCGATCAGCAGCCTGTCGTAGTCGAGCGTCCGGCCGTCCGCGAGAACGAGGCGCCTGTTCTCCCGGTCGATGCGCTGGCCCCGTGTGCCGCGCAAAAGATCGATGGACAGGTCCCGGTAGCGCGTCTCCTCCGCGATGAGCTTGACGGCCGGCGGCGCATTCTTGGAAAGCGGCGGCCGCTCGTAGGGAAGATGCGGCTCCTCGCCGACCAGCGTGACGGTGCCCTCGTAGCCTTCCTCGCGCAGGGTGAATGCGGCGCGCACGCCGCACTCGCCCGCGCCGACGATGACCATGCCGCCCATCGTCAGGACAGGTCGATCAGGACGCGGCCGGCCTCGACCTTGACCGGATACGTCCTGAGATTGACGCAGACCGGCGCGCCCTTGGCCTCGCCGGTGCGATAGTCGAACCGGCCATTGTGCTTGGGGCATTCGATGATGTGATCCATCACCAGCCCGTCCGCCAGGTGCACATGTTCATGGGTGCACAGGCCGTCTGTGGCGTAGAATTCGTCGTCGGGACTGCGATAGATCGCGAAGGTGCGGCCGTCGTGATCGAAGCGGATGAGGTCTTCCTCTTCGACATCGTCGACGGCACAGGCTTCCACCCACTGGCTCATGCGTACCTCCCTAGTGTCTGCTATTGCGCCGGCGCCAGGTCCGGCTCGACTTCGTGAAACTCGGCCCGGTAGGGCTTGGCCGTCGCCGGCAGCGCGCGCACCACGTAGTGGTCCTCGTAGCGAAGCTGGCGCAGGAACGCCGGCACCATCTCGCGGTAGCCGTCGAGGATCGAACGGTTGGGCGCGGGCAGGTCGTGCTTGATCAGCTCGTGCAGTTGCGGCAGCGCGTGATAGGGGACCATGGGGAACATGTGGTGCTCCACATGATAGTTCATGTTCCAGTAGATGAAGCGGCTGATCGGGTTCATGTAGACCGTCCGGCTGTTCAGCCGGTGGTCCGTCACGTCGTCTGCCAAGCCGCCATGCTGCAGGAGGCCGGTCATGACATGGTGCCAGGCGCCGTAGAGACGCGGGCCGCCGATCAGCAGGAACGGCAGGATCGAGCCCGTTGCAATCGCCGCAAGACCGGTGGCGGCGTAGATCGCCACCCAGATGCGTGCAATGCGTATGGCCCTGGGCTGCTCCTGCTCGGGAATGAAGGTCGCCTCCTCGGGGCTCAGTCGCCCGGAGGCATTGCGCGCGAGATCGACCGCCGCATGCCAGACATCGATGATGCCGAAGAAATTGAGTGCCAGCCGCGCAAGGTCGGGCGGGCGCATGACGGCGATCTCGGGATCGCGGCCGACGATGATCGTGTCCGTGTGGTGGCGCGCGTGGCTCCACCGCCAGGTGACCGGATTGCGCATCATCATGAAGGAGGCGATCTGGTAGACGGCGTCGTTCATCCAGCGCGTCTTGAAGGCGGTGCCGTGCCCGCATTCGTGCCAGCGCGAATCGGCGGCCGAGCCATAGAGAACGCCGTAGGCGAGGAAGAACGGGACCGACCAGGCCGAAGGGAACAGGTAGACGGCGATGCCGGCCAGGACGATCATCGACCCGAGCCATAGGACCGTGTCGCGGATCGCCGGCCCGTCGCTGCGCTTCATCAGCGCCTTCATCTCCTTGCGCGGCACGTCCGTATGGTACCATTCGGCCGAGGCGAGGCCGGTCTCCACCGCGCGCTTCGCGTTGGGGCCGACAAGACTGTAGTCGCGTTCTGCCGCTGCCATGGTTCAGTGTTCCTCCCTGACTATCCGCCAGTTGATGCGCAGAGACTACGGAACGTGCGGCGATGCCTCAAGCAGAATGAAAGTTTTTCTTTCATTTCCTATCATGATATGCGTAAAAGCATGATGTGAATTCCTCAGCGGGGAGAACGACATGGCCCGCCGCCCCACCATTGCCGATCTTGCCCGCAAGGCAGGCGTGAGCGTGGCCACCGTCGACCGCGTCCTGAACGGCCGCCATCGGGTGCGCGAGGAGACGGCCCGCCGCGTCTATGAGGCGGCGAGCGAGATCGGCTACCACGCCGCCGCCCTCATTCACCAGCGCATCACCGCCGATCTGCCGAGAATGGATTTCGGCTTCGTCCTGCAAAAGGAGACGCAGCCCTTCTATCAGGCAATGGCCCGTGCGCTGGAAGAGGCGGTCGCCGCGCGCCGCGACATCCAGGGCAGGGCCCATATCGCTTTCGTGCGCAACCAGACGCCGGCGGAAGTCTGCGAGGCGATGCGGGCGCTGGCCGGTCGCTGCGACGCCATCGCGGCCACCAGCCTCGACCATCATCTGGTGACGCAGACCGTCGAGGCGCTTCGGGCGGAAGGAACGCCGGTCTTTTCGCTTCTGTCGGATTTCGCCCAGGGCGTGCGCGAGAGCTATGTCGGGCTGAACAACATGAAAGTCGGGCGCACCGCGGCGTGGTTCATCGCCCGCACCGCGCCGAGACCGGGCAAGGTGGCGATCTTCGTGGGCAGCCACCGCTGGCATGGCCACGAGTTGCGCGAGACCGGCTTCCGCAGCTTCTTTCGCGAATACGCGCCGCAGTTCGAGATACTCGAAACGCTCGTCAACCTGGAGACCCGCCAGGTCACCTACGAGGCGACGCTGAGCCTGCTTTCGCGTCATCCCGACCTTGCCGGATTCTACGTGGCCGGCGGCGGCATGGAAGGCGCCATAACCGCATTGCGGGAAACGGCCGCGCAAGCCCCGCGTCCGTCGGTGGTGGTCAACGAGCTCACCGCCGATTCCACCCTGGCGCTGCAGGAGGGGCTTTTGATCGCGGCCCTTTCGACGCGGCCCTCGGCCATGGCCCGGGCCTTGATCAGCCTGATGATCGGAGCGGCCAAATCCGGTCCCGCGGATCCGCCGGGCCAGCTTTTCCTGCCGATGGCGATCCATGTGGCCGAGAGCCTTTGACGCAACGCCCGCAAGGGCGTCCGGTATGCGATGAGAATCTATCATGAATGACAGGTTTCATCGCACATCCGCGTTGACCGTCCTGCTGCCTCTCTTCATGCTTCCGGTCATCGACTATCGAAAGGGTCAGGGAGGCCTGCATGTCAGCATTTACGTCCCGGTTCGCGCTCAACCACATGTGCGCGCCGAGCAGGTCGGCAACGGAATTTTTCGATCTCGCATCTTCTGTCGGCGTCCGGGGCGTGGAAATCCGCAACGACCTCGCCGGCAATGCGATCGTGGATGGCGCCCCCGCCGCGCAGATCAAGCGGGCCGCCGGGGAACGCGGCCTGCGCATCCTGTCGATCAACGCCCTGCAGCGCTTCAACGCGTGGACGCCCGAACGCGAGCGCGAGGCGCGTGAGCTTGCCGCCTATGCCCGCGATTGCGGTGCGCAGGCGCTGGTCCTCGTCCCCGGCAACGACGGAACGGGCCGTGCGAACGGCGAGCGCCAGGCCAATCTGCGCATCGCGCTCAAGGCGCTGCGCCCCATATTGGAGGACGCCGGCATTCGCGGGCTGGTCGAGCCGCTGGGTTTCGAGGTCTGCTCGCTGCGGCTGAAATCGGAGGCGCTGGAGGCCATCCGCGCGCTCCAGGCCGAAAGCGTTTTCAGCCTCGTTCACGACACTTTCCATCACTTCCTGGCCGGAGAGGAGGCGCTGTTTCCGCTCGACACCGGCCTCGTTCATATTTCGGGCGTGGGAGATCCTTCGGTCGCGGTGCCGGACATGCGCGACGGCCACCGCATCCTGGTCGACGAGCACGACCGGCTGGGCAACGCGGCGCAGATCCGCGCCCTCCTGGCGGGCGGATATGACGGGTTCTTCTCGTTCGAGCCGTTTTCCGAACTGGTCCACCGGGAGGCAGAGCTGGAAACCGCGCTTGCCGCCAGCATCAGCCTTATCGAGCGGGATGCGCTTGCGCCGGCGCGGGTTTGACGCTTCCGGGGCACGGCCGTTCCGGAAAATAGAATAGCGCTTGACGGCGGCGTAGAAAATGGAATAAAAATTACATATTGAGCGATTTATGGTGGCTGTGTTCCATTTTCGTTGAGAGTCGCACGACGCGAAAGCAGGTGCGGGATGGGCAAGCCACTGTAAACGCTCTGGAAAATCCCCTGGGAGGGAATCCGGTCTGGTTCGGGTGATGCCGGGCACCCAATGTGGAGGAGAAATCAATGAAGAAACTTTTGCTTGGTGCAGCCCTTTCGGCGCTGATGACGAGCTCGGCCATGGCCGAGAAGATCGGCGTCTCGATGGCTTTGTTCGACGACAACTTCCTGACGGTTCTGCGCAACGGCATGCAGGATTACGCTGGAGAGCTGGATGGCGTCGACCTGCAGATCGAGGATGCGCAGAACGACGTCGGAAAGCAGCTCAACCAGATCCAGAACTTCATCGCTTCGGGTGTGGACGCGGTGATCGTCAACCCGGTCGACACCGACGCCACCGTGGCCATGACCAAGGCCGCCGCGGATGCGGGCGTGCCGCTGGTCTATGTCAATCGCGAGCCCGTCAATGTCGACGACCTGCCCGACAACCAGGCTTTCGTCGCATCCGATGAGCGCGAGTCCGGCACCCTGGAGACGCAGGAAATCTGCCGTCTTCTCAAGGAGCAGGGCAAGGGCGACGGCGCCAAGATCGTCGTCATGATGGGCGAGCTTTCCAACCAGGCCGCCCGCATGCGCACCCAGGACGTGCACGACGTGATCGCCACGGAAGAGTGCTCTTTCATGGAGATCGTCGAGGAGCAGACGGCCAACTGGAACCGCACGGAGGCGGCCGACCTGATGACCAACTGGCTTTCCGCCGGGCTGGAGTTCGACGCGGTCGTCTCCAACAATGACGAGATGGCTCTCGGAGCGATCCAGGCCATGAAGGCCGCCGGCATTTCCATGGACGAAATGCTTGTCGGCGGCGTCGATGCGACCCAGGACGCGCTGGCCGCGATGGCGGCGGGCGACCTCGACGTCACTGTCTTCCAGGACGCGGCAGGCCAGGGCAAAGGCGCGGTCGATGCGGCTTTGAAGCTGGCGAGTGGCGAGGAAGTGGACCAGAAGGTGTACATTCCTTTCCAACTGGTCACGCCCGAAAACATGGATCAGTTCGCCACCAAGAACTGATCGGGCCGGGGCGCCGCTTGCGGGACAAAAATAGGTCCCGGCAACGACCGGCGCGTGGAAGAACGGGTATTCGCAGCGCCGCCGATGTCCGACAGGACGCACGGCGCTGCGAACTGCAAGGCATCCGCCGGACGCGCATTGTCTCCGGCCGGAGCCTCGCAATCTCTCCAACGGTCTCCGCGTCTTACGGCGCGGGACGGCAGCCGGCACGCAAGTGCTTGACCTGCTCGATGCAGGAACGTGGCCGGCGCTTCAGGATGGACAAAAGCGATGGCAAACCAGGCACAGGCGATAACGCCCGGAAAACCGGATGAAACCCACAAGCGGCCGCGTTCCCATGAACTCAACGCGCTGCTCGGTCTGGTGGGCATCGCCCTGATCTTCGAGATTCTCGGCTGGATGCTGCAGGGGCAGAGCTTTCTTTTCAACCCGCAGCGCCTCTCGATCATGATCCTGCAAGTGGCCGTCATCGGCATCATCGCCATCGGCGTCACCCAGGTCATCATCACCGGCGGCATCGATCTGTCATCGGGCTCGGTGGCGGGCGCGACCGCCATGGTCGCCATGAGCTTTGCCCAGGTGAGCACCTACCCCCGCGCCGTCTATCCCGAATGGACCGATCTGCCGGTCATCATCCCCCTGCTCATAGGCCTGAGCTGCGGCCTTATCGCCGGCCTGATCAACGGCTTGCTGATCGCGTTCACCAGAATACCGCCGTTTATCGCCACACTCGGCATGATGGTGACGGCGCGCGGCGTGGCCAAGTGGTATACGAAGGGCCAGCCCGTCTCCTTCCCGACCGACAGCTTTGCCTCGCTCGGCCAGGGCATGACGCCCGTCATCATATTCCTGGCGGTCGCGGCGCTGTTCCACATCGCACTGAAATACACAGTCTATGGCAAGCATACCTATGCGATCGGCTCCAACGAGCAGGCCGCGCGCATGTCCGGCATCAATGTCGAGCGCCATCTCGTGCTCGTCTACGCCATCGCCGGTCTTCTGGCCGCGCTGGCCGGCATCGTCGTCGCCGCGCGCGGGCTGACCGCCCAGGCCGGCATGGGCATCATGTACGAGCTCGACGCCATCGCCATGGCGGTCATCGGCGGCGTGTCGCTTTCCGGCGGGCGCGGCTCCATCGTCGGCACGCTCATCGGCGCCGTCATTTTCGGCGTCATCATCTCCGGATTCACCTTCCTGAGGCTGGATGCCTACTACCAGGAGATGATCAAGGGCGCGATCATCGTCGCCGCCGTGGTCGCAGACGTCTACCGGCAGCGCATGCGCGCAGCCTCGCGCTGAGCCAGGCTCCGGCGCAAAGGGAGGAAACA
Source organism: Nitratireductor thuwali (assembly GCF_036621415.1). NCBI lineage: Bacteria > Pseudomonadati > Pseudomonadota > Alphaproteobacteria > Hyphomicrobiales > Phyllobacteriaceae > Nitratireductor > Nitratireductor thuwali. Next base: position 3,160,012 of record NZ_CP030941.1, read on the forward strand.
GATGAACACGGACCGCAAGATCATCCTCAAGACCGAGGGTCTCACCAAGCATTATGGCGGCGTGCATGCGCTGGAGGACGCGGATTTCGAGCTCTACGAAGGCGAGCACGTGGCCATCGTGGGCGACAACGGGGCGGGAAAGTCGACCTTCGTCCGCCAGATCACCGGCGTCGAGCAGCCGACCAGAGGGCGCATCCTGTTCGAGGGCAAGGAGGTGGAGTTCCACAATCCGGTCGCCGCGCGCGAGGTCGGCATCGAGGCGGTGTTCCAGAACCTGGCGCTGGCCGACGACCTCGACGTGCCGTCCAACATCTTTCTCGGCCGCGAGGAGGTCTATTTCAACCTCGGCCCCTTCAGCTTCCTCAACCAGCGCAAGATGTACCAGCGCTCGCGCGAGGCGCTGGAGAAGACCGGCGTGAAGATCCCCAACCTGCACAATTCGATCGCCAACATGTCGGGCGGCCAGCGCCAGTGCGTGGCCATCAGCCGCGCCGCCAGCTTCGCCTCCAAGCTCATCCTCATGGACGAGCCCACGGCCGCGCTCGGCGTGCAGGAGACGACGCAGGTGGAGAACATCATCCGCAATCTGAAGGAGCGCGGCATCCCGCTGATCCTGGTCAGCCACAATCTGCGCCAGGTGTTCAATCTGGTCGACAAGATCTGGGTCTTCCGCCGGGGCCGCATCGCCGGAATGCTGGAGGCCGATAAGACCGACGGAAACGAGGTCGTCTCCCTCATCACCGGCGTGCAGTCGGGCGTGCACGAAAACGCAAGCTACATCTGATCCTCCCACGGCGGCGCCTCCGGGCGTCGCCGGCCTTCATTCCTTCCCGGCCTCGGCCGCTGACATCGGCAGGCGCAACAGAGAGCGCATCATGCGAAACGCACACACACGCGCAGTCATCGTCGGGGGCACCCAGGGACTGGGTTTTGCCATTGCGCGGCAGTTGGTGGAGGAAGGCTGCCGGGCCATCGTCCTTAGCGGGCGCGACCGGGCAAAAGGCGCCGAGGCGGCCGCTGCTTTGGCCGTACTTGGCTGCGATGCCCATTTCGTTGCCGCCGATCTTGGCAATCTCGACGACTGCCATGGCGTGATCGAACAGTCCGGCGCGCTCATCGGTCCGCTCAACGCGCTGGTCAACGCCGCCGCGGCATGCGACCGCGGATCCTTGCTCGATACCACGCCGGAGGTCTGGGCCAGGCTGATGGACGTCAATGCGCGCGGACCCTTCTTCACCATGCAGGCTTTCGTCTGGCAGGCGCGCCATCACGGGATCGAGGCGTCGATCGTCAACATCGTGTCCATGGTGATCCATTGCGGCCAGTCCTATCTTGCGCCTTATTCCGCCTCCAAGGCGGCTCTTGCGAACATCACCAGGAATACGGCGCAGGCGCATCGCCGCGACCGCATCCGCTGCAACGCCATCGCCTGCGGGTGGATGGACACGCCGGGCGAGGACGCGACCCAGAAACGCCATCATGACGCGCCGGACAACTGGCTGGAACTGGCCGAGGCCGAACAGCCCTTCGGCCAGCTGGTCAAACCGGATCAGGTCGCGCCGCTTGCCACGTTCCTCCTGTCGCCGCAGTCCGGCGTCATGACCGGCGCGATCATCGACTGCGACCAGAACGTTGCGGGAGCCTATCCCGAATAGCGGCCCGCAGAGCCTGTTTTCGACCCCTCAAAGACGTTATAAAGAGAACCCCATGACCGTAAAATTTGCTCTTCTCGGCGCCGGCCGCATCGGCAAGGTCCACGCCAAGGCGATTGCCGGGAATGCCGACGCCAAGCTCGTTGCCGTGGCCGATGCCTTTGCCGAGGCCGCGCAAGGCATCGCCGGAACCTATGGCTGCGCCGTCCGCTCCATCGACGAGATCGAGGCGGCGGCCGATGTCGACGCCGTGGTGATCTGCACCCCGACCAACACCCATGCTGACCTCATCGAGCGCTTCGCCCGCGCCGGCAAGGCGGTGTTCTGCGAAAAGCCCATCGACCTTGACCTCGCCCGCGTGAAGCGCTGCCTTTCTGTCGTGGAGGAAACGGGCGCGGTGCTGATGGTCGGCTTCAATCGCCGCTTCGATCCGCATTTTTCGGCCGTGCGCGCGGCCATCGACGAAGGCAGGATCGGCCCGGTCGAGATGGTGCAGATCACCTCGCGCGATCCGGCCCCGCCGCCGGCGGATTATATCAAATCCTCGGGCGGCATCCTGCGCGACATGACGATCCACGATTTCGACATGGCGCGCTTTCTCCTGGGCGAGGAGCCGGAGACGGTGTTCGCGACCGCATCCGTGCTGGTCGATCCGGAAATCGGCAAGCTCGGCGATCATGACAGCGTCTCCCTCATCCTGACCACGGCATCCGGCAAGCAGTGCGCCATCTCCAACTCGCGCCGCGCCACCTATGGCTATGATCAGCGCATCGAGGTGCTGGGCTCCAAAGGTGCGATCGCGGCGGAAAACCAGCGCCCTGTTTCCATCGAGATCGCCAACGAGACGGGCTTCACCCGCCCGCCGCTGCACGATTTCTTCATGACCCGCTACACCGAAGCCTATGCGGCCGAGATAGCCGCGTTCATCGCGGCGATCTCAAGCGGTGCCGCGATCTCGCCGTCGGGGCGCGACGGGCTGATCGCGCTGGCGCTTGCCGATGCCGCGCTGCGCTCGGTGAGGGAAGGGCGCGCGGTGAAGGTTTCGGAGGTGATGGGATAGAGCATCTCCCGGTGCTTCGGTTGGAGCAAGAGCGCCTGCGCTCTTGCTCCTTGCCCGCTCCATGCTATCTTCCACATATGATGAAGCTTGAACAGATTGAACGGTCCGTCGCTTCCCTTTCGGATGAGGAACTGAAATCCTTCGCCGAGTGGTTCGATGAACTGCGTTGGGAACGCTGGGACCATCAGATGGAGGGCGGCGTGAAGGCAGGTCGGCTTGACAGGCTGGTCGCGGATGCCCGTGCGGAGATCGCGGCCGGTAAGACAAAACCGCTGTGAACAACCGGGCGACGGCTAGCTTCTGGCAAGCCTATGGCGCCCTGCCGCAAGACGTTCGTAAACAAGCGGCAAAGCCTTCGTGCTATTGAGAACAAACCCGCGCCACCGCTCCCTCAGATTGAAGAAGGTGGGAGAGCTGTGGTCTGCGCGCGTCAGCCGTAATCACCGCGCCTTGGCGATCGAAGATGACGACGGGCTGGTCTGGATTTGGATCGGTAGCCATGCGGACTACGACAAGCTGATTGGCTGAGTATAGTCAGACAACCAGCCGCCGCCCCTGCCGTGCCGAGGTGGCGATGGCGTGGATGATTTTCTCGAACTCCAGCGCGTCGGCGAAGTCGGGCCCGGACTTTTCGCCGCCGCCGATCCACCGCAGGAAAGCGCCTGCTTCCAGGACCTTGAGGTCGTTGATGCCGAGCTGGTGGCCGGGCGCGGGGCAGAAATGGCCGTAGGGCGGGTGCGCCGGACCGGTGAGGATGGTCTTGAAGCCTTGCTCGCCGGCGGGGCCTTCGTTCCGGTATATCTGCAGTTCGTTCATGCGCTCCTGGTCGAAGACGATCATGCCCGTGGTGCCGTGCACCTCGAAGCCGAGCCTGTTCTTGCGGCCCCATGCCGAGCGCGACGTCGACAGCGAGCCATGGGCGCCGCCGCGAAACCGCACCAGCGCGGTGGCGGTGTCCTCGTTCTCGACCTTGCCGTGCCCGGCGCCGCCTTCCAGCGGGCGGGTCTCGTGGATCGTCTGCATGTCGGCGACGAGGCTTTCCACCGGCCCCATCAGCCCATGGGCCATGGAGACCAGATGGCAGCCGAGATCGCCGAGCGCCCCAAGCCCGGCCTCGTCCAACCGGGCCCGCCAGGTCCACGGCAGGTCGGGGTCGGCCTGGTAGTCCTCGTCGACCCAGCCGCGAAAATGGACGGGCCTGCCGATCGCGCCGTCCCGCACCAGGCGCTGGGCGTGGAGGAAGGCCGGGTTCTTGATGTAATTGTAGCCGACCATGGTCTTCACGCCCGCCCGCCTTGCGGCCTCGGCCATCTCCTCGGCCTCGGCCAGGGTCAGCCCCATGGGCTTTTCGCAATGAACGTGCTTTCCCGCCCCGATCGCCGCCAGCGCCATCTCGCGGTGCATCCGGTTCGGCGTGGTGATCGACACGAGATCGACCTTCGCATCCTCCACCAGGCTGCGCCAATCGTCCGTGCACCGTGCGAAGCCGAACTGCCCGGCCATCTGCCGGGCGCGCTCCGCCGGGGTGTCGCACAGGAGTTCCAGCCGGGCCTCGGGAACGTCGCCGAGCACGGCCTTGGCCGCGCGATAGGCCAGCGCATGCGCCTTGCCCATGAAGCCGGTGCCGATCAGGCCCACGCCGATATCTGCCATGACAACCTTCCTCATATCCTTGGGGTGGCGACGCTTGGAATTTTTATTCCAAACGCGTAAGATCGTGATGGACCATTTGTCAAGCTGAATGAAAGACCCTCCGATGGACGCCTCCCCTGCACCGGCGACGGTGGAAGAACTGATGGACCGGATGCTCGACATCTCCGGCGACCTGCCGAAACGGCTGCGCCAATGCGCCGACTTCGTCGCCGCCAATCCCGACCGCATCGCCGTTTCCACCGTGGCGGAAATGGCCGAGGGCGCGGGCGTCAAGCCTTCGGCCTTCATGCGCTTCTGCCAGGTTCTGGGCTTTTCGGGCTATTCCCAGATGCAGCGCCTTTTCCGGGAGAACTATTCGCAGAACTGGCCGGATTATTCGACCCGCCTGGAAAAGCTGCGCGAAAGCGGGGCGGGCAGCCCGTCCGCGCTGCTGGCCGAGTTCATCGAGGCCGGACGTCACTCGCTGGAAAACCTGGTCAAGACGATCGATCCGCGCACGCTCGATGCGGCCATCAAGATGCTCGCCGAGGCGCAGATGGTGCATATCGTCGGCATGCGCCGTGCCTTCTCCGTCGCCGCCTATCTCGCCTATGCCTTCGAGAAGATGGACGTGCCGACGATGCTCCACGACAGCGTCGGCAAGCTCGACAGCCGGCATGCCATCCGCAGGGGCGACGCCGTCATTGCCATCACCTTTGCGCCCTATACGCACGAGACGGTCGAACTGGCCGATGTCGCGCGCCGGGCCGGCGCAGGGGTCGTCGCCATCACCGATTCGCTTGCGAGCCCCCTGCGGCCGGTGACGCCGCTGCTTCTGACAATCTCCGAAGCCGACTTCGGCGACTTCCGCTCCCTCTCGGCGACGCTGTCGCTGGCGATGGCGCTGGTGGTCTCCGTGGGGACTATCAGGCGCGCCTAAAATGGAATTTGATGATTGATTTTTTCCTAGAAATGGAACATATCTTCCATTATTGGCGCCGGCTGAGTGTGTCTTCGCCGGTCGGATGGTCCCGGGGCTGGAGGAGAGCCGCCTGACGTCCTTTCGCAACAGCCTTTGGCGCGGAACAGACGTGCCGGGCGTCCGCGTCGACAACGGAGGAGAACAGGATGAAGCCGCTCGACCTCATCACCATAGGCCGTTCCTCGGTTGACCTTTATGGCGCGCAGGTCGGCGGGCGGCTGGAGGACATGGGCTCCTTCAACAAATATATCGGCGGCTCGCCCACCAACATCGCCGCCGGCACCGCGCGGCTGGGCCTGAAATCGGCGCTGATCAGCCGTGTCGGCGACGAGCATATGGGCCGTTTCATTCGCGAGGAGCTGGCGCGTGAGGGCGTGGATGTGCGGGGCCTCGTCACCGATCCCGAGAGGCTGACGGCGCTGGTGCTGCTCGGCATCCGCGACCAGGAGCAGTTCCCGCTGATCTTCTATCGCGAGAACTGCGCCGACATGGCGCTGGACGAGAGCGATATCGATCCCGACTTCATCGCCGAGGCGCGCTGTGTCTGCGCCACCGGCACCCATCTTTCCCATCCGCGCACCGAGGCGGCCGTCCTCAAGGCCCTGAGGCTGGCGCGCGAGACGGGCGGCAAGACCGCGCTCGACATCGACTACCGTCCCAATCTCTGGGGGCTTGCCGGCCATGGCGCCGGCGAAAGCCGCTTTATCGCCTCCGAGCGCGTGACGGCGAAGCTGCAGGGCACGCTCGGCCTTTTCGATCTCATCGTCGGCACCGAGGAGGAGTTCCACATCGCCGGCGGCTCCACGGACACCATCGAGGCGCTGCGCGCGGTGCGCCGGCTGACGCCGGCGGTGCTGGTGTGCAAGCGGGGACCGATGGGGGCCGCGGCCTTTGCCGGGGCCATTCCCGATACGCTTGACGAAGGCGAGGCGGGCGAGGGGTTTCCCATCGAGGTGTTCAACGTGTTGGGCGCCGGAGACGGGTTCATGTCGGGCCTGCTCAAGGGCTGGCTCACCGGCGAGGACTGGCCGACGGCGCTCAAATACGCCAATGCCTGCGGCGCCTTTGCCGTATCGCGCCACGGCTGCGCGCCGGCATATCCCTCATGGGAGGAGTTGCAGTATTTCTTCCGCGCCATCACGCGCGACAAGGGCGTCCGCAACCGCGCCCTGCGCAAGGATGCCGCACTCGAGCAGGTGCATTGGGCCACCAACCGCAAGGGCGACTGGTCGCAGATGCGGGTGTTCGCCTTCGACCACCGCATGCAGCTCGAGGAGATCGCCGGGGAGGCGGGAGCCGATCCGGCGCGCATCGGCGCGTTCAAGGCGCTGTGCCTTGAAGCCGTGCGCCGCGTGGCAGGCGGCAAGCCGGGCTATGGCATCCTGTGCGACGGGCGGCATGGCCGCGACGCGCTCTACAAGGCCGCCGGCACCGGCTTGTGGATCGGCCGGCCCGTCGAATGGCCGGGCTCGCGCCCGCTGACCCTGGAGCCGGAGATCGGACCGGACTATGGCGGTCTGGTCGAATGGCCGCTGGAGCATGTGGTCAAGGTGCTGTGCTTCTACCACCCCGGCGACGATGCAGCGACCAAGGCGCAGCAGGAGGACGTGGTCAAGCGGCTCTTCACGGCGGCGCGGCGCAATCGCCTGGAAATGCTGCTGGAGATCATACCCTCGAAAGTCGCCGCCTGCGACGACGAGACGGCCGCCGCCGTCATCGACCGGTTCTACGAGATCGGCGTCTATCCCGATTGGTGGAAGCTCGAACCGATGAAATCGCGCGAGGCCTGGCGCAAGGCCTGCGAGGCCATCCATCGCAACGACCCCCACACCCGTGGTATCGTCGTCCTCGGCCTCGATGCGCCGGCGGAGGAACTGGAGGACAGTTTCGCGGTGGCCGCCGGCTTCGACCTGGTCAAGGGCTTCGCGGTCGGCCGCACCATTTTCGCCGATGCCGCCAGGAAATGGTTTTCGGGGAACATCGGCGATCAGGAAGCGGTTTCCGACATGGCCGAAAGATACGCCGCGCTTTGCGCCGTCTGGGACAGGGCGCGTGCGCGCGCCACAGCATCGGCCCGAAAATCGGAATCGATTTTCGGAAAGCACGATGCTTAGATTTATTGCTTTACAGCGTCCTTTGTGCGTCCAAAAGGACGCACGGCGCTTAAAAAAAGGGGAGGCAGCATGAAGACCGTCCGACTGACCGCCGCTCAGGCCGCTACCCGCTACATCGCCGCGCAGATGAACGAGGAAGGCGAACCCTTCATCGCCGGCATGTGGGCGATCTTCGGGCACGGCAATGTCGCCGGTCTTGGCGAGGCGCTGTATGCGGCGCGCGACATATTGCCGACCTGGCGGGGCCATAACGAGCAGGGCATGGCGCATGCCGCGATTGCCTATGCCAAGCAGCTTGGCCGCCGCCGTGCGATGGCGGTCACCTCGTCGATCGGTCCCGGCGCCACCAACATGGTGACGGCGGCGGCGCTCGCCCACGTCAACCGGCTGCCGGTCCTGTTCATGCCGGGCGATGTCTTCGCCAATCGGGGGCCCGATCCCGTGCTGCAGCAGGTAGAGGATTTCGGCGACGGCACGGTGAGCGTCACTGATTGCTTCCGCCCGGTCTCGCGCTATTTCGACCGGATCAGCCGGCCGGAGCATCTGTTGACGGCGCTGCCGCGCGCATTTCGCGTCATGACGGACCCGGCCGAATGCGGGCCGGTGACGCTGGCCTTCTGCCAGGACGTGCAGGCCGAGGCCTATGACTGGCCGGAAAGCTTTTTCGAGGAAAGGATATGGCGGCGGCGCAGGCCTCATCCCGACGAGGTGGAGCTTGCGGCGGCGGTCGAGGCGATCCGCGCCTCCAGCCGTCCCGTCATCGTCGCCGGCGGCGGCGTGCATTATGCGGGCGCCTGCGAGACGCTGAAGGCCTTTGCCGAAAAGCACGCGATCCCCATCGTCGAGACCCAGGCCGGAAAATCGGCGCTGCCCTGGGACCATCCGCTCAATCTCGGCCCGGTGGGCGTGACGGGTGCGGCAAGCGCCAACGCGGTCTGCGCCGAAGCCGATCTCGTCTTCGGCGTCGGCACGCGCTTCCAGGACTTCACCACCGGCTCCTGGGCGCTGTTCAAGAACCCGTCGCGCAAGCTCCTGGCCCTCAATGTCCAGCCCTATGACGGCTACAAGCACGATGCCCAGCCGCTGGTTGCCGACGCGCGCGTGGGGCTCGATCTCCTGTCGAAGGGGCTGGGCGGCTGGACGGCACAAGCGCCGGACCCGGCGTTCAAGGCGAACTGGTTTGCCGCCGCCGACGCGGTGACGCAGGCCCCTTCGGGTGACGGCAACGCCCTGCCCAGCGACATGCAGGTGATCGGCGCGGTGCAGCGCGCCGCCCGCGAGGACACCGTGGTGATGTGCGCCGCGGGAACCATGCCGGGCGAACTGCACAAGCTGTGGAAGGCCGGGCGGCCCGGCAGCTACCACATGGAATACGGCTACTCCTGCATGGGCTACGAGATCGCCGGCGGGATGGGCATCAAGATGGCCGAGCCGGCGCGCGACGTGATCGTCATGGTCGGCGACGGCTCCTACATGATGATGAACTCGGAGCTGGCCACCGCCGTGATGATGGGGATCAAGATAACCGTCGTCATCACCGACAATCGCGGCTATGGCTGCATCAACCGGCTGCAGATGAGCACCGGCGGCGCCGAGTTCAACAATCTGCTCGATCACGCGCAGCATGCGAACCCGTCGCGGATCGACTTCGTGGGCCATGCCGCCTCGATGGGGGCGACGGCGCGCAAGGCGGGCTCCGTCGCCGAATTGGAAGGAGCGCTGGCCGAGGCGCGCGAGGCCGACGGTCCGTTCGTCGTGGTCATCGACACCGATCCCTATCCTTCCACCGAGGCGGGCGGCCATTGGTGGGACGTCGCGGTGCCTGAAACCTCTGACCGCGAGGAAGTAAGGGCGGCGCGCAAAAGATATGAAGCCATGTTGAAAGAAAGAAACTGAATGATCCGCTACGGCACCAACCCCATTGCCTGGTCCAATGACGACGATCAGAGCATCGGCGCGCACATCCCGCTCGAGCAGTGCCTGCGCGAGGCGGCGGAAATAGGCTTCGACGGCATCGAGAAGGGCCACAAGATGCCGGCCGACGGCGCCGAGTTGAAAGCCGCTCTGGCGGCCCATGGACTGGTTTTCGTGTCCGGCTGGCACTCGCTCAACCTGCTGGTCAACGACATCGAGACCGAGAAGAAGGCGATCCAGCCGCATCTCGACATGCTCAAGGCCAATGGGTGCAAGGTCTGCATCGTGTGCGAGACCTCGAACGCCGTTCACGGCAACGACGCGGTCGCGCTGCGCGACCGGCCCGTGCTGCCCGAGGCCTCATGGCCGCAATTCTGCGCCGGCGTCGAGGCGCTTGCGCGATACTGCGCCGAACAGGGCATCGACCTCGTGTACCATCACCACATGGGCACCATCGTCGAGAACCGCGAGGAGATCGGCAAGCTGATGGCGGGCACGGGGCCGGCGACAAAGCTTCTCCTCGATACGGGCCATGCCTGGTTCGGCGGCTCCGATCCCGTGGAGCTGGCGGAGGCCTATGCCGGGCGCATCGGCCATTTCCACGCCAAGAATGTACGCCCCGCCATCCGCGCGCAGGTGGAGACGGAGGGGCTTTCCTTCCTCGAAGGCGTCAGGCGCGGCGTGTTCACCGTGCCGGGCGATGCGGAAGGCGGCATCGAATTCACGCCGGTGCTGAAGGTGCTGGCGCGCGGCGGTTATGAAGGCTGGCTGGTGATCGAGGCCGAACAGGACCCGCTCAAGGCCGACCCCGTGGCTTATCAGTCCATGGGCCTGAAGGCGTTGAGGCAGGCAGCAACGGATGCAGGGCTGGATCGGGCCGACGCGGCATGAGCTTTCTCGACGCAAGCCATCCCTTTTTCCGCCCGCTGTGGCGGCGCGTCCTCGTGGTCGCCATCTGCATCGGCTGGGGACTGTTCGAGTTCGTCTCCGGCGCGCCCTTCTGGGGCATTTTGTTCACCGGCGCCGGCGCCTATGCTGCCTGGGTGCTTCTGATCGCCAAGACGCCGGACGACGTGAAAAAAGAGTAAGGAGACCGCCATGCCCGACCTTCTGGTCAAGCCCGCAGGAACGAGCGGCAAGGTCCATAATATCACGCCGCGGTCGGCCGGCTGGAGCTATGTCGGCTTCGGGCTCTACCGCCTCGCGCCCGGCGAGACCGCCATGGAGGAGACCGGCGACAGCGAGGTGATCCTCGTGCTGGTGGAGGGCAAGGCGGAAATCTCCGGGGCGGGCAAGGATTTCGGCGAGTTGGGCGAGCGCATGGACGTGTTCGAGCGCCTGCCGCCGCACGCCGTCTATATCCCCAACGGCGCCGGCTGGACCGCCACCGCCACCACGGCATGCACGCTGGCCGTCTGCAGCGCCCCCGGCAAGGGCGGCCACGACGCCCAGGTGATTGGCCCCGCCGGCATAAGCCTGGAGGAGCGCGGCAAGGGCGCCAATACGCGCTTCATCCACAACATCGCGATGGAAAACCGCGACGTCGCCGACAGCCTGCTCGTCACCGAGGTCTATACGCCGGCCGGCAACTGGTCCTCCTACCCGCCCCACCGGCACGACGAGGACAATTATCCCGAGATGACCTATCTCGAGGAGACCTATTACCATCGCCTGAACCCCGAACAGGGCTTCGGCTTTCAGCGCGTCTTCACCGAGGACGGCAGCCTGGACGAGACCATGGCGGTCGCCAGCCACGACGTCGCCCTGGTCCCGCGCGGCCACCACCCCTGCGGCGCGCCCTATGGCTACGAGATGTACTATCTCAACGTGATGGCCGGCCCCTTGCGCAAATGGCGTTTCAAGAACCACCCGGACCACGACTGGATTTTCCAGCGCGACAAGGGGTAGGGGGCTGGATGGGGCTGGCGGCGCGTCGATGCCGCCAGCGGCCGCTTGTTCGCCCTTGCGGCTTCATCTGTTTGGACCTACCGTCGCCGCAACGAGCGCCGGTTTATCTGCCGTCGTCGGCCTGCCGATCCCGTCGGGCAGACGTCGATAGCGCGCAAAGAGGCTGAGGTGCCTTATGCCGGGTCTGGAATATTGGTTGGCGTTTCTGGCTGCAGCGGTCGTTCTGTCCGTCACGCCAGGACCCGGAATGCTGTATATAGCCGCCCAAACGATCGGGCGGGGCGGAAAAGCGGGCTGGTTTTCAGCAATCGGAACCCACCTGGCCAGCTATGTCCATATTTTTGCAGCGGCATTTGGCTTGAGCCTGGTTCTGGAAGCCGTTCCTGTCGCCTACCTTGTCGTTAAAATAGTCGGTGCCGCTTACCTGTTCTGGCTGGGCATCAAGTTTCTGATGCCCGACAAAATCGACACGCGCCAACGCCTGGCAGAGCATCCGCATTCACACGTTCGAGCGCTCAAGGAGAGCCTGATCGTGGAGCTGACAAACCCAAAATCGGCTCTTTTTTTCATCGCATTCCTGCCCCAGTTCTCGGACCAGAACGCGGCGCTTCCAATCTGGGTTCAGATCGTCGTCTTCGGTGTTGTCGCGAACTTCATTTTCACCGTCGCGGAAGTAGGCTGCGTCGTCTTTGCAGATAGGGTTGCGCTCTTCTTCAGGACATCTCAATCCGCAGGTCGTTGGGTCAGGAGATTTGCCGGATCGATCTTGATGGCTTTGGGCTTCAAGCTGCTGGTGTCAGAGCGCTGAGTGACATGCACGAACAAGAGTGCTCCTGAGCCCCTGCCTTTCAAACCGCCGACCGCACATTGAGCGCGACCGAATAGATGGAGGTCGTCGCGGTGATGAAGAGGCGGTTGCCGCGGGGACCGCCGAAGCAGAGATTGGCGACCACTTCGGGAACCAGGATCTTGCCCAGGAGCGTGCCTTCCGGGGAAAAGCAGTGGATGCCGTCGGCGGCCGAGCTCCACAGATTGCCCTGCGAATCCACGCGCATGCCGTCCGGCAGCCCCTTATCGATGGTGGCGAATGTCCAGTCCTTCTCGATCCTCCCGTCCTCCGAAAGCGCGAAGGCGCGGATGATGGAGGGCACGCCGTCATCGTGGCTTGAGCCGGACTCGGCCACATAGAGCGTCCGCTCGTCGGGCGACAACGCCAGCCCGTTGGGTTGGACGAAATCGGTGATCATCGCCTCCACCTCGCCGCAGCCGGGGTCGATGCGGAAGACGTTGTGATGCGCCTGTTCGGGCTCCGCCTCGTAGCCCTCATAATCGCTCAGGATGCCGTAGGTCGGATCGGTGAACCAGATCGCCCCGTTGGACTGTACGATGACGTCGTTGGGCGAATTGAGCGGCCGCCCCTGGTAGCTGTCGGCAAGGACGGTGCGCGTTCCGTCGGGCTCGGTGCATGTCACCGAGCGCGTGCCGTGCTCGCAGGTGACGAGCCTGCCCTGCCGGTCGCGCGTATTGCCGTTGCTGTAGCCCGACGGCGCGCGGAACACGCCGACCTGTCCGTCCATCGTCAGCCGCATCATGCGGTCGCTCGGGATATCGGAGAAGAGCAGGAGCTGGTGGTCGGCGAACCAGACCGGCCCCTCCGTCCATTCGAAGCCGGTGGCAAGCTGGCGCAGATGGGCGTTGGGCTGGATCAGCGGCCGGAAGCGCGGGTCGACGATCTGGTAGATTGGTGTCGCGCAGCTCATGCCGAGCTCTCCTTTCCGGCCGCCGCGGCCACGATGGCGATGATGATTGTGCCGGTCATGATCAGCCGCACGCCCGCGCCCAGGCCGTAGGAATTGAGCATCGACACGATGAGGAACATGAGCAGCGCCCCGCCCCAAATGCCTGGAACGTTGGAATAGCCGCCGGCGATGGATGAGCCGCCGATGACGACGACGGCGATGGAGATCAGCAGATATTCGGTGCCCATGTTGAGCGCGGCACCGCCCGAGAAGCTTGCCAGCAGATAGCCGGTGAGCGAGGCGAGCACGGCCGAGCCGATGAATGTCGCCGCGAACATGAGCTGCACGGGCACCCCGCTCAGCCGCGCCGCCCGCGCGTTCTGCCCGACGGCGGAAAGCCATCTCCCGTAGATGGAGCGTTCGAGGATGATCCAGGCGAGGACCGCGATGAGCAGCCCGACGATCGCGACATTGGGGACGCCCAGCGTCGCCCCGGTGGTGAAGTCGGCCAATATCGCCGGCGGCTTGATGCGCAAGCCCCGGTTCGACCAGATGGCCAGCGACTGGTAGAGGAAGGAGGCCGACAGCGTGGCGATGATCGGCGGAATGCGCAGGAAGCGGATCAAAAGGTAATTGGCCGTGCCGGCGCCCAGCCCCACTGCCAGCGCGACGCCGAGACCCGGCAGGACGAGCGCGGCCTCGCCCCCCATGAATTTGAGCGACAGCGTGCCGGCCAGCGTCATCGTCGCCGGTATGGACAGGTCCACATTGCCCGGCCCCAGCGTGATGACGAACATCTGCCCGATCCCGACAATGGCCGAGAAGGCGGCGAAGGTCAGCGCCGCCGAAAGCAGCTCGCCGCCGCCGCGGCCCTCCGTCAGAAGCAGCGTTGCCCCGAAGGCGGCGGCGCTGGCCACGAACGCCCAGAACCAGGGCCTGCGGTGGGTCTGCGAAAGCGTGGAAATCACCGTGTCCGTCATCGTTGCTATCCTTCCACGCGCGCGCTGCGGCGCGAAAACACCAGGCGGACGGCCAGAACGAGGATCAGGATCGCGCCCTGCGCGCCGATCTGCCAGTCGGGCGAAAGCCGCATGAACGACAGGAAGCTGCCGGCCAGCGCCAGCGTCAGCGCTCCGATCACCGCACCCACCGGCGAGATCCTGCCGCCGGTGAACTCGCCGCCCCCGAGGATCACGCCGGCGATGGAAAGCAGGGTGTAGCGCAGCGCGATATTGGCGTCGGCCGAGGTGGTGAGGCCGACTAGGCTCATCCCCGACAGGACGCCGAAGAACCCGGCCAGCGCATAGGCGCCCGCCTTGAGCCGCGTCACCGACCAGCCGGCCCGAAGCACGGCCCGCGTGTTGCCGCCGACGCCGCGCAGCAGCGTTCCGGTCGAGGACCGCATGATCAGGAGATGGGTGAGGGCGGCAATACCCACGCTGGCGACGATGGCCATCGGCACCAGCGGTGGCTTGACCGTCATCAGCGTGCGGATCCAGGCCGGCGCCGCGCCGCCGGGGGAGGGAAGGATGAGAACGGCCAGCCCGCCCCAGACGAAGGACATGCCGAGCGTGACCACGATGGCCGGGAGCTGGCGCGCGTGGATCAGCGCGCCCAGCGCCGCATAGGTGAGGATGGAAGCGGCCAGTATCGCGGCGCCGATCAATGGCGCCTCGTTGAGGAAGGTGGCCGTCACGCATGCGACGAAGCTCACGAACGTGCCCACCGAAAGGTCGATGTCGTTGACCATGATGATCATCATCTGGGCGATCGTCGCCAGCGCGATGGGCACCGCCAGATTGAACAGAAGGTTGAGCCCGAAATAGCTCATGGCCCGTGGCTGGAGATAGAAGACGGCGGCCATCAGCACCGCCAGCGAAAGCACCGGCAGCAATATGCGGTAGTTGCCGTTCATGCGGCGCTCTCCTGCATTTCGAAGGACGCCGCGAGGATGTTCTCCTCGTTGATCTCGTCGCCGGTCAGTTCGGCGGAAATCCTGCCGTTGCGGAACACGAAAACCCGGTCGCACTGGCAGATTTCCTCGGTCTCGGTCGAATACCACAGGAATGTCCGGCCGGAAGCGGCCTCAACCCGGATCATGTCGTAGGCCTCGCGCTTGGTCCCCACGTCGACGCCGCGCATCGGGTCGTCCATCACCACGATGGGCGCGCTGGAGGCGAGCGAGCGAGCGAACAGCACCTTCTGCTGGTTGCCGCCCGACAGCGACAGGATCGGATTGAGGATATCGTCGGTGCGGATGCCGATCCGCTTCTTCCACTCGGCGCCGAGCGCCTTCTCGGCGGCGCGGTCGACGATGCCGCGTCGCGACAGCGCGGGCAGATGCGTCAGCGTCAGATTGCGCAGGATCGACCAGAGCGGCATCACGCCGTCGCGGGTGCGGTCGCCGGCCACGAATACGACCTGCGGATCGGATGAATGGCGCGGGCCGCTCGAACGCGCCATGAAGAAGCGGGCGAGGGCTTCGGCCTGTCCGTGGCCGGCCAGTCCCGCAAGCCCGACGATCTCGCCGCGCCGCGCGCTCAGTCCCTCATCGGTGCGCAGCACCTCAGCGCCGATGCGCGTGGCCGCGTCCTGCCGGATCGCGCTCGCCGCCTCGGCGCTGGCCACATGGCCCATCGCGTCGATCAGCCCCTGCTGCGTGAACGCCGCCACGGGCCGGGACTGGGTGATCTTGCCGTCCTTCATGACATCGATGCGGGTGGCCACCTCGAAAACCTCGCCCAGCATGTGCGAGATGAAGATGACGGCGCCTCCCCGGGCGCAGAAGCCGCGCACATAGTCGAGCAACTGGCGGGCGATCGACGCGTCGAGCGACGATGTGGGCTCGTCGAGGATGACCAGCCGCGCCGGGTGGGTGGCCTCGGCGAAGCCGGTGGCGATCTCCACCATCTGGCGCTCGGCCAGCGTCAACCCGCCGACGGTCATGCCGGGCCTGATCCTGTGGCCGGGGAAAACCTCGTCGAGCGCCCTGGCGATGCGCTTTCGCGCCGTGCGCCGCCAGCCGGGCCCGGAAAGGTCGTGCTGGGGAATGCGCAGGTTCTCCTCGACCGTGAGGTTCGGGCAAAGCGAAAGTTCCTGGAACACGCTGCGGATGCCCGCCGCACGGGCGGCAACCGTCCCCGTTGCCCGCGTCCCGTCGGGCAGCGTGTATTCCACGGCTCCGCCGGTCGGCGTGAGTCCGCCGTTGATGACATTCACGGCGGTGGATTTGCCGGCTCCGTTGTGCCCGATCAGCCCGAGGCACTCGCCCGGGCTAATGGTCAGGCTCACTCCGTCGAGCGCGCGCACGGCACCGAAATGCATGCGCGCGTCGATGAGGGAAACCAGCGGGTTCTCGGGAGCAGGACCACCGGTCAAGGGCGGCTGCATCGCGCGGTGCTCCCCTACTGCTTGGCCTCTGCGATCACGGCCTTGGCGTCTTCGAGGCTGTATTCGACATTGGCGACCGAACCTTCGGGCGTGGAGGCAAGAGCATCGTCCAGCGTGTCCTGCGTGACCTTGAGGAACGGCACCGTCAGGTCCTTCGGCACTTCCGCGCCGTCGAGCACCTGCTGGGCCACCCAGAAGGCAAGCGTCGCAACGCCCGGCGCGATCGACAGGGAAAGCGTCTCATAGCCGTTGGCGTCGCGGGCTTCCGCCCACCACTGCATCTCGTCCTGGCGGTTGCCCATGACGATGATCGGCATGTCGCGGCCGGCCGCCTCGATCGCCTGGGCAGCGCCATAGCCGTCGCCGCCCTGGGTGACGACGCCGACGATCTCCGGCAGGCTCGGCAGGACGCCGGCAACGGCCTTCTGCGCGACATCCTGCGCCCAGTCGCCATGGACCGAGCCGACGATCTCGAACTGATCGAACTCCTCGACGCCGGCCTGGATGCCCGCATGGATTTCATCGTCGACGAAAACGCCGGCCAGGCCGCGGATTTCGAGCAGGTTGCCGCCGTCGGGCAGGCGCGAGGCCAGGTATTCGACCTGCTGGCGCCCCATCTCCTTGAAGTCGACCGCGATGCGCCAGGCACAGGGCTCCGTCACGATGCCGTCGAAGGAGACGACGACGATGCCGGCGGAGCAGGCTTCGGCGATGGCGCCGTTGAGCGCGGTCGGCGAGGCGGCGTTGACGACGATCGCGTCATAGCCCTGCAGGATCATGTTCTGGATCTGCGCGGCCTGCTCGGTGGCCTGGTTCTCCGAGGTGGTGAAGGCATCGGCCGCGGCGACGACACCCTCTTCCACCGCCTGGCTGGCCACTTTCTCCCAGCTTTCCAGCATGGCCTGCCGCCAGGAATTTCCGGCATAATTGTTGGAAAGCGCGATGCGCTTGTCCGAAGTATCGGCATGGGCCAAGGCGGGCACGCATACCGCCATGAGCGCGACGGCGCCCAGCAGCTTGTTCTTCGAATACATATATTCCTCCCTGGCGCGAGCGCGCCCGTGGTTCCGATATTGGTTCCTGTCGGGCGCATCCTTCTCCCGGCGCCCGCCCAGACACTATGTATACGTTGCGGGACCGTAAAGCCGGACTCATGCAGCCCGGTTGCGGGTTCCCGCAATTGACATGCACCTCGCCCCATGCCGGCGCCCTTGCCGCCGCCGGGCAAGTGCCGCACAGTGGCTGGCGATAGGCGGGAGGAGCTTGTCCGTACGATGCGACAGGAAAACAGGGCGGTTCAACCGGCGGAAGAAAACCCGCTGCTTTCGTTGCTGCGCATCTCCAGCCATCTCGCCGGCCAGGTCGAGATTCGCGCCGCCCTGCGCTCGGTCAAGGCCGAGATCGAGAACCTCCTGCCGCTCGACCATCTGGACGTCTGCCTGATCGATGACGACGCCGTGTGGAACACCAGCTACGAGGTCGGCATCCGCACCCGCTGGAGCCTTTCGCGCACGCTGGTCTCCCTCTCGCCGGTGCGCAGCATCCTGTATGGCGAGACCGACCACATGCTGACCGGCAATGCGATGGAGGACCCGCGCTACACCTATCCGGGCGCGATTTCGCAGCCCATTTTCCGGCACCAGCTGCGCAGCCGGGTGAACGTGGCCATGAAGGTGCTGGGGCGCACCATCGGCGCGCTGAACTGTTCCTCCCGCCGTCCCGACCAGTATGACGAGGCGACCGTCGAACGGGTGCGCCATGTCGCCGACGTGCTGGCCCCGTATTTCTACTCCTTGCGGGCGACCGAAAAGGCCAAGCAGGCGGCCATCGTCCATGCGGAGGCGCAAGCCCGCGAGGAAGGGCTGCGCCAGGGCGCGCTGGAACTGACCCGCACACTGGAGCAGGAGCGCCAGCGGATCGGCATGGACCTGCACGACCAGACGCTCGCCGACCTGACCCGCATCATGCGCGACATGGAGCGCGCCGATGACGCGGCCGACCGCGCGCGCATCGTCAACCGTCTGCAGGATTGCATCCAGGATCTGCGGCGCATCATCGATACCGCCGTGCCGACGCTGCTCGACCTGTTCGGCTTCGTTCACGCGCTGCGCATCCATCTGGAGCGGGCGGTGGGCGACGGGGCCGACGTCTCGATCTCGGTCGTCGACGACACCAATGGCCGCATCGACGAGCTCGACGCCACCACGCGCATCGCCCTGTTCCGCATCGCCCAGGAGGCCATCAACAATGCCGCCCGCCACTCCGGCGGCGACCGCATCTGCGTTACCGTGAGCCCGCACGAGGGCGGGCTGAAGCTCGCCATCGCCGATACGGGGCAGGGCATTCCCGAACCCACCTACAATTCCTCGTCGCAGAAGGTCACCGGCGGCGTGGCGCATATGCGCACCCGCGCCCGGCTGATCGCGGCGGATTTCCGGGTGACGACGGGTGGCGGCACACGCATAGAGGTGATCCTACCGAAGACCAAGACGCCGCCGCGCGCGGCGCCACAGGACTGATCCCATGAAAATTCTCCTGGTAGAAGACGACCAGTTTCATCTCAGCTATCTGCGCGAGGCGGTGCGGCAGGCCGTTCCCGAGGCGGATGAGATCCTGCATGCGGTCAACGGGATCGAGGGCGAGGAAAAGGCCCGCCGGCACGACGTGCCGGCGGTGGTCATGGACCTTCAGATGAAGGAGCGCAACGGCATCGACGCCGCCCGCACCATCTGGGCCGAACGGCCGAAGACGCGCATCCTGTTCTGGTCCAATTATTCGGACGAAGCCTATTTGCGCGGCATCGCGCGCATCGTGCCCGCCGAATCGTCCTACGGCTATGTGCTGAAGACGGCCACGCAGGAACGGCTCCATCTGGCGCTCCGCGCGGTGCTGGTCGAGGCGCAGATCGTGGTGGACCGCGAGATACATTCGGTGCAGCAGCGCCAGACCCGCACCCACGATACGCTGACCGACAGCGAGTATGCGGTGCTGATCGACATGTCGCTCGGCCTTTCGGACAAATGGATCGCCAAGCGGCAGGGCATGTCGCTGCGCACGGTGCAGAACCGGCTCCTGTCGCTCTACGACAAGCTGGGCGTCGACAGCCTGGAAGGGGCTCCCGACGACCTGCCCATCAACAAGCGGACCCGCGCCTTCACGCGGGCGCTCAATCTGCGGGCCATCAATGCGGAGAGCCTGGAAAGCGCCGAGCGCGACCTGCGCAAATGGCTCCAGCGGCAGCAGCGGCCCTAGGACCGCGGTTGCAACCGGAATGCTAGGCGGCCCGCACAACGACGGAGCGCGGCATGGACGACAGGATTTCGGGGCCGTCCGCCCGCAGGATGACGATCTCCTCCAGCCTGACGCCGAATTTCCCCGGCAGGTAGATGCCAGGTTCGATGGAAAAGACCATGCCTTCGCCCAGCACCGCATCCGAGGTGGCGGTGATGTAGGGCGGCTCGTGGATGTCGATGCCGAGCCCGTGGCCGGTGCGGTGGATGAAGTTGTCGCCATATCCGGCCTTCGCGATGGTATCGCGCGCGGCCTTGTCGACGTCGCCGGCGCGAACGCCGGGTTTGGCCGCGGCCAGCGCGGCGGCCACCGCCGCATCCACGATGGCATGGATTTCGGCGAAAGCATCCGACGGCTGGCCGAAGAAGCCCGTCCGCGTCATGTCCGAGGGGTATCCCGAGAGCCTTCCGCCGGTGTCGATCAGAACCGCGTCGCCGGGCTTCAACCGTGTCTCGCCCGTATGGTGATGGGGAAAGGCGCCGTTGCCGGCGAAGCAGACGCTGGTGAACTCGGGAACGGCTCCGCTCGCCTTGTAGACGTCGCGGATGATCGCGGCGATCTCCCTCTCGGTGACGCCTTCCCTGAGTGCGTCGAACCCGGCCTGCATCGCCTTGTCGTTGAGCAGGGCGCTGGCCTTGAGCAGGCGGTACTCATCCTCGTCCTTGCGCGCCCGCAGATGTCCCACGGTCTCCTCGGTGAAGCGGCGGCGGCCGACGGGCAGCCGGTCGAGCAGCATCAGCGCGAAGTCGGCGCGCATGGTCTCGTCGAGCGAAAGGGCGATCCCGCCTTGCGGCAGGTCGAGCGCCTGGATCAATGCGCCCAGCGCCTCGGCGGGGCCCTCGTCGTCCGACCAGCAATGCAGCGGCAGGCCGGTATGCCGGCGGGCGCTGTCGGCGTTGAGCGCCGGCATCAGGAAGCCGGCATAGTGCGCGCCGACCAGAAGCATGACGGGCCGTTCGTCCCCGTGCGGATCGAGCCCGGCCAGCCACATCATGTGGCTCGACGGACCCACGGCGACCAGATCGGTGCCGGTGTCGCGCATGCGCTCGCGCAGCGCGTTCAAGCGCGTTTCAAAGGTGCTCGGCATGAAATGCTCCTGATCGGGATGGGAATTGAGCCCCGCCGGCAGGTCCGGCGGGGCGTAGCGGCTCAGTCCTTGGAGACAAGCCTGTAGTAGACGAAATCGGACGTCGCGCCGTTCACATAGCCGTTCACGTCCTTGTCCATCGCCACCTGGTAGGCGGCCTGGAACATGATGACGATGGGCGACTTTTCCTGCACCTGCTTCTGGAGGTCGACATAGATCTCGTTGCGCTTTTCGGGATCCGATTCCGAAAGCGCCTGCATGGTCTTCTCGTTCAGTTCCTGCGGCACTGCCCAGGCATTCCGCCAGGTGGTGGTCGCCTGGTAGTTGTCGTCGGAATTGTCGCTGTTATAGGCAAAGGCCTTGGCGTTTGAATGCGGGTCCATGAAATCGGGCCCCCAGTAGAGCAGCATCGCTTCGTGGCTGCGCTCGCGATACTTCGTGATCACCTGCGAGCCCGTGCCGGGAATGATCTCGAAATTGATGCCGGCCTCGGCAAAGCTTGCCTGCAGCGACTGCGCCATGTCGGTGAACGGCGTCGAGTTGATCACGTCCAGAGTCACGTTGATCGGCGTTTCCACGCCGGCATCGGCCAGTATCTGCTTGGCCTTCTCGGGGTCGTAGCTGTAGGGCGTCTCGTCATAGGAGCCGGGGAAGCCCTTGGGCCAGAAGGCCTGGTGGATTTCCATCTGGCCCTTGAGGAAGCTGTTCACCATCCCCTCGTAATTCACCAGATAGCGCGCCGCCTCCCAGACGGCCTCGGGCTGCAGGGCTTCGACCTTCTGGTTGAAGGAGAGGAAGTGGACGGCAGCCTGCGGGTAGGTCTCGACCTTGATGTCCTCGGCCGTGATGCCGGAAATCTGGTCCGGCGTCAGGTTGCGCGCCATGTCGACGTCGCCGGACTGCAGGAGAAGCTGCTGGGTCGCCGCTTCCGCCACATGCCGGATGACCACGCCCTCGACCTTCGGCGCTCCCTTGAAATAGTTCGGGTTGGCCGCAAGGCGCACCATCTCGCCGGGGCGGTAGGCTGCCAGTTCGAACGGACCGGAGCCCGCGGAATTGGCGTTCAGCCAGTTGTTGCCCATGTCGCCGTCGGCCTCGTTTGCCATGACGGTCTTCTCGTCGACGATGGAGGCCGGGCGGGCGGCCAGCACATTGAGCACGAAGGCCGGCGAGAACTCGCCCTCATACCTGACGGTGACCTTGTTGCCCTCTGCGGTGACCATGTCGTCGACATTCTCGGCCGTCCAGCCGAGCTGGGCCAGGATGAAGGCCGGCGTCAGGTTCAGCTTGATGACGCGGGCGAACGAGAACACGACATCTTCGGCCCGCACCGGATTGCCGGAATGGAAGGTGGCATCCTCGCGCATGGTGAAGGTGATCGTCCTGGCTTCCGCGTCGGCCTGCCATTCGGCAGCCAGGCCCGGCGCCAGGACGGTGGGGTCTTCGGCATCGTACTGCACGAGCCGGTCATAGACATTGGTCACCAGTTCGCCGGACGAGAACTCGTAGGCCTGGGCCGGATCGATGGCGACGATGTCGTCGATGTTCTGGGCGACCACGAGAAGATTGTCGGGCGTCGCGGCGAACGACGCCGGCGCCGCGGGCAGGGCGAGCGCCGCCGCCAGTAGGGCTGTCTTGATGAGTTTCATTGTTCCGCCTCCGTTGCGTTCACTGTTCTGGTTGCTTGCCGGCAGCGCCGGCCTTCAGGTCGGACGAGACGAGCTCGATCCGGTTTGCCGCGTTGAAGATCGTCAGCGTGCCGGTCCACAGGATGCGGGCCGGCATGTCGTGGGGGTTCTCCCATGCATGCGGGGTGTTGCCGCGATAATGCAGGCTGTCGCCGGCCGCCATCGCCATGGGCTGGCCGTCCAGATACTGGGTGATGGACCCTTCGAGAATGTAGATGATCTCCTCGCCCTCATGGCTCACCGTTTCCGATGCGTAGCCGGGCGGCACGGTGAGAATGAAGGAGGAAAGCTGGCTGCCGGGAAACTCCGTCGCCAGCCGCTCATAGACGATCGAGGAGCCGTCTATGGAAAAGCGCTTTCGCTCGGCCGAGCGGGTGAGGGCGTCTTCGGCGCGCGGCGCCGAGATGAAAAAGTCGAGCGCCACGCCGAGCGCGCGGGCGATCTGCGCCAGGGTGGCAAGCGTCGGCGTCGCATGGTCGCGCTCCACCTGGCTCAGATAGCCGACCGACAGGCTGGCCGCGTCGCCCAGCGCCTGAAGAGTAAGCCCCAGCCTGCGCCTTCTTGCCCGAATGAGCGCGCCCACTTTCGGATGGTTCTCGCCGGTCGCTCGTATTGCCGGTTTGCTCAAAAAATTCTCCCCCATAAAAATTTTTTTGATGAAAGCAGAATTTTTTGTATGCTCCAAGAACTTTTTTGGGGAAGGCGGCAGCCGCGTCGGTGCGGGCCTGTCCGCTCTCGCATCTTTTGGGGGACGATTTGGCCTTTGAACCATCGCCGGCGGAAACCGCGGCGCATATGCGCATCAGCGCCGCCACGGGCCGCATTCTGGGCCGGCTCGGCGGCGCGATGCGTTTTGCCGCGGTCGTTGCCTTCACCTTTCTGGGCCTGCTTGCGATCACCTTCTTCATCGGAAGGGTGGTGCCCATCGATCCGGTTCTGGCGGTGGTGGGCGACCGCGCCACGAAGGAGGTCTACGATGCGGCCCGCCAGGCCATGGGTCTCGACCGCCCGCTCGTCGTGCAGTTCTTCGCCTATGTGTGGGATGTGCTGACGGGCGATCTGGGCCAGTCGATCTCGACCGGGCGCCCGGTGGCCGAGGACCTGGCGCGCGTCTTCCCCGCAACGCTCGAGATGGCGACGATCGGCATTCTGATCGGCGTGCTCCTGGGCGTTCCGATGGGCGTGACGGCGGCGACCCGGCAGGGAAGCCTCTCCGACCAGATCATCCGGGTTCTCGGCCTGCTCGGCTATTCGATGCCGGCCTTCTGGCTGGGGCTCGTCGGCCTCGCCGTCTTCTATGCCGGGCTCGGCTGGGTGGCCGGTCCCGGCCGCATCGACTTCTTCTACGACGGCATGGTGGACCCGGTGACGGGGCTTTATCTCGTGGACAGCCTGATCGCCGGCCAGACAGAGATCTTCTGGAACGCGGTCAGCCATCTCCTGCTGCCGTCCTTCATCCTTGGCTTCTTCAGCCTTGCCTATATCGCGCGGATGACGCGCTCCTTCATGCTCGACCAGCTCAGCCAGGAATATGTGACGACGGCGCGCGTCAAAGGCGTGCCGGAGTGGAAAGTGGTCTGGCGCCACGCCTTCTTTCCCATCCGCATCCAGCTCATCACGGTGATCGGCCTTTCCTACGCCAGCCTTCTGGAAGGCTCGGTGATGATCGAGACCGTGTTCTCCTGGCCAGGGATAGGCAATTATCTCACCACCGCGCTGCTCAACGCCGACATGAACGCCGTGCTCGGCGCGACGCTCGTCATCGGGGCGGTTTTCATCTTCATCAACAAGATTTCGGATGTGCTTTACCGCATCCTCGACCCGAGGGCCCGCTAATGGCCGTGACATATCGCGACTGGCTTCTGGACGATTCGCCTTCCTCGCGCCTGCAGGCCGGCCTCGGCCGCTCCTATCGCGTTTCCATGGCGCTGGCGCGCAATCCGCTGGCCGTGGCCGGCGCCCTCATCATCCTGACCCTCGTGCTCATGGCCGCCTTCGCGCCGTGGATCGCGCCCTATTCGGCGACGGGGCAGGACCTGACCAACCGCCTGATGCCGCCTTCCGCGCAGCACTGGATGGGGACGGACGAGCTCGGCCGGGACATATTCTCCCGCATCGTCCATGGCTCGCGCATCACCTTGATGATCGTCACCATGGTGGCGCTGATCTCGGCGCCGGTCGGCCTGATCGTGGGCGCGGTGTCCGGCTATTTCGGGGGCTGGACCGACCGCGTCATGATGGGTCTTACCGACATCTTCCTGTCGATGCCCAAGCTCATCCTGGCGCTGGCTTTCGTCGCGGCGCTCGGCCCCGGCATCGAGAACGCCATCATCGCCATCGCCATCACCGCCTGGCCCGTTTATGCGCGGATCGCCCGCGCCGAGACGATGACGTTTCGCGATGCCGAGTTCATCGCCGCGGTGCAGCTGCAGGGCGCTTCCTCGACTCGGATCATCCTGCGGCACGTGCTGCCGCTATGCGCCTCCTCCACCATCGTGCGGGTGACCCTCGACATGGCCGGGATCATCCTCACCGCCGCCGGCCTCGGCTTTCTGGGGCTCGGCGCCCAGCCGCCGCTTCCCGAATGGGGCGCGATGATCTCGCGCGGGCGCAACTTCATCCTCGACCAGTGGTGGGTCGCCACCATGCCGGGCTTCGCCATCATTCTGGTCAGCCTCGGCTTCTGCTTCCTGGGCGACGGGCTGCGCGACGTGCTCGATCCCAAGCAGGGAGACAAGCAATGACGGCCCCGCTGCTGGAGATCGAGAACCTCAGCGTCACCTTCCCCACCGCGCAGGGGCCGATCGAGGTCGTGCGGAACGTCTCCTTCACGCTCGGCCGCGAGCGGCTCGGCATTGTGGGCGAAAGCGGTTCCGGAAAATCGATGACGGGCCGCTCGATCCTCAAGCTGATCCGCCCGCCCGGCCGCGTGACCGCAGACCGGATGGTTTTCGACGGTATCGACCTGGCCGCTCAGAGCGAGCGCCGGATGCGGCACCTTCGCGGCGCGCGCATTTCCATGATCATGCAGGACCCGAAATTCTCGCTCAATCCGGTGATGACGGTGGGCGAGCAGATCGGCGAGGCGCTGCAGACCCATCGCCCGATGGCGCGCAGCGAGTTGCAGGCCCGCGTGCTCGCCATGCTGGAAGCGGTGCGCATCGACGGTCCCGAGCGCGTCGCCGGCCTCTATCCGCACGAGATTTCCGGCGGCATGGGCCAGCGGGTGATGATCGCCATGATGCTCATTCCCGAGCCGGACCTGCTGATTGCCGACGAGCCGACTTCCGCGCTCGACGTGTCGGTGCAGGCGCAGGTCCTGGACATCATAGAGGAACTGGTTTCCGGCAAGGGCATGGGCCTCATCCTCATCAGCCACGATCTCAACCTCGTGGCGCGCTATTGCGACCGCATCCTGGTGATGAATTCCGGCGAGGTCGTCGAGGAATGCGCGGCCGGCGAACTGGCGAACGCGACGCACCCCTATACGCGCGGCCTGCTGGCTGCGATGCCGCGGATGAACGAGGACCGCGAGGAACTGCCCGTGCTCGACCGTTCGAGCTGGGCAACGGGAGCAGGCACATGAAGCAACCGGCAATCCTGCTCGACAATCTCGACATATCCTACGGGCCGACCCGGATCGTCCACGGCGTCCATCTGGCGATCGAGGAGGGTGAAAGCTTCGCCCTCGTCGGCGAGAGCGGTTCGGGCAAGACCACAATCCTGAAGGCGATCGCCGGCCTTGCCCCCGACTGGACCGGCGCGATCAGCGTGTTGGGCAGGCCGCGCGGCCACCGCCCCGACCGCGCCTTCGCGCGCGACTGCCAGATGGTGTTCCAGGATCCCTATGGTTCCCTACACCCGCGCAAGACGGTGGACGACTGCCTGTCGGAGCCGCTTCTGGTGCACGGGCTCAAGGAACGCGACCGGCGCGTCAAGGACGCGCTCGCCGCCGTCGGCCTTGATCAGCGCTTCCGGTTCCGCTACCCGCATCAGCTCTCCGGCGGACAAAGGCAGCGCGTGGCGATCGCCCGCGCCCTGATGCTGGCGCCGAAAGTGATGCTGCTCGACGAACCCACCTCGGCGCTCGACGTGTCGGTGCAGGCGGAGATCCTGAACCTCCTGAAGAAATTGCGGCGCGAGCAGGGGCTGACCTATCTGATGGTCACCCACAACCTTCCCGTCGTCTCCTTCCTGTGCGACCGCCTGGCCGTGATGCGCCACGGGCGCATCGTCGAGGTGGCGGACGTCTCGGATCTCAAATCGGGCGCGCTGAAGCATGCCTATTCCCGCGAGCTTTTCATCGCCAGCGGCGGTGAACCTGCCTCCTGACAACCTCTCAAGGACCCAAAATGACCGATCTTGACGGCGCGCTCGCCGAATTCGACCATGCGCTTTCCCTCGCCCGAGACGTCGACGCGCCCTTCACGGCGCTGCTGGCGCTCGCCCGGGCGAGCGTGGGCGCAAAGCTCTTCACCTTCATGACGGTGGATATGCGAGCCGGGCTCGCCAGCCGCTCCTACACCAGCCATCCGGCCGAATACCCGGTCTCCGGCACCAAGCCGATCCGCTACGACGACTGGTTCGATCAGGTGCACAAGCGCCGCCGGTGCTTCGTGGCCAACACGCTTGCCGACATCGACAAGGTCTTCCCCGACGCCGAGCTGATCGGCCGCCTCGGCTGCGGCTCGGTGGTCAACCTGCCGGTCGTCCTGGCGGATGCGCTGGTGGGCACCGTCAACATGCTGCACGAGGAGCACCATTACACGCCCGAACGCGTCGAGCGGGCGCGAAGCCTGCTTTCTCTGCCCGCCAAGGCGGCCTATCTGGCGAGCGAACGGCTGCGGGACTGACGCAAAGGTTGCATGGGGGAACCCAAAATGGTGGAAAATGGTCATGCAACTCCCCGGAATTGAGCGTAAAGATTCACGCTTGTGATTATTTAGTTGCATCCCTGTCTTCAGAGTGACATAAAAAGATCACGCTGACGGCTGGGAGGAGAAGTTGAGCGATTTGCATCGCCACCAGGTGGTCCTGGATCTGCTGCATGAGCGGCCCTTCGTCACCGTGAAGGAACTGCAGGAGATCGTCGGCGTCTCGGCGGCCACCGTTCGGCGGGACATCGAGAAGCTCCACGATGCCGGCATGGCCCGGAAAGTTCATGGCGGGATCGCGGCTTCCGATGGTTTCGGGCCTGCGCGCCGCTCGACGGCGCTGCCTTTCGTGGAGAACCGGGACATCGCCGTCGAGGCGAAGAAGGCCATCGCGCGGACCGCGAGCACGCTGGTGCGCGACGGCAGCCTGATCATCATCCATGGCGGCTCGACGTGTTTTCACTTCGGCTGCGAGATGGCGCAGCGCAATGTGCGCGTTTTCACCAATTCCATGCCGGTGGCCGCCTATATGAGCGAGCACGGCACCTGCCAGCTCACCGTCGGCGGCGGCGATCTCCATCGCGAGCCGGGCATCCTTTATGACGCCGCCCGCGGCGGCTACACTTTCTATGCCTCGCAATTCTTCGTGGGCGCGCTTGGCGTCAGCCGCGAAGGCCTGCTCGAGCAGCACCCGTTGCTCGTGCGCTTCATCAACGACATGTGCGGGCTGGCCAACGAGATCGTGGTTCTGGTCGACAGCCGGAAATTCTCCATGCGGCCGCCCACCGTGACCCTGCCGCTGTCCCGCATATCGAAGCTGGTGACCGATGACGGCCTTTCCGACAACGACGCCAAGATGCTGGAGGACATGGGCGTGGACTTCATGGTCGCGCCGACGGAGGAGGGCAGGGCCGGGGAGGGCAGGCGATGAGCACGCCTCCTCCGCTCCTGGAAATGCGCTCGATCAGCAAGACGTTCGGCCCGGTCAAGGCGCTTGCCGATGTGTCCCTGACCGTGCGGGCCGGCGAACTGCATGCGCTGATGGGCGAGAACGGCGCCGGCAAATCCACCCTGATGAAGGTCCTGTCGGGTGCCTACCAGGCCGATCCCGGCGGTTCCGTGCTCATGGATGGCAAGCCGATCCAGCTTGGCGACCCGAAACATTCGAGGGCGATGGGCATCGCCGTCATCTATCAGGAATTGTCGCTGACGCCGAACCTGACGGTCGCGCAGAACATCTTTCTCGGCCGCGAGCCTTCCAGCGCCGGCATCGTCGACCGGGGCGCCATGGACCGGGCGACGGCTCCCATCCTCGAACGCCTTGCCGTGCGTTTTTCGCCTGGCACCCTCGTCGGCGACCTGTCCCTCGGCGAACGGCAACTGGTCGAGATTGCGCGCGCCATGTCGACCAGGGCCCGCGTCATCGTCATGGACGAGCCGACGACCTCGCTGTCGACCCGCGAGGCCGAACAGCTCTTCAAGGTGATCTCCGCGCTGAAGGCCGAGGGCGTGGCGATCATCTATATCAGCCACCGGATGGAGGAGGTCTATCGCCTTTCCGATCGCTGCTCGGTGCTCCGCGACGGCGCCTATGTGGGAACGCTCGACCGCGACGAGCTTTCCGCGCCCAAGCTGGTCGCCATGATGGTCGGGCGCGACCTCAGCACCTTCTACAAAAAGGAGCACAAGCAGCGCGACGATGACAGCGACGTCGTTCTGAAGGTGGAAGGACTTGGCGACGGCAAGCTGGTCGAGGACTGCTCGCTGGAGGTCCATCGGAGGGAAGTGCTGGGCATCGCCGGTCTGGTGGGTTCCGGCCGCACCGAACTGGCCAGGCTGATCTTCGGCGCCGATCCGGCGGTCTCCGGCACGATCCGCATCCACGGCGAGCCGGTGCACAGCCGCAGCCCGCGCGAGGCCCTGTCCCACGGCATCGCCTATCTGACCGAGGACCGCAAGACGCTCGGCCTGTTTCTCGACATGTCGGTCTCGGAGAATGTGAACATGGGCGTGCTGGAGCGCGACGCCCGCCGTTTCGGCATCCGCAATTTCCGCACCGCCGCACGCCGGGCAAAGGGCGCGATCGCGTCGCTGGGCATCAAGACCCCGCACAGCCGCATCAATGTCGGTGCGCTGTCCGGCGGCAATCAGCAAAAGGTGCTGCTGGCGCGGCTGCTGGAAACCGAGCCCAGGGTGATCATCCTCGACGAGCCGACCCGCGGCGTCGATGTCGGCGCGAAGTCGGAAATCTACCGCCTTATCGACGAACTCGCCTCGCGCGGGCTGGGGATCATCATGATCTCCAGCGAACTGCCGGAGATCATCGGCGTCGCCGACCGCGTGCTGGTCATGCGCGAGGGACGGATCGCCGGCGAGGTGAGGGCGACTGCAAGCCAGCCGATCGACCAGGAGCGCATCATGGCGCTGTCCACCGGCGCGGCCAACGACAACGTAACAAACGCCACGCCCGACGGCGCGGCGGCACAGCAGGTTCAGCACCAATGACCGACATCGTACATGGCGACGCGGCGCGCAGGCGCCTTGAAATGAAGGGCATCATCAGGGCGCTCGGCATGCTGCCGGTCCTGCTTCTGCTGGCCATCGGCTTCGAGCTTCTGAGCGGCAAGTTCATGTCGATCAACAATCTGTCCATCGTC
The DNA here is from genome assembly GCF_036621415.1 of Nitratireductor thuwali. Classification (NCBI taxonomy): domain Bacteria; kingdom Pseudomonadati; phylum Pseudomonadota; class Alphaproteobacteria; order Hyphomicrobiales; family Phyllobacteriaceae; genus Nitratireductor; species Nitratireductor thuwali. The sequence continues at coordinate 3,190,000 of NZ_CP030941.1, forward strand.
ATGCAGCAGGCCTCCATCAACATCGTGCTGGCGGCGGGCATGACATTCGTCATCCTGACCGGCGGCATCGATCTTTCTGTCGGCTCCATACTCGCCGCCTCGGCGATGCTGGCGGTGATCGTCTCGCTGATCCCCGAATACGGCATGCTGGGAATACCGGCGGCGATGGCGCTCGGCTTGGCTTTCGGGCTCGCCAATGGCGGCCTTATCGCCTTTCTGAGATTGCCGCCCTTTATCGTCACGCTGGGGTCGCTCACCGCCGTGCGCGGCGTTGCCCGGCTGATGGGCGGCGATACGACCGTCTTCAATCCTGATCTGCCTTTCGACTTCATCGGCAACGGTACGTTGTTCGGCATTCCCTGGCTGGCGCTGATCGCCATCGGCGTGATCCTGGTGTCGTGGTTCATCCTGCGCCGCACGGTTCTGGGCACCTGGATCTATGCCGTCGGCGGCAATCAGGAGGCGGCGCGGCTGACCGGCATCAAGGTCTCGCTGGTTCTCCTCTTCGTGTACGGCATGTCGGGTCTTCTTTCGGGGCTTGGCGGCGCGATGTCGGCCGCCCGCCTCTATGCCGCCAACGGCCTGCAACTCGGCATGGCCTATGAGCTCGACGCCATCGCCGCCGTCATTCTGGGCGGCACCAGTTTCGTCGGCGGCGTCGGCTCCATATGGGGCACGCTCGTCGGCGCGCTCATCATCGCCGTCCTGTCCAACGGCCTCATCCTCGCCGGGGTCTCCGACATCTGGCAGTTCATCATCAAGGGGCTCGTGATCATCGTCGCCGTGGCGCTCGATCGATACCGGCTCCAGGGCGCGGCCCGCACCTGATCGCACCCGCGATAATCGACCACCAAACGCATAACCATGGAGGAGTAACATGCGTAAGCTGAAGACACTTTTATGCACCGCCGCGGCGGTCGCCGCCCTCACCGGCGCGTCCGTTGCCAAGGACCTGGAAAGCATCGGCATTTCGGTCGGCCTGCTCGGCAACCCGTTCTTCGTGGCCACCATCAAGGGCATCGAGGACCGGGCGAGGGAGATCAATCCCGAGGTCCAGGTGACGTCCGTCTCGGCCGATTACGACCTCAACAAGCAGGTCTCGCAGATCGAAAATTTCATCGCCGCGGGCGTTGACATCATCATGCTCAACGCCGTCGATGCCAGCGCCATCGCCCCGGCGGTCAAGCGCGCCAAGGACGCCGGCATCGTGGTCGCCGCCTTCGACGTTTCGGCGCCCGGCGCCCATGTCACCGTCATGACCGACAACGTCGCCGCCGGCGCCAAGGCCTGCCAGTACATCGTCGACAACCTGGAAGGCGGCGAGGGCAACGTCATCATCATCAACGGCCCGCAATCCTCGTCGATCATCGACCGGGTCAAGGGCTGCAAGGACGTACTGTCCAAGCATGAAGGCATCACCATCCTGTCCGACGACCAGAACGGCCAGGCCTCGCGCGACGGCGGGCTGGCGGTCATGGAGGGTCTTTTGACCCGCTATGACGACATCGACGCGGTCTTCGCCATCAACGACCCGACCGCCATCGGCGCCTCGCTCGCGGCCAAGCAGCTTGGCCGCGACGACTTCTTCATCACCGCGGTCGACGGCGCGCCCGACATCGAGCAGGCCCTGTCCTCCGGCAACTCCATGATCAAGGCGTCCGCATCCCAGGACCCCTATGTCATGGCCGGCATGGCGCTCAAGATGGGCTACGACGTCTTCATGGGCAACACGCCCGAGGAGGACACCGTTCTTCTGGAGCCGGAACTGATCACGGCGGAGAATGTGGACAGCTACAAGGGCTGGACGGCCAAGCGCTGATCCAGGCAAAACGGATGCGCCCGGCCTTGCGGGCGCATCCGACACCGTTGATTTCATTCGGGAATAGCAGGGAATGTCGCTCTCGCAGCTCAGGCAGTCGGTTCTGGAAGCCAATCTCGCGACGGTGCGTCACGGCCTGGTGCTGGCGACCTTCGGCAATGCCAGCGGGATCGACCGTGAAAGCGGCAGGGTCGTCATCAAGCCGAGCGGCGTGGCCTATGAGGCGATGACCGCGGACCATATGGTGGTGACCGACATCGACGGCCGGCCGCTGGACAACAGGTACAAGCCTTCCTCGGACCTCGATACCCACACGACCCTTTACCGGGCTTTCACGGAAATCGGCGCCGTCATCCACACCCATTCCACCTATGCCACGATCATGGCGCAAAGCCTGATGCCGATAGCTCCGCTCGGCACCACCCATGCCGACTATTTCCGCGGCGAGATCCCGGTGACGCGGCATCTGACGCCGGAGGAGATCGAGGGCGGCTATGTGGCGGCGACGGGCGAGGTCATCGTCGAGACCTTCAAGGGCCGCGACCCGCTGGAGGTGCCGGCCGTGCTGGTCGCAGGCCATGGACCTTTCGTCTGGGGCCGGACGACGGACGAGGCGGTGCTGAACGCGCTGATCCTGGAAGAGGTCGCCAAGATGGCGTGGCATTCGCACGCCCTGAAACCGGGCCTGAAGCCCATTCCCGACAGCCTGCTCGACTATCACTACCGCAGGAAGCACGGCTCCGACGCCACTTACGGCCAATAGAGCGCCGTGCGTCGATTCGGACGCACAAAGGACGCTCTATCTGACTGCAAAATGCTATAGAAGCCAGAACGAGGCAGACCTATGACGATCATCGCCGGCGCCGATTTTGGCACTTTGAGCGTCCGGGTCACCATCATGGACACCCGGACCGGCGCGACGCTGGCCTCGGCTTCGGCCGAATATCCGCTCGAACGCTCGCAGACGAACCCCCTCCTGGCGCGTCAGTCCCATGCCGACCATATGGAAGCGCTCACCCGCGCCATGCGGGCGGCTGTCGCCGAGGCCGGCATCGACGGAACGCAGATCGCCGCCTTTGCCGCCGATACCACCGGATCGAGCGTGATCGTCGTCGATGAGAACCTCGAGCCGCTCGACGACTATTATCTGTGGTGCGATCACCGCGCCCATGCGGAAGCTGCCGAAATCACCGAACATGCCCGCCGGGAAGGGCTGGAGGCGCTCGACTGGTGCGGCGGCGTCTATTCCCACGAATGGGGCTACGCCAAGCTCCTGCACTTCCTGCGGCACAATCCCGGCAAGCGCGACCGGGTCGCCGCCGCGCTCGAGCATTGCGACATGCTGGCGGCCACCCTGTGCGGCATCAAATCCGTCGCCGACCTGCCGCGCAGCGTCTGCGCCATGGGGCATAAATGGATGTGGGGCGCCCGGTGGGGCGGGCCGCCGCCGCAGGACTTCCTCTCGCGCGTCGATCCCCTGTTCGATGGCGTCAACGCCAAGCTCGACGGCCGCTACGGCACTTCGCTGGAACTGGCAGGACACCTCGGCCTTGAGTGGGCTGAAAGGCTGGGCCTTGCGGCGGGTATCCCCATCCCCATCGGCGCCTTCGACGCGCACTGGGATGCGGTCGGCAGCGGCTGCCGCGAAGGCGACGTCGTCAATGTGATCGGCACGTCGACCTGCATCATCGCGCTCGGCGACGACGAAACGAAACCCGTCGCCGGCATTTGCGGCGCGGTGCCCGGAAGCGTGATCCCGGGGTTGGTCGGCATCGAGGCGGGCCAATCGGCCACCGGCGACATTTTCGAGGCCATCGCGCGGCGGGCCGGCAGCGACGTCGCCAGCCTCTGCGGCAAGCTCGACGGCTACGGCCCCGGATCGACCGGCCTTATGCGGCTGACCTGGGACAATGGCGACCGCACCGTTCTCGTGCGCTCCGACCTTGGCGGCGTCACGCTCGGATGGGATCTGTCGCATACGGCCGCCGACGAAATGCACGCCGCGATCGAAGGCATGGCCATGCATACGAGGATCATCATCGATCGCATGGGCGAGGGCGGGCTTTCCTTCCGGCGCGTCGTCAATGCCGGCGGCATTCCCCAGAAAAACGCGATCCTCAACCAGATCTACGCCGATGTCCTCGGCTGCGAGGTCCACGTCCCCTCGCGCTCCCCTGTCGGCGTCGGCGCATGCATATTCGCATCGCTTGCCGCCGGCGTTTTCGGCAGCATAACCGAGGCGCAGGCAGCCCTGAGCCCGCCTTCGAGGGTCTACCGCCCGAGGGCGGAAACCGCTGGGGCCTATCAGGAGCTCTACGGCCTCTTCAGATCCCTCTATTTCGGCTTCGGCGAAGGCCGTCCCCTGGCCCTGCACGAGGTCCTGCCAAAGCTCAGAGCCTTCCGCCTCGGTTCATCCGTTCATTGAGAGGGGTGGCGGGCAGTGCCAAAATGGCGAACGGCTGAGACGATAGTTCCTCGGACTGCCGCTGTTTCAGTCATTCGCCGACAGGATGTCGTGCATCTTGTACATGTCGAGAGGATCATCGGCATGGGACGGATAGACAAATTTCAGATAGCCCAGACGTGAATTGCCCGTATCCTGCCGGTTGACCAGAACATAAGGGCCGTTCCGGTCGATATGAAGATATTGCCCGCCCCAACCATCGCCGGCGATGACGTCGCGCTCGGAGTTGAGCCACCAGAGATAGCCGTACCCGTCATAGGCCCGTGTAGGCGCTTCCGATACAGGGCTTGTGGACAGTTCGATCCAGCTGACCGGCACGATCTGCACGCCGCCCCACACACCCTTCCGCTGAATGAGAAGCCCGATCCGCGCGAGATCCCGCGCGCTCATGTGAATGCGGTAGGTGCGGTAGCTGGTGGCCGTGCTGTCCCGGTCATAGATGACATGGGACGGATGGAAATCGTCCATGCCGAGCGGCCGTGCAAGCCATTGGTCGAGCGCTTCGCCGATAGACAGGCCCGTTTCCTGCTCGAAGATGGCTCCGAGGACATTGAAATCCCAGTTGTTGTAGTAATAGTGTTCTCCGGGCGCAAACTGGCCTCGGCCGGGGCGCCCGTCCTTCATTGCCTGGTGCTCCGCACCTGAGGCCAGATAGACCCCCGAGCGCGCTTGAAGCAGCATTTCGACTGTTGCCGACTTTTCGGTTTCGGTCAGGGGCGTTGCAGGTTCATCTATACCAAGCTCCGCCAACGACGCGCCGAGGTCGACCAAGCCCTTTTCCTGTGCGATCCCGAACAAGACGCTGAGAACGCTTTTGCGGACGGAATGGAGGTTGGTGGGAACGTCTGTCGGGCCGTATTCGAACACGATCCGGCCGTCCTTGAGGGCGATGAATGCATCGGTTCCTGCGGCTTCGTTTTCGATGAATTCGGCCAAGCGATCCCGCACCGCTGCAGGCAGCGCGGCTTCCGTGGCGGGCAGGGGAGCCGGAGTGGCACCTTTTGCAGCGCGGTCCACGAATGGCTGGGACGCCCACAAAAGGGAGCCAGCCACGGCAACCAGGACTACGGCAAGCAGGAATCTGGAGATTGTCATCGATCGCATCTTCTCCATGCAGGTGGCGGTCTGGCGCCGGCGCGCGATGCTCCGTACCTTTACAAGTTATGCTTCCTTAACCTATCGCTGTCAGCGTCGGTTCTGAATTGTTGTGAACCGGACATATGCATAGCCTTTTCAGCGAACCCAGTCGCCGTCTGTTTCTCCTGAGGACCGTCGTTCCCATTTTCCTGCTCGCCATCGCCGTGACGGCGCTGGCCGCGTCGCTCCTGTATTGGGCCACGCGCGAGGCGGATCATGCCTCGATCGACCGCCAGCACCGGCTTGTCCAGTTCGTCGTCTCGCAGTTGCAGTCCCGGATCGCGCATGACCAGGAAAGCGTCACGGTGTGGGATGATGCCGTCGTCGCGGTTCGCGGGGGAAACACGCCCGAATGGATCGACCTCAACCTCGGCTCGTGGATGAACACCTATTTCGGACACGACGGCGCCTATGTCCTGGATCCCCGCGACAGGGCGATCTTCGCCTTTTCGGAGGGGGTCACGGCCGAAGGAACCTCGGCCTATGAGCTTTTGAGGCCGACGACGGCTCCCCTCGTCGACGCCTTGCGCGAGCGCATGCTTGCCGGCGGTGACGAGGGATTGACGGACAAGATACTGTCGCCCGGCGTCGCCGATCTGGCTATCGTGTCGGGCCGGCCGGCCGTGGTCAGCGTCAAGCCCATCGTCTCCGACAGCGGAGACATCGAGCAGCAGCCGGGCGAAGAATACGTGCATGTGGCGGTCCGGTACCTCGATGAGGATTTCATCACCGAGCTCAAGCGCGACTACCTCCTGGACGGGCTCAGATTCGCGTGGCAGGACGATGCCGCCGCGAACGAGGCATCGGCGCCGCTCATATCCTCCCTTGGCGACACGATCGGCTATTTCATCTGGCAGCCTTACCGGCCGGGTGCCGCCGTCCTGTCCAAGGTCGCCCCTGCGGTCCTTGCGCTGTTCCTGATCACCATGGCCGCGCTCGGCGGCTTTGTCTCCCTGCTGCGCAAGAGGTCGCTGAAGCTCAGCCAGAGCGAGGCCACCGTACGCCATCTTGCCCACCACGACATGCTCACCGGATTGCCCAACCGCGCGCAGTTCGACGGGCGTCTCAAGCGTGCGCTGCAACCGGTCCGCGGGCCTGGCGAGAGCGTCGCCGTTCTTTACCTCGACCTCGACCGGTTCAAGGAAGTCAACGACACGTTCGGCCACCCCGCCGGCGATGAACTCCTGAGGGAGTTCGCCGACCGCCTGCGCCGCCTCACCCGCGAGACGGACACCGTTGCGCGCATCGGCGGCGACGAGTTTCTCATTCTCCTTCCCGGCGTGTCCTCGCCGGACGGGGTGGAGGAGTTCTGCCAGCGGCTCATCGAGACGGCGCGGCATCCCTTCGATCTGTCCAGCACCCAGGTATTCGTCGGAGTGAGCGTCGGCGTCGCGCTCGCGCCGCAGGACGGGCTCGACCCGGTCGAACTGATGCGGCGGGCGGACGTCGCCATGTACCACGCCAAGCGGCTGGGCAGGAGCGAGTTCGCGATCTACGCCGACGAGATGGACAGCGACATCAATGCCCGGCGGGACATCGAGCGGGATCTGCGCAAGGCGCTCGAGACGCCGGGCCAGTTGTCCGTCCATTACCAGCCGCTCTTTGCCGCCGGCGATTTTCGCATTGCCGGCGTCGAGGCCCTTGTGCGATGGCGGCATCCCGAGCGCGGATGGATACCGCCCAGCGTTTTCATTCCCGTGGCCGAAGAGTCGGGCCTGATCGAGAAGCTCGGCGAATGGGTTTTGCATGAGGCCTGCACGACCGCGCGCGACTGGCCGGTCGATACGGTCGCCGTCAACGTGTCGGCCTTCGAGCTCTACAACCCGGCCTTTGCGGTTCGCGTCGCCAACACGCTGCTCTCGACGGGCATGAACCCGAAGAAGCTGGAGCTCGAGGTCACCGAAAGCGCGCTCTCGGACAGCCACGGCGCCTGCGAGCGCAACATTGCGGCCGTGCGGGACCTCGGCGTCCGGTTCTCCCTGGATGATTTCGGCACCGGGTTTTCCTCGCTCAGCAGGCTTCACGATTTCACGGTCGATCGGATCAAGATCGACCGGAGTTTCGTCGCCGGCTTCGGCAAGGCCAATGGCGACGAGGCCATCGTCCAGGCGATCGTGGATCTGGCACGCGCCATCGGGCTGAAAACCACGGCCGAGGGTGTCGAGACCGGCCCGCAGAGCGATTTCCTGAGGAGCATCGGCTGCGACGAGCTCCAGGGCTTCCTGCTGTCCATGCCGCTGCCGGCCGGCGAAGTCGAGCGGCTCTGGACGCAAACCGAGGCAAAGCGCGCCGCCACCTGAGCCGGCCCGCTGCGGGACCGGCCCGAAAATCCGAACCAGGGTTCAGTGGCAGATGCCGTAATTCTTGTTGCGGCGTGAAGGGAATGGCTGGTGAACCTGGGCGCGATCCAGGGCTGACGAAGTCAAGGCTCCGCAAACTGCCGCTGATTCTAAAGCGCTTTCCGCCCGAATTGGAAGAATAGGCGGTATGCAGTATCAGACAGTTACGGATGCTTTTCCGAGCATTTCGGACGATTCCAAGACGATGCGGAGAAGCCATTGTCGCAAGAACGGCGGTACCGGTCGAGGGCGCGGGCGGTCAATGCTGCCATCCATTCAGGCGCCAAGGCATCGGGCGGGAGGCTCAGAACCGCAGATCCGCCGGCGAAAGGATCTCGGCAATCCGCAGGCGCGGATCACGCAGGGCTTCGGTCTCCGCCGGGCTCGTCGCCATTTCCGGATGCGCCATGACATCGGCAGGTTCCAGCGCGGAGAAATCCAGCATCGTGCGCGTGGAAAGATCCGACAGCGTGACCTGGAAGATGCGGAACGGGTCGAGTTCGAGCCTTTCGAGATCGTGCAGGAGGTCGGCCTGGGAGAGCACGAAGGCGGAAACGCGTAAGGCGCCGTCGCTGCTCCTGTAGGCGATGAGTTTCCAGAAGCTGCGCGGAAGGAGCGCGTCGCGATATCTGGTGTCGTCGTCGGCGAAGATGGGTCCGCCGAAGACAGAGATCCGGATGTCCAGCGCGTCCGCCTGCTCGAGCGCCAGGTTTTCCAATTCGCCCCAAAGTCCCCTTCTGCTCGACTGGTTAAAGCGTTCGTGCTGGGGTGCGATGTTGGTGAAGAAAGACGAGTCGCGGTTGGCCTGGTCGGCCTCGGCCACCGGCCCCCAGCACAGATCGGCCCGCCGGGCGATGTGGCCGCGGTCGAGCCTGTTTCCGGCGTAAAGCTCCTCACCGAGTTGGTGCGCCGGCTCGATGCGCGGATCGAGCTTGAAGGCGCGGCGGGGCAGGATGACCCGGCGCGCGCCGTCCACGTTCCACGCCACGAAGCGCGCCATCCGCCGGCGCGCGCTCAGACAGACCGAGAAGTGGGTGTAGGGGATGGTCTGCGCGCGGCCGAAATTTACCGCATCCCGCTTGAGCGACAGCGACAGGCCGGGCATGGGCACACGGAGTCCCAGGAAGTCCGGGTCGTAGCCGGCGCGCGGCACCGCCGTCTCGATCCGGTCGTCCGGCAGAAGCTGCTCGGGCGGCGGCTCCAGAACGAAATCGAGCTTCTTCTGCACCGACAGGGCGTAGCAGGCGAGCGCGTGCTCGTCCGCGCTCGATTCCACTTCGCCGGCAAAATGCAGCCCGGCGAAAAGGTCGGTCGCCGCGCCATCCCGAGAAATGAGCCAGGCGGCACCTGAATCCCCGCCCATGCTGATTTCGCCATCTTCCCGCATGCGCTCGGGGTCCACGCCGATCTCGAAGCAGCCGATCACCCGCACGCCCGCGGGTGGGCCGTAATTGAGCCTGGCCATCACGTCGACGCGGCGAACGATGCCGTATGTAATGCCCGTCGTCCTGCCGGATTTCACCACCCGATCACCGAGCGCGACCCGCGCAAGCCTCTTCGGCACCACGTTGAGTTCGAGGACGCTGCGGTCGTAGCCGCGTGTGCGAATGCGGGCGAGCGCGCAATCGCCGGCCGCACCCAGGTGGCTGCGCAGAAGCTCGCCGCAGAAATTGCCTGCGAGATTGTTGTCGTCGAACGGGCCGGGCTGGACGATCGGGTCGCCGATCGCGCCGCGGTTTCCGTGCAGCACGTGCCAGTTGGAAAGGATGGAGGGCGCGCCCGTCGCCCGGTCGAAGACGATGAGGCCGATCGTGCCCGCCGTCTCCTCCACATGGGCGGCACTGATGCCGGGACGCATGGGGTCTGCACGCATGCGCCGCTCGCCCAGCGTCTCGGGCTCGACCACCTCGAAGGAAGGCCGGTAGTCGCGCTCGATCACGTCGGTCGGCACCTGCCGCCCCTCCACCTCGATCGTATCGGGAATGCGCCAGCTCCCCAGGCTCTCGATAGCGAACTCGCCCTTCTCGGCCACGGTGAACTGTAGGCAGACGGGGCCGGTGCCATTTTTCAAGCCGATGCCCACGGAGGTGATGTTTGCGTCCTTCAGATAGTCGGCGCCCTTGGTCCGAACATGCCGGCGCAACGCTTCCTCCAGGCCCTTGTCCCGTCGTCCCGCGCCTTTTCCTCTTCGCTTCTCCGCCACGGCCGCCTCCGCGTCTGACACCCAGATCACCCGCCTCCCATATCATTTTTGCGCCAGGACGGCGAGTTGTGGTGCCGGCCCGACAATCGCGGCCGGAAGCTTTGCAGGAAATCCCAAGTGGCTTGGCTTGCGGGCCCTGAGGCCGGCTTCATGGCAGGAGCGATGCGTACGATTAATGGCGCGTTTGGCGCTTGATCGCCAAGACGCCCGGGTAGCCGAAGCGTGCACGCCTCGCGTTGCAGGCTTTAGTGGAGGACAGTTGCGGGCTTGCACTTCATCAAAACAGGCCGCGCTCTTTCCGCGCGGTAGGTCCAACCGCCAATTTATGGTAGCCGGTCAATTTAATAGGCGAAGGAGTGCAAACCTTGAGCGAGCCGACCGTGACCGAAGCAATCGACAACATTTACGCATCGCTGCAATCGGACAATGCCGACATCGACGAACATATAGCGACCCTCAAGCGAGCACTGGCCCGGGAGGGCGCCAAAGAAGCCGTCTTCGATCCGACCAGGCTGGCACAAAACAACCGTTCGGGACGCAAGATGATGCAGGCCTATTTTCGGCAGCGCGGTGTGAGCGTGAAGTTCTCAACCTAGAGAACCACCCGCAGTGTTTGAGCGTTTGCTGCGGATGCGGGCAGACCACTTCACTGCGCCCGCCCGGCATGCGCGCCAAGGCCATGTCAATGCCAATCCCAGGCCAGCCGCGGCGACGCCGAAAATCGACAAGAGAACAGCCTCCTTCTCATCTGCCGCTGAAGAACAAATATTTGATCAATGCGGCAGCCGCGAGGATGAGCACGATGACGACAAGCAGCCACGCCAGGCCCATGCCGAACATCATCATTCCGTTCATGCCCTCCATCATCGGACCGTTCCTATTCCGTGGCGTAGACGCCGCCGACACCGCCGGATCTGTTAATTTCCAGCACCTCGAACGGGCCTTCCTTCGCACCGCCCATGCCGGGCGAACCCATGGGCATGCCGGGCAGCGTCACGCCCTTGATGTCGGGGCGTTCGGTCAGAAGCCTGTTGACCGTTCCCACAGGCACGTGGCCGCTCACGACGTAACCGTCGATGAAGGAGAGATGGCAGCCCTGGACGTCGTCGGGAAGGCCGGCCTCGCGGCTCATGGCGGAGAGCTCGTGCGTCGGCTTCACCTCAACCGCAAAGCCGTTTTCCCTGAGGTAATCGGCATAGCCTTCGCAGCATCCGCATTGCGGGTTCTTGTAGAGTGTGACGTCCCTATCGCCCGCCAGTGCCGGACCGGCGCTCGAGAGCAGGGCCGCCAGGACAAGGGTCTTCAAGATATTGCGCATTTGGGTTTTCCTTTCGGATTTCGGCTGTTCACGCGACGCGAATGATGCCCATCATGCCGCCCGCCTGGTGTTCGAGAACGTGGCAGTGGAACATCCAGTCGCCGGGATTGTCGGCGACAAAGGCGATCTCGACCTTCTCGCGTGGCGAAACCAGCACCGTGTCCTGACATTCGCGGTGCGGAGTGGGTTGGCCGTTGCGGGAAATCACCCGGAACGAGTGGCCGTGCAGATGCATCGGGTGATGCCACGCCGTCGCATTCGTCATGGCGATGACATGGCTCTTGTCCCGTGCGAGCGTCAGCATAGGCTTCATCACGTGACTGCCTGCATCGGCGGCGACGCCATTGATGAACCAGGCGCTGCTAGAGCTCATCATCGAATGCATGCCGCCCATCATGCCTCCCGGCGCGCCTGGCCCTATTTTCGCGCCCATCTCGGCGGCGATCATTTCGCCCATCATGCCGCCATTGAAGACGACCTCGTTGCGGGACGCGTTTTCGAGCTCCGGCTCCGGCAGCGGATTGTCTGGAAGAGTTATCGGCCAGTCGGGCGCGCGCTCCCGGAGCGGTGCATTGGCATAGGCGAGATCGACAAGCCGGTATTCCAGCCCCTCATAGAACCGGTCGACGACCGAAGCCCGGCTTCCCGGCTCACCCGTCATGTCGACGATCAGGTCGGCGCGCATGGCCGGCCCCAGCACCACCTGTCCGCCGTCCGGCGCGTGCGGCGTGACCGGCTGGCCGTCCAGCGCGACGACGATCGGCTTGTGGCCTGCAAAGTCGAGGCCAAAGATGCGGGCATTGGCGGCGTTGACGAGCCGCAGGCGGATGCGTTCGCCCTTGCTGACGGCAAAGCTGTCCGGCGTGCGGCCATTGATGGTGACCGTATTGCCGACGCGGCCATTGTGATGAACGTCGTGCATGTTGCCGAAATCGTCGCTGATCTGCGCCGACTTGGTCAGCCGCCAGTCGTCGAGCACCCAAATCACGTCCCGATCGACGCGCACCGGTTCATGCTCCTCGATGATCAGCGGCCCATAAAGCCCACGCCCGACCTGCTCAAAGCTGCGCTGGTGCGGGTGATACCAGAACGTGCCGGCGTCGACCGCGTCGAACTCATAGACGAAGCGCTCGCCCACTCCGATCGGCGCCTGGGTCAGATGCGGCACGCCGTCCATTGCGTTCGGCACGCGCACGCCATGCCAATGCACGGTCGTTTCTTCTGCAAGGCCGTTCTCCACCTCCACCCGCAGACGATCGCCCTGGCGGACGCGTATTTCCGGGCCGGGAACAGCCCCGTTGTAGCACCACGCCGGCGTTACGCCATATGGTTCCGGCACAAGCGGCACCCTACCGGGCGCAGCCCTCAGCCGGACCTCGCGCACCGCCGCGGCATTGGCCCCAGGCTGTTGGAGCAAAGGCAACATTACACTCGCCGCCCCTGCGGCCGCCGATGCGACAAAGGCTCGACGCGTCAGCGCCGGCATAGGAAATCTGGACATGGATCAATCATCCTGAAAGTCAGCCGATATTCGCATGCGATGTCGAGAAGACGCCTCATGCGGAACTGCGGTCGCTGGCGCAAGACCGCCAACGATCGTCGAGGTCGGCAGCGGGCGGGCCCGGCGGCCGTCAGCTAGAGCTGACGGTTCGAGGCGGGAAGGGATCTGGCGGGCCGGTGTGGCCGGCCATCTTTTTTAGTGGGGCAGTCGCTGTTTCGGCCGCCACGATCGGAAGCTCAACGCCAACCGCAACCGGAAGTGCTGCGAAAGGCACCAGGCAAGGCTGGCTGCACAACGGCACCTTGCCGTCGCCTCCCGGCGGACAGCCATCGCAGTTGCCCATATCTCCGCCGGCCATCGCATCATGCGGCATTGCCACCGACATGCTCGTCGCGCTTGCCCCATACACGATTGTGCCGGCCGCGAACACCGCGAGCAGGCCGATAGCGAGTATGCGTGCGAGCATGTCCATGAATCTTCATGCTAGCCCTTTTATGTTTCATGTCCAGACCCAAGCTGTTGCGGCTTTTGCCTGACCGGGGACCCCGTATTACTGCAAGGGATCAGATTGGGCGCACCGAACTGCGAGGGCGCTAACTGATTGGATGGAGATCGACGCGAAAGGTTCCCGGCGGCGAAGAGTCCACAGCGCATCCGTTCATAGACCCGCTCTTGGACCGTTGTTCGCGAAAGGGGCCGACAGCGGACCAACACCGGGCCGGTCCCCGACAAGCGGCCATTCAGCTGACGACCAGATTCTCGGAGGGCCATAGTTCGGTCGGTTCACCTATCACCGCAAGGCAGTGTTCCACATCCTCCTCCCGCATGCCCGTGTGAACCGGCAGCCGCAGGAGACGCCGCCAGGCTTGTTCGGCACCGGGTAGCGTGCGTGGACCATAGCCCATCTCCCGCGCGCGGGGGACAGGTGCAACGGCACGTAGTGCTGGCGGCAGTCGATGCCGTTGCTCTGCAAATGCGCCATCAGGCTTGCCGCGGTGGCTTCGTTCCGCGCCAGCGCGGCAATGAAATGGAAGTTGGACCTTGTCGCCGCATCGGTCCGTAGGATGGCGAAGGGCAGGGCCATTCGTTCGAGACGCTCGATCATCCATGTTGCGATACGCCTCCTGTGGGCGAGGTTTTCCTCCAGGGCTTCGAACTCGGCCATCAGGATCGCCGCCTCGAACTCCCCCGGTTGGAAGCTCGACCCTGGGCTTGTCCACTCGTAGAATGCCTTCTCGCCAGACCTGACACGCGCATGATCGGTGCCGCGCTCCACGATCATTGCGACCCGCTCCAGCAGTGCCGGATCGCCGGCATTGACGATCAGCGCGCCGCCCTGGCCGCAGGAGACCACCTTGGTCTCGTGGAATGAGAATGCGCCGAAGGTGCTGAACGTGCCTGGTGCCCGTCCGCCGCGTGTCGATCCGAACGCCTGCGCCGCATCTTCGATGACATGAACGCCGTGCCTTCGTGCGATGGCGCATATTGCTTCCATATCCGCCGATGCGCCGCCGTAATGGACCGCCACGATCGCCCTGGTCCGGCGGGTGATGCGGCGTTCGAGATCTTCGGGATCGATCATCATCGTGGCCGGATCGATGTCGCAGAAAACGATCCGCGCGCCGGCCCGCTCGAATGCGGTGGCGGTGGCGCAGAAGGTGAATGTGGGAACGATCACCTCGTCGCCGGGGCCGAGCCCGAGCGCCAGGGCGGCCATCTCCATGGCCCCCGTGCAGGAATGGGTGAGGATGGCCTGTTCGGCGCCGGTGTGTTGCACCAGCCACGCTTCAGCCTCGCGGGAAAAGGCCCCGCCGGGGCGCAAGCTGCCGGAAGACAGCACGTGGCCGACATAAGCGGCCTGCCGGCTGGAGCGATGTGGGACATGGAAAGGCAGTCGGCGGCTTGCCGGAACAGCTTTGACAATCGCATTCATGAACGGCTCCAGTCTTTCAGGCGACGCGGGCGGTCGGCCTCAGCTCATATGCGGGCGACAGAGGCGGCACGTGGCCGAGCCGGAACCGTGCCATGGCGTTGGCTGTCTCCCGCACGGATTGGCGAAAGCCCTTGCGCGGCTGAAAGCCGAGCCCGGCCAGGCGTGCACCATCGAGCATATAGGCAAGGTCATTGGCTGGTCGGTCGGCGACATGGGTCAGGCTGCAAGGACTGCCTATGACATCCGCCACGATCTGCGCCACCTGCCTCACATCAAAACTCTCCGCGCCGGCGACATTGTAGGTGCCGTTGCGCGCGCCCCTTTCCAGCACCAGTCCGACCGCTGCCACCAGATCGGAAACGGCAAGGAAGGTCCGCTGCTGGCGCCCGTCGCCCTCCACCGGGAATGGCGCTCCTGCCATCGCCTTGGCGATGAAGCATGGCAGCAGCTTCTCGCGATGCTGGCGCGGGCCTATCACATTGCTGGGGCGCAAAATGGTGACATCGAGCCCCTGCCGGCGCATGGCCTCCGCTTCCCCCTCTGCCGCAACCTTGGAACGGGCATAGGGGCTGGAGGGCGCAAAGGGCGCTGCCTCGTCTGCGGCTGACAGGCGGCTGCCATAGACTTCGTCGGTGCTGAAGTGAATGACCCGGTCGACGCCCGCATGCAACGCTGCATCGAGCACATTGCGCGTGCCCTGGCGGTTGACGCGGTCGAAGAGGCCCGGATCGCGGAAGGACCGAGGCACATGGCTTTCCGCCGCCAGGTGAAAGACGAGCGCGCCGGGCTTCATCAGCCGGCCGAGCAGGCTGCGGTCTTCGACAGAACCTCTGACGATGGTCAGCCTTCCCGTCGATCCAGCTTGCGCCAGATGGAGCGGATCGGCGGCATAGGTGAAGGCGTCCAGAACGGTGACCGTGGAGCGAGGATGCCGGGAGAGCAGCGCATCGACCAGATGCGAGCCGATGAACCCGGCGCCGCCCGTCACCAGGATTGCCGGTGGCTCATTCCGGGGCAGATCTGCGCCTGAAGAGCGGCCGCGTGTGTCATTGTCGGGCACGATTTTCCCTGCCGATGTGATCAGACCATCTCAAAGAGGCGTCGGGGCAAAATCCATGCCATATGGCGGTTTTGGGAGTGTGCTAAATCCTACGCCAGATGTGGAACTTCAACAGGTTGTCCTAGGTCGAAAGAGCGAGTCGACCGATTGGCGGTTCTGACTTCAGGTTGCCCATGTGTGGAGTGCGCCCCTGAGGGTGGACAGATCGGACTGAAGGATTGACCAGCCTGTCGGGTTTTCGGAGAGAAGACCCATGGCAAGGCACCGCAATCACAGCATCCAGTTCAAGCGCCAAATCGTGCAGGAGTATTTCTCCGGCGAGTCACTTCACGGCCTGGCGAGGCGTTACGACATCGCGCGCAACCTGATCCGCATCTGGATCCGCAAGCATGAGGAAGGCGCCTTTGACGAGGATGTTGAGGCCGTAGATCTGATTCAGGAATACGAGGCCCGGATCGCGGCCCTTGAACGGCTCGTCGGCAAGCAGGCTCTCGAGCTGGAGTTCCTAAAGGGGGCTCTGAAAACGCACAGCGGCCGAAAAACGCGACTACATCCGTCATCACCGGCCCGGTGGCCTCTCCGTCGCCGAAGGATGCCGGCTGATGGGGATTGCGCGCTCGACTTACTATGACCACCCCCAGAAACAGGCCGACGACACTGCGATCGTGGAGGCGATGTTCGCGATCTGCGACGAGTTCGAATTCTACGGCTACCGTCGTGTCGGCGCCGCCCTGCGGCAACAGGGCCTTGTCGTGAACCACAAGAAAATCCGGCGCCTGATGCGCGAGCATGATCTGCAGCCCAAGCTCCGGCGGCGCTTCGTTGTCACTACCGATAGCGATCACGACGGCCCAATCTTCCCCAACCTGGCAAAGGACTTTGTGTCGACCGGCCCAAACCAGCTTTGGGTCTCCGACATAACCTATGTGGCTGTGCCGGGCCGCTTCACTTACGTCGCCATCATTCTCGACGCCTGGTCGCGTTTGATCGTCGGCTACGCCATCGGCCGCTCGATCGACGCGCGCCTCACGATCACAGCCCTGACTGCAGCTATCCAGCGCCGAAAGCCGATGTCGGGCTTGATCCATCATTCCGACCGCGGTGGGCAATATGCGGCCGCTCTCTACCGTGAGACGCTGAGCCGCAATGGCCTGATCGGCTCAATGGGGCGCCGGGGCAATCCCTATGACAACGCCAAGGCCGAAAGCTTCATGAAGACGTTGAAGATCGAGGCGGTCTATCCCATGGCCTTCGAAAACTTCGAGGAGGTCGCAGAATACCTTCCCCACTTCATTGAGGAGGTCTACAACAAGCGCAGGCTCCATTCGGCGCTGGGATATCTCAGCCCGCAGCAGTTCGAGGATCAACACATCCGGCAGACTGGCAAAACAGCAGCCTGATCAGTGTCCACCCTCAGGGGCGCACTCCACTGAGAGGGGAGGAAATTCAAGTTCTCTCACGGAGATTTGAATCTACGCTTCATCAAAAGCCGTGCCCCGGTAAGGGGCAGGGGCTTGTGGAACTCCGGCCGTTACTGTTCCACTTCCATGCGCCGGAAAACTGTTCCGGTTGCAATTTCCGCGGATCGCTTAAGTTATTGTGATTAATATTGAAACAGACGATGGCTGGGGAACCTGGATTCGAACCAGGACTAACGGAGTCAGAGTCCGTGGGTCTACCGTTAACCTATTCCCCAGCAGATCCGCATGCCGCAGCGGGGCTGCGGCGCGGGATGGCTTGGTATTTATCGATGCAGGCAAAATAGTCAACCCCGCCTTTGGCTTCAACCCCGTCGCCTTGACATTGCTGTGCGGACGGGAATGGGCGGGTATTTCTGCTCGCCGCTCTTGGTCATCGGGCCCGTCGCTGCTAATCTCGTCATAACGAGCGAGATGAAGTGTCGGCAGGTGCGCCTTTGGCGGCGCCCGCGACACGGAAGGAAAAGCGGTGGACGACCACGAGGAATGTGACGCGCCACCGGTCGCGGAGCTTGTCAATGATGGTGCTCCGGCCCCGATCGGCGCAGCGCCTCCAGACGGCGCCCGGCGGGGTGGAGCGGCAGACAGGGCGACGGGCGCGGCGATCGAAACGGCCGGCGGAAGCGGGGCAGACGCTGCAGATGCGGCTCCCCCGCGCAAGCGCAAACGCCGCAGAAAGCGCGGGCGGCGGTTTTTCGTGCGCGACGCGGCGGCACGCGAAGCAGCGGTCCCCGATGCGCCTCCGGCGATCCGGCAGCAGGACGAGGCGAGCAGCCGTCGCCGGCAAAACTACGCCGCCCGCCTGTCCGCCGACCGGGATGGCGAGGCGCTCTACGCGGCGCTCGACCTTGGCACCAACAATTGCCGGCTGCTGGTTGCCACGCCGGGCCGGCCGGGGCGGTTTCGCGTCGTCGACGCGTTTTCGCGCATCGTGCGGCTGGGCGAGGGGCTTTCGGGCTCCGGCCGCTTGTCGGATGCCGCCATGGACAGGGCCGTGGAGGCGCTTGGCGTCTGCGCCTCCAAGCTGGAAGGCCGGCAGCTCGACGGCCTGCGGATGATCGCGACGGAAGCGTGCCGCGCGGCCGAGAACGGCGAGTTCTTCATCGAGCGGGTCCGCCGCGAAACGGGCCTCGAGCTCGAGATCATCGACCGGAAAACGGAAGCGCGGCTGGCCGTTTCGGGCTGCAGCTCGCTGGTCACGCGCGAAACCGACGGCCTCGTGCTGTTCGATATCGGCGGCGGCTCGTCGGAGATCGCGCTCATAGATCTGTCGCGTCATCGCACGCCCCGTCTGGCCGACCATATCGTTTCCTGGACGTCGCTTCCGGTCGGCGTGGTCTCGCTGGCCGAGCGCTTCGGCGGCCGCCATGTCACGCCCGACAGCTTCGAGGCGATGATCGTCGCGGTGACCGAAATGCTGGAGCGCTTCGACGGGCGCGGGCAGCTCGCGCATCTGGCCGCGGGAAAGCGTTTCCACCTCCTGGGCACGTCCGGCACGGTGACCACGCTCGCCGGCGTTCATCTGGGGCTGGCCCGCTACGACCGCCGCCGGGTGGACGGGCTGTGGATGGAGCGCGAGCATGTCGACAGCATGATCGCGACGCTGCTTTCCTGGGATTTCGATCAGCGCAGGGCCAATCCCTGCATTGGCGAGGAGCGTGCGGACCTGGTGCTTGCCGGCTGCGCGATCCTGGAGGCGATCCGTCGCCATTGGCCCTCCGAGCGCCTGCGCGTGGCCGACCGCGGCCTGCGTGAAGGCATGCTCAACGAGATGATGGCGCGCGACGGCGTGTGGCGCCGCGGCAAGCGGCAGCAGTCATGAAGAAGGACGCCAGGCCCGGCTCGGGCGCCCGCGCGCTGAAGACCCGCGTGAAGAAGAAGCGCGGCCTGAAGAACTCCTCCCGCCGCTGGCTGGAGCGGCATCTCAACGACCCCTATGTGCACCGGGCCCAGGCCGAAGGCATGCGGTCGCGGGCGGCCTACAAGCTGTCGGAGATCGACGACAAGCATCATCTGCTGGCGCCCGGCATGAAAGTGATCGATCTGGGCGCCGCGCCCGGCGGCTGGTGCCAGGTCGCCGCCGAGCGCGTGAAGTCCGACCCCGCCCGGCCGAGCGTTGTCGGCATCGACTATCTGGAGATGGATCCGGTGCCGGGGGCGGCGGTTCTCCAGATGGATTTCCTCGACGACGAGGCGCCCGCCCGCCTGTTGGAGGTGCTGGGAGGCCCGCCGGACGTGGTCTTGTCCGACATGGCCGCGCCGACCACCGGCCACCGCCGGACCGATCACATCCGCACCATGCATCTTTGCGAGACCGCTGCGGACTTTGCCATCTCGGTTCTGAAGCCCGGCGGGCATTTCCTGGCGAAAGCCTTCCAGGGCGGCGCCGAGACCGCGCTTCTCGATCAGCTCAAGCGCTGCTTCAAATCGGTGCATCACGTCAAGCCGCCGGCCTCGCGCGGCGAATCGGTCGAACTCTACCTTCTGGCGAAAGGATTCAAGGGCAGGTCCGGAGACGGTGCCTCCGGCACGGGCGATGGGGAAGAAGCATGATCCTGAAGAGCAAACACCGGTTTTCCGTCCGGAGTTGCGTAACATCGGATCTTGGATCAGCCTGGCGCTTGTTTGAAACGGTGAGCTGATCCGGTGCTTCAGCGGAGAGTATGACGATGTGGCAGCGCCTGCAAAGCCCGGCGCGGCGGGTGGCCTATTACGCGGGTGCCCTGGGCCGCGAGATGCTGCCCCGCGCCTACTGGAGGGCGAGGCGGCACAGCCGTTTTGCGGAGCTGGCAAGCGGCGGGGCCGATACCGGCATCATCGAGCGGGTCAACTACTACAATAAGCTTTCGGGGGCGGTCTCCATCGCGGATGCGCCCAGTCTCAGCCGGATCTCGCGCAGAAAAAGCTACTACTACTTCGATCTGAGGCAGTTCACCCTCGCCTTCGACCAAGCGCTGCGCCTGGCCTATGAGTTCGGCGACGTCACGACGGTGCCGCCCGTTCCCGCCGTCGTGAAGAGCAGGCCCATCGCGGCTCCCAACGAAAACGCCGTTCTGATGAAGCTGGACAGGTTGCGCCATTTTCGCTGGCCGCGCGACACGCTTGCGTTCGGGCAAAAGGCGCCCCGGGCCGTGTGGCGCGGCGCCCTCAACAACGACGCGCGAAGACGGCTGGTAAGGCTCTATGCGGCGGACGGCCGGTTCGACATCGGCCATGTCGGCGAGCGCTTCGAGGACATCGGGCCGAAACAGCACCTGACCATCGCGCAGCAGCTTGAAAGCCGCTATGTCGTTTCCCTTGAAGGTCACGACGTTGCGACGAACCTCAAATGGATACTGGCGTCGAACGCGCTGTGCCTCATGCCGCGCCCCCGCTACGAGACATGGTTCATGGAAGGCGCGCTGATTGCCGGCCGCCATTATGTCGAACTGCGCGAGGATCTGAGCGACCTTGCGGAGAAGGTCGACCATTTCGAGCGTCATCCGGGGGAAGCGTTGGAAATCATCGCCAATGCCAATGCCCATGTGGCGCTTTTCGCCGATGCCGAACGTGAGGAACTGATCTCGCTGCTGGTGCTGCAAAAGTATTTCGAGCGCACGGGACAGTGTGAGCCCAGTCCGGTCTCGGACGTGGTCTTTCGCTGATATCAAGCCATGCCTTGCTATTCGGCCGCCTGCGCCTTGCCGGCCGGCGCCGCCAGTCCTGCCCGGCGGTGGCCTGAGACCGCGTTGCCGGTGTCCGGCGGCAGCGAGAAATAGGGAACCGCGGCCAGCAGCGTGATCAGCCCCACGACCACGAAGGCGTTGACGAAGGCGTCGGTCCCGAGCGCATCCCCGGAAAGATAGCTGCTGACCTCCAGCACGCCGCCGCCCACGGCAACGCCCATCGCGATGCTGATCTGCTGCATGGCGGCGGAGATTGTCGCGGCCTGGCTGGCCTCCCGGTCGCCGATCTCGGCGAAGACGAGGGCATTGGCCGATGTGAAGAAGAGCGAGCGCAGGAAGCCGGCGGCAACGAGAACCGCAATGATGACCAGGTGCGGCGTATCGGGCCTGAAGAGCGCGTTGACCGCGATCAGGCCGCCGCCCATCAGCGCCGAGACGATCAGCACCAGCCTGAACCCCACCGCCCGCAAGGTGGTGCTGGCGATGAATTTCATGGCGATCGCGCCCAGCGCCGAGGCGAAGGTCAGCAGGCCGGACTGAAAAGGCGTGAGCCCGAAGATGAGCTGGAACATCAGCGGAAGCAGGAAGGGGACGGCGCCCACGCCCACCCGGAAAAGCGAGGCGCCCACGATTGCCGCGCGGAAGGCATGGTTCGCGAACAGGCTGAGGTCGAGGATCGGTCGCGGGCAGACGCGTGCGTGCCGATGGTAGAGCCACGCGGAGACCAGACCGACGATGACCGTCATAACGCCCACCGCCGGCGGCAGGGCGGGCAGGCTGATGACCGAAAGCCCGAACACGATGCCCGAAGCCGCCAGGCCCGAAAGGGCAAAGCCCGTCCAGTCGAGCCTGGCGCGCTCCTCGCCCTCGAACTCCGGCAGGACGCGGCCCGACAGGGCGATGCCGGCAAGGCCGATCGGCACGTTGATCAGGAATATCCAGTGCCAGGAGAAATAGGTGGTGATGAAGCCGCCCAGCGGCGGCCCGGCGATGGGACCGATGAGCGCCGGCACCGTCAGCCAGGCCATGGCCGAGACCAGCTTGTCCTTGGGCGTGGCCCGCACCAATACGAGGCGGGCGACGGGCGTCATCATCGCTCCGCCCATGCCCTGCAGGAAGCGGGCGAGCACGAAGGCCAGAAGCGAGTTGGAGACCGCACAGGCGATGGAGCCCAGCACGAAGACGCCGATGGCGATGCGGAACACGCGCTTGGCGCCGAACCGGTCCGCCATCCAGCC
This sequence comes from Nitratireductor thuwali, assembly GCF_036621415.1. NCBI lineage: Bacteria > Pseudomonadati > Pseudomonadota > Alphaproteobacteria > Hyphomicrobiales > Phyllobacteriaceae > Nitratireductor > Nitratireductor thuwali. The sequence goes on from NZ_CP030941.1 coordinate 3,212,155, forward strand.
GCTGACCGGTATGAAGATGGCGAGCGCGACCAGATAGGTGGTCAGCGCAAGCTTCAGCGTGACGGGATTGGTGCCGATGTCCCTGGCTATCGCCGGCAGGGACGTGGCTATGACCGTCGAATCCATCTGCTCCATGAAAAGGGCGACGGCCAGTATCAGCGGAAGGGTCCGGTTCAATGTCTCGTATTCTTTCGGTGGCGTCCGACGAATGCGCCGCTTGCTATCACGGTTGGATATGTGCGGGCGAGTGGCAGAGGCAAGAGTTCTTTGGTGCTGGCCCCGCCATGGAGGAAAGGCGAGGCTTTTCATTGCCCCGCCGACGTGGTACCAGCCAGCGCCAATCCTGAAAGGGAATCATTGCGAAGCAGGCCCGTTCCGCACATAGGGAAGGGGATGCTGCCTTCCACCATTTTTCAAGGGTCGGCCATGGCGAAGATCATACAATCCGCAACCGGCGCAGAAGCGCTTACCTTCGACGACGTCCTGCTGCAGCCGGGCCATTCGGAAGTGATGCCGGGTCAGGCCGATGTGCGAACCCGGATCGCCGGCGACATCGATCTCAACATTCCCATATTGTCGGCCGCCATGGATACGGTCACCGAGGCCCGGCTGGCGATTGCCATGGCCCAGGCCGGCGGCATCGGCGTTATCCACCGCAATCTTTCGCCCGCCGAGCAGGCCGAGGAGGTGCGCCAGGTCAAGAAATTCGAGTCCGGCATGGTGGTCAATCCGGTCACCATCGGCCCGGAAGCCACGCTCGCCGATGCCCATGCGCTGATGGATGGCCACCGCATATCGGGCATCCCGGTTGTCGAGAACGGCGGATCGGGCGGCCACACGACCGGCCGGCTCGTCGGCATCCTCACCAACCGTGATGTGCGGTTCGCGTCCGATCCCTCCCAGCCGGTCAGGGAGTTGATGACGCATCAAAACCTGATCACGGTGAAGGAAGGGGTGAGCCAGGACGAGGCGAAGCGGCTGCTGCATCAGAACCGCATCGAGAAACTGCTTGTCGTCGACGACGCAGGCAACTGTGTCGGCCTCATCACCGTCAAGGACATCGAGAAGTCGCAGCTCAATCCGCACGCCGCCAAGGACGCTCAAGGCAGGCTGCGCGTCGCCGCCGCCACCAGCGTCGGCGACGACGGCTTCGAGCGGGCCGAGCGCCTGATCGAGGCCGGCGTGGACCTTCTGGTGATCGACACCGCGCACGGCCACTCCCAGCGCGTGCTGGACGCGGTCGCCCGCGCCAAGAAGCTCTCCAACGCAGTGCGCATCATTGCCGGCAATGTGGCGACGGGCGATGGAACGAAGGCGCTCATCGATGCGGGCGCGGACGGCGTCAAGATCGGCATCGGGCCGGGCTCGATCTGCACCACGCGCGTGGTGGCGGGCGTCGGCGTGCCGCAGCTTGCCGCGATCATGGCGGCGGCGGAAGCCGCGCACAAGGAGGGCATTTCCGTCATCGCCGACGGCGGCATCAAATATTCGGGCGATCTTGCCAAGGCGCTGGCCGCCGGCGCAACCGCGGCCATGGTGGGCTCGCTGCTCGCCGGCACCGACGAAAGCCCAGGTGAAGTCTATCTCTACCAGGGCCGCTCGTTCAAAGCCTATCGCGGCATGGGCTCAGTGGGCGCCATGGCGCGCGGCTCCGCCGACCGCTATTTCCAGGCCGAGGTCCGCGACACGCTGAAACTGGTGCCGGAAGGCATCGAAGGCCAGGTTCCCTACAAGGGGCCGGCCTCCGGCGTCCTCCATCAGCTCACCGGCGGCCTCAAGGCGGCGATGGGCTATGTCGGCGCGGCGAGCCTTCCCGAGTTCCAGGAGAAGGCGACCTTCGTGCGCATCTCCGGCGCCGGCCTTCGCGAAAGCCACCCGCACGACGTGACGATCACCCGCGAAAGCCCGAATTACCCCGGCGGCGCCTGACATGGGTTGGTCATGTGCCGGAAAGCCCTTTTCGGTGCCGGCGGGAAAGGCGTCAGTCCTTCTTCAAATGCCGCCTGGGCGACCCGTCGCCGCCGGCCCCTGCGCTCCCATGCCGGAAAGACCAAGACGATTGGTGTGAGATGAGAGGATGATGACGCATATGAATCCGAGCGCGATCTTTTGGCCGATGATCTTTCACGTCATCCTGGTCTTCGGCATCTACATCCTGATGTTCGTGCGTCGCAAGCGGGCGGTCGCCGCCGGCAACGCCAGGGTTTCGCAATTCCGGGAAAACCAGGTCGAGCCGTCCGAGAGCCTTTTCGTGCGGAACAATCTCAACAACCAATTCGAGCTGCCGACCTTGTTTCACATCGGCTGCCTCGGGCTGTTTGCTACCGGCAATGTCGGGTTCCTCACCCTCGGGCTGGCCTGGATTTTCATCCTTTCGCGCTACGTCCACAGCTATATCCATGTGACGTCGAACCGTATCCGCTACCGCCAGCCCGCCTTCGGTCTCGGCTTTCTGGCGCTGGGCCTGATGTGGCTCGTCCTGGCCTTCGGGCTTCTATAAGACGTAGACGCCGCTCATGTGATCGCCTGGTTGGCTTCCTTCACGATGCCGCAAAGGGCGGCCAGGTCCGCCTGCCGGGGATTGCTTCTGCGCCAGGCGAGACAGATGGTTCGTGAAGGGCCGGGCGCGGCGAAAGGCAGGATGCGCAGCCCCGGAAGAAGGGCGGCCGTCTTGCGCGCCATCTCCGGAATGAGCGTCACGCCCATTCCGTGCGACACCATCTGCAGCAGCGTCGTGAGGCTGGTAGCGCCGAAGCTTTCCATCGTCACCGGCTTGACCATCCCGCAGACCGCCAAGGCCTGGCCGCGCATGCAGTGACCGTCTTCCAGCAGCATCAGCCGTTCGAGCGCCATGCTTTCCTGCGCAACGGGAGGCGCGATGCGCTCCGCCTCGGCCTCGGGAACCGCCAGATGGAAGGCATCCTCGAAAAGGCTCTGATATGCCAGCCGGGGCTCCACGATAGGGTCGGCGGCTATCATGCCGTCGAGCCGTCCATTGTCGGTTTCCTCGATCAGCGTGCCGGTGACCGCCTCTCTGACTTCGAGCTGCAGGCCGGGAAAGCCCTGTTTCAGGCGAGGCAGCAATTCCGGCAGCAGGTAAGGGGCGATGGTGGGAATGATCCCCAGCCGAAAACGCCCTTCCAGGACCTTGCGCTCGCGCCGGGCAAAGGATTCCAGATCCTGCACTTCGGCCAGAATGCGCTCTATGCGCGGCTTCAGCGTCAGCGCTTCCTCGGTCAGGCGCACCCTGCCGGCTCCACGCTCGAAAAGCGGAAAGCCGAGCTGGGACTCCATCTCCGCGATCTGCGCCGAAAGCGCCGGCTGGGTGACGCCCATCGCCGCCGCCGCGCGCCCGAAATGAAGCGCCTGGGCGAGCCCTTCGAAATATTGCATCTGCCTGATCGTCAGTCTCAGCATAAGAAAATTCTATCAGCATGGATGCACAGCGCAATTGAAACTTATGGGTCTGCTCCATCGGCGCTTGCCACGGCGCGCCTGCCGGTCTAGCTACCCGACAGGACGGGCATCCGAACACGACAGGTATTCACATGCGCCTCGGCGGACGGCTGGCAGCAGCCATCGAAATCATTCAGGACATCGAAACCAGACACAGGCCCGCGGCGGACGCCATGCGGGACTGGGGGCTGTCGCATCGGTTCGCCGGCGCCGGCGACCGCGCGGCGATCGGCAATTTCGTCTACGACGCGCTGCGGCGGCGGCGGTCGGCTGCCTGGCTGTTCGACGAGGATACGCCGCGCGCCATCGTCTTGGGCGCCGCAATGCTGGAGAACGCGCTGACGCCGGAAGCGCTCAACGCCGCGCTCGAAGGCGACAATTTCGCGCCGCCGCTGCTGGATGCCGACGAGTTGGAGGTTTCCGCCACCCGCCTTTCGCAGCCGATGCCGGCCGACATAGCGGCCAACGTGCCCGAATGGTGCCTGCCGATGGTGGAGGCCGCCTTCGGCGAGGCCTGGGCCGGCGAGTGCGCCGCGCTCGCCGCGCGGCCGCCGCTGGACATGCGGGTAAACCGCCTGAAGGCGGAGCGCGCCAAGGTGCTCAACGCGCTGCGCCGTGCCGGGGCAGAGCCTTCGCCCATCGCGCCCGACGGCATGCGCGTGCCGCCGATTGCAGGCAATGGCCGCCACCCCAATGTGCAGACCGAGCCGGCCTTCCAGAAGGGCTGGTTCGAGGTGCAGGACGAAGGCTCGCAGATCGTCGCCGAACTGGCCGGGGCACGGCCCGGCATGCAGGTGCTGGATTTTTGCGCGGGCGCGGGCGGCAAGACGCTGGCAATGGCGGCCGCGATGGAAAATCGCGGCCAGATCCACGCCTTCGATGCCGACCGCAAGCGGCTCAGCCCCATTTTCGACCGCCTCAAGCGCGCGGCCTGCCGCAATGTCCAGGTGGTTGCCGAAGAAGCAGCGCTAACGCCGCTGGAGGGCCAGATGGATCTGGTTCTTGTCGATGCCCCCTGCACCGGCTCGGGCACCTGGCGGCGCAGGCCCGATGCCAAATGGCGGCTCACCCCGCAGCAACTGGAGGCGAGGCTGGCCGAGCAGGTGGCGATCCTCGACGCGGCCGCCAAATTCGTCAAGCCGGGCGGAAGGCTGACCTATGTGACATGTTCGATCTTCCTTGAGGAGAACAGCCAACAGGCCGACGCGTTTGTCCGGCGGATGCCGGGCTTCAGGCCCGTGGACCACGAGGCCGTCTGGCGCGACCGCTTTCCCGAACATGCCGACAAGGCGCTTATCGCTGCCGAAAAAGGTATTGCGCTGACGCCGGCCACTTCCGGTACGGACGGGTTCTATTTCGCGGCATTCCGCCGGGAGTGAAATCCGGCGGAACGCCCGCGACGGGGGTCCTTTGCCCTTGCGCGAAATTGCCTGATTGCCCGGCAATCTGCGATTTGCCATAAGCAGGCAACACCGCGCCACAACCCGCCACCGGTACGATAGCATGGCAGCAAGACCCATTGCCGAACCCGACTTCGAGGCCCGCGTGCGGGCGAGCTTCGCACGCCAGAAGGCGATGTCCGCCCTTGGCGCGACCCTGACCCAGGTCACGCCCGGCGTCGTCGAGATCGAGATGCCCTATAACGAGACCTTCACCCAGCAGCACGGTTTCCTCCATGCCGGAGCCATCTCCATGGCGCTGGACTCGGCCTGCGGCTACGCCGCCTATTCCCTCATGCCGGCCGACGCCGGGGTGCTGACGATCGAGTTCAAGGTCAATCTGCTGGCCCCGGGCAGGGGCGAGCGCTTCCTGTTCCGCGGCACGGTGACCAAGCCCGGCCGCACGATCATCGTCGCCGACGGCCAGGCCTATGCCTATGACGGGGAGGGCGAAGCCAAGATGATCGCCACAATGACCGGCACCATGATGACCGTGGTCGGCCGCCAGGGCATCGAAGGATGAGCGGGAGCGTGCCGATCACGCCGCTCGGCGGCCGGGACTTCCTGTTTGTGATGGCCGCCGAGGCCGAATATGGCCCGCATCTGAAGCAGCGCTTCACGCCGCTGATGACCGGCGTCGGGCCGGTCGAGGCCGCCGTCGCCGTGGCTGCGGCGCTCGCCCGGCTCGAAGGGGAGGGCCGCTTGCCCGGCCTCGTCGTCTCGCTGGGCTCCGCCGGCAGCCGCACGCTCGAGCAGACCGAGGTCTATCAGGCCGTTTCCGTCTCGTATCGCGACATGGACGCCTCGCCGCTCGGCTTCGAAAAAGGGGCGACGCCGTTTCTCGACCTGCCGGCGACCGTGCCGCTGCCGCTGCGCGTTCCCGGCGTTCCGGAGGCAAGCCTGTCCACCGGCGCGAACATCGTCAGCGGTGCCGCCTATGACGCCATCGCCGCCGACATGGTGGACATGGAGACCTTCGCCGTGCTGCGCGCCTGCCAGCGTTTCGGTGTCCCGCTCGTCGCGCTGCGCGGCATCTCCGACGGGGCGGCGGAACTGCGGCACGTGGACGACTGGACGGAATATCTCGAAGTCGTCGACGAAAAGCTGTCTACCGCGGTCGACAGGCTCGCGAAGGCGGCCGTTGAAGGTGTGATCTGAGGCGCTGGAAGCTCAGCCCGGCCGGCGGGGCAGGCTCTCCGCATTGCCGAAGACGATGCGCACAAGCTCAGCGCGCCGTTCGCCCTTTTCGTCGACATAGCCGATCCTGCCCGTCGCGTAATTGTCGAGGAACCAGCGTGCGCTGGGCCCATTCTCCCAGTCGACGGAATAGCCGCCATCCTCCAAACGCCATGCGCCGCTGCGCGCCGTCCCGTCAGGCAGTAGCATGTGCGCAATGGTGCTGGTCTCGTAGTAGATCGCCGCTTCCTTGTCACCGAGCCTCAGAATATGGGTCGTCCCGGCCATGATCTTCGCCAGAACAGCATTTTCGAGCGCTGCCATTTTCATATCCCTCCGATTTTCCATGTTAGGGTATTTGGACAATGCCCTTGACTATATCGGGAGCCGGTAAATTGGTCAAGAATCTTGACGAAAACGAAAATCCCCCATTGCCGGACCATCTTGGCTGGCGTCTGTGGTCTCTCAGCCGCCTGTGGCAGCAGGACTTCGTGGCGGAGATGCAGCGGGCAGGCCATTCGTGGTTCACCGATGCGCGCGCCACGGCCATGGGGCATATCCCCAGATCGGGCCTGCGCCAGACCGACCTCATCGACCGGATGGGAACGTCCAAGCAGGCCGTTCAGCAGCTTGTCGACGGGCTGGAGAACGCCGGCGTGGTGGTGCGCGAGGCGGACCCTCGAGACCGGCGGGGGCGCATCATTCGCTATACGGACAAGGGCAAGGCGGCGCTCGCCGATGCCGACCGGATAAAGTCCCTCATCGAGGGCCGCTATCGCGCCGCGATGGGATCGGGGCACTATGCGCGTCTCGTGGAACTGCTTGAAGAGCTGCGGGTGCAGATTAGCGGCGAAACTTCCCGCTAGCCCGTTGCGCCGACTCGTTTCTTTCTCTAAAGCCTCGCCATGACGACGATTACCCACCCCGACACCGTTTTGATCATCGATTTCGGCAGCCAGGTCACGCAGCTCATTGCGCGGCGTGTGCGCGAGGCCGGAGTCTATTCCGAGATCGCGCCTTTCCAACTGGCCGAAGAGGCATTCCACCGCCTCAAGCCCAAGGCGGTGATCCTGTCCGGCAGCCCCGCCTCGACGGTCGATGTCGGCAGCCCGCGCGCACCCCAGGTCATATTCGACAGCGGCCTCCCGGTGCTCGGCATATGCTATGGCGAACAGACCATGTGCGCCCAGCTCGGCGGCAAGGTGGAGGGCAGCGACCACCGCGAATTCGGCCGCGCCTTTCTCGAGATCGCCAAGGACTGCGCGCTGTTCGACGGCGTCTGGGCCACCGGCACCCGCCATCAGGTGTGGATGAGCCATGGCGACCGCGTGACCGCGCTGCCGCCCGGCTTTGAGGTCGTGGGCACCTCCTCCGGCGCACCCTTCGCGGCAATCGCCGACGAGAAGCGCAGATATTACGGCCTGCAGTTCCACCCCGAGGTGGTGCACACGCCCGACGGCGCAAAGCTGCTTTCCAATTTCGTGCACAAGATCGCCGGGCTCAAGGGCGACTGGACCATGGCCGCCTATCGCGAGCAGGCGATCGACGCGATCCGCAGCCAGGTGGGCGGCGGCAAGGTCATCTGCGCGCTCTCCGGCGGCGTCGATTCCTCCGTTGCGGCCCTTTTGACGCACGAAGCTGTCGGCGAGCAGCTGACATGCATTCTCGTCGACCACGGCCTCATGCGCAAGAACGAGGCGGCCGAAGTGGTGGAGATGTTCCGCCAGCATTACAACGTGCCGCTGATCGTGGTCGATGCCTCGGACAAGTTCATCGATGCCCTTGAGGGCGAGCCGGACCCTGAGAAGAAGCGCAAGACCATTGGCCGCCTGTTCATCGAAGTCTTCGAGGAGGAAGCCAGAAAGCTGGCCAGGGACGGAGAAACGGCCGATTTCCTGGTGCAGGGCACGCTCTATCCCGACGTGATCGAGAGCGTCTCGTTCACCGGCGGCCCTTCCGTCACCATCAAGTCGCACCACAATGTGGGTGGCCTGCCCGAGCGCATGAATATGAGCCTGGTCGAGCCGCTGCGCGAGCTTTTCAAGGACGAGGTGCGCGTGCTTGGCAAGGAGTTGGGCCTGCCCGACCATTTCATCGGCCGGCACCCTTTTCCGGGCCCCGGTCTCGCCATACGCTGCCCCGGCGGCGTCACCCGCGAGAAGCTCGACATCCTGCGCGCCGCCGACGCGATCTATCTGGACGAGATCCGCAAGGCCGGCCTTTACGACGCCATCTGGCAGGCCTTCGCCGTGCTCCTTCCGGTGCAGACCGTGGGCGTGATGGGCGACGGCCGCACCTACGAATTCGTCTGCGCCCTGCGCGCCGTGACCTCCGTCGACGGAATGACCGCGGATTTCTACCACTACGACATGGAATTCCTCGGCCGCGCCGCAACCCGCATCATCAACGAAGTCCGCGGCATCAACCGCGTCGTCTACGACGTGACCTCGAAGCCGCCGGGGACGATTGAGTGGGAATGATTGAGGCCGTGCCGGGCGCATCCGGCGGCACGCCGGAATGCAAGATAACTGTTTGAGATAAAAGAATGGATAGCCGGTGCTCATCGCCGGCTTTCGCCGCAACAGCGAGTGGTCTGACAGCAGGCGTGACGGTATGGCCCAACGTTACGTCGCGCGTGAATCTCTTGTACCGTCAGAGTGCTGGAGGCCTTGCGCCCCGCAACATGAGAGGCTGCTGGTGAGGTCCGGCAACGGCTTCCATTGAAAGTACCACAGAAGCCTTTTCCGAACTCCGCCTCGAATGCCGACGTCACGTCGAAGCGACGCAAGCGGTTCAAAGCGCTGTTCTGCCTTCATCGCTTATTGCGACGACATCTCCCGCGTCAGGCGTTCACGGCGCTGGGAACCTTCGTGTCTGTTTGCCTGTAGCGGAATTTGGTGTCGGTCAGGCCGGCTGCGTCGGACAGGGTGGCGGCCAGCAGCTGCGGCGCGATGATATCGGCGATGCCTTGAGCAATTCGGTTTCTGCATGTCGGAACCCGGATAACGGTCATGACTTCGCTGTCCTCGACCGACGCATCTGACGTCACGAGCAATGTCGGGCAGCCAATGGCGCTCAGTTGCCTTGCCAACTCAATTTCTCGTCCGTTTCCGAAAATCACCACGCCGGTACTCCCATCCATCGCCTCCATGGGACCGTGCAGATAGTGCCGGGTATCGAAGGCCGCCGCGGGGATTCGGGCCGCCTCGCGTATCAGCAAGCTGGCACCGTCGGCTGTGCCGAGCGAAGAGCCGGCCCCCACGCAATCTATCGCGCGGCGATCCGCGAACAGCCGGCCGAGCCGATCCATCTTGGCCGCGGCTCCGGAGAGAATGGTCTCGGCGATGGACGGAATGGGTAACCAGTCCGCCGCTTCTTGTTCCTGCAGCGCGTCCCAAACCAAACCCGCCGCCGCCAGAGTCGCCGTATATCCGGTGCTCGACGGCGTGGCGTCCGAACCGTTGTTCATTTGCACATGCAGTTGGGCGACCTGGGCAAGCGGACTCGCTGAATCGTTGGTAATGGCCAGTCGCACCGCCGAACTTGACGAGCGCAGGGCATTCACCGTCTCGACGCTGCGGCCACGATGAGAGAGCCCGATCACGATATCCGCCAAGGCGCCTATTCTGGTCACGTCGTCCGACCGCACGGCGAACGCACGCCGGCCGCAGCGCTGCAGTTCCCCGGCCACCACGACAGCCGCAGCGTAGCTAGCGCCAATTCCAGTCACGACCACAACGCCATCGGACAGCGGCGACAGGTCCACACCCCCCAGTTCGGCCCCTACCGAGGAAATTGTGTCGGCGAGCGATTGCGGCTGACGGGCGACGGTCGAACGGTAGCTCACGAGATTTCCTTTCCTGTCATATACGGGTCGCACTGGCCTCGTTCCTGCTCCTATCGCTGGACGCGGCCAGTGTGGCGGCAAGGCGGCACGCGCCTTCAACGGGATTGCCTCCAAAAAGGTGCGGCGAGATGTGGCGGGCGTCGTCGGCAAGCGCCTCGACGAAGGCATGCCACAGCAGGGGTTGGGCCACGATCACACCACCGCCCGCTACGACTTCGCTTGCGCCCGCTCCTCGTGCGTCAAGCCGTTGTACCAGTGCGGCTAGGGCTTGGCCGCCATCGCGGATCACCCCTTGAGCGACGTGAGAGCCAAGGGTGGCGGCCTCGAACACCAGATGGGCGTACCCGCCTACGGCGGTGGCGCTGCCCAGACAGCTGATTGCTGATCCGATCCGCGCAGGCCTTGGAATCTCCAACGCCTCGAACAGCAGCGCCGCCAGCGGTTCGTCTTTGGAACCGCCTGTATCCATGTATAACGCAACGGCGCGTGCCGCCTCGCGGACAATGCTCGCAGCGCTGCCTTCATCGCCGATTATCCACCCCCAGCCACCAGCGACCAGCATCCCTCCCGAAGCCGTCCGGCAAACGGCGATGGAGCCGGTTCCCGCTACAAGCCCGATCTGGCCGTGTAAGCCCATGGCCAACGGCATCAGTTCGGCATCGTTCACCACCGCCGTCCGAACCGGGCTCCGCGCCGCGAAGGCAGCTTGAAAAGCGTCGCATTCCGATGCGTCATCACACCCGTGAGCGCCAATACCTATCGCATCGATCTCGGCGCCCTGAACCAGTTCCGATGCCATTGCCAGCAGTCGCGACGCATCCGCGTCCCAATCGCGTTCGCGCCAAACCGCGGTGGATAGGATCCGGTCCTGCCGAATGCCGCGTCCCTCAGCCCGCAAGTGCGTCTTGGTGCCGCCGATGTCGATCCCCAGAATCAGCGGCATGGTTTCTTGATCTGCAGCTAAACTCATGCGTCGGGTATTCCCCGTTCGCGGATACGCTGGCCTTGACCGTCGAACAGCAGGAACCGAGAAGCTTCCATCTGCGCGCGGCATGTCGATCCGCCACGGTAGCGGGATGCCGTGCTTCGGATTACGAGGCGCTCATGGTCCGGAAGCTCGACATGAATATACGTTACATCGCCCAGTTCCTCGACGAGAGCGACACGACCAGCGACCTCACAAACGTTCACGGACGTGCATGGAGCTGATTCTGCGAGGCTGACATGCTCGGGTCGCAATCCGATTTCCACCGCGCGGCACTCGGGATCGAACCCGCGAAAGGGCAGCGTGACCGTTCCCTCACCGCCGATACCAGCCAGCGTCACCGAGTTTTCATCCGACCTTGCCACCGTGGCTGACAGGAAATTCATCTTCGGCGACCCGATGAAACCGGCGACGAACCGGTTGTCGGGATCGTCATAAAGGTCAAGCGGCTTTCCCGCCTGCTGTATTCGGCCGCCGTTCATCACCACCATCTTGTCCGCCAGCGTCATCGCCTCCACCTGATCGTGGGTCACGTAGATCATCGTCGCGTTCAGCCGGCGATGCAGGTCGACCAGCTCGGCTCGCATTTGCACTCGCAACTCGGCATCGAGATTGGAAAGCGGCTCATCGAACAGGAAAACCTGCGGCTCCCGCACAATGGCCCGCCCGATGGCTACGCGCTGCTTCTGCCCACCGGAAAGATGCCCCGGCCTGCGGCCGAGCAGCCTGTCGAGCTGCAATATTCCGGCTGCCTGTTCCACCTTCTTGCGTATGATGGGTTTTGCCAGGCGTGCCATGCGCAGGCTGAACGAGACGTTATCGAAGACATTCATGTGCGGGTAGAGCGCATAGGACTGAAACACCATCGCCGCGCCGCGCCGCGCCGGTTCGATATTATTGACGACGGTTCCGTCGATGCTGATGGTTCCCGAACTGATTTCCTCCAACCCGGAGATCATCCGAAGGAGCGTGGATTTTCCGCATCCGGAGGGACCTACGAACACGACGAATTCGCCGGATGCTATCTGAAGGTTCACGCCGTCCAGCACACGGACTGAGCCATAATTTTTTGAAGCAGATGAGATGTCGAGTTGTGCCATTGAGCATTCCAATTCTCGTTGTCAGCCCTTCGACCCCGACATCGCGATGCCTTCGACGATCTGACGCTGGAAGATCAGGAAGAAGATGAGCGGCGGTACGGCCGCCAGAAGATTGGCCGTCATGACCACGTCGACGGTCTGATGCGAATAGGGTGAGTTGAAGAGCCCGACGACTTGGCCGACCGTATACATTTCCGGACTGGGTGCCACGATGAGCGGCCACATGAAATTGCCCCATGTCTGCATGAATGTAAGGATGGCCAGTGTCACCAGCGCGTTGCGAGACAGGGGCAAGGCGACATGCCAGTAGATCTGGAAATGTCCGGCTCCGTCCAAGCGTGCGGCCTCGACCATCTCCTTTGGTATCGTACGCATGAACTGGATAAGTAGGAACAGGCCGAAAGCGGAGGCCAGTCCGGGAACCACGAGGCCCTGCATCGTGTTGAGCCAGCCAAGTTGCGCGGTCAGAAGATAAGTCGGGATAATGGTCACGGCCGTCGGGACCATCAATGACAGTATGACGATTCCGAACAGCATCCGCTTGCCAGGAAACTCGAACAGAGCAAACTCGAAGGCCGCCATCGAGCCGATCAGGATCACGCCTGCGATCGTCAGCAGCGCATAGCTCACCGATACCAGATAGGCGTGCAGATATTCGGTCTCCAGCAGGATGATGCGAACTTTTTCGAAGCCGTGAAAGAGCGATGTGGGATAGAGCCGAGGGTTGACGGAAACCGGCGTGCCGGGATCGGCGAATACCACGTTGATCATCCACCAGATCGGCAAGACGGCGATGATCGTTACACCGATCGCGATGAGCCATTTGAGGATCACCCATCCCGACAACGAGCGGACGGAAGGAATACGCCTCTGCACCAGATGGTCTTCGGCAATGACGCTCATAGACGGGTCCTCCAGGCGCGCAGCGCAAACATAGCCGACGTCAAAACCACGATGACGGCGGTAAGGATGAAGCCGTAGGCGGCCGCCTCGCCGAACGCCACCGAACCAAACCCACGGCCCATCATGTCCATCACCGGAAACAGGAGCCCGTTCCGCCGGCCGCCATAGCTGGTGAAGGATGATCCGGTGAGCAGCCAGGGAACGTCGAAAACCTGAAGGGCGGAGATGAAACCGTATGTAACGACGAAGAACAGCACGGGACCAAGCATCGGGATTGTGATGTGGATCACTTGCTGAAGGCGGTTGGCACCGTCTAGACGCGCAGCCTCATAGAGGTCCGACGGAATGTTCTTAAGCCCTGCCAGGATGATCACCATGTTGAAGCCGGCGGAGACCCAGATGTCCACCGCGATTAGCGAATAGAGCATGGTATCGGTGTCATTGAGGAAGTTGACCGACTCAAAGCCGAACCAGCCCAAGGTCATGTTCAGCAGTCCGAAGTTCGGGGTATAGATCCAGCGCCAGATGGTCGCGGCCAGGAAGGCGGGAAGAACCACCGGCAGGAAAAAGACGCTACGGAAGAAGCTGGACCAGAAGCCCGTGAAGCTGTCGACCAGGAGCGCGAGGCAAAAGGCGATGAAGATGCCAAGCGGTACCGTCAGAACGATGTAGGTCACGAGGTTCGTTGCGGCCCGCTCGAAATCGCGAGACGATAGGATCTTCTGGTAGTTTTCGACGCCGACAAATTGCGCTGGTTGCGCAGCATTCCAATCATGGAAACTGTAAAAGAACCCGCTGATGATTGGATACAGAAAGAATGCCGCGAAAAGCAGGATGAATGGGGCGATCATCGCATAATGCGGAAGATGGCGTCGGACGAGCATACCCAGTCCCTCCGTGAAGGCGCGGCCGGAGAACCCGGCCGCTCTCCTTCATGCTACTCTGCGAGGCAGTCGTTGAGCTCAGCCACCATCTCCTCGGCGCCTTCCGATGGGGATATGTCTCCATCGGCGGTAGCGGAGGCGTATTCAATCACGATCGAACTGTAGCAATTGGGAACGGCTCCCACGAAATAGGGCGGCATCGTATTGATTGCGTATTTCACAGATTCAACCGATTTGGCGATCAATGGCAGGTCGGCGACCTCGGGATCGGCCATTGCCGCGGCGTTGGCATTGTAGCGCGACAGCAGCTTGGCCCAGCGCAGCATCTGGTTTTTCTCGGCCACATAGGCCGCGAACTTCCACGCAATCTCTTCGTTGTCACCCGGCGCCACACCGAGAATTTCGTAGCTCTTGATGCCGCCGTGCTCACCTTCTTCAATACCGGGAAGCAGAACGTAGTCGTATTTCAGGCCGCTCTCTGCCGCCGCCTGTCTGTAGGTCGGGTCGACCCAGGGCCCGACAGCATGAAAGGCAAGCTCGTTGGAGATGAAAAGATCCTTGGTTGCCTGATCATTGCGGCTCGTGCCGCTGTTGAGTGGCACCATGTCGACGAAGAGCTGCAGCACTCTGGCCATGACCTTTGGATCGATCTTCGTGGTGCGCGTCTGGAAATCGATGCCCCATTGATCTGCGTCACCGACAATGGCGTAGGTGGCGGCTACCGAGTTGAACACCAAGGTCTGGTCGGGGATGGCATATCTGCCGGCTTCCTTGACCTTTTGCATCTGGCCGTACCACTCGTCCCAGGTCTTGGGTGCGACGCTTGTGTCGATACCGGCTTCCTCAAGCACGGTTAAATTGCGAAATAGCAACGATCCGAAACCCGTGTAGGGCAGGCAATACAGCTCCTCCGGTGCCGGCATGCAGCTGGCGATCGCGTCCTCATCGAATTGGTCTCGATATTCCTGCGGCATGGCCATCCATCGGCCATAGAGGTTGGCGAGCGCGCCAACCTCCACGAGCTGGGCGCCAACGCCCATGCCATTCATGAAGACGTCGGGCAGGTTTCCGCTAGCGGCTCCCGCGATCTGGCCAGCGGTCAGATCATCATCGCCCTTGCCCGTGATATTGATTTTTACTCCCGGATGCTCGGCCGTAAATTCAGCAATGAATTCCTGCTGAAGAGCCAGAGCCTCTCCCTGGGCGAAGTCGGAGTAGACCCAGTACTCAAGCGCGATTTCCGATTGTGCGGCAGTCGGACCAGCCGTCAGCAAGGCGCTGATGCCGACGAGTCCGGCGGCAACGGTCAAGGTGCGTTTCATGGTGCCTCCAGAGATCTAGCTATTTGGCCGAACTCGCCATCACGGCCGTCCGCGCTTCTTGTTAATTGTTAGGCATCTTAACAAATAAATTCAGGAGATCAAGGAGGATTCTTATCCAGCCTCTTCTGCCAGCAGCACCTCCATGACCTTGTCAACCGCAAGCTTCTCAATACCGAGCACGGTGGCGTCCGGTCCAAGTATGCTCGTCTTCACCTCGACCGGATAACTCAGGCGATTGGCGACCTCCCGGACTTGCGGCAGCAGCATTTCGGCCGAACCCAGGCCTCCGCCCAGTACGACAAGCCCCGGATCAACAATACTGACGCAGGACGCAACGAGCGCACCTATATCGTCGGCATGTTGCATGACGTGGCGCAGGGCAGCCTCTTCGCCGCTCTCGGCGCGCTGCAGAAGCTCGCTAGTGTCGGCTGGCGGCCGCCCTGACGAAGGGGGCCAATCTGCGAGAGTGCGACCCATCAGCGCCTCGGCCCCCATGTAGCGCTCGATTTCCCCTGATACCGGCATCCTCCCAGGCGCAAAGGGAAAGGCCATGTGGCCGATCTCGCCCGCCGCGCCGTTGCGGCCTCGCACGAGCTTCCCGTCCAGCATCAGCCCCATGCCGATCTTCAGCCCAATCTGAATGTACGCAAAGGTAGGCTGCTGCTTCGCCGCGCCATACAGATGTTCCGCAACGGCCGCGCAGTTGACGTTGTTCTCAAGCACCAGCTGAACGTCATTCGGCGGCACGAACCGGCTGAACACCTCATCTTGTCCGGTGGCCGGCGTATCGCCATTCGCGTTCACCACACGTGAGGGAAGCGCTATTCCCAAAGCCCGCAGGTTCCCCCATTCGGGCTTGCTCATAGCGATCGCCTTGCGCACCTCGTTGGCTACAGCCTGGCTGATCTGTTCATTCAGAACGAACTGGCTGACCGGCAGGTGGTGCACGCTGCTGTGAAGCAAGCGGCGGTCGACGCTGGATACACGCAGCCGCACGTGCGTCGAGCCGGCATCGACCGCAATGACGTGTCCGGCTCCCCGTCCAGCGCGATAAACTGCGGCCTTGCGACCCAATGCGCCCTGCGCCGATCCCACCACCTCGACATAGCCCAGTTGCTCAAGTTCGGCCATCGCCGCGGACATTGTGGGCCGCGACAGGCCCAAGGCCACGCCAAGCTGAGGGCGGGTTGCCGGCCCTTCGTGCGCCAGCTTGCGGAAGACAGACCGGGCACTGGCCGTAAGCGACTGACTGAGGTCGGGAAGACGAAGAGTTTGCACGACGGCCCCGTTTCTGCTGTTGCGCGGATCGGGTCTATATGCACCGGGGAGCGTTGAAGGGCAATTTCGGCCAGGCGGTTGGACAGAACGTGCCTCTTGAGAGCGAGCCGGGCATTTCCTCCGGGTGATGTTCGCAGATGCGGTGCTGGCGAGCTGGGCCCGTCAAGTAGATGTATGCGTTCTCGACCATTCTGCCGTGCTCCTGCCGTTGGGAGCTCGCGCAGAAGCGTGACATTGTGCCAAGCTAACATCGCGGCTCACCACAGCTTTTAGTGGTTCAGCCGGAGGCTGGGGCCCATACCAGATGGCCGCCGCCGATATCGCGCACGTTCTGCCGGGGCGGCACATAATCAAGCGTGTGCGTCGAGCTCGGTAGATCCTCCGCCTTTTCCACGAAGGCGCGGCGCGGCAGCGAGGGATCGGCCACCGGTACCGCCTCCATCAGCTTCCGCGTGTATCGATGCTGCGGGTTCTCGAAGATCTGCGTACGGCTGCCCATCTCCACGAAGCGGCCCATATACATCACCGCCACCCGGTGGCTGATCTGCTCCACGACGGCCATATCGTGCGAGATAAAGAGGTAGGAGATGGCGGTCTCGTCCTGGATATCCTGCAGAAGATCGAGCACCTGTGCCTGGATTGACACGTCGAGGGCGGCGACCGATTCATCGGCGACGATCAGCTTCGGTGAGAGCGAAAGTGCACGGGCGATACAGATGCGCTGGCGCTGGCCGCCGGAGAACTCGTGCGGATATCGGCACATCTGGTCGGGCGAGAGGCCGACGCGGCGGAACAGATAGGCCACACGGTCGGTCAGTTCGCTGCCCTCCGCCAGCCCGTGGATCACCAGGGGTTCGGCCACCAGGTCGCCGACGCGCATGCGCGGATCGAGCGAGGCGTAGGGATCCTGGAAGATCATCTGCACGTCGCGCAGGATCGGCCGCATGGCTCTGGCGCGAAGGCCTTTTGTGGGGCGGCCGGTCACGCGAATCTCCCCCTGCCAGGGGATGAGGTTCAAAAGCGCCTTGCCCGTAGTGGATTTGCCGCAGCCGGATTCACCCACGAGCGACAGCGTTTCGCCGGGCTGGATGGCAAAGGAGATGCCCTCGACCGCGTGAACGCGCCGGACAGGCCGCTGCAGAATGCCGCCTTTAATGTCGAAGCGGACCGTGAGATCATTGACCTCGACCAGCGGCCCGTTGCCCTGCCGCGCCGGCCGATCCAATCTTTGCCGTTCCAAAATGCGCTTCGGTTGGCTCGTCCCCTTCATCTCACCGAGCCGGGGAACGGCGGCCAGAAGCCGCTTGGTGTAGTCATCGCGCGGGGTGGAGAAGATCACGCCCACGGGGCTGTGCTCCACCATGCGCCCGTGCTGCATGACCAGCACGTCGTCGGCCATCTCCGCCACCACGCCCATATCGTGCGTGATCAGCAGGACAGAGATGCCGCGGTCAACCTGCAGCTTGCGGATCAGCGCCAGGATCTGCGCCTGCACCGTCACGTCGAGGGCGGTGCTCGGCTCGTCGGCGATCAGGATTTCCGGGTTCTGCGCCAGCGCCATGGCGATCACCACACGCTGACGCATACCACCCGAAAGCTCATGCGGATATTGGCGCAGGCGCCGCTCGGGCTCGGGAATCTGCACTTGGTCGAGCAGTTCCACCGCTCGCCGCCGGACTGTCTGGACCGAGATCGCGCCATGGGCCGAGACGGCGCCGCCCAGTTGCCTGCCGATAGAGAGAATCGGGTTGAGCGAGGTCATCGGTTCCTGAAAGATCATGCCGATGTGCCGGCCGCGCACCTGCCGCATCTCCGCCTCCGGCAAGGCAAGGATATCGCGGCCGGCCAGACGTGCCGAGCCGCCGGCGAGCCGCGCCATCGGCTTCGGCAGGAGCTGCATCAGCGACAAGGCCGTCATGGATTTGCCCGAGCCGCTCTCGCCGGCAATGCACAGCGTCTTTCCGCGATCGAGCCGGAAGGAGAGGCCAGCCACCACGGTGCGTGCGCCGACAGGCGTGGCCACCTGCACGGTGAGACCATCCACTTCCAGAAGGCGGGAAGAGCTCTGTTGCATCATGCCGCCCAGACAGCTCCTATGCGCAGGCTCACGAGAAGACCACGCGCGGGAAGTAGAACGAGACCACCCAGTTCGGCTGGTCCACGATCTCGCTGATGCGCAGGTCCCCACACACCGAGCACAGCATGTAGGCCTCCTCGGGCGAGAGCCCGCGCGTGGCGCACAGAAGCTCTATCATGCCCGAGACGGCGGCTCTCGCGCCTTCCGTCAGGTCGGAGCCGATGCCGGTCGTCACTTCATAGCCCTCCGCATCCAGATGACGCGTCACCGGGCCCGGGGTGGTGAAGCGCGGCATGGACAGATTGGCTCCCTTCACCACGTCCAACCGCACCGCCACGTCCATGGCGCTTTCGATGGCAGTTCCACACACCTCGCCGTCGCCCTGGGCGGCATGGGTGTCGCCGATGGAAAACAGCGCTCCCTCCACCTCCACCGGCAGATAAAGCGTGGTGCCGGCGGCAAGATCGCGGATGTCGAGATTGCCGCCCACGCGGCGCGGCGGCACCACCGAGTGCAGCCCCGGCTCGGCGGGCGCCGCGCCGATCGTGCCGGCGAAGGGCTTCAAGGGCACTTTCGCTTGCTTGCCGTAAAGTGCCGGCGCGAGCTGCCCCGCGTCATAGGTCCACAGCGCCAGCGCCGGCTCCTTGAACTGGTCGGCGAGGAGCCCGAAGCCGGGAATGTTCGCTGTCCAGCCGAAGCCGGACGGCTTGAAGGACAGGATCTCCACCTTCAGCGCGTCGCCGGGCTGGGCCCCATCCACATGGATGGGGCCGGTGACGGGGTTAACCTTGGAGAAGTCCAGCGTCGCCACGTCGGCCACCGTGCTTTCGCGCGTGAAATGGCCGTTGCCCGAATCGAGGCAGTTGAACTCCAGCGTCGAGCCGGGCGCCACCTTCTCGGCGGGCGGGAACGAACGATCCCACCCGAAATGATGGTGGCGTCCGTGGATCGTATAGTCGCAGTTACTGCACATCTTCGGCGTAGACCTCGTCGTAGTGGACGGGGATGTGCACCGGGTCGACGAACAGCTTGTCGTCGCCGCCGATGCGCTCGGAGCGGATTGTGAAGCGCTCCTCGTTGAAGATCGGCGCCCAGGGGGCATCCTCCATGATCTTCAGGTAGATGTCGCGCCACATGGCCTCGCGCTCGCCGGCCATGGCCGGATCGACTATGGAATCGGCCTCGGCTGCCGCCGCGTCGAGCTCCTCGTTGCAATACCAGGCCCAGTTCCAGCCGCCCGGCACGGCCCCGTCGCAGCCCAGGATCGGGCCGTAGAAGTTGGACGGATCGGGGAAGTCGGCGATCCAGGCCATGCCGCCCGACCAGATCATCGGCGCCTGGTCCTCCTCGCCGCCGGCGGCGATCACGTTGGCCTGCGCCAGCGACTTGATGGAGGCCTCGATGCCGATCGCCTTCAGGTCCTGCTGGATGGCCTGGGCGATGCGCGGCTGCGGGTCGGTATTCATGACGAAGAGCTCGGTCTCGAAGCCGTCGCCGAGCCCGGCTTCGGCGAGCAGCGCCTTGGCGCCCTCGGGATCGTAGGGGTAACCCTGATAGTCCTCCGCATAGCCCGGCATGGTGGGCGGCAGGGGCTGGTTGGCGACCACGGCGCGGCCATTGATGATGCGCAGGATGCGATCCTTGTTGATGGCCATGTTGACGGCCTTGCGCACCTCTATCCTGTCGAAGGGCGGGATCTTCACGTTCATTGTCACATAGCCGGTGTGCAACTGTCCGCCCTGGATGATGAGATCCTTGAACTTTGGATCGTTCATCACCTCGATGAACTTGGCCGGCGGGATACCGTCGCCGGGCACGTCCACCTCGCCGTTCTGCAGGCGCAGCAGCGCCACCACCGGCTCCTGGCCGACTTCGAACACGATCTGGTCGAGCTTGGGCAGCCCCTCGTTCCAATAGTCCTGGAAGCGCTCGAAGACGAGGCGCTGGCCGAGTGTCCACTCGGCGAGCCTGAAGGCACCGGAGCCGACCGGGTGCTTGCCGAAATCGGCGCCGTGCTTCTCCACTTCTTCCTTCGGCACAACATGCGCGAAGTTGAGCGCCAGGACGTGCAGGAAGGTCGCGTCCGGACGCGAAAGCTCGAAC
Source organism: Nitratireductor thuwali (assembly GCF_036621415.1). Classification (NCBI taxonomy): domain Bacteria; kingdom Pseudomonadati; phylum Pseudomonadota; class Alphaproteobacteria; order Hyphomicrobiales; family Phyllobacteriaceae; genus Nitratireductor; species Nitratireductor thuwali. Next base: position 3,232,725 of record NZ_CP030941.1, read on the forward strand.
CGGATGGTATAGGGATCGACCACGGTGACGCCGGACAGCCCCTCTGCGTTTCCGGCGGACGCTTCCTCGAAGCCCTTGATGGAGCCGAAGAAGCCGGCGCCGGGGCTCTGCGTCTTGGGATTGACCGTGCGCTCGATGGAGTATTTCACATCCTCGGCGGTCAGCTCGCGGCCGTTGTGGAACTTCACACCCTGGCGCAGCTTGAAGGTGAAGACCGTGCCATCCTCGGAGATCTCGTAGGATTCGGCAAGCTCCGGGCGCAACTCCGTGGTGCCGGGCTCGTAGTCCATCAGCCCGTCGAAGAGCGACTTGATCATCGACCAGTTCTGCCAGTCGTAGCCGATCGCCGGATCGAGGGTGGAGACGTCGTCCTTGTAGGTGACGGTCATGGAGCCGCCCTGCTTGATGTCCTGCGCAAAGGCAGGCGACAAGGCGGGGGAGGCGCAAAGGGCAGCGGCGGCAACGCCGGCCAGAAGCAGTCTTCTCATCTCAAACGTTCCCTTCTCTGGTTGCTGCGTGTTTCTTCTGCCCGCGTCATCGCAGCCTGATGCGCGGGTCGATCAAAGGTGTGATGAGATCGGCGATGAGGTTGCCGAGCACGATGGCGCAGGCCGAGACCAGCGTGACACCCATGATGATGGGAATGTCGACGCGCTGGATCGCCTGCCAGGCGAGCTGGCCGATGCCTGGCCAGCCGAAGACGCTCTCCACCACGACGATGCCCGACATGAACAGTCCGATGTCGATGCCGATCATGGCGATGATCGGCAGGATGGCGTTGGGGAGTGCATGGCCGAGCAGCACCCTGGCGCGCGCGATGCCGGCGGCGCGTGCGGTGCGCACATAGTCCTGGCGCAGAACCTCGATCAGCGAGGAGCGCATCATGCGCGAGTACCAGCCCGCGCCCAGGAATCCCAGCGTAAGCGACGGCAGCACGAGATGCGCGAAAGTGCCGTAGCCGCCGATCGGGAACCAGCCGAGCTGCACGGCGAAGATGTAGAGGAGCAGGATACCGATCACGAACTGCGGCGCCGAGACGCCGACGAAGGAGGCGACCATCAGCGTCTCGTCGATGCGCGAGCCGCGGTTCAGCGCGGCGACCACGCCCATAGTGAGCCCGAAGAGCAGCTCGCAGAAGATCGCGCCCGCCATGAGAAGCAGGCTCGCCGGCAGGCGCGAGGCGATCAGCGTCGAGACCTCCGTCTTCTGCAGGTAGGAGCGGCCGAGATCGCCGTTCAGCAGCCCGCCCAGATAGCGCAGATACTGCTCGTGGAAGGGCAGGTTGAGGCCGAGCTGCTGGCGGATGTTCTCCACCGTGGCCGCGGTGGCGCTGCGGCCGGCGATCTGGCGCGCCGGGTCGGCGGGCACGAGGTAGAGAAGCACAAAGGTGACGAAGCTGATGCCGATGAGGATCAGCATGGTCTGGATCAGCCGGCGGGCGACATAGGCGACCATCAGTGGCGCCCCTGCTGCGTGGGATCTAGGATGTCGCGCAGCGCGTCGCCCACCAGGTTGAAGGCAAGTGCCAGCGCCAGGATGGCTGCCCCCGGGATGAAGACAAGCCAGGGTGCGGAGGTGAAATAGGTCTGGTTCTCGAAGATGATGTTGCCCCAGGAGGGGATGGGCGGCTGCACGCCGATGCCGAGGAAGGAGAGTGTCGCCTCCAGAAGCACGGTGGTGGCGATGCCGAGCGTGGCCCAGACGATGATGGTGGAAAGCAGGTGCGGCAGGATGTGGCGGAAAAGGATGCGCCCGGCAGCGGCGCCCATGGCACGTTCGGCGACCACGAAATCGCGTTCGGCGACGGAACGCGTCTCGGTGTAGGTCACGCGGGCGATCTGCACCCAATTCACCATGGCAATTACCAGCGCCACAATCCACAGGCTGGGGCGGAAGATGGCGGCAAGCACGATGGCGAGCAGCAGGGCGGGGAAGGCCATCATCAGATCGGTGAAGCGCATAAGCACCGTGTCCACCCAGCCGCGGAAATAGCCTGCCGTGATGCCCACGAGCGAGCCGATCGCGACGGCTATGCCGTTGGCGACCACACCGATCACCAGCGACGTCCGCGCGCCGTAGATGAGGCGGCTGAAGAGATCGCGGCCGACGAGATCGGTGCCGAACCAGAACTGGGTGCTGGGCGGCAGCGGGGCGCCTTCGATGGTCAACCCCTCGAAGAACTGCTCATAGGGGCTGTAGGGCGCAAGCCAGGGTGCGAAGGCGGCCGCCAGCACCACGGCGGCAATGATGACCAACCCCGTCAGCGCCAGCGGACGGCGCAACAGGCGCGCCATGACAGATGGTGCGTTCACTGATGCGCCCGTCTCAACGACCGTTTGTGACATTCCTCCGCCCGTCCGTGTCGAAACCTTCTACGATACCCGCCGCGGCGTCCTCTATCGTGCGGCGCTCGGCCATGGCCGTCATGCGCAGCGTGTCGAAAGCGGTTCCGGCATCGCAGTTGTGCTTGAGCATCAAGATGGCCGTAGCCTCCGCCACCACCTGCCGTTTCGACAGGCGTTGCTTCAGCAGCGCGATCTCCTCCGCCTGTGTGCGGCGACGCGCGAAGCCCTGGCTTGCCACCACAAGCGCGCTGTAGAGACCGGCGCTGCCAATGGGCTTCAGAAGCTGGGCATCGGCCCCCTGGCCGATGGTCCAGGCGATGCGCCCGGGTGCTTCCGAGCCGATCAGTGCGATGACCGGCATTGGCGCGAGCCCCGGCGGCCAGGGAAACTGGCCGTCATGGCCCATGTCGGCGTCAATGAGCAGCACGCTAAAGGCACGCATCGCATCCGGGTCGTCGAGCGCCGGCCATGCCTGCTGGCCACTGATGCCGATGCGCGCGCATTGCGCGAGCAGCGCATCCACATTCTGGTGGGGCCGGTGCAGAATGAGGGCGCGCCAGCCGACGAAATTGGGGGTGTAGTGCGTCGCCGGACCCATCACACCACCCTCAGCTTCCGCGCGCCGGCAGCACGGTCGTAAATCCGCTGGAGTGGCGTCGCCGTCAGGAACGGGTCGGGTGCGATGGTGCTTTCACATTGGCGGACGACGTCGAAATCGCCGTCAGGTCGCGCCCGGCCGATATGTGCGCCGAGGCTGACATGGTTCGTCGCCCGGTCGACTTTTACCGGGCCGAGCGGGGTGACGATCTCGTGCGTGCGCACATCCTCCAGCACCGCTTGCGCTTCATCTGTCCCGGCACGCCCGATCGCCTCAGCAATCATGATCACGGCCGCATACGCCTGCACGAAGAATGCGTCGGCAACACGCCCGGGATTCCCTGCCTTCATGCGCTCGGCGAACAGGCTGTTTTCTTTGCTGGCGAGCGAGCGGAAATAGCTGGAGACGGTGTAGTGGCCGGCGGCTACCTCGCCCAAAAGGATGGTCTCGTTCTCGCACAGATTGCAGCTCACGACTGGGCAGCTTTCCGGCCGGAAGGCCTCGTCCTCCTCCCCCAGTGCGCGGTAGGCGGCAAGAAAGGCGTAAGACGAAGGTCCAATCAGATTGTTGAGAACGAAGTCGGGTCGCTTCTCACGGATCTCCTCGATCAGGTGACAAATATCCTCATCGCCGATCGGCACATAGCGTTCGCCCAGAACACTGCCGCCCGACCGGTGCAGGATATCGCGGGCGATCCTGTTGGTCTCCCAGCCCCAGATATAGTTGGAGCCAATCAGAAATGCGCGGGCACCGAAGCGCGGCACGATGTAGTCGAGCAGAGGCACCAGATGCTGGTTCGCACAGGCCGCCACGTAGACCAGATTGTCGGAGACCTCGAAGCCTTCATAGACGCACGGATACCACAAAAGCGCGTCGAGCTTCTCGACAACCGGGATCACCTCCTTCCGGCTCCATGAGGTGGTGCAGCCGACCACATGCTGCGCGCCGGTGCTGCGGATCAGGTCGCGGCAGAGCGCGGCATAGCGGTCGGCATTTCCTTCGGGATCGACGTGATACGCCGCCAGTTCGAAAGGGTAGGACGTGTCGGCATTGACGTCGGCAATTGCCGCCGCCGCACCGAAATAGCCTTGTTCGGCCGGCCGACTGTAGCCGCCGCTCCGTGAGAACAGAATTCCGACCGGATACGTAGCCACTTTCGTCCCTCAAAACGCAAAAGGCCCCGGCAGGAACAACAGTAGTCCTGACGGGGCCCAAATGCCAAAATCTTAAGAAACAACCGTAGCCAGCGAAACGAGACTGTCAAGACGGATCGTAACTTTTCGTGCAGGCGAGACCTTCGATAAGGCGTCCGAGAACGCCTGAAAGTCCACATCTGGACGCCGGGCACGGAATAGGCCCAACCGGTTCATCTCAATCTCAACCATGGCGTTCGCAGATCAATCGTTGGCGGCCATCGGCTGTGGAAGTTCCGGCGGATGTACTTTCAGTGTGGGAAGTCGATCAAGCAGATTTGCCGGACATTGCGGGCTTCCAGCAACTGTATCGATGTCTGCCAAGCGGTGTGCCCGCCAGCAGTTGTCCGGACTGGGTGAGCCGACATGTATCCTTGTGCGCTTGTGCCGCGGCGCATGACGAACCCCGGCGCTGAGCAGATCTGACAGGGCGTCTGCACAGAGCGATTCAGGCCAACTGAGCGAGTCGGCCCGTAGCGGTCTTCACCCAATCGAGACGTTTTTCGGGAATGAGGCCGTAGTTGTAGAAGTTCACCCCGTTGGCGCCGGCGGAGATGGCCGCTCGCGTCCGTATGGCAAGGGCATCACCGTTTTCCATCTCCGGGTAGAAGACGCGGAGCCCGACGCCGAGAAACTTTTCAGGACCGATGATGCCGCGTGCGTTGCGGAATATCCCGCTCACGGCTTCCGGCTCCATGCAATAGCAGCACAGGATCGCGCCATCGCAGGCACCTGCCGCCTCCTTGAGGTCCACACCGCCCAACCACCCGTCAGCAAGGTCGATGAGGACGACCCTGGTCTCAGGATGTGCAGCCGCGCGGATTTCCGTGATGAGTGACGTTACCGGTTTGCTGCGCCAGGCGAGGAAGGCGCGCAGATCTTCATGGGCATTGAAAGCATCGAGACCGGCTTCCGGGAAATCGGGAAACTGTTTTTCGGGAACTTCGCGCTCGCACATTGCGGCGATGAAGCGGTGGGCGGTTTTGCGCGCGCCTTCGGCATTGATTCCGGCTTTCTGTGCGCGCGCCATGCAATGTGCGCAGAAGCAGAGTGACAGGAGGAAATCATCCTCCGCATTGAGCCCGACACCGTCCTTCTCATGATGGTATTCATGGGCAAAACCCATGAAGTTCGGGCTCTCCAGCTCGATCATGTCCGGCCGGTAGCGTGTGCTGACATCCTGAACGAGCGTCGTCACATAGGCGCGGGCTGCTGGGCTCGACGGGCAGAGATTGTAATAATTCGGATTGCCGAAGGCATTGCGGGTCACGTGGTCAGGATGGAGCATGCCCAGCCGGGTGTTGTGCAGGCAGACCGTCCAGCAGGAGACCTTCATGCCGGTTTGCGCACGCGCATCGGTCAAAACTTTCAGCATGTCGCCGCGCTCTGCAACGTTGCGTGCCATAAGAGGTTTGATTTCCCGGTCCGCCCAAAGGGCCTCGTCAGGCTGGAAATAGACGGTTCCATCCTCGGGGAAATAGGCCTTCTGGTGCGGGCTGCGCGGTTGGAGAAAGCGGCCTGCATGGTAGGAGGTGGCAAGGCTTACGGTGTTGAGCCCGGCACGATCCCGCAGCTCGGCAACGGTTCCGGCAAGCCCCTGATCCTGCACATCCCAAGGATAGGTCCACATTGACAGATGCATAACGGGCATTCCTTAAATCCAACTTCAGTAGACCCCAGACGGGGCGGCGGAACGGGCTAGAGAACGCGGCCGAGACGCGTAGCTGTCTCGTTGTGGTCTTCAATGACCATGCCGCCATTGACGAACAGATGGCTGACACCGGACGGCAATTGCGATGGCTCATCGAAGGTGGCGCGATCCGTGATACTGTGCTCGAAGAGCACGACATCGCCCGCCATGCCGGGGCGCAGAAGCCCCCGGTCTGCAAGCGAAAAGCGCTGCGCGGCCATGGATGTCATGCGACGCACGGCCTCTTCCAGCGAGAACCAGGTTTTGTCGCGAACAAGCGGTCCGGCGAGGCGCGGGAAGGTTCCGAAGGCCCGCGGATGCGGCTTTGAGCCCGGGCGTGGAAGTCCGTCAGAACCGGCCATAAAAAGCCTGTTGCAGCAGGCCGCATGGAGGTCTTCTTCGGAAAGTTGGAACAGGATGATACCAGTCTGGCCGTCATCCTCCTCGATCAAGCGCAGCATGAGATCGAAGGGCTCGATTTCAAGTCTTGCCGCGGCTGCTTTCATATCGAGCCCTTCCAGATGCTTCAGGGACTCGAGCCGCACAGCAGACAGGCGAACATTCTCCCAACCGATGAGCGATACCTTGCTCTGGCCCGGAAATTCCGGTCCGCCCTGATTCACCCAGCGGCGCAGGACCATCCGTTGCGCGGGATCGGCAAGACGGCGGCGCAGCCCGGACAGCCCTCCCTCCATGGAGGCTGCGGGCAGAAGCTGGAGAATCCATGTGCTGCCGGCGGGGTAGGGGTACATGTCGAAGCTCACATCAATACCATCCCGGCGCATGGATTCCAGAAGCGAGATGGCATCGGGGATGCGGCCCCAATTGGGATGGCCGGCGGATTGCAGATGTGACAGGAGGCCTGCCGCACCCGATGCCCCCAGCACGCGCCCGAATTCCTCCGTGGCATCGAGCAGCCCTGCCTCATAGGAACGGATATGAGCGGCGAGCACCCGGCCATTACGTCCCACCGTCCGCCCGAGCGCGACCAGTTCGGCCTCATCGGCAAAGGCGCTCGGCGGGTAGACGAGCCCAAGTGACAGACCAGCAGCACCCTGCAGAAGCTGGGTTTCCAGAAGGCTGCACATGGCCTCTCTTTCCTCCGGCGTTGCAGGGCGGTCGTCATGTCCGATTATGGCGAGCCGCAGTGCCGCATGTCCCACAAGGGAGACGAGATTCACCGCGATGCCAGCGCCATCGGCCTCACAAAGCGCGTGGCGATAGCCATTGAGATCAGCAAAGATTTCGCTGTCTTTCGTTTCGCCCAAAAGACCGGAAAAGTGCTGGCGCAGATCCTCGCGGGATGTTGGCGTGGCGGGGTAGAGCGAGAAGGAGCAATTGCCCACGACGACGCTGGTGACGCCCTGAAAGGCCTTTTCGGGACGCCCGCGCTCACGCAGGCAGATCAGATCGTCATGGCAGTGGGCATCGATAAAGCCGGGTGCGGCATAGCGTTCGTCGGCATCCACCACGCGCGCACCGGACACCGGCAGGTCACGCCCGATGCGGGTGATGCGACCGCCAGACAACAGAATGTCGCCGCGATACCAGGGCGCGCCGGTGCCGTCGATGATGCGTGCTGCGCGAATGAGGGTATCGGTCATTCTATTCCTCTCAGGCCTCAATTGGTTCGGCCACCTGCATCAGGCAGTCGCCTGCCTGGCTGTCGCAGTGAAGCCGGTGGGAGATGACAATGCCGCCTTCGGCAAAATGCAATGCTTTCTCGGGTGCACCGATGCGTTCAAGGTCGTGGTACCAGCCGGCCAGGTCACCCGCCGCAACATGGTCACCAAGGCGGACTGCAGGCTCGAACCAGCCCCGCCGGCCTGCATAGATGCCCTGAGAGTGGCGGGACAGGGAAAGGAGTTGGAGCGGTGGGAGATCTTCTTCCAGGCTGGTGGAAAGCACCGGGCCGGAAACGATGCCGAGCGCGAGAAGCAGACGGTCGATGGCTCCGGCGGTAAAGGCCATGCTGTCGGGTGTCACTGTCCCGCCGCCACCAAATTCGCCGGAAAGGCCGATAGCGCCGGCTCTTCCCGCCGCGCCCATAGAGGTTGGTGCTGCCGGGCCGTTATCGGCGACCAAAGCGTAGCGAGCACCCATCTTTCGCATGAGGTTGAGGGTTTGCTCGAAGCGTGCAGGCTCTGCCTGCCGCTCGATCAGCGTGCAGGGCAGGTGCGCCATGGAGGTTCCGCCCGAGTGGAGATCGAAGAACACATCGTGGCGCGGGAAAAGCTCCTTTTCGAGGAAATGGGCTATCCGTTCGGTGGGCGTTCCGACGGGATCGCCCGGAAATGCACGGTTGAGGTTTCCACTATCGAAGGGGGAACAGCGGCGGGCTGCCATGACAGCAGGTTGATTGACAATCGGCAGAACGGTCACGGTTCCTTTGATATCGAGCGTCATCAGGCGACGCATGAGCCGGGCGAGCTGAAGCTCGCCCTCGTACTCATCGCCATGATTGCCTGCCATCAGGAGTAGGCTTGCGCCTTCTCCCTTCCGAACGCGCAGATAGGGAATACGGATCTGGTAGTAGGGCGACCGGTCCACCGAATAAGGAATTGCGAGGAAGCCTGAGTGGACGCCCTCGGCCTCGAGATCGATGGAATGAACAATGCCTGTGTGCATGGCGGGCCTCGATCACCGGAAATGAGCCGGCGCGCCGGGGCGCCGGCGAGGTATTAGACTGCGGCAACAGCCGTCATTTCGACACGCAAGTTCGGGTCGGCAAGGCGTGCCTCGACGCAGGCGCGAGCCGGCGGGTTCTCCGGATCGATCCAGACGTCGTAGACGCTATTCATCGCATCGAAATCCATGATTGCCGGCAGGAAAATGTTGACGGCCAGAAGCTTTGAGCGGTTCGTGCCGGCTTCAGCCAGAAGAGCGTCGATCTTGCGCAGAACATCTGCCGTCTGCTCCTCAACGCCCGCTTTGCGGTCATCGGAGACCTGTCCGGCAATATGGACGAGACCGCCATAAACAACAGCCTGGCTCATCCGGGAGCCCTTCCGGTAGCGCATGATCATTCTGTACAATTCCTTTTCCTGAAGAGGTGGAGTTGGGAGAGAATCAGCCGAAGCTGGTCGGATAGGCCGCGACAACCTGGTGATCATTGTCGAGGCCGTAGAGAATTGCGTGTCGGTCCAGGCAGGTGCAGGGATGCGAGATGCCTAGTTCCAATACGTCGCCGACACGCAGATTCACGCCGTGGCCAAGGGAGACAAAGGCATGCTGATCATTGAGTGCGGTGACGCGAACTGTCTCGGGCAAAGCCTTTGCCTCGCCATCGCGGTAGAATGTCAGCGGGCGAGGCAAGCCCTGGTCGTTAGCTACGTCGCGCAACCCCATGCCGCAGATCGCAAGCCCCGACTCTGGGCGTGAAAGAACTTCGGCCCATACGCGAAGCGCGGGTCGAAAGCTATTCGCTGCGGAAACCGCTTTCCCGCCGATCACGAAACCGGAACGCTTGTCGAGGCCGGTCAGCCCGCGCTCATAAACACCATGATCGTGGAAAAAGATCGCACCGCTGCGCAGGATCAGGACCGCGTTCGGATCGCCAGAAATCGCTGCTGCAAGCCCGCGAACCACCATGTCAAAATAGACCGAGCCGCCGGCGGTAACAATCATTGGGCGTTCGGTTCCGAGCCGTTCACGCAGGATAGAGAAAAGCTGGCGCGTATGTTCGACCAAGGCGGAAATGCGCCGCGCTGTCTCGGCCGCGTCGGACGTTGCCGCGGCCCCTTCATAGGCTGCGACGCCGGCAAGCCGGAAGTTTGCCGTTTCGCGTTCGAGAACGGCCAGAGCGAGTTGAAGGGCGGTGCCACTGGACCGGACCCCGGCGCGAGCGGCACCCAACTCGACCAGAAGCCCGAGCGGCGGAAGATCAGCTGAAGACGACCAAGCAGCGGCAAGCGCATCCAGCATGTCATGTGAGTCGACGAAGACCGAGGCATCTGCGTCGGGATAGGCGGAAAACAGACGTGCGAGCCGCCGGGCGGCTGCGGGCCCGCCGATTTCGTTTGCAAGAATAAGGCGGCGGAAGCCTGCCCTGAGCATGACCGACGCCTGCCGGATATCGGCGACGGTGACACCCCATGCCCCCGCCTGCACAAGGCGCCCGGCAATGGCTGGTGACATCGGTGTCTTCGCATGCGGCGCAATCTTCACTCCCTGCTCACGAACGTAAGTCATCATCAGCGTGATATTGCTGGCGAAAGCGGCCTCATCGAGCGAGATCAACGGCAGTGACATGTTGCCGTCGAAGGGCTTCCATCCCCTGTCGGCGATGGCGCTGAGAGGCAGGGGCGGGTGGCCCGAGGGAAACCCACGAATACGGTCGTCAATGACGGGATCGCCTGCTGTGGTGAGCGTGGCGTCAGACATGGGAAGAATCCTGTGATCTTTGCGAAGACGGCAGGCCGAGACGATAGATACGGCTTGCCGTTGAGAAGAACAGGGCTTCCTGCTCATCGCGCGAGTAGCTGGTGGCGATGGTTCTGAACCCATCGTAAAGCGCATTGAAATCTGCATGAATGCCAGCAACGGGAAGATCGCTGGCGAACATCGCACGTTCCGGACCGAAGCAGCCGATGCAGTGATCGATCACCATGCGCAGGCTGTCGATCGTCCAGTCGGGATCGTACGCTACGGGATTGGAAATCTTGATCGCAATATTGGGAGCGCTGGACAGCTCTGCCAGACCCTTGCGCCAGAGCGCCATGCCGTCCGTGCTGCGGTCTGCCGGGCTGCCGCAATGGTTGAGCACGAATTGGGTGTCGGGAAAACCGGCAGCAAGGCTGAGCGCCTCCCCCATCTGCCAGGGATAAAGCATCAGATCGAAACTGAGGCCGAGCGCGGTCGCATTGGAAAGGCCCTCGCGCCAGCGCGGGTCACTCATCATGTCCTCGCGGGGTACAAAGCTTTTTGCCGGGTCGGGGTGCCAGCTGACGATGTCGCGAATGCCGACAACAGCGGAGTTCGCAGCCTCCAGTTCAAGCAGCCGCGGCGTGTTTTTGCTTGAAAGGGGCACCCGCGCCACATAACGTGCTGCGACACCGGAACGCTTGTCGAGGCTGTCGAGCCAGCGTGTCTCCTCCAGCGGGAAATCATCCGACCAGCCGGCTTCGACGTGAACAGTAGCGACGATGTTCTGCCGGGAAGTGTCCCGCAGATATTCGCTCACGCCATAGTCGCGCCGGATCGAAGCGATGCTGCCATGCACCATCTCGTCCTGACCGGCTACCGGTGACGCAAGCCACGGATGCCGACCAAGCGAAAGATCCCAGAGATGGTGGTGCGGGTCGATGACCGGGCCCGTATAGGCAGGATTCATCGCCGCGCCTCCCGACCCGAGATCAGGAGCAGTGCCAGAATGAGCGAGCCGAACATGATCGAGCGCCAACCGGGCGAGGCATTGACGACGGTGATCAGCGCCGTGGTGGTGACGAGCAGAATGGCGCCGGGGATCGTGCCTGCATAAGTGCCACGCCCACCGAGAATAGAGGTGCCGCCGAGAACCACGGCGGCGATTGATGTGAGCAGGTAGGGATCGCCGATTCCGACATAGCCCTGACGGTTCATGCCGAGGATCAGGATGCCCGCAAGACCGGCGAAGAAACCCGAGAGCGTGAACAGAAACAGCGTGTCGCGCCTGACGCTTATGCCTGACAAACGGGCGGCGAGGGGGTTCGCGCCAAGTGCCAGGAAACGCGCTCCGGCCGGCATGCGATGGATGATGACGAGCATTGCAATGGAAACGAAGAGCCACAGAAGAACGCCTGCCGGGACACCGAACGGACGTGCCTGCCCAAGCCAGACGACGGAGGCGTTGGTCACCGAGACGGCACTGCCGCCTGCAATGATGACCAGCATGCCCTGGAGGAAGGTTGCCATTGCCAGTGTCATGATTATGGGTGGCACCTTGAGATAGGCAGCGCCGACGCCATTCAAAAGGCCGATGCCGGAGGCGATGCCTAGCGTTAGCACGATGCCGGCGAGCCCGCTGGGGTCGGAGTCTGGTGAAATGAGAGGAAGAAGAATTGCCGTGACCGTGATAACCGCCCCGACGGAAAGGTCGATACCTCCCATGAGGATCACCAGCGTCTGCCCGGCGGCGGCGATGCCAATGACTGCCGAAAGCTCGAGAAGATAGCGCAGATGACCATAGGCCCCGAAACCGCGCAGCGTGAGGCTGGCAACGATCCAGACCAGTATCACCAGGATCAGCGTCAGAAGTGGCGGATTGCGGAAGACTGCTTTGACGGTGTTCAAGGCCTTGTCCTCCACTGGCTGGTCAATTGCGGGATCGCAACGGCGCCGACGATGATGAGGCCTTGCGCCACATACTGGGCGACCGGAGGGAAGCCCAGGAAGAACATGACGTTGATCATGACCGAGAGCAGCAGGCTCCCGCAGATGACGCCGCGCATCGTGCCCTTGCCACCAAGGAACGCGACACCGCCAAGCACTGCGCCGGCGATGGAGTTGAGCGTGAACGGCGTTCCTATGACGGGATCGCCCGATCCGGTTTGTGCGGCCACAAAAAGGCCGGCAAGCATGGCAAGCAGCCCCGACAGCGCGAAGGCGAACACCTTGACCCGCTCGACGGGAACGCCCGAACGAAACGCGCCGACTGGATTGTTGCCGGCCGCGTAAATGCCAACGCCGAGCGGTGTTGCAAGATAGAGTTTCCACCCGATCAGAAGCAGGACCAGAAGGCCGAAGGCGACCGGCGTGTGGCCGGCGAGCAGATCGGAAAACCATTCAGGGACGTACCCGCCCGGACGTGGCAGAAGGATAAGAGCGACGCCGGTGATGATGAACGAGCCAGCCAGCGTGACGATGATGGCCGGCAGGCGCAGATAGGCGACGATGCCGCCGGTCACCGCGCCGATGAAAAGACCGGTGGCCGAGACCGCAAGCAGCCCACCCAGGGCGCCAAGCGTCCCACCCATGGTGACGGCAGCGATGACCGCGCCCAAGCTGACCAATGGTCCAATGGCGAGCGAGATGCCGCCATTCAGCATCATCAGGGCCTGCGCCATGGTGACGAGCGCAAGCGGAAACCAGTTCTGGGTGAACTTGGAGAAACCGCCAACGCTGAGAAGGCCAGGAAACAGGACAGCGTAGACCACAAGAAATGCGGCCACGACCAGATAGAGGCCCGCCAGGCCGCGATTACGCCGCTTCTGGACCGCGGCATAGAGGTTAGCCGGAACGGTGGTGGCATTCATGCCGCTGCTCCTTTTGCCAAGACGCCCATGGCGGCGCCGACAATCGCTTCTTCGGAGATCTCAGGGTGTGGCAGCGTGGCCACGACCCGCCCCTCGCGGAACACGGCAACACGATCGCAAAGATGGACGAGCTCGGGCGTGTCGGAACTGAGGAGAATGACCAGCTTCCCTTCGCGGGCGAAGGATTGCAGCATGAGATAGATCTCGCGCTTGGTCTCGATATCGACGCCTCGGGTCGGGTCGTTGAGCAGGAGCACGGAAGGATTGAGCGGCAGCCATTTCGCCAAGGCCACCTTTTGCTGGTTGCCGCCGGAGAGAGCCTGAACTGGGCGGTCCACATCGCCTTTGATCGTGAGCCTTTTAGCGAGATCGGCGACCAAGTCGCGCTCGGCGGTACGGTCGCGCAGACCGTGCTTCACCAGTTTGCCTAGCGAGGGCAGAAGCAGGTTGGATGCGATGGTATGAGGGAGAACGAGCCCCTCATGCTTGCGGTCGGCGGGCACATAGGCAAGGCCAGCCTCGTTGGCTGCCTCTACGCTTTTGAACGGGCGGTTGCTTCCGGAAATCTCCGCCCTTTCGGCGGAAGCAGGTATGGCACCGTAAAGGCCGAGCAGAAAATCCTCCTGCCCTTGTCCCACGAGACCGCCAATACCGACAATCTCGCCGGCGGAAGCCTGGAAGTCGACATCGAGGGCAGTGCCTGCGGAAAATCTCTTCACATGGATGAGTTCGGCACCTGTCAGACTGTCCTGCCGGGCGGGGAAAAGATCGCCTGCATCCCGGCCAACCATCAGGCGCACGAGACCTTCATTATCGACGCCGGCCAACGGCTGATCGGCGGTGACAACGCCATCTTTCAGCACCGTCACATGCGAACACAGCGCCTGGACCTCGTTGAGGCGGTGGGAAATATAGAGGAGTGCGATACCTTCATCGCGCAGTTTGCGGATGAGGCCCGCCAAAATACCCGCCTCATGCGCCGACAGGGACGAAGTCGGCTCATCCAGAATGAGCACGCGGGGCCTGCGGAAAAGCGCTTTGGCGATTTCCACCATCTGCCGACGGCCAAGCGAAAGATCGCCGACGGGCATATCGAGCGGCTCGGTCAGGCCGACCCGCTTGCAGACTTCCGCAGCGGAAGCGCAAAGCGCGTTATAGTCTATGATCCCAAAGCGCCGCGGCAGAGCGCCAAGACCGATATTCTCGGCGATGGAAAGCTCGGCGGCAAGGCTCAGCTCCTGTTGAACGACGGCTATACCCGCCTTGCGCGCAGCAGCAGGGCTGAAACGCGAGACGGGTTGGCCGTCAACGACGATATCGCCCGTGTCAGGCTGTAGAGCGCCCGAGAGCAGATTGATCAGCGTCGATTTTCCAGCGCCGTTTTCGCCAAGAAGAGCGTGAACGCGTCCAGGCTCAAGGGCGATGCTTACGCCCTTGAGCACCGGATTGCCGAAAAACCCCTTGAACACCTGCCTGGCTTCAAGCAGGGGGTTGGCCTTCGTCATCAACAACGACCTTCTCGTCTTACTGCGCCAGCAGCTTGTCAAAGAGGGCGCGGTCGTAGTCAGAGTAGATATAGCCGTCAGCCGGGAACTGGTCGGCACGCGCGAGATAACCGTCAATATTCTCGTCATTGATGACGGGCAGAGGCACCTTTACGAAAGCCGGTACGTCCTTGCCTTCAAGAGCCTGAACGGCGGCATAAACGGACAGAGCCCCCAGCCAGTTCGGCTGCATGGTCGCCCAGCCTTTCAGTCCTTTTTCTTTCCAGAGCTCCAGGAACTGACGCGCATTCTCGCCGGTGGTCGGCACCTGCTGACGGCCCTGGCGGTCGAAAGCAAGAACGGAACCGGCTGAAAGGGCGCCGCCAAGCGAAAGAACGCCGTCAATTTCCGGATTGGCAAACAGCAGGCTGGTCATTGCCTCCTGTGCCGGGGCGACATTGTATTCGGTGTTGGTTTCGGTCAGGATTTCGATGCCGGGATTGGCGTCCAATACCGGCTGCGCACCCTTGCGGCGATCATCGCTCACGGAGATACCGGCGGGGCCATTCATGATGATGATCTTGCCTTCGCCGCCCAGCTGATCGGCCATCCACTGGGCAGCTGCCGCGCCCCATTCGTTTGAATCGGTGTTGATCTTCGCTGTGACCTTGTCAGTGTTTACAAGGCTGTCAAAGTTTACCACGGCGATGCCTTTGTCGCAGGCGTCCGAAATCACCCGATCAAGCGCGTTGGATGAGCCGGCAATGACGACGATAGCGTCGACATCCGCATCAATCATCGACTGGATGTGCTGGATCTGCGTCTGAGCATTGCCTTGGGCGTCGGTGATCATCAGATCATCAACCAGCCCTTCTTTCTTAAGCCGTTCCACTTCGGCAGCAATGGTGCCTTCGGTCTGCTTCATCCATGTCGGAACGGAATAGATATTGGCCCAACCGATCGTGTAAGGCGCTTGCCGCTCTCCCGTCATGCAATTGGCAGCGGCAAAGGCTGATCCAGCCCCGGCGAACACTATCGATATGGCAGCCGCGCCCAGAAGCAGGTGGCGGCGCGCCGCATCCTTCAGATGCAATAGTTTCATGGTTCTCTCCCTTGGTGACAAGCACAGCGCTTTGGACGTCGCTGCTTGATGTGTCCATTATATTGTGCATATGATCTATATAATGGAAGATCATACTACCGCCTTTTGTCTTCTCTGCAAGTGGCTGCCGCCGACTCTGGGGACATGCCTTTCAAAGGGCAGAGGTTGAGAATTGACACGGGGCGGGAGTTCAGAAGAAGAACGAGGCCCGAAGCGAAGGAGACCGGACCCTTGGACGTTGTAGAAACGACTGCCACCGCAAAGCGTGCCCGCGGCCTCGATCGTGCCTTTGAGATTCTCGATTTTCTGCGCAACCACAAAGCACCGATGCGCCCCAATGAGATCGCCGTTCAGATCGGTGCTCCACGATCGTCGGTCTATGAGCTGGTGAACCTGCTCCTGCGCAACGAGATCCTGGAATTTGTCGGGGCCGACGGTCGGGTCTTTCTGGGCCGGAAACTCTATTTTCTCGGGGCGGCTTACGAGGCGCAGTTCGACTTCACGCGAGAGTGCGAGGTGGCACTGGAGACTGTTGCCAGGAAGACTCGTGAAACCGCGCAATTCTGTATGCTTGACGGTAACAAATACACGGTCGTGCGAATGAAAGAGGGCGCACGACCATTTCGCATCTCATCTGATACTGGACAGTCCGTACCGATTCCGTGGACCGCATCAGGGCGCCTGCTGGTTGGGCATATGAGCGATCAGGAAATCCTCGATTTCATCCCTGCTGAGGATTTTCAATTGCCAGATGGAGGCTGGCTCGATCCGGCGGATTTCCTGCAGCAGGTAAGAGATGCTACGGCCAGGGGGGACTTTACCTTCAACAGCATTGTGGACAGCTTCACCCACTGTTTTGCCGTTCCTGTAACCGACGCGGAACGCAAATGTGTTGCTACGCTATGTCTTGTTGCACCACGTGAGGATGGCGTGGCTAACAAGCAGACTTATCTGCAATATCTCAAGGAAGCCGCCCGCGTCTTGAGCTTTCCTGCGCTCCGGTGATCAAGGACGGCAGTACAAGCACATTTGGCGCGGCCGATGCTGGCCGCTGTTTATTCTCCTAACTCAGATTCGGTAACGCGGGCGCATTCAAGAACAACGCCATAGCTTTTCTGACGGACAGAGCGAGGCTCTAGCTGATTTTAAAGACGATCGAGTGGGAATGATCCGGCGTCCTTCGCGGGCATGGGCGGTCTATCGCTGGCAAGGGAAACACGGCCTGTTCGTCGTCGATGCTTCGCGAGGCCCGGCGCGGCGCGCGCCACATGGGCTGTGGCATGGCAGCATCGCTGCGACCCTGGACGACGTATGCGAAAGCAAGTAGAAATGCGGCTTGTCGTCCATGGCCTGGGACGATGAGGCAGCATGCTGAACCTGAACGATCTTTATTATTTCGTCCAAGTCGTTGACCATGACGGTTTCGCGTCAGCGGCACGGGCTCTCAATGTTCCCAAATCCACGCTCAGCCGGCGCGTCATCCTTCTCGAAAGCCAGCTCGGCGCGCGTCTCATCCAGCGCACTTCGCGGCAGTTCACGGTTACCGACGCCGGTAGGGAATTCTACCGCCATGCGCTTGCCGCCGTCATTGAAGCGGAAGCAGGTGAGCACGCGATCCGCCGCCGCCATACGGAGCCCATGGGCAAAGTGCGGTTTTCCTGCTCGACCGCAATCGCACAGTTCGCCTTGGCGACCCTGTTGCCGCGGTTTCTCGTGCAATTCCCCAAGGTTCATCTCGTTGAGTACGCAACCAACAGGCATGTCGATCTCGTGAACGAGAATATCGATGTCGCCATCCGCGCCCATGCCGGCGATCTGCCCGACTCCGGCCTGATTCAGCGTCGCTTGCTGTTCTCGCCGCGCTGGCTTGTGGCAAGTCCGGCGTACCTTGAGAGTGCGCCGCCGCTGGCCGCACCTGAGGACTTGAGATCTCACGCCGGCCTTGCCTTTGGCAGTGGCGACGCCGAGCCCATGTGGCGCCTCACCGATGGTTCGGAGGGGATGTCCGCCGTCTCCTTCAAGCCGGTCCTGCACACCGATGACCTCATGACCCTCCTTTCGGCCGCAAAGGCCGGTCTCGGCATCGCTTCGCTCCCCGCCTTCATATGCCGGCGAGATCTCACCGCCGGCGCGCTTGAGCGCGTGCTGCCGAATTGGACAGAATGCGGAGTCAACATCACACTGCTCATGCCCTCGCGGCGCGACCTGCTGCCATCCGTCCGCGTCTTCGTGGATTTCCTCGCGGCCGAACTCCCCAGTGCAATGTCTGGCAAGCCTCCGCAGGGTGAGGAGGCCGCCTGGGCCCGGCACTGAGCATGGTCAGCGGCCGCACGCCGGCGCGCGCCGCCGGTCCCTTGCGCTTCATGAGCGGCGCTTGACGTGGCGATAGCCGCTGGCGAGGAAGGGCAGCATAGCCGCAGTGGCTGCCATCAAGGCGCCCATTGCGCAAAGTGCCGCAAAGCCACCGGCAAGGACGACCGGCCCGGCGAGAGCTGCACCCGTGCCAGCGGCCAGTCCCATGGCGACCTCGCCGATGCCCTCGGCGGACGGGCGGACCGAAGAGGGAACCGAGGTCACCAGAAGTGCGCTGCCGCCGACGATGCCGAGATTCCATCCCACTCCGAGCAGGAACAGCATGGCCGACATGGCAAGAACATCGTCCATGTCGAGCAGGATGCCCGTCACCATGGCGGCGGTGATGGAAAGGGCGCCCGCCCTGGCAACGGCCCATGCGCCGATGCGGTCGGCAAGCCAGCCCGACAGCGGCGAGGGGAGAAACATGCCGGCAACGTGGATGGCGACGACAAGACCGACGGTGTTCAGATCCGTGCCATGACGATCGAGCTGGATCGGCGCGATCGCCATGACGGCGACCATCACGAGGTTGACGATGGCGAGCAGGAGGAGGCAGGTCCATGCCGATCCCTGGCCGAGGCCGGAGACGATCTGCCTCGACGAGACGGCCTGCGCAGTACGCTGACCAAGGAGTGCAGCGCCGGCTTGCCCATGGGAGCGCGGTCGCAGGGAGGCCACGGCCAAGAGCAGCCCGGCAGCGGAAAAGCACAAGATCGCGACCAGATAAAGCCCGGTCAATGCCGGCAGGTTCAGGACCGTTGCGAGTTGGCTGCTGGGCCCCAGAAGGTTGGGGCTGGCGATGGCGCCAATGGAGGCGGCAAAAAGCACGGCTCCGATCGCCTTTCCCCGCACGGCCTCGCCGCCGATCTCGGCCGCCGCATAGCGCGCGAGGAAAACGGCGCTGTTGCCGCCGCCCAGGAGCAAGGAGCCGACGAGGAGAACAAAAAGGCTGCCCGTGACGGCTGCCAGGGCGACAATGGCTGCGCCGGCAATCCCCAGCAGATAGCCGATGGCCAGGCTCCGGCCGCGTCCGCTCCGGTGCGTCAAGACCGCCATGAGGATCGCGGAAAGCGCCTGGCCGATGATGAGGGCTCCGATCGGAAGTCCCGCCACGGCCTGTGTGCCCGTGATCTCGACGGCGAGAAGCCCGCCCGCCGTTCCTCCGGCCGCAAGGCCGGCGCTGCCGAAGGCGGTTGCGAGCGCCAGCACTGTGAGAGTCCGGCGCCGTTGGCCGCCCGCATGCGCGGCAGGTTCCGGCGGTGCCGAGGCGGTGGGATGCGGAGCTGTCATTCCGTCCGCCGGATCTTCAAACCCGAGCCTTCGTTGCATCGGCGCCCTTACGGTTCCGCTGGCCGAAGAAGCGCCAGCCCGCCCCAGAATCGGAACAGGATCGACAGAAGAATTCCCCCCATCGCGAACAATCCGGCAGCGGGCATCAGGAAGGTGCCGAAGGCGAGTGGGGTGAGGACGCTCATGGCGCCCGCAAGGATCGCGACGACGCCCAGTCCCGCCGGCAGCAGGCGGTGGGTCCATGAGCCGATGCCCGCAGCGATCATGGAAAGCCCCATGAAGAAAAGGCCGGCCCCCTGCGCGACATCCAGAAGCATCTTGAATCCCTTCCAGAGGACGGCGGCATCCGGTCTGCCTGCAAGGTCCTGAAACAAGGGCACGCCGCTATAAAAGCCGATGGGCACGATGGAATGGGCCGCGACGCCGACCAGGCCGAGATAGAGAACGGCGCCGCCCAGCGCTGGCGCCTTGCGGTCGAAGCGCTCCGCAAGGCCGGCGAAGAAGAGCGCCAGGAGCGCAAGGTTGAAGATGCCGAAGACGACGGCAAGGCGCAGGAAGTGGCCGCCTTCGCGCAGGATGCCGATGGCGCCGTCGAAGGAGGAAAACGCCTCGGCGGACCAGCCGCTGAGCATAAAAAATGCAGCCTCCCCAGCCAGTCCGATGCCCGAAAGAATGCCTGCCCATGCGCCAAGGCGTTCCCTGTCCATGTCCTGAACTCCCCATTCCAGTCGTATCGCCCGGCTATTCTAGTTTCAGGATCGCGGGCAGAATACGCGGCGCCATGAGACGCACCGTCCAGCGAGCGGGACGAGGATGCCCCTGCGATGGTCGTGGCGGGCTGGCGGCCGTGACGTGGGCAAAAGTACCCCGAACGGCCTGTTCACCAGTGCAGGAAGAATCGAGGCGGATAGCCGTCGGTGAACGGCGATCGCATGACAGAAGGCAGTCTCGCGTTCACCCATTTCGCCAGCGGCGACAGTCAATGCGGTTCCTTGCGATGTTAAATTTCTTGCTTGACGGCGCAAGCCGAATTTGATTAACATCGCAACTAAATCCTGTGCCTCCGAGTTTGGAAGCGGTATGCCGCATATACAGATCGAATACTCCGCCAATCTGGAGCAGACTGTCGATATCAGCGGCTTGTGCGAGGAAATCCGTGCCACGGCGGTGGCGATAGACATCTTTGTCATGGCGGGGGTCCGGGTTCGTGCGATGCGGGCGGACCATTGCGCAATCGCTGATGGCGACCCGAAGCATGGCTTCGTGGACATTTCGATCCGGCTGCGTGGCGGGCGCCCCGCGGTGCAAAGGCAGGATGCGACACAGCGGATATTCGACGCGGCGCGCGCCTTTCTGGAGCCCGCGATGGCGCGGCATTCCATCGCCCTGTCACTTGAAATGCGAGACATCGACCCGGAGCTGTCTCCCAAAGCCGGCACGATCCGCGATCACCTGGAGGCTTGAATGAGCGAACTTTCCGATAACCTGGAAAAACTGGATGGCTATCTGGCGCGCTTCAGGGAGACCGGGATCAAGAACCGGATCGCGGGCGAGGATCGCGGCGGCGCGAAGGGCGTGTTCCAGTCGATCTCGCCGGTGGACCGATCCGCCATCTGCGATGTGGCCCATGGCGCGGCGGATGACATCGACGCGGCGGCCAGGGCCGCCTCGGAGGCGTTCCCGGCCTGGCGCGACATGCCCGCGCTCGAGCGAAAGAAGATCCTGATCGACGTTGCCGAGGCAATCGAGGCGCGGGCGGAGGAAATCGCCCTGTGCGAGTGCTGGGATACCGGGCAGACCTTGCGTTTCATGTCCAAGGCGGCGCTGCGCGGGGCCGAGAATTTCCGCTTCTTCGCGGAAAAGGTGGTGCAGGCCCGCGATGGGCAGCATCTGAGGTCGCCCACCTTGATGAATGTCACGACCCGTGTTCCCATCGGCCCGGTCGGCGTCATCACGCCGTGGAACACGCCGTTCATGCTGTCCACCTGGAAGATCGCGCCGGCCCTGGCCGCGGGCTGCACCGTGGTGCACAAGCCGGCGGAGGATTCTCCGCTGAGCGCCCGTCTGCTGGTGGAGATCGCCGAAGAGGCGGGGCTGCCCAAAGGCGTGCTGAATACGGTCAACGGCTTTGGCCCGGATGCCGGCAAGGCGCTGTGCGAACATCCGCTGATCAAGGCAATCGCCTTTGTCGGGGAAAGCCGTACCGGCAGCATGATCGTCAAGCAGGGCGCCGATACCCATAAGCGCAATCACCTGGAACTGGGTGGCAAGAACCCCGTCATCGTCTTTGAAGACGCCGATCTCGACCGGGCGCTCGATGCGGTGATCTTCATGATCTATTCGATCAATGGCGAGCGCTGCACCTCGTCCTCGCGTCTGCTCGTGCAGGACACGATCCGCGAGGAATTCGAGGCGAAGCTCGTCGAGCGCGTGAACAACATCAAGGTCGGTCACCCGCTGGACCCGGCGACCGAGATCGGCCCGCTGGTGACCGAAGATCACTACAACAAGGTGACCTCCTATTTCGACATCGCCAGGGAAGACGGCGCAACCGTCGCGGCCGGCGGTGTGAAGGCCGGCGACGAAGGCTATTTCGTCCGCCCGACGCTGTTCACAAACGCCAATAACGACATGCGGATTGCCCGCGAGGAAATCTTCGGGCCGGTGCTGACTTCGATTCCCTTCTCGACCGAGGAGGAGGCGCTGAAGATCGCCAATGATACGCAATACGGCCTGACCGGCTATGTCTGGACCAACGATCTGACCCGCGCCCTGCGCTTCACCGATCGGCTGGAGGCTGGCATGATCTGGGTGAACTCGGAGAACGTGCGGCACCTGCCCACCCCCTTCGGCGGGGTCAAGGCCAGCGGCATCGGCCGCGACGGAGGCGATTGGTCCTTCGAGTTCTACATGGAGCAAAAAAACATCGGCTTCGCCACCGGCGCGCACAAGATCATGCGCCTGGGCGCCTGAAGCACGGAACCAAGTAGGCGCGCCCGAACCAAACGCACCGCCGAACACGACGTCGCGACCGCTTATCCGCCGAGTTCGGGAGCCGGTCGGAGACGTCCGTTTCGCCGCTTAGAGGAGGAATTCATGCCCGTCCCCGCTCCGAATCTCCATCCCGCTTTCAATACGATCCGTCTCAGTCATGTCTGTCTGAACGTGAGCGATCTGGCGGCTTCGAAAAAGTTCTATGCCGAGATCCTGGGCTTTCAGATTACCGACGAAAGCGATAGCCACGTCTATCTGCGGGCGATGGAGGAGCGCGGGCATCACTGCGTCATCCTGCAAAAATCCGAGCAGCCCGGCACCGTCGAGGTGATGGGCTTCAAGACCTTCGGCGAGGAGGATCTCGACCGGGCCGAAGCCTATTTCCAGTCCAAAGGCCGCCCGACCTCCTGGGTGGAACGCCCCTATCAGGGCCGCACGCTGCTGACCTCCGACAATATGGGCATTCCGCTGGAATTCTATCACAAGATGGACCGGCTGGAGCCGATACACCAGAAATACGCACTTTATCGCGGGGTCAAGCCCCTGCGCATCGACCACTTCAACTGCTTCAGCCACGATGTGGACGCCTCGGTAGCCTTTTACAGCGATTTCGGCTTCCGCGTGACGGAATATACCGAAGAGGCGGAAAGCAAGAAGATCTGGGCGGCCTGGATGCACCGCAAAGGCGGTGTGCACGACATGGCCTTCACCAATGGGACCGGCCCGCGCATGCACCATGTCGCGTTCTGGGTGCCGACGCCGCTCAATATCATCGACCTGCTCGATCTGATGGCGACAACCGGTTACGTGAAGAACGTCGAACGCGGCCCCGGTCGGCACGGCATTTCCAATGCCTTCTTCCTTTATATCCTCGATCCCGACGGCCACCGCATCGAGATCTATTGCTCGGATTATCAGACGGTCGATCCCGATCTGGAGCCGATC
Source organism: Nitratireductor thuwali (assembly GCF_036621415.1). Lineage (NCBI taxonomy): Bacteria > Pseudomonadati > Pseudomonadota > Alphaproteobacteria > Hyphomicrobiales > Phyllobacteriaceae > Nitratireductor > Nitratireductor thuwali. Next base: position 3,255,953 of record NZ_CP030941.1, read on the forward strand.
AAATGGGACCTGAAGGACCCGCAGCGCCAGACCCTCTGGGGCGCGCCTGCGCCGGAAAGCTGGTTCAAGCACGGAACGCAATTCGTCGGCGTGGACACCAAGGCGTCCACCATCCAGGCCAGCCCCATCATCGCGCCGTAGGAAACCCCGTGCTTGCGCTCCAGAACTCATAGCTGTGGCGTGAATACCGGCCTGATCTCGACAGCGAGGAGTGACGCGATGCGTTTTGCAACCTACACCGCCAATGGCGAAAGTTTCTACGGCGCGGTCGCCGATGCTGGCATGATCGCCCTCAACAGCGCGTTCCCGCAGTGGCCGACGCTGCTCGACGCGATCCGCGATGGCGGCCTTGCGGCGCTTGGCAGAGCCGCCGAGGGCAGGGACGTGACGCATCGGGAGTTCGCCTATCAGATCCCGCTGCCCAACGCCGTCCGGCTGCTCTGCGTCGGCGTGAACTTTCCCGACCGCAACGCGGAATACAAGGATGGCAGCGAGCAGCCGAAACATATGTCGCTGTTCCCGCGGTTCCTCAGCGGCTTTGCCGGCCACGAGCAGAACCTGGTGCGCCCGCCGGAAAGCCACACGCTGGACTACGAAGGCGAGGTGGCCGTCATTATCGGCAAGGCGGGCCGCCGCATCGCGCAGGACGACGCCTATGATCACATCGCCGCGCTGACCTTGTGCAACGAAGGCACCATCCGCGACTGGGTGCGCCATGCCAAGTTCAACGTCACCCAGGGCAAGAACTGGGACAAATCCGGCTCGCTCGGCCCCTGGCTCGTGCCGTTCACCGATGCGGCGCAGCTGGATGAGGCGCGGATCCTCACGCGGGTGAACGGCGAGGTGCGCCAGGACGACTATCTCAGCCGGATGCTGTTCCCGATCCGCCGCCAGATCGAATATATCTCGACCTTCATGACCTTGCTGCCGGGCGACATCATCGTCACCGGCACGCCCACCGGCGCCGGCGCGCGGTACGACCCGCCCAGATACCTCAAGCCCGGTGATGTGGTCGAGGTGGAAGTCGCGGGGATCGGAGTGTTGCGCAACGGCATCGAGGACGAAGTGCTATGACGCCGGAAGATCACGCCCGCGCCGCCGGCGATCTGCTGGCTGCCGAGAAGAGCCGCAGCCAGATCGGCCTTCTGTCGCTGCGCCATCCCGAGATGGGCATGGACGATGCCTATCGGGTGCAGAAGGCCATCTATCGCGCCAAACTGGCCGAAGGCCGCAGGGTGATTGGCTGGAAGATCGGACTGACGTCGAAGGCGATGCAGTCTGCACTGAAAATCGACGTCCCCGACAGCGGCATCCTGTTTGACGACATGGCGTTCGACGATGGCGCCACGGTGCCGCGGGGGCGGTTCATCCAGCCCCGGATCGAGGTGGAAATCGCCTTTGTGATGAAGGCCGCCGTGGGAGGCGAAACGGTCACCCGAAAAGAGGTGATTGCCGCTACCGGCCACGTGTCGCCCGCGATCGAGATCCTCGACACGCGCATCCAGCGGGCCGACCCCGAAACCGGAAAGCCGCGCACCGTATTCGATACGATCAGCGACAACGCGGCCAATGCCGGCATCGTGCTGGGCCCGCAGAAACATGCGGTCGATGCCTTCGATCTGCGCTGGGTGGGGGCGCTGGCATTGCGCAATGGCCAGATCGAGGAAACCGGCCTGGGCGCCGGGGTGCTGAACGATCCGGTGGAAAGCGTGGTCTGGCTGGCCCGGCGCATGGCCCAATACGGCCAAAGCATCGAACCCGGCCAGGTGATCCTGTCGGGCAGCTTCATCCGCCCGGTCGAATGCCCCTCGGGCACGAGGATCGACGCCGATTTCGGGCTGTTCGGCGCGGTTTCCGTCAGCTTTGCTTGAGGTTTTGAATGCCGGCTCCAAAAAACGCTTTCAAACAGGCCCTGCGTGAGGGCAGGCCGCAGATCGGCTGCTGGGTCGGCCTGGCCGACGCCAGTACCGCCGAGATCATGACCACCGCCGGCTTCGACTGGCTGCTGATCGACGGCGAACACGCGCCCAACGACATCCGCAGCCTTCGCGACCAGCTGCAGGTGGTGGGGCCGTCGGAAAGTCATCCGGTGGTGCGGCTGCCGATTGGCGAGGCCTGGCTCATCAAGCAGGTGCTAGACGTCGGCGCGCAGACCTTGCTGATCCCGATGATTGACACCGCCGATCAGGCGCGCGAGATGGTGCGAGCCTGCCGGTACCCGCCCGAAGGCCTGCGCGGGGTCGGCTCGGCTCTGGCGCGGGCGTCGCGCTTTGCCGCAATCCCGGATTATCTGCACACGGCAAATCACGAGATCTGCCTGCTTCTGCAGGTCGAGACCGTCGAGGCCCTGGCCAATCTGGACGCAATCCTGGCGGTGGACCATGTAGACGGCGTTTTCGTCGGACCGTCCGATCTGGCGGCCAGCATGGGTCATATGGGCAATCCGGGGCACCCGGAGGTGCAGGAGGCTGTTCAGGATGCACTGGTCCGGATCGCCGCCGCGGGCAAGGCTCCGGGCATCCTTACGACCTGGCGCTGGCCCGGCGCTATCTGGAGCTTGGCGCGCTCTTCGTCGCGACGGGAATTGACGTCACCCTGTTGGCACAGACGGCCCGCAACCTCGCGACGAAGAGCAAAGCGCTGATCGGGCCATCAGCGGGGCCGGCGTGAGCGTCATCGCGATCTGGAGCGCAGATCCCGCATCGCTCGCATAAGCGTGTCGTACACGTAATCGGTGGCTTCGCTGTCGAACGACTCCATCTCCTGCTCCACGCGCGCGCTCTCCGCGGCCTGATCGACTTCCTCGGCACGCTGATGGACCCACCACAGGTTTCCCCAGGGGTCGAAAAACCGGGCGATCTTCTCGCCGAACATGAAGTCCGACAACTCCGTCACAACCTCGGCACCGGCATTGCGGGCGCGCGTGAGCACGGATTCGGCATCCTCTACATAGACTTGCAGAAAGGACGGCGTTTGGGGCCAATCCTCCTTGGAATCGAATATCATGATGACGCTGTCGCCGATTCTCACCTCGGAATGAATCAGCAGGCCGTCACGATCGGGAATGCGTGCCTCTTTCGTCTCGACAGCCGAGAAGACATGCTCAAGGAACTTTATCAGACCTGACGCCCCTTTCGGGATGATCCATGGGTTCACGGAATGATAGCCCTCGGGTACGGGAGGAGGTGTCTGGCCGGCCATCGGAAGTCCTCTAACGTTGTGATCTTCAATGCGCATTGCGGCGTGACGCTGCGGCACGTCACCGCCGGCCATCATGGCCGGCGGATGAGGCGCGACGGTGTCGACGCAACACCGCATCCGGACAAAACTGCCACTTCCTGCCAACCGCATCAGACGGTCCGAACCGGTGGAGAGGGTACACGCAGGGCTGGTCCCGCCCCGCCTGTAATGGCCGCTGGACCGCGCCCCGGGGCCGTGCGCGGTCCAGCTATTTCGAAGCCAAGGACGGGCGGCGGGGCAGATGAAGCGCCGCCTGCACGATCAGCCGCCCTTGCGCACTGCGTAGATCGCATCCCGAAGCTCGGCAGGGAACTCGCCGATCACGCCGGCGACAGAGGTGTTGGTCAGCACCACCACCGTGAGCTTGTCCGCGGGATCCACAAACCAGTGGCTGCCATACACGCCGCCCCATTGCCAGGTTCCCGCATTTTGCGGTGTGCGCGCGGCTTGCGGGTCAAGCAGCACCGCGGCGGCCAGGCTGAAGCCCCAGCCTTCGCCCTCCGTCCAGGCGCGCAGGTCGCCGATTGCATGCTGTGCGAACAACGCGGCCGATTCATCTGCAAGGATCGGCGCGCCGCCGGTGCGGAGCGCCTCCAGAAAGCGCAAATAATCCTCCGCAGTGCCGCTCATGCCGCCGCCGCCCGATGGATAGGCTGCCGGGTCGAGCGCGCGACCGGGCGATGCTGGCACGCCGAGCGGGAGTTCATCCTCCTCCTCGTTCATGCGCACGGCCCTGGACTCGCCATCGCGGTAGGCCGCCGCCAGCCGGGCCTTGTCGGCGACCAGGAAGCTGGTGCTCCTCATGCCGAGCGGGCCGGTCACGTAATGCGCCACCGCCTCCGGCAGCGACATGCCCGCCGCCTTTTCGACCACGGCGCCCAGGACGTCGGTGGAAAGCGAATAGCGCCACTCCGTGCCGGGAACGTAGAAAAGCGGCACCGAAGCGAGCCGGCGCAGGCTTTCCTCGAGCGTCATCCTGGCGCCGTCCAGCCCCTGCGGGATCCGTTCGCGCCGGTAGGCATTGCCTTCCGGTTCGAGGAAGGCATAGCTGAGCCCGGAGGTGTGCGTCATCAACTGGCGGATGGTGATGTCGGGCCGGCTGCCGTCGGCGAGCCGGGGCGTGAAATAAGGCAGCCATTCTTCGACCGTGTCGTCGAGCGACAGCTTGCCCCTTTCGACCAGCGCCAGCGCGGCCGCCGAGACGATCGCCTTGGTATTGGACGCATGGCGGAAGATCGTGTCTTCTTTGGTGGCGATTCCGGCTTCGCGGTCGGCATAGCCGGCGGCGCGGCGGTAGACGATCTCTCCATCCCGCGCGATCATCGCCACCACGCCGACGATTTTCTCCGCGCTCACCCAGCGGTCGATCACCGCGTCCACGCGTTGCGCAAGGTCGTCGGCAAGCGCCGGGGCACCGGAAAGCGCGGCGGCGATCAGGCCCGCGGCGAGCGGCCTTGCGAGCCCCGCTCCCTTGGTCTTCGGTCGTTCTGCGGAATGCACGCTTGCTTGCTTCATGGCTGTTTTCCTTTCCCTGTCGGACAGATCGGCTCGCTTACACGCGGGCGACAAACCAGACATTCATCGGGTCGTGCGGCAGGACATGGCGCTCGACCGAGCGGAAGCCGGCCGCATCGAGTATCGACTGCGCCGTCTCCCATCCCCACATCGTGCCGAGCCCGAGGCCGCCCTGGCCGAGGGAAACGGGCATGCAGTGGCAGAGCGAGACGGCATAGAGAAAGGGCGCGAAGGGGAAATCGAGGTTGTTTTCCAGCCGCGCCGAGCCGCCGATATCCTGCATCAGGTAGACGCCGCCCCCTCTGAGCGCGCCTTTGAGCCCGCGGGCCAGCGCCTGCGGATCCTTCTGGTCGTGTACGGCGTCGAAGCTGGTGATCAGATCGAACCGCGCCTTCTCGTCATATCCCGTGAGATCGCGCTGCTCGAAGCGGATATTGTCGAGCCCGGCCTTGCGCGCGGCCTCTTTGGCAAAGGCAATTGCATCGCCGCAAAGGTCATAGCCGGTGAAGCGGCTGGCCGGATAGCGCCGCGCCATCTCGATCAGCGCCGCTCCGCGCCCGCAGCCCGCATCGAGCACCTCGATGCCCGTCGCCAGCCGTTCCGCAGTCCCTTCGGCAAGCGGCAGGATGGTATCGAAGAGCCGCGCCACGACGGTCTGGCCGCTATCTTCCGCCATCATCTGATGAAAGCAGGGATAATCGCCATAGGCGAGGCCTTCGCCGGTCTCCATGCAGGCGATGAGCCGCTCCTGCATTTGTCCCATCATGGCGACGGCTTGGGCGTAGACGGCAAGGTTGCCGAGCTGCGCGCCGCGCGTCAGGCAGGCAGCATGTTCGGACGGCAGGTGATAGGTCTTCGTCTGGGGATGGTAGGCGACGATCCGGCCCGTCACCATCACCGCCAGCCATTCGCGCACATAGCGCTCCGAAAGCGCCGCCCGCTGGGCGATCGCCTCGCTGGTCGACGGCGGCAACGCCGCCATCAGGTCGAACAGGCCCAGGCGGTGGCCGATTGACATCATGACCGCGACCGCGCCGGCCTCAAGCATGGCGCCGGCCTTCTCCGCGAAGGCCGCCGCAGCAGTCTCGTCCAGGGTCTGGGGCATTTGTGCCTCCGACATCGCATCTTCTCCTTTCCGGTTGTGGGTCGGCGGCGAGTAGACGCGTTGGCGGCGCCGCAAAAGTGCGGAAGTGGACAAGAAAGAGGCATTTGTGCCAAAGAGGCGCCATGGAAGCGCAAACGGGAACCGGATCCGTGGCACGGATCCAATTGCTGGCCCTGCCCGAGACGACGCCGGCAACGCTTTACGGGCTGCACGAAGTCTTCGCCTCCGTCGGCGTCGCCTGGCAGCAGTTGACGCACGAGGCGACCGCGGCCGCGCGCCTCGATGCACGGATCGTGGCCCGCGCAAAGGCACCCTATCCTTCGCCTTTCGGGCCGCCCATCGCCCCCGAAGAGAGCCTTGACGGGGCGGGGCGCGCCGACATCGTCATCGTCACCGATCTGATGCTGAGGCCGGAGGAAGACCCGCGCGGCCGCTGGCCCGAAGAGACGGCCTGGCTGCGGCGTCAATTCGACCGGGGAGCGATCGTCTGCTCGGTCTGCACCGGTTCCGTCTTCCTCGCCGAGGCCGGGCTGCTCGATGGCGTCGATGCAACGACTCATTGGGGCGTCGCCGGCATCTTCGCCAGGTGTTACCCGCTCGTGCACCTGCGGGCGGAGCGGATCCTGTGCCCCGCCGGGCCGGAGCATCGCATCATCACCTCAGGCGGTGCAGCATCCTGGACCGATCTTGCCCTGTATCTCGTCACGCGCTTCCGCGGCCCTGCGGAGGCTGTGCGGATCGCCAAGGTTTTCCTGATCGGCGATCACAGCGAGGGCCAGCTCCCCTTCGCCGCGTTGGGTCGGCCGACCGCCCATCACGACGCCACGATCGCGCGCTGCCAGCAATGGCTTGCCGAGCACTACGCCGAGCCCAACCCGGTCGCCCGCGTGACGCAGCTTTCCGGCTTGCCCGTCCGCACCTTCAAGCGCCGCTTCCGGTCGGCGACCGGCTACACGCCTATCGATTACATACAGGCGCTGCGTATCGAGGAGGCGAAGCAGATGCTGGAGACGACGGCCGAGGCCACCGATGCCGTCGCCCATGCCGTGGGCTACGATGACCCGGCCTTCTTCCGGCGGCTGTTCAAGCGCCTGACCGGCGTCACCCCGGCGCGCTACCGGCAGCGGTTTCGTTTCGCCGGCTTGGCCCTGCAGCCGTGCGGCGGCATCGCAGTCGATTGTTCACAGCAGGACTTTCTGACTTCTCGCCCCTGATACTCTCGACTATAAACCCGCTGGCATTGAAGGAGTGGGCATGGACAGTATCCTGGCGCTGGCGGGGGCCAATCTGGTTTCGCCGATCATTCTCAGCTTCGTGCTCGGGCTCGTGGCGGCTCTGGCCCGCTCCGATCTCAGCTTTCCCGAAGCGATCGCCAAGGGGCTGTCGCTCTATCTCCTGTTCGCCATCGGCTTCAAGGGCGGCGCAGGCGTGGCGGCCCACGGCGTCGATGCGCGGCTGGTGGCGGCGCTGCTTGCGGGCGTGGCGCTTTCGCTTCTCCTGCCTTTCATCGCCTTCGCCCTGCTGCGTTTTCTGACGCGGGTGTCGGTCACCGACGCGGCTGCGGTGGCCGGACACTATGGATCGATCTCGATCGTGACATTCGTTGCCGCCAGCTCTCTTCTGGCCGGGCGCGGTATTCCGGCCGAAAGCTACATGGTCGCGGTGGCGGCGGCGATGGAGGCTCCGGCGATTCTGTCGGCGCTGTGGCTTGTGGCCAGGCGCGGAGGCGGAACCGAGCGCGTGGGCGCCGAACTCTGGCGCGAGATCCTGCTCAACGGCTCCATCGTCCTCCTGCTCGGCGCCTTCGCCATCGGCTGGATCACGGGGGAGGAGGGCCTTGCGGAGATCAGCAGCTTCATCGTCGAACCGTTCAAGGGGGTGTTGTGCCTGTTCCTGCTCGACATGGGGCTGGTGGCGGGCCGCGGGTTGCGCGGCAGCCGCGGCGTGCTCACCCCCGGGGTGGTCGCCTTCGGCATCTTGATGCCGCTCGTCGGCGCCGCGCTTGGCCTGGCCGCCGGCCTGGGGCTGGGGGTTTCCCTCGGCGGCGTGGTGCTGTTCATGGTCCTGGGGGCGTCCGCCTCCTATATCGCCGTGCCCGCGGCCATGCGCGTGGCGCTGCCCGAGGCAAACCCGGCCCTGTCGCTGACGCTGTCGCTGGGCATCACCTTTCCGTTCAACCTGACGCTCGGCATCCCGCTCTATATGATGCTGGCCGGCGCCGTGATGGGGAACTGAAGACAATGAAGATGCATGAGGCCAAGCGCGTGGAAATCATCATCGAGGCGGTGATGGAACGGCAGCTCACCAACGCGCTCACCGAGGCTGGCGTGACTGGCTACACGGTCCTGCCCGTCAGTGGCGGGTCCGGGCGCTCGGGCCAGTGGAGCCGCGAAGGCCAGGTGGGGCGGGCTGGCGGCATGGTCGCCGTCATCTGCCTGATCCGCCCTGAGCGGCTGGACATGCTGCTCGAAGCCGCCTTCGCCGTTGTCGAACGGCACATCGGCGTCGTGAGCGTGTCCGACACCCAGGTGCTGAGGGCCGAGCGCTTCTGACGGAACGCGATCGGCCTGCCGTCGGGACGGTCAGACCACGACCATGATCCCCGCCCACAGCACGACGGCGACCTCCGCCAGCCGCGCCCATATCGGCGGGCCGGTGTAGCGGGCCGCGCTGCGATAGACGCCCACGACCGCGACCAGCAGATAGGGCAGCGCAAGAAAATGGACCGCCAGCGCGGCTGCCGCCGGCACCCCGGCGCCAAAGAGCGCGAGAGCTGACCCCGTGGCCAGCAGGCTGGCCAGCGTGCCGTAGATGAGCGCGTATTCCCAGAACGCGCGCCCCAACGGAAGCTGGCCAGCCCACAATGCGCGCATCGGCTACTCCGCGTCGGCGGGCTTCTCGGCCGGCATGGCCGGGCTGCCCGGCACCCAGCCCGTGGGCAGCACCTGCGGCTCGGCGGGTGGCGCGCCGCGCGTGCGGATGAGCGAGAGGGCGATCGATCCGCCGATCAGCACCACCGTGATCAGCAGCGCAAGCTCCGTCGGCACGAACTTGCCGCCGTAGAAGTAGTTGGCGATCATCTTGGAGCCGATCACCACCAGCACCAACGACAGCCCGTATTTCAGGTAGATGAAGCGCGGCACGATGCCGGCCAGCGCGAAGTAGAGCGCGCGCAGGCCGAGGATGGCAAAGACGTTGGAGGTGTAGACGATGAACGGATCCGTGGTGATGGCGATGATCGCGGGGATGGAATCGACGGCGAAGACGAGATCCGTGAACTCGATCATCACGAGCACGAGAAACAGCGGCGTGGCATAGAGCAGGCCGTTCTCACGGACGAAGAAGTGCTTGCCGCGATAGGTCTCGGTGAGCCTGAACCGCCGTCGCACGGCTTTCAGCACGATATTGTTTTCCATATCGGGCTTCTGATCCGCCACGATCAGCATCTTGACGCCGGTGACGATGAGGAACCCGCCGAACAGGAGCGCCATCCAGGCGAACTGGTGGATGAGCTGCACGCCGGCGAAGATGAGGACGCCGCGCATGAAAAGCGCGCCCAGGATGCCCCAGAAGAGCACCCGGTGCTGGTACTGCGCCGGCACGGAGAAATAGGTGAAGATCAGGACGATGACAAAGATGTTGTCGACGCTGAGCGACTTTTCGATGAAATAGCCGGTCAGGAAGTCGATCCCGTCCTGCGTGCCCCGCAGCCAGAAGAGGCCGGCGCCGAACAGAAGGGCGAGAACAATGTAGAAAAGGCTCAGCCACAGGGCTTCGCCGACCTTGATTTCGCGTTCCTTGCGGTGGAGGACGCCGAGGTCGAAGGCCAGCAGCGCCAAGACGAACAGGTTGAACCCGACCCAGAGCCAGATGCTCGATTCCATGAGTTTTCTTCCGCTGATCCTCCCGCACCGGGAGAAAATGAAAATGGACGAAGAAAGGCCGACCCATGGGGCCGGCCTTCATCGGATAGTTAGGTTAAAAGTCGAACAGTTCGCCGAGCAGCGACTTGCGCTTCTTGTAGCGCGGCTGGTCGTATCCGGACTCGCGGTATTGCGGCCGGGCCTCCTCCTGCCGGTAGGGCCTCTCCGCGCGCGGCGCCTCGGCAGGGGCGGCCCGCTCGATCAGCTTGTCGAGCTCCCCGCGGTCGAGCCACACGCCGCGGCATTTCGGGCAGTAGTCGATCTCGATCCCCTGCCGCTCGGTCATTACCAGTTCCGTCTCGTCGATCGGGCACTTCATTTTCTTCTCCACGCTCTGGCCATGCCGCGGCCAATCGGGCTGCGGCTTGAGACCTTACTTGGAGGACGACGGAAGTTCGAAAAGGGGTCGGCCAACAAGCAAGATGCGCAAGCCGCAACTAACTCGAAGTCCGACATCGCAATGCTACCGCATTGCCAGAGGGGCCCGGACCGCTGGGAATTTGGGGACCTGCGCGACCGTTTTCAAGCTCCTGCGGCAAGAATTTCGCGGCGGCCAGAACTCATGGAAACTTTGGTGGGAACGACGCGCCTGCCTGATGTGCCGCGACGTGCTTTTAGACAGTTGTCTAAAAGCACTGGACAATCGTACAGCAAAGCATTATCGGTGCCATGGCAGAGGGAGGCAGCCGGCAAACATGGCGAAGACGTCGACATCCAGGGAAATCAGGCCAGCGATCCTCGACGAGGCCGAAAAGCTGTTTGCCCAGCGCGGCTTCGGGGCGGTGGCCCTGCGTGAGATCGCGCGCGCGGCGGGTGTGAATGTCGGCAGCATCACCTATCACTTCGGCGACAAGCTCGGCCTGCTGGAGGCGATCTACGCCCGCCACACCCGGCCGATGAATGCGCGCCGGCTGGAGCTGATCGGCGAGGCGCAACGGGTCGAGGACCTCGATCAGCGCCTGACGGCGATCCTGCGCGGTTATCTTCTGCCGACCTTCACCTCGTCGGACGACCTTGCCGGCGGCGGCGCGCGCTTCACCAGACTGCGCGCCATGCTTTCGGCCGAGGGCAATCCGCAGGCGCGCGAGATCATCGCCAGGTCCTTCGATGCGACCACGCGCGTTTTCATCGACGCGATCGCGGGCTGCCTTCCCGGCGCCCGGCGCCAGGACATCGTCTGGCGCAGCCAGTTCCTGCTCGGATCGCTCTACTACACGCTCATCAACCCCGAGCGTGTCGAACGCCTGTCGGATGGCGCAATCGACGCTGCGGATCAGGACGCGGCCATCGCGCAGATCGTCGACGCAAGCTTCGCAAGTTTCCGGGCGCTTTCCAGGCCCGGGGCGCATTCGGCGCCCAAACTGGAAAACACCGAATAATCCAGGGAGGAATTGAGAATGATGTTTCGCAAGATGATGGCCGGCGCCGCCCTGGCGGCGGCGTTGATCGGCTCGCCCGCCATGGCGCAAGAGCGCATTTCCATCGGCACCGGCGGCACGGGCGGACTGTTCTACGTCATAGGCGCGGGTATGGCGGATGTGCTGAACAAGCATATGGAGGAAGCTACCGCGCGCGCCGAGGTCACCGGCGCTTCGGTCGAGAATATTCGGCGCGTTGCCGCCGGGCAGATGACATTCGGCTTCTCGTCGTCTTCGACGCTCTATGAAGCGAAGGCAGGCGAGGGACCGTTCGCCAGCGACCCGCAGCCGGTCGCTGCCATGGCCTATCTCTATCCGGCCGTATTGCAGATCGCGACGGTGGCCGACACCGGCATCACCACGATGGAAGGCCTCGCCGGAAAGCGTATCAATCTGGGACCTCCCGGCAGCAACGCGGCGGTGCTCGGGCGGCGGCTGCTGGAAGCCCACGGCGTTTTCGACGAGGACAACGTCCAGTTCATCTCCTACACCGAAGGCACGAACGCCCTGATGAACGGCACCATTGATGCGACGGTCGTCCTGGCCGGCGCCCCGACGGCAGCGCTGATCGATCTCGATGCGCAGCGCGACATGGTTCTCCTGCCGATCGACCCCGAAAAGACCGCCAGCCTGTTCGAGGAGTACCCGTTCTATCAGAAGTTCGACATCCCGGCCGGCACATATCCGGACCAGGAGGAGGCCGTCGCCGCGGTCAACGATCCGGCGACGCTGTTCGTGAAGCAGGATGCCGATGAAGCGCTGGTCGAGACCATCACCAGGACCATCTTCGAACATCTGGACGAACTCGGCGAGGTGCACCCGCAGGCCAAGGCCATCGCGGTCGACACCGCAACGCAGACGCCGATCGATCTGCATCCGGGCGCCAAGAGCTACTTCGACAGCGTGAAATAGCGCTGGGCGCGGTGAAGGACCGGATGACGGCCATGTTGGATAAGCTGCGGCTCGACCGCCTGACGAAACGCGCCAAGGGAGAAGCGGTCACCGTTTCGCTTCTCTTCACCCTGCTGGCGGTCGCGATCACTTTGCTCGTCCTTTATGGCGCCTATTTCGGGCTCATCACCGCGCTCATCCTGCGCTCGCAGTTCTTCTCGCTCGTCTCCTGCGCGGGGCTGCTTTATATCGGCCTCAATGCACGGTCTGGCTCGGTGCGGCTGCTGTGCTACGCGCTGGCTCCCGTGGCGCTGGTGCCCGGCTATCATCTGTGGGCCTCCTATCTCGACATCATCATGCGCGGCGCCATGGCGACGCCGCCGGACCTTTTCATCTTCGTCGGGCTGATGGCGGTGGTGCTGGTCCTGGCGCGCCTCGCGGTCGGCTGGGCACTGGTGGTGCTGGTCGTCCTCGCGCTGGCTTATGCATGGTTCGGCGACCTCATCCCCGGCCGGTACGGCCATGGCGGCTACGACTTGCGCAGGCTGGCCTCGACGCTGATGCTTTCGACCGAAGGCGTCTATGGCCTGCCGATGGGCGTGGCCGTGGAATACATCTTTCTCTTCGCCCTGCTCGGCACCTTGCTGATGAAGGTCGGCACCGGCGAAGTGTTCGTGGACATCGCCCGCGGCCTGACCGGGCGCATGCAGGGCGGGCCGGGGCTTTCGGCCGCGCTGTCGAGCGCCATGCTCGGCACGATCAACGGCAGCGCCGTCGCCAATGTCGTGACGACCGGCACCTTCACGATCCCGCTGATGAAGCGGGTGGGCTATTCCGCCAACCTTGCCGGCGCCATTGAGGCGGCGGCCTCTTCGGCCGGGCAGATCCTGCCGCCGGTGATGGGCGCCGCGGCGTTTCTCATGGCCGAGATCATCGGCGTTCCCTACGCGCAGATCGCTCTTGCGGCTCTCGTTCCGGGTCTCCTTTACGTGCTGGCGCTGATGGTTGCCGTACGGCTGGAGGCCGGCCGGCTCGGCCTCGAGCGCGACACCGAGGCCGGCTGGGCCTTGCTGCGGCAGACGCTGCTGCGGCGCGGCTACCTGCTTCTGCCCCTGATCGGCCTGATCGGCTTCCTCATTGCCGGCTACACGCCGACGCGGGCGGCCGTGATGTCCATCCTCATGGCGCTTCTGATTTCGCCGTGGTCGAGGCAAACCCGCGTCGGGCCGGTGGATCTTGCCATCGTGTGCCGCGACACGCTCCTCTCCACCATGCCCATCGTCGCGGCCGTCGCCGCCGCCGGCGCGGTCATCGGCGTGCTCAATCTCACCGGCATGGGTCTCATGCTCTCCGGCCTGATCGTGAATATCGGCGGGCAGAACATGTGGGCGATCCTGCTTCTGACGGCACTGGTTTCCTTCGTGCTCGGCATGGGGCTGCCGACCTCGGCGGCCTATCTGCTGCTCGCCGTCCTCGTCGCGCCCGCCCTGACCCGGCTCGGCGTTCCGCCGATCGTTGCGCACATGTTCATCTTTTACTACGGGCTTGCCTCGGCGATCACGCCGCCTGTCGCGCTGGCGGCCTATGCCGCCGCCAGCATTTCCGGCGGCGATGCTAACAGGACGGCGGTCGAGGCGGTAAGGCTGGGCTTCGTAAAGCTCCTCGTGCCGTTCCTGTTTGCCACCATGCCCGGCCTGCTGATGCTCGGCACCGGCCTTGAGATCGCGTTCTCCATCGTCTTGGCGACGATCGGGACCGTCGGTTTGACGATCGCTTTCGCAGGGTGGCTGGGTAGGCCCATGACCCGTACCGAGCGCGCGGCGGTGGCGGTTGCATCCCTCTTGGTCGTCTGGCCGCAGGCGGTGACCGCCGTCGATCCGGTCACCATCGTTGCGCGGGCGGCCGGCCTGGCCGGAATGGCTCTCCTCCTTTACCGCGTCATGCTGGGGCAAGGTCCAGCCGCCGCGCCCTATGACAGCAAGGCCTCCTGATGCTTTCCGAAAATCGTCCCTTCCATCCCGCGCCCAGCAAGCCGAAGATCACGCTGCCTTCGGGGGCCTGTGACGCGCATTGTCATGTGTTCGGACCGGCCCATGCCTTCCCGTTCGCGCCCGAACGGACCTACACGCCGGCCGACGCACCGAAGGAGATGCTGTTCGCCCTGCACGACATGCTAGGCATAGAGCGCTCGGTTCTCGTCCAGGCGAGCTGCCACGGCACCGACAACAGCGCCATGCTCGATGCGATTGCCGCGAGCCAGGGCCGGTGTCGGGGCGTCGCCATGGTCGACCGCACCGTTTCGGACGAAGAGCTCGAAAGGCTGCACGAAGGCGGCGTGCGCGGCGTCCGGTTCAACTTCGTTTCGCATCTGGGCAAGGACGCCGACATCGGCGCGCTGCGCCTCATTGCCGCAAGGATCGCGCCGCTCGGCTGGCACGCCGTGGTTCACTTCGATGCCAACAGGCTCAAGGCGCTCGCCCCGGTCCTGAAGAGCCTCGACCTGACCATGGTGATCGACCATATGGGGCGTGTCGACGCCAGCCAGGGCCTTGAGCAGGCGGCTTTCGGCATGTTGCTCGACCTGATGGAAGACGAGCGCTTCTGGGTCAAGGTTTGCGGCGCCGAGCGCATATCGCGGGCGGGACCGCCTTTCCACGACGCAGTCCCCTTTGCGCGGGCTCTGACGCGCCGCTTTCCCGGCCGCGTGCTGTGGGGCACGGACTGGCCGCATCCCAATATCGGCAAGAACATGCCCGACGACGGGATGCTCGTCGATCTCCTCGCCGAGATAGCGCCTGATCCACCGGTCCTTCGCATGCTGCTCGTCGACAATCCGACGCGGCTCTATTGGCCGGAAACCACGGCGCCGGCCTAAGAGCAATTCCAGGAAAAGTGGAAGCCGGTCTTGCGTCCGCGATTGCGCAGAATCCACCGGTTGGATTCAGTTCAGCGTTTGCGTCAAACGGTCAACTGATCCAGGACCGGCCGTCTTGCCGAATCGGCGGCGGCCGCCGCATGCCGTGGTGGCTCGTCGTCCTCGTCCGGGTTGGGCACGGGCGTCTCGTCCGGCAGGCGGTCGGGATCGGGCTCGCGCACCGGCTCGGGTTCGGGCAGTCCGTCGGGCGGCGGAACCGGTGGCGGCGTCGGTTCGGGAATAGGTGTCGGCCGCGGGGGCGTGGGCATTGCCTCCTCCATTCCTGTCGCTGCGCGGGGGCCGCAGCGGGCTCATCGTCGGCGACCCCCGCGGATGCCGAAAACGAAGGTCGCGAACAAGGACGCAGAACTCCCTTCGTGAACGCTTCCTTCAGTTGGCGCCTCGGCGTTCTGGGCAATACGCTACCCTCACGCAGGGGTCGCCGCTCCCCGAGCGTGCTCCCCTCGTCCCTAAACGCATGCCGCTTCGGCAAGTTCCGGTGACCGCACCGCGGGAACATGTCTTCCTTGCGGCCGTTGGACGGCTGATCGGCGGGCTTTGCCGCCTATAGCCATTACGTATGAGGACAAGCATGGAAATTCCCCTGCAGATCGCTTTCCACAAGGCCGAAAAATCCGATTGGGCGGAGGCGGAGATCCGCGCGCGGGTTGAAAAGCTGCAAGAATATTACGGCCGCATCATTGGTTGCCGGGTGACCGTGGACCAGCGGGCGCAGAACGTCGAGGGCACGATGCCTCCGGTCGTGCGTATCGAGATAAGCCTGCCGGGCGCGCCGCCGCTCGTCGTGGCTTATGAGCCCGACCGCCTGCAAAAGCGGTTTCAGAACCCCGACCTCGGCAACGCGATCAACGATGCCTTCGAGATCGCAGAACGTCAGCTCGCGCGGGTGAAGGAGGCGCGCGAGGACCGTGACAAGGGCGAGCCTCACGATTCGCAGAAGCAGTTCCTGGGGCAGGTGGCGCAGATTTACCCGAACGAAGACCACGGCTTCCTCATAACCAAGGAAGGCGGCACCCTCTATTTCCACCGGAACGCCATGCTGCAGGGCGACTTCGACAAGCTCAGGGTTGGCGACGAAGTTCATTATGTGGAGGAGATCGGCGATACCGGTCCGTTGGCCACCAAGGTGCGCGTGGCCTCCGCGCGATAGAGCCATTCCAGGCAAAGTGGATGCCGACGCCAGCCGCAGGCTGCGCTGCCGGCGTCCACCCGAGGAAGGAGTACGGCATGCGCTTTGAAAAGGCCTCGGCCGCCCTGTCCATCCTGCTCTTGCTGCTGCATCTGACCGGCAGCCGGACAGCCGCCGCCCAATCCGCGGATGTGGAGACGGGGCCGCTGGACGCACTGCGGGAGCAGGCGCTTTCGCTGGTGAACGATGCGCGCGATAAACGAGGCCTGGAGCTGCTCGAACTGGCGGAGCCGCTCAACGAGGCCGCCCAGGCTCATGCGGAAGACATGCTCGCGCGCGATTACTACAGCCACGTCTCGCCCGAAGGCGAGGACGTCCAGGACCGCTATATCGAACATGGCGGAAGCCGCTGGCGCTTCGTTGCCGAGAACATCGCGACCTGCGGCGGGTGCCCCGTGCCGCCGACCGCCTCGCGGGTGGACAGCTTCCATGAAGGCTGGATGGACAGCCCGGAGCACCGCCAGAATATCCTCGCCCCTGGTCTCGATACGTTCGGCTTCGGAATAGCCGCCAGCGGGGAGCGCGCCTACGCCGTCCAGACCTTTGCCGGCCCCGGCACGTCGCCCGGCGGCCAGGCCGCAGGGGAACCGACGCCGCTCTCGCCCGAGGCCCAGCTGCGCGAGGCCCTGGATGCCGTCAACGGCAGGCGCGAGGAGGAGGGCTTGCCGCCGCTGGAGCCGAGCGACGCGCTGACGACGGTGGCAAGCAGGGCACTTGCCGGCGGCTCAGGCGATCGGTTGATCGACCCTTCGGCCGATCTTTTCAGCTTCCTGCCAGGGGACCGGGCGGATTGGCGCATGCTCAACGCCATGGCGGGCGCCTGCGGCGGCTGCGGGACCAAGCCGACCGCCGCCGATGTGGGGCATTTCACCGGCAACTGGCTCTCGAATGCGCAATACCGCCGGACCCTTCTGTCCGGGGATGTGACACATCTGGGCTTTGCCATGAATGCGAGCGGCGAGGGCCGCAAGACCGCCGTGGCGGTGGTCGGGACACGCCGCTGAGCCATGGCTACCAGATCTCGGGCGGCCGCAGGATCATGAGCCAGAAGATGGCGAGCACCGCGGCAAAGGCTGGAAAGCCGAACAGAAACCAGGTCTTGAACAGACGGTGATAGCGCGCCGGCAGCGGCGCGCCTTCTTCCACCGCCGCGATTGCCAGATCGCGCATCTCCATCTGCATCCGCACCACCGGAAGCCAGAATGCTCCGGTGAGGACGTAGAGCAGGGTCGAAAGCACGATCCAGTGCTGCGACAACGGATAGCCGAGATACAAGGCGAGTGCGACGCCGGTGATCGGCTGCGCCACGACCGCGGTCGCCGTGAACAGGAAATCCGCTGTGACCACGATCCGCGCAACCCCCGCTATGACGACGGGATTGCCTGTTCGATGGGCCAGCAGCATGAAAAAGGCGATGCCCGCGCCGGTCCCCAGCAGAACCGAGCCGCCTATGATGTGCAGGTATTTGAGCGTGAAATAGAGCATCAGCGCTCATCCAGGATGGCGAGTGCCACGAAGTGCGTGGCAAGGATCGGCCAGATCTTCAGCAGCGGGCCGAGCGGTTCGTTCCAGAGCTCCGGCAGGAGCAGCGTGCCGGCGACGATGTAAAAGCACGAAAGGCCGATCGCCGACCACAGACCGTACCACGCGGTCGGGCGCCAGGCGATGGCAAGGCCGACGAGTATGTCGGCGACAGCGCCGGCGACCACGCCCGGCGCTGCGAGAATGCCGGTGCGCGCCTTTACCATCAGCTCTACCCCACTGGGAAACCCGGTGGTGAGCGAGATGATGCCGGTTGCCAGCCAGAACGTGACCAGGATTACGAAGATGACCGGCTTGAGGAAATACAGCTTGGCGAACCAGCGCTCCTGTACGGTCACCGGTCGCATGGCGAGCGTGGCGGCCAGGCTCTTCGGCTTGATTCCCGTTATCTTGGACCATTGTGTCGGGTCGCCGACCGCACCATGCACGATTTCCCGCCGCGCCGTGCTGCGCATCGGGGGCCGCCAGCCGAGACCGCCGATGAAATCGCCGAGCCGGTAAAGCGCGGCGGCCGCCCAGCGGGGCAGTTGCAGGCGGCGTGCCGGCTTCCAGCCGAGCCATGCCCGGTGCTGCGCCACGACGTCGCTCATCGACAGCCGCTCGGGTCCGGCGAGTTCGAGCGCCACGCGGGCGGGCGCGTCGGGCTCTATGAAGAACGCCACGGTATCGACCACATCTTCGAGCGCCACCACCTGCAGCGGGCCCGTATCGCTCATCTGCGGCATGATGGGCAGCGCCGCCAATCCGCGAAATAGCGCGCTGGCGCCAAAAACCGGCCGCCCCAACACCACCGAAGGGCGCAGGATCACCCAGTCGAGCGGAAGCGCCGTCAGTGCCTCGTCGCCCTGCAGCTTGGTCGCCGAGAAGGCGGACGCCTGATGCCGGTCGACGCCTATCGCGGAGAAATGCACGACGCGGCGCGCCCCCGCCTCCACGCAAGCCTGAAACAGCGCCGAGGCGCCAAGGGCGTGTGCCGCCGAAGTATTCTCGCGCGGATTGTCCTGCAGAACGCCGACGCAGTTTACCACCGCGTCCACGCCGTGGAGGTGCGGCAGCCATTCGGCGGGCCCCGTGGCCTCGGCGAAATCCACCCTTATCCATCGCGCGACCGCGCCCCCCGCTACGGCCTGCGGGCCGCGCGACGTGCCGATCACCTTGTGGCCGTCGGCGGCAAGCCGCGCACAGACGGCCGATCCGATGAGACCGGTCGCGCCCGTGACCAGCACATTCATGGCGCGCGTTCTCCCTTCGGCCCGACGCGCCTCGGCTCCAGCGGCGAGGCCGCCGGTCCGGCAAGAACCCTGCCGTTTTCGTCAAAGCGCGATCCATGGCAGGGGCAGTCCCATGTCCGGTCGACGGCGTTCCAGTCGACGATGCAGCCCATATGCGTGCATTTGGCTGACAAGCCATGCGGCTGCCCGTCGGCCGTGCGGCGGAATGCCACCTGCTTCCCGTCGATGGACACGATGCCCGCGCCGCCGGGCGCAATGTCCTCGGGTTTCCCGCTCTTGGCGCCCATCAGCCTGTCGGAAACCATATGCGCGCCGGCCCTGGCGTTCTCGCTGAGGAAGGTGGAGCCGCCGACCAGCGGCTTGACGCGCCTTGCCTCGAACAGCGCCGCCGCTTCATGCTCCTGGCCGAGGATCCTTGCGGCAAGGATCTCACCCGCAACCGCTCCCTGCGTGATGCCCCAGGCCGCAAAACCCGTCGCGACGAGGAGATTAGGCTTGGAGGACGTCGCCGGTCCGATGAAGGCGGCGCCGTCCATCGATCGGAAATCCTCGTTTGTCCAAAGGTGGGTGGGCTGCTCGATGCGGAAGTGCTCGCGCAGGAACCGCAACAGGTCTTCGATCACTCCGGCCTGTTCGTCCGGATGCGCCGGCTTGTACTCGCCGCCGGCAGCGACGAGATAGACCTGATCATCACGCTGCGCCGTCCGAAACGAATGAGACGGGCTGCCGGCACTGATGAAGACGCCGTCGACCGGGATGCCCTCCGGCAGGGGCGCGGCCGCAACCGGATGCGCGAATGGAAAGGCCTTCGCGAAGAACATGCCGTCATTGACGATGGGCATCTGCGTGGCGACCACCACATGGCCGGCGGTAATCGTGTGCCCGTTGGACGCAAGCCGGTAAGGCTCGCCATCCTCGATGGAAGTGACACGGCTTTGCTCGAACAGCTTGACGTCGGGCGAAAGCAGACCGGCAAGCCCGCCGAGATAGGCGGCCGGGTCGAACTGCGCCTGATTTTTGAACTTGAGGAGGCTCGTCACCTGAAGCGGCAGGCCTGCCGCATGTTCCATGCTGGCGGGCAGGCCGAGCGAAGCCGCGGCTTCGGCCTCCTCCTGAAGCCTGTCGGCTTCGTCGTCGTTGCATGCGTAGACGAAAGCGTCGCGCCGCTGAAAACCGGCACCGCCGTCCAGCTCCGCGCAAAGCCGGGCTATGTTCTCGATCGCCTTCTGGTTGGCATCGGCATAGACCCGGGCGTATTCGTCCCCGAAATCCCGCTTCAACTGGCCGTAACGCAAACCGTGCTGGGAAGTCACCTTGGCGGTCGACCGGCCGGTTGCCTGCCGCCCGAAACGCCGCGCTTCGAAGACCGCCACGCGAAGGCCGCTCGCCCGCAGATTCAGCGCGCAGTGCAGCCCGACGATGCCGCCGCCCACGATCGCCACATCGACCCTCATGTCCTCGCCGACGGCCGCGAATGCGGGCACCGCCGCACCGTCCAGCCAGAATGGGGTTGCTTCAACCATCTTTCGCCTCCTGTGGTTCGGCATCGAGGGATCTGCCGGGTCCAAATCCGCCTTCGGCCGCTTTGTTCAATTCGTCCAGCGCCACCGAAAGGACTGTGCCCCAGACCACGTGAACGAGCAGCATGAGGGCGTTGCGCCGGCCCGGGTGGTCATCCGCCGGGGCGAGAATGCGGCCCGCCGGCACCCAGCCCAGATAGCTGACTGCCCACACCGCCGGCCCGTAGACGAATCCGGCCGGGCGTGGGCGCGGGAGGCAGCCATAGACCGCCCCCGCCAGCGCTCCGAAGCCGAAATGGGCGAGGATGGCGGCGGTGGTGGCAGACCTGGCGTCAGGCGCCGGCAGCGTCCGTGACGTGATCTCCCGTGGGGGCAGGGGATATCGCTGGTCGGCCGGAAGCGCCCTGTGGAGGCGCCGCATGGCTGCGGTCATCGCCATCGTTGCGCAGGTGCCGGCAAGTGCGCCGAAAAGCGCCCTACGCATTCGCACCGCCCCGGCCGCTCCCGCTGTCGGCAGCCCCGCCTGCGCTGCAACGGCACCTGCGCAAGCGGCAAGACGCCGGAAACCCAGATCGCATGATGGTTCTCCCTGATACTCATGGCGCCGAACCGCCTCGGGCAGCCGTTGTTCCGCAGCCGCCTGCCGCCCCGGATTTTTCGCGGCAGGGCTGTCAACATCAGAAAAGCTGATATAAAGGTCGGGCGAAACGAGTCGCGCCGGAGCCGTCATGAGCCAGAATTTCCTCGTCCTCGACCCGCAGCAGGACTACGACGTCGTCAGAGGCCTGGCTTCCGCGGCGCGGGTGAGCATCCTCAAGCTGCTCACCGACCGGGGCGGCATGAATGTCAACGAGATCGCGAAGGTTCTGGAGCTTCCCCAGTCCTCCGTGTCGTCGAACATACAGATCCTGGAGGATGCCGGCCTCATCCGCAGCGAGACGCAGCGCGCCAAGAAGGGCAGCCAGAAGATATGCTTCGCGCGCTACGACGAAATCCTGCTCATCTTCAAGAAGGAGCAGAAGACGCTCAACGCCAACGACATACAGGTTTCCATGCCGCTGGGGCTCTACACCAATTGTTCGGTGACGGCGCCTTGCGGGATCTGCTCGCCCGAGGGGATTATCGGATATCTGGATGTGCCGGACACGTTTCTCGATCCGGATCGGATGAAGGCCGCGCTTCTCTGGTTTACCAGCGGCTTCGTGGAGTACCAGTTCCCCAACAATGCGAAGCTCAACGGCTCCGAGATTGAGAGCGTGGAGTTTTCGATGGAGCTGAGCTCGGAAGTGCCGGGCACGCATGCCGATTGGCCCTCCGACATTACCCTTTCCGTCAACGGAACCGAGCTCGGCAGTTGGACCTCGCCGGGCGATTTCGGCGACAAACGCGGCGTCTACACGCCGGCCTGGTGGAAGTTGGCCGGCTCGCAATACGGCATGCTCAAGAGCTGGACCGTCAGCAATGAGGGCACCTTCGTCGATGGCGTCAAGATATCCAACGTCAATCTGAGCCAGCTGGAGCTCGAAGCGCACCGGTCCATCCGGCTCAGGATCGAGGTCAAGCCCGATGCCCGGTATCCCGGCGGGGTCAACATCTTCGGCCGCGGCTTCGGCAATTACAATCAGGACATCGTTCTGCGCTTGCGCACCAAGCGGTGAGGGCGCGCCGGACCGTTTGGGTATGCCGTTTTGCTGCCAGGCGGGACCGTCTGATCCTCCGTTAGAGCATGATCGCGAAAAGCGGATGCCGGTTTCCGCAAAAGATCATGCTCCGGCAGGGGGACAGGTCGCGATGACGATTCAGGCAAGCGTCTTCGTGAACATAATGCGGGAAAGGACGCACTGGGGCGGTTGACGCATTCGTTGGATTCGGCCATTGATACCATGAATACGGATTTGTATCGTAAAACATGATTTCAAAAGGACTGCGGAATGAAGGCTCGTGCTTCGCTACATCGCGATTTCCTGATCGGCGAGATCGACGACCGGCTCTACTCGGCCTTCATCGAGCATATGGGGCGCGCGATCTACAGCGGCATCTACGAGCCGGGTCACCCGGAGGCCGATGAGAACGGGTTCCGCCGGGACGTGCTCGCGCTGGTGCGGGATCTGAAGATACCGGCCATCCGCTATCCCGGCGGCAATTTCGTCTCCGCCTACAACTGGGAGGACGGCGTCGGCCCGAAGGACCAGCGGCCGGTCAGGCTCGACCTGGCCTGGCGCTCCAAGGAGACGAATCATGTCGGCATCAACGAGTTCGGAACCTGGGCAAAGGATGCGGGCATCGAGATGATGCTGGCCGTCAATCTCGGCTCCCGCGGCCTCGAGTCCGCCCGCAATTTCGTCGAATATGTCAACCATCCCTCGGGCAGCTACTGGTCCGACCTGCGCCGCAGCCACGGCGTCGAACAGCCCTATGGCGTGAAGATGTGGTGCCTCGGCAACGAGATGGACGGCCCCTGGCAGATCGGCCACAAGGAGGCCAAGGAATATGGCCGCCTCGCCGACGAGACGGCCAAGGCCCTGCGCGGCCTCACGCCGGATGCCGAACTCGTCGTCTGCGGCTCATCCAACGACACGATGCCGACCTACCCGGAATGGGAGCGCGTCGTCCTCGAAGAGTGCTACGAGAATGTCGACTACATCTCGCTGCACAAATATTTCGGCAACAAGAGCAAGGACACGCTCAACTATTTCGGCAAGATCGAGGAGACCGGGCGCTATATCCAGGCGATTGCCGGCGTCATCGATTATGTGAAGGCCAAGAAGCGGGCAAAGAACGACGTCTACATCTGCTTTGACGAGTGGAATGTCTGGTATCACCGCCGGGAGGAAGACAGCAAGCGCGTCAAGTCCTGGGACTGGCCCGAGGCGCCGCAGCTCCTGGAGGAAGACTACAATATCGAGGACGCGCTTTTCGTCGGCGGGCTGCTCAACGAATTCATCCGCCGCAGCGACCGCGTGCGCATCGCCTGCATCGCGCAGCTCGTCAACGTGATTGCGCCGATCCGTGCCGAGCGCGGCGGTCCGGCCTGGAAGCAGACCATCTACTACCCATACCAGTTCGCCTCCCTTTACGGGCGCGGCCGGGCGCTCCGCGTGAGCGTCGACGGGCCGACCTACGACTGCCGGGTCGCGGACGACGTGAACTATCTCGACGTGGCGGCCGTCCACGATGCTGCGGCGGAAACCGTCACGCTGTTCATCCTGAACCGGCATCTCGACGAGGCGCTCGACCTCGACATCGCGCTGACCGGCTTCAAGGAAGCGCGCCTGATCGACCATCAGGTGATCGAGGGGCATGGCCGTCTGCAGGAAACCAATGGCCCCGACGCCCCCGAGCGGGTCGTGCCGCGGCAGGGGGCCGGTCTCGGCGTCGAGGAGGGGGCGCTGCGCGGCTCTGCCGCCCCGCTTTCCTACCATGTGGTCAGGCTGCAGGTGTGAACATGCCGGGCGTCACCCTTACCAATGTGCGAAAATCGTTCGGTTCCATCGAGGTGATCAACAACGTCTCCCTGGAAATCGGCAAGGGTGAGTTCGGCGTCTTCGTCGGCCCCTCGGGCTGCGGCAAGTCCACGCTTCTGCGCATGATCGCCGGCCTCGAGGAGACGACCAGCGGGACGGTGGCGATCGAAGGCCGGGATGTCACGCGGGTGGAGCCGGCGCAGCGCGGCGTCGCCATGGTCTTCCAGTCCTACGCCCTTTACCCGCATCTCAGTGTTTTCGAAAACATGGCCTTCAGCCTCCGCCTGGCGCGCGCCTCCAGGGAAAAGACGCAGACCATGGTGGACGAGGCCGCGCGCGTCCTGCAATTGCAGGACCACCTCCACAAGAAGCCGGCGCAGCTATCGGGCGGGCAGCGACAGCGCGTGGCGATCGGCCGAGCCATCGTGCGCCAGCCCAAGGTGTTCCTCTTCGACGAGCCGCTGTCGAACCTCGACGCGGAACTGCGCGTCCAGATGAGGCTGGAGCTTGCCCGCCTGCACAAGCAGATCGGCGCGACGATGATCTATGTCACGCATGATCAGGTCGAGGCGATGACGCTGGCCGACAAGATCTTCGTTCTCAGGGATGGCGTCATCCAGCAGTCAGGGCGCCCGATGGAACTCTACGACGATCCCGACAACCGCTTCGTCGCGGGGTTCATCGGCTCTCCCGCCATGAATTTTCTCAACGGCTGCGTTGTCCGGCGCAGCGGCGACCGGCTGGTCGTGGCGCTTCGCCAGGCGGCGGACCAGACGATCGAAGCGCGCATGACCGATGAAATGCCGGCCGAGGGAGCCGACGTCGTGATCGGCATCCGCCCGGAGCATCTGAGGCTCGAGGCGGACGGAGTGACGGTCGTCGTCGAAATGGCCGAGGATCTCGGCGGCGTCTCCTATCTTCACACGCGCACCGGCGACGGCACGGAGGTCGTGGTCGAGCGCCGCGGAGCCAGGGAGAACTTGAACGATCGTTCGGTCCGGCTTGGTGCCGATCCCGAGAACGTCCTGGTCTTCGACACGGGAGGTCGCAGACTGCGGTAGGCCCGGGAACCAATACGGAACCGTCGTAGGAAGCCGGCAGCATTCGCCGCCGGCATAGAGCAAAGGGAGGATAAGATGAGACTACTGAAGACGATACTCGCGGCCTCGGTCGCAAGCTTTGTCGCGCTGCCGGCTTTCGCCCAGCAGCAGGTGACATGGTGGGACTTTCTGGCCGGCGGTGACGGCGTGCGGATGAAGGCGCTCATCGAGCGGTTCAACGAGGAGCATCCCGACATCCAGATCAGCGGCACCACGCTCGAATGGGGCGTGCCCTATTATACCAAGGTGCGCACGTCGGTCGCCGTAGGGCAGGGGCCGGACGTCATGACCTACCACCTGTCCAGAATGCCGCTGGGTCTTTCGGAAGACGTGCTGTCGGAGATAACGGACGAGGATCTTAAGGTCGCCGGCCTCTCGCGCGACGATTTCTTCACGCGCGCATTGGAAGCGGCATCCGGCGAGGACGGCAAGCTCTACGCCATCCCCTTCGATATCCACTCGATCATTCTCTACTACAACAAGAGCTATTTCGAAGGATCGGAGTTCCTCGACGAGGAGGGCAACCTGACCGGCATAGACAGCCTCGAAGCCTTCGAGCGCGCGCTGGCACATGCCAAGGATGAAGGGTCCACGGCGCCCGTTTCCTATGCCACCGGCGACGATGGCGGCGTCTACCGCGTGTTCTTCACCCTGCTGAAACAGCAGGGCGGCGACCTTATCAAGGACGGCGAGGTGCTTCCCGGCGACAGCCTGGACAAAGCCGCCAAGGCCATCGAGATCATGACCCGGTGGACGGAGAATGGCTGGCAGCCGGAGCAGGCCGAATACGAGGCTTCGGTCGCGCTCTTCACCTCCGGCAAGGCCGCTTTCCACATGAACGGCGTCTGGGAAGTGCCGACCATGGTGGATATGGCTGACAAGGGCACGCTCGGCTTCGAGTGGGGCGCCGTTCAGATTCCGAAGCTGATGGAGCAGCAGGCGACCTGGGCCGACAGCCATGCCTTCGCCATTCCCGCCCAGGACATGGCGCCCGAAAAGCGCGAGGCCGTGCTGAAGGTGATCGGCTGGATGGAGAAGAACGGCATCGAGTGGGCCGGCGCCGGGCACATCCCGGCCTACAAGCCCGTGGCCGAAAGCCCCGAGTTTGCCGAGATGGAGCCCAACGCCACCTACTCAAAACTGGCCGAAACGGCGGCCTACGATCCGCGCTCGCAGATCGCCGGCGTCGCATCGCCGGTCTACGACGCTGCCATAAATGTCATCTCTCCGGCCATTCACGGCTATCTTGAGCCCATGCAGGCCGCCGAGCAGATCAAGACCGAGCTGCAATCGAAACTGCGCTAGCGGTTTCCTCCCCGGCCGCCGCTCCGCGCAAGCGGGCGGCGGTTGTGCTTTCGGAAAGGTGGTCGTCCGTGGCAATGCTTCACAACCGGCGCAAGCACGTCGCCATCGCCATCAGCCTGGTGGCGCCCTTCGTGCTGACATTCTCGCTGGTCTTCCTGTGGCCGGCGATCCGCGTGGTCGAACTGAGCTTCACCAGCGGACCGCTCATCGGCGCGGGAGAATGGGTCGGCCTGGAAAATTACCGGCGGCTGCTGAGCGACAATCTGTTTTACACATCGCTCAAGAACAACGGATATTTCATACTGCTCACCGTCGTGCCGACGACGGCCCTGGCGCTCGCCATCGCGCTGATGATCAATCGGCTCTCCGGCCGGCTTCAGGCCGCCATGCTGGCGCTCTTCTTCCTGCCCTATATCCTGCCCGTCTCGGTCGTGACCATGATCTGGACCTGGATGCTCGACTTCCAGTTCGGCATCCTGCAGCCCGTCTTTACCTTCTTCACCGGCAAGCCGGTGCCGGTGTTCAAAAATCCCTATTGGGTGATGCCGATGATCGCCGTCGTCACCATCTGGTGGACCAACGGCTTCAACGTGCTTCTCTTCATCGCCGGCCTGAGAAACATACCGCAGGAGCTCTATGAGGCGGCCGCGCTGGACGGAGCGACAGGGCGGCAGCAGTTCCTCCGCCTCACCTGGCCGCTCCTGTGGCCGGTAACGGCGCTCGTGCTGACGCTGCAGCTCATCCTGCAGCTCAAGATCTTCGACCAGGTCTATCTGATGAGCGGCGGTGGGCCGTTCAATTCGTCCTATGTGCTTCTGCTGATGGTCTATCGCGAAGCGTTCCAGCTGAACCATGGAGGCTATGCATCGGCGGTTGCCCTGGTGCTTTTCGTCATCATCATGGCGGTCTCCGTCCTCCAGTTCCAGATACTCAAGATCGGAGGGCGGCGATGATCAGCACGCGCCGGATCGAAAACGGCATCCTGACGGCCACCACGATCGTCGGGGCGCTGCTCTGGATCTTCCCGCTCTACTGGGCGTTCGTCACGTCGATTCGCAGCGAGGAGAGGGTGGTGAGCGAGGAGGCAGGCCTGCTGCCGGACGAGTTCAACCTGTCTTCCTATATCGACGTCATTCTCAACACCCAGCTTCTCAACTGGTACCTGAACTCCATCGTCACGTCCGTCATCATCACCCTCGTGGTCATCGTTTCGGGCATGATGTGCGCCTACGCGATCTCGCAGATGCGCTTTCCCGGGCGCCGGCTTCTATACGGCGTGGTGCTGGCGAGCTTCATGATCCCGTCCCAGGCGCTCGTGGTCACCCAGTTCATCCTCATGAACAGCCTCGGCTTCATCAACACCTGGGCGGGCATCATTTTGCCCCAACTGATCATCCCGGTCGTCATCATCGTCTACAAGCAGTTCTTCGATGCCGTGCCCAAGGAGATGCGGGAAGCGGTGGTGCTGGACGGCGGCGGCGAATACACGCTGCTCTTCCGCATCTATCTCCCGCTCAATTGGGGCATCACCACCGCGCTCGCCATCATCACCTTCATCATGGCCTGGAACCAGTTCCTCTGGCCGTTCCTGGTGGTCACGACCGAAGACATGATGACCATCCCCGTCGGCATCACCCAGGTCAACGATGCTTTCGGCGTCTTCTACGCCAGGCTGATGTCCGTCGCCCTGCTGGGCGCCATGCCCGTCGCACTGGCCTACCTGATCTTCCAGAAGAAGGTGACCGAGGCCGTCATGATCTCGTCGGGCGTGAAGGGCTGATCCATGGCGATACAGGGAAGCCTCATCTTGACCTAATCGTTCTTGTGCTCCACGCGGCTGGAAAGCCACTGATAGATGCCGAGGGCGACCAGCGCGATCATCGCCGAGGTGAACAGCGCCGCCGGATAGATGACTGCCGAAATCTGCTCTCGGCTGGTCTTGAAGATCATCACCAGCGCCTCCAGGCTGGCGGCAATCACGATGATGGTGATGAACTTGGTGATCGAGCGGCGCGACTCCTGGGTGGAGCGCAATTCCCGTTTGCGGAAAAGCTCTTCCTCGGCGATGAAGGTTCCTGCCTCGACGACGGCGAAGCCGATGATCATGAGGCCCACGCCGTCCAATGTCCGGCGGACACGGTCGACGCCCGATATCTCGGTAGACATCATGCCGGTGGCCACTTCCCACACGGCAAAGCCCACCAGAAGAAAAGCCGAAATCAGGAGTGTCACGGTGGCGACCAGAAAATAGGTAAATGCCGCCGTTTCGTACAGTTTCTTCAAAATGGGCATTCAAATCCTCGACGGCTGCCTAAAGCTGGATGCGGAACCTGCGAGGCGCGCTGCGCGGCCGTGGCTGCCCACGGATCGGCCTCGCGGCCCTCGCCCATGCAATCGTGGGGCGATCCCGGAAGGTGAACGTTTTCCGCCGGCTGGCGTTCCCCGCTGGGCGTTGAATGTCATCCGCACAAGTGATCGCCATGCCGTGCTTCGGCTGGAACAAGCGGCCAGACGAGGTGTTGGAAGAAAAACGCCATTGGCGTTCACCGTCGGGCGCCCCGGCAGCGCCGCACGGCAGGAAGGGAAGCATGAGCCTTTCGCGAAGAAGCATGCTCAAGGTCTCTGGCGCCGCGGCTGTCGCCGCCGCCGGGGGGCCGCGGGTTCAGGAGGCGGCTGCCCAGGAAGCCGTGCGCGGCGAGCCGGGAAGCTGGGGCTGGGTGCGGAACCTTTTCGACCTCACGCCCGACAGCGTCCACATGAGCGCCATGCTGATCGCCTCTCATCCGCGGCCGGTCCGCCAGGCGATCGAGGAGCACCGCCGCGGCCTGGACCTTGACCCGGTGCGCTACCTGGAGCGCAACAACAACAGGCTGACCGCCGCCGCCCGGCAGGCGGCGGGCGATTATCTCGGCGTCCATTCGTCCCACGTCGCCCTCACCGACAGCACCACGATGGGCGTCGGCCTCATCTATTCCGGGCTCAGGCTGCGGCCGGGCGACGAGGTGCTGACGACCTTTGAAGACTACTATGTCACCCACGAATCCCTGCGCCTTGCAGCCGAAAGGACCGGCGCCAGCCTGCGCAGGATAGCGCTGTTCGACAGTGTGGAAGAGGCGACCGAAGATGAAATCGTCAGCCGCATAACGTCCGCCATCGGCCCGTCGACGCGCCTCGTGGCGCTCACATGGGTGCATTCGAGCACCGGTCTCAAGATCCCCGTTTCCTCCATTGCCGCCGCCATCGGCGAGGTGAATGCCGGGCGCGACGAAGAGGATCAGATCCTTCTCGGCCTCGATGCCGTCCATGGCTTCGGCGTCGAGGAGGAGACCTTCTTCGATCTCGGCTGCGACTTCTTCATGGCGGGCTGCCACAAGTGGCTGTTCGGCCCGCGCGGCACGGGGATCGTCGCCATAAGCGAGCGCGGTCTGGCGGCGGTCCGCCCAAGCATTCCGAGCTTCACAGACGATGCCGTTTTCACCGCCTGGCTCAAGGGCGCCGACGCGCCGCCGGGCGGCAACAGCGGTCCGCGGATGACCCCCGGCGGCTTCAAGCCTTTCGAACACATCTGGGCCTTGCCGGAGGCCTTCGCCCTCCACGGGCAGATCGGCCGCGCCCGCGTGGCCGCACGCACCCACGACCTTGCCGGACTGTTGAAGGAGGCGCTGGGCGAACTTTCCGGCATCGCCGTGCGCACGCCGCGCGATCCGGACCTTTCTGCCGGCATCGTCTCCTTCGACGTGGAAGGCACGCATCCGGACGCCATCGTCTCGCGCCTCAGGAGACGTGGGATCGTCGCCTCTGTCGCGCCCTATGCCGTGCCGCATGTGCGCCTCACGCCCAGCATGCGCAACAGCCAGGACGAGATAGAACAGGTGGCCGCGGCGCTGCGGGAGATCGCCTGAACAGCCGATCTGGCGATAGAAACGGCAGGGGAAGCGGCAGGCGGTTCAGAGCAATTCCGGGAGAAGCGGAAGCCGGTTGTCGGTCCGGAACTGCATGGAATAGTTGGGTCAGTTGAGCGATTCTGCTGAACTGACCTAGGCTGCGCTCTTGGCATGCTCGGGGAAGAGTTTCGCCAGCCCCTTCTCGGAAGCCTCGGCCACGCCGCGTTCCGTGATCAGCCCGGTGATCAGCCGGGCGGGCGTCACGTCGAAGGCGGGGTTGCCGGCGGGCGTCGCCTCGGGCGAGATGCGCACCTGCCGCGTTCTGCCGTCCTCGTCGCGGCCCCAGACCAGCGACACCTCGTCGCCCGACCGCTCCTCGATCGGGATCTCCTTCACCCCGTCGCGCACGGTCCAGTCGATGGTGGGCGAGGGCAGGGCCACGTAGAAGGGCACGCCATTGTCCTTGGCGGCAAGCGCCTTGAGATAGGTGCCGATCTTGTTGCACACGTCGCCGATGGATGTGGTGCGGTCGGTGCCGACGATCACCATGTCGACCATGCCGTGCTGCATCAGGTGCCCGCCCGCATTGTCGACGATCAGCGTGTGCGGCACCCCATGGCCCGCCATTTCCCAGGCGGTCAGATGCGCCCCCTGGTTCCGGGGCCTCGTTTCGTCGACATACACATGAACCGGAACGCCTTCCTCGCTCGCCAGATAGATCGGCGAGGTCGCCGTGCCGTAGTCGACCGTGGCCAGCCAGCCGGCATTGCAATGGGTGAGGATGTTCACCGGCTCGCCCGCCTTCTTGGTCCTGGCGATCTCCCTGATGATCGCCAGCCCGTGCCGGCCGATGCCGCGGTTCAGCTCCACGTCCTCGTCGGCGATCTCCGCCGCCCGCTTGTAAGCCGCAGAAGCCCGGGCGTTCTCGGGCAGTCCCCGCAGGAGCCCGCGCATCTCGTTGAGCGCCCAGCGCAGATTGATGGCGGTGGGGCGGGTTTCGTGCAGTTCTTCCCACACCGCGTCGAGCGCGGCGTCGGATGGGTCCTCGCGCATGCGCAGCGCCACGCCATAGGCGGCGGTGACGCCGATCAGCGGCGCCCCGCGCACCCACATGTCGCGAATGGCGGCGGCGATGCCTTCCACGCTGGTCACGTTTTCCACCCGCAATTCATGAGGCAGCCAGCGCTGGTCGATCAGGTCGACCGACCAGCCGTCTTCATTGACCCAGATGGTGCGATAATGTGTGCCTGCGACTTTCACGAGACTTCTCCCTCGTCGAGCAGACGGGCGAGCGTGGCGAGCTCGTCCATGGCTTGGATATGGTTGCGGTTCACGGCGATGTGCCGGCCGAATTTCAGCGCCGGCGTCTCGCACCGCGCCCGCAACGCCTCGTCCTCGATGGTCTCGAAATCGGCATTGTGGGCAAGGCCCAATATGCGCCGGTGCATCTCCACGCCGGCGAAGCCCAGCATGTCGGCCCATATGCCGTGAACGACGTGGTTGAGCGCTTGTTCCGAGGCGAGCGCGTCACCCTGATCTTCGTAGAGGCTGCGATGGTGCAGCATGCCCGTGCGTTCCGTGCGCCAGAGATTGGCGAACTCGGCGCGGAACACGTTCCACGTCTCCTCGATGACGCCGAGGAGATAGTCGCGCATCGACGCCCGCGACCCATCAGCCTCATGCCCGCGCTGCGAGAAATAAGACATCCAGAAATTGGCCAGCAGCATGCCCACATCGAAGGCGATGGGGCCATAAAAGGCGAATTCCGGGTCGATGATCCGGGTTTGGCTGTCGGTCACCATCACCGAGCCCGAATGCAGATCGCCATGCACCAGCGTTTCGGCACGCGAGGCAAAGATGTGCTTCATGGTCTGGGCCGCAACCTTCAGGTCGCGGTCCGCGCGCAACGCCCTGACCATGCCGTCAAGCCCCGGCGTGTGCCGGTTCATCGGCGCTTCGAAATAGGGGTCGGTGAAGACGAGGTTCTCGGTGATGTCGCACAGTTCGGTATTGTCGGCGAACAGCGCCAGGTCCGCCTTGCGCTCCCGGTGCTCCATGGAAAAGTCCGAGCCGCGGAACAGGGTGCGCGCGGTGAAAAGACCCAGATCCCTCGCGACGTTCGGCAGTTCGCGCCCGTCGATCAGCGCGCGGCGCAGGATCACATGCGGCGACAGGAACTCCATGACGATGAGCGCCTGCTCCTCGTCGAAATAATGCACCGCCGGTACCGATCCCGGATCGCGCTTTTCCTGGCGGATGAGCGCGTGATACTCGAAGAAGGAGCGCTTTAGCGGCAGCGGCCAGCTGTCGCCGACAAGCCGGACATAGGGTAGCGCCTGCTTAACGACCGCCGCCCCCTTGGCGCCCTCGACGATGAAGACCAGGTTGAGATTGCCGTCGCCGACCTCGCGCACTTTCCAGCTTCCCGGCGAGTTTTCGGCGGGCCCGCCCACGAGGCTCGCCACCGCGTCCACGGAGCCCAGCCGCGCCGGCAGCGTCTCCACGCTCAGCGCCTTGAACTCCATTTCCGGGGCCGTCTTCTGCATGCGTTCCTCCCGTCGTTCTGCCTCCCGCATGATGGAGGCATCGATGCTAGGCTAGCAAGGCTCTGTCATTTGTCAATGATATTGACAAATGCTTGTTACCTGCTAGCGTCACGATGGGAGGAAGTCATGGGCAGTGCCACATTCCGCGCCACATTCCGCATTGCGGGCTTGAGGAAGTCGTTCGGCCCCAACGAGGTGCTGCGCGGCGTCTCGCTCGAACTGCGGGCTGGCGAGGTGACCGTGCTCATGGGCGCCAACGGCGCCGGCAAGTCCACGCTCGTCAAGATCATGAGCGGCATCTATCGCGCCGACCGTGGCGTCATGATGCTGGGCGAAACGCCCTTTGCGCCTTCGAGCCCCGCCGAGGCGATGCGCGCCGGCGTGGTGACCGTCCATCAGAACATCGACGATGGCGTGGTGGGCGCGCTGGACGTGGCCTCCAATCTGGTTCTCGACCGGCTCAACGGGCCGGGCAGGGGCATTTTCTTCAACCCGCGCCGCACACGCCGCGAGGCGCGCGAGGTGGCCCAGCGCATGGGGCTTTCCATCGACCTCAAGGCGGATGTCACCGACCTGCCGCTCGCCGACCGCCAGATGGTGGCCATTGCCCGCGCCATGGCGCACGAGCCGCAGGTGATGGTGCTCGACGAGCCCACCTCCTCGCTCTCCAGCCACGAGGCCAACCGGCTTTTCTCGCTGATCGACCGCCTGCGCGAGCGCGGCGTCGCCATTCTCTATATCTCCCACCGCATGTCGGACATCCGCCGCGTCGCCGACCGCATCGTCAGCCTGCGCGACGGCGCGATCTCCGGCCTGTTCGAGGATAAGCCGCTCGACTATGAAGGCGCGGTCGATGCGATGCTGGGCCAGTCCCTCGGCCGCAGCGGCATTGCCGCCCGCGCGGCGACAAAACCGGTTTTCGAAGCGCGCGACCTGCAATTGAAGCCCGGCGCCACGCCGTTTTCGCTGGCCGTCGGCGCGGGCGAGATCGTCGCCGTCACGGGGCTCGTCGGCGTCGGCAAGACCCTGCTTGCCGAAACCATATTCGGCCTTCAGGCGCCGCTGGCCGGCGAGATGCGTCTCGATGGCACCTCCTACGCTCCTGCCACGCCGGCGGCAGCCATCGCCCGCGGCGTTTTCCTGGTCGCCAAGGATCGCGCCAAGACCGGCATCGTGCCGGACTTCAACGTCTATGAGAACATGAGCCTGCCCTTCCTGCCGCGCCTTTCCCGGCTGGGCGTGACGAGGCGCGGCACCGAACGCGCCGCCGCGCGCGCCCAGATCGCCGATCTGAAGATCGTCTGCCGCTCCGAGCGCGACGATCTGGCGACGCTGTCAGGCGGCAATCAGCAAAAGGTCACGGTGGCGCGGTGGCTGGCGCAGCCCTCACGACTTCTCGTCCTCGACGAGCCCTTTCAGGGCGTCGACATCTCCGCCCGCCACGACATAGCCGCCAAGCTCCGCGGCAGCGCCGGCGACCGCGCGACGCTCATTTTCCTGACCGAGCTCGACGAGGCGCTGGAAACGGCCGACCGCATATTGGTCATGTCCGAACACACGCTGGTGGGCGAGCACCGCAACGAGAACGTGGATATGGAAAGGCTCCTGGCGGACGTCGCCGGGGGACGGGCCGGCGCGGCCTGATGACGGAGAAACTTGGAATGGACAGTCAGTTGGCGGAAAAGACGAATGCGGATCGGCCGAAGCCGGCTGCGGGCGCCATCTTGCCTGTGCGCCATCTGGCGATCCGTTACGGCTTTCTGGCGTTGCTTTTCGGCCTCATCGTCTTCTTTTCGCTGGCCACGCGCGGCTTCACCTCGCCGCAGGCGGCAGTCTTTATCCTCCAATCGGTTTCGATCACCGGCATTCTCGCGCTGGGCGTGACGGCGACGCTGGTCGTCGGCGGTTTCGACCTGTCCATCGGCTCCATCGCGACCAGCTCGATGATGGCCGCCGCCTATGTCATGGTGGTGTTGGAGCAGAATGCCCTGGTCGCCGTGCTCGCGTGCCTGGCCATCGGCGCCCTTGTCGGCCTCATCAACGGGCTGATCATCTGCTACATGCGCGTGCCCGACCTGCTCGCCACGCTCGGCATGATGTTCCTGCTGATCGGCCTCCAGCGCATCCCGACCGAAGGCCGCTCGATCGCCGCCGGCATGACCATGCCCGACGGATCGACCGCCGAAGGAACTTTCAGCCCGGCGTTTCTGGCGCTGGGTCGGCACCGCTTCGACTTCTTCATCGACAATCTGGTGCCGGCTTCCGTTGTCGTGCTTCTGGTTCTGGCGGTCCTCATCTGGTTCTTCCTCGAATACACCCGCTTCGGCCGCATGATGTATGCCGTGGGCTCCAACGCCCGCGCGGCCGAGTTCGCCGGCGCCCCGGTCAAGGCCTACAAGATCTGGGCCTATGTGATTTCCGGCGTCTTCGCCTCCATCGGCGGCATTCTCCTGGCCGCGCGTCTTGGCCGGGGCGACATCGCGTCGGGCAACAACCTGCTTCTGGACGCGGTCGCCGCCGCGCTCATCGGCTTTGCCGTCCTGGGCGCGGCCAAGCCGAACGCGTTCGGCACCGCCATCGGCGCGCTGTTCGTCGGCGTGCTCCTGCAGGGGCTGACCATGATGAACGTGCCCTACTACACCCAGGATTTCGTCAAGGGCGCGGTGCTCGTCATCGCGCTTGTGTTCACTTTCGCGCTGCTTGGCCGAACTGCCAGATAGCCGACGGACGGAAATAGCAACCAGTGGAGGAAAGAATGAAAATTACCCGCAGAACCGCCGCCAAGATGGCGGCCGGCCTTCTCGGCGTCAGCATGCTGATGCCGGTGGGGGCAGGCGCGCAGGACATGCCCGCGCCCTTCGACAATCCCGGCGACGTCGAGATCGCGCTGGTGCGCTATCTGTCGACCGGCGATTTCTTCCAGGCCTATCTGTCGGGCGTGGAGGCGCAGGCCAAGGCCCTGGGCGTGAACCTGCGCGTGCTCGACAGCCGCCAGGACGCCGCCCTCCAGGCCGACATGGTCGACCAGGCGATCGCGCTCGGCGTCGACGGCATCATCATCCAGCACGGCCTGACCGAATCGATGAAGGAAGCGGCCCAGCGCGCCGTGGATGCCGGCATCAAGGTCGTGGCCTTCGACGTCAATGTCGAGAACGAGGCCATCCCGCAGATCGAGCAGTCGGACCGCGACCTCGCGCGCCTGGCGCTGGAGCAGGCCATCAAGGACAATGGCGAGGAGTGGAAGGCCGGCTATGTCTATGTCGCCGGCATCGCCCCGCTCGACCGCCGCGATGAAACCTGGCGCGAGTTCAAGGAGAAATATCCGGGCATCGAGGAAGTGGCCCAGTTCGGCACGCTGGACAACCCGATCGCCAATTCGGTCGCGAACCAGGCCCGTTCTGTCGTCACGGCCAACCCGGACATCCAGGTCATGTTCGCTCCCTATGACGAGTTCGCCAAGGGCGTGAAGATTGCCGTCGACGAGGCGGGCCTGAGCGACAGCATCAAGATCTACTCCGCCGACGTGTCGACCGCCGACATCTCCGCCATGCGCGAGCCGGGCAGCGCCTGGGTCGCCACCGCCGCTACCAATCCCGCGGTGGTCGGCGAGGTCTCCGTGCGCGCGCTCGCCATGCTTCTGGCCGGCGAGGATCCGGGCCGCAGCGTGATCGTGCCGCCGACCCTGATCACGCAGGACGTCCTCAACGAAGGCGACATCAAGAACATGGACGAACTGGCCGCCAAACTGCCCCAGTTCGCCCACGCCGACGTCGCCGTGCCGGACTGGATGCCGCTGCCGCCGCGCGATTGAGGCGAAGGAAACTGAACGAGAAAGGGCGGCTCCCGGGCCGCCCTTTTTGTCGATCGGGTCGAGGTTTGGCGCACGGCCCCACGAGGGTGATGGCACACGCCAACGGTCGTGACGGCGCTACCGCAGCGCCGCCGCGATATTCCCGCCATCCACCGTTGTAACGTCAGCCGTCGTGCGTTCGGCCAGCGCCTGGTGCAGGAAGGCCTGCGCGACGTCTTCCGCCCGCACCTCCAGCCCGAGCAGGTTGCCGCCCATATAATCCTTCTCCGAGACGCCGCGCGCTGCCGAGCGGCTGGCAATCATCTCGTCGGTGAGAAGGCCTGAGCGGATGCGGTCGGCATTGACGGCGCTGGAGC
Organism: Nitratireductor thuwali; assembly: GCF_036621415.1. Lineage (NCBI taxonomy): Bacteria > Pseudomonadati > Pseudomonadota > Alphaproteobacteria > Hyphomicrobiales > Phyllobacteriaceae > Nitratireductor > Nitratireductor thuwali. Next base: position 3,292,929 of record NZ_CP030941.1, read on the forward strand.
GAATGCCATGGGCGCCGTAGTCGAGGGCATATTGGCGCGACAGGAACAGCGTCGCCGCCTTGGGCAGCCCATAAGCGCCGAAATTCTTGCCGGGATTGACCGCCTGCTTGGATGCATTGAACAAAAGCACGCCGCCCGTCCCCTGCTTCAGGAACAGCCGCACCGCGTTTTGCGCCACGCACTGATGGGCGAAGAAGTTGAGCTCGAAGCTCTTGCGCAGCGTCTCGTCGCTCAGTTCCCCTATACGCCCTTCCCAGGCCGCGCCGGCGTTGGAAACCACGATGTCGACGCCGCCGAACACCGCCACCGCCCGATCGAACGCCGCGCGCACGGAGGCGGCGTCCGTCACGTCGCAAGCGAGCCCGATGGAAGCGTTGCCGGCCTGCGTCGCGGCAGCTTCCGCCTTGTCGCCGTCGAGATCAGCCACCACCACATGCGCGCCCTGGGCGGCGAACAGCTTCGCCGTCGCCGCGCCGATGGCGCCGGCACCCCCCGTCACCAGCAGCACCTGGCCCGAAAGCGCCTTGGGCTTGTTGGCGGCGAGCTTGGCCTGCTCCAGCGACCAGTATTCGAGCTCGAAAAGGTCCGACAGCGCCAGCGGATGGAACGAGCCGATGGCCTCGGCGCCGGTGACCGCCTCGACCAGCATCTCGCCCACATCGGCGGCGATCTTGGCCTCCTTCATGCTGCGGCCATGGCCGAACAGGCCGAGACCGCGCACCAGTGTAAGCCTGGGCATGGGGTCGAGCATGGTGCGCTCGACATCGTCGTTTGCGTTGTTGGTCTCGAAATACGCCTTGTAGCGCGCCGAGAATTCTCCAACCTTTTCTCTGATTACCTTGCCATATTGGTCCAGCTTCCCGGCCTCCGGCGCGGGCAGCACCATCGGCCCCGTCTTGATGCGGATGGAAAGATCGGGGGTCGAGACCCCGCGCAGGGCGAGCTCCTCCGCCGTTTCCGCGTTCACATAGTCGAGGATCTTTTCCGAGGTGCGGAAGTCGCTGACCATGCGCCCATAGCGCCCTTCGCCTTCATCGATGGCGATGGCCCCGCGCAGATAGGGGCCGATCTCCTCCGGCGTCGCCAGCTTGGCGGGCAGGACGACCGGCTTGAACGGGTTCCTCCCGTTCTTCGCCACATGCCCTTCGGCCATGGTTACGAATTCGATCATCAGGTCGTAGGCTTCCTTCGCGCCCTCGGCGAAGGTGAAGATGCCGTGCTTGTCGAGGATAAGGCCCTCGACGGCTGGGTTCTGCTCATAGATTTCCGCCGCGGCCTTGGCGAGGTCGAAGCCGGGCTTGATATAGGGCACAAAGCCCAGCCGGTTGCCATAGACGGCGCGGCATACTTCCTCGCTGTTTTCCTGGTCGATCAGCGCCAGGACGGCGGTCGAATGGGTGTGATCGACGAACTTATGCGGCAGGAAGGCATGCAGCAGCGTCTCGATCGACGGGTTGGGCGAACCCGGATCGATGAGGTTGGCGCGCTGCATGGCGACCATGTCCTCGTCGGACAGGCTGTCCAGCCCACGCGCCGCCAGCAGCGCCTCCATCTTCACCGCCGGCAGGCCCTGCGGCTCGATTACCGCCATGTCCCAGCCGCTGCCCTTGACGCACAGCACGTCCCATTCCCGGCCCAGAATGTCGGTCGCCTTGGATTTCAGCGATGTGTTCCCGCCGCCGTGCAGCACCAGGCGCGGCTCGCCGCCCAGAAGCCTGGTCGTGTAAACCCTGAGCGCAAGGTCGCGGCCGATGCCTTTTTGGCCATAGGCGTTGACAAGCTCGTCGGCTTCGCGGTCGTTCCAGAGATTCTGCATGACTGTCCTGTTTCGCTTCTCGATGGGTCGTTATGGCTGGAACATGATCCGGAAAAGGGCCCCTCCCTTCCGAAACAGGCTCCAGCAAGAAGGTCGATCAGGCCGGCGCGCCGGCCTCCACATTCGGGCGGGAGGCCGTGCCGAACGTCTTCAGTAGCCGCCTGGCCATCGGCGCGGTGATGATGAGATGGGTGAAGAACCCGCCCTTGATCGCCGCCCGCAGCGGCTCGAACTTCTCGTCTTCCTGCACCACCATCAGGCGGCGCGGGATCGCCCGGAAGGCGTCGAAATCCGCCGAGATCATGCGCTTGTTGTAATCGCAGTCGATGAGCCGGCCGTCCGCATCGATGAGTTGGCCCGCGATCACGCCCGTGGCGCCCAGCGCCTTCAGTTCCGCCAGTTCCTCAAGGCTCAGCGCGCCACATTTGATGACATGGCTGTCGGCGTCCAGCGCTCCCACGGTGAACAGCGCCAAGTCGCACTGGCTGACGAGGTCAAGCTGCTCGCGGATCACCGGTTCCTCGCGGAGCGCGGCCGCCAGCTCCTTCGAGCCCAGCACCAAAGGCGCATAGAAATTGAGCCCCCGCGCGTTCAGCCTGCGGGCGATCTCCATCGTGCACTGGTCGGGCCGGTAGGAATAGGGCGATCCGAGATTGCCGCACAGCTCCACCACGCTCACGCCTTCGCGGTCTGCATAGTTCATCGCGTCGGCAATGGCGTAGACGGTGCGTCCCCAGGCAACGCCGACGCGGTCGCCATTGCGCACCATCTCCACGAACACATTGGCAGCAAGGGTGGGGATTTCGTCGGCGGGGCTGGCCGTCAGGCCTTCCTCGCCGGCAAGCCACACCGTTTCGAGCCCCAACAGATCCTCGACCTGCCGGGCCATCATGTCGTTTCGGAACAGATGCGTGGAGGTGGAGATGTTGACGATACCCGCCTCGCGCGCGCGGCGCAGGTAAAGCGCCACCGAGGCGCGCGAGATGTTCAGCCGCTGCGCGACTTCGTCCTGGCGCAAACCGTGCGTGTAGTAAAGCCACGCCGCCTTGTGCACGATCTGGTCAGCCGGTCGATAAGCCATCGATCTCCTCCGCTAGACATTATTCACGCACATTGACAAAAGTCAATCGCGCAAGGCTGCAAGCGGAAAGAGCCGCGCCAGGTATGGCTCAAAGCAGCAAGGGCCGGAGCGTTTGCGCTCCGGCCCTGCCGGTGTAGCTATGTCTCCTGCGTTGGTCCGAGAACCGAATCAAACCCCTGCGGAGCGCGATGCCTGTTCAAGAGACCGGCATAGGGTCAATTGACGACGTCAGTAGCCGCGCGGGCACGCTGCTGTATAGCGGCGGCCATATTCGTCGCGGTAGACGCACTGGTTGGCACCTTCCGACGCCCTGCCAATCAACGCACCTGCGATCGTGCCGACGGCGCCGCCGACAATGGCGCCTTCCACCTTGTCGCCGGCAGCCAGCGCGCCAATCGCCGCGCCGCCTGCGCCGCCGACCGCTGCGCCTTGCTGTGTGGGCGTGCATGCGCCGAGGGCGAGCACGAACGGCACCAGAAGAATAAGCTTTTTCATGGTTCTCTCCAAAAATACATTGCGCCCGGGACAATTCGCCACGGGTCGATTTTGTTCCAGACGTTGCGCCGCGATGCTGTTCCGATGCCGGGCGTCCGTCAAGCCTCTCCGCGAATCGTGGCAAAAATGTTCTGGAAACGACCGGATCGGACGCCGGATTTTGGCGAAAGATGGTTTAAATTGCGGCCGTTTTGCCGGACTTTGGTCTTAATCCGCATGTTTGTGGTCGCAATGCGACTATCTCTGCTGCTCGATTTGCGACAGGGTCCATGTGTTGCGGAGGAAATGTTCCGGCGCTGCGTTCGTGGGGGACGCTGAAATCTCCGCGCCGGACTGCAAAATGGAGAGAAAAATGTCCGACACTTCCGTCCAGGACGAGCACGGCCTCGAACCGGGACAGGACAACGTCCGTTTCCTGGGGCTCGACGTACACAACCCGGTTTTTTTCGTTTCAGCCGTTGTGATCGTGGCGTTCGTTATCCTGTCCCTCATTTTCCGTGAGGTGGCTGGCGAGGCGCTGAACGGCCTGCGGGTCTGGCTGACCTCGACATTCGACTGGTTGTTCATGATCGCGGCCAACCTGTTCGTGATCTTCTGCCTGGTCGTGGCGGTCTCGCCCTATGGGAAGGTGCGCCTTGGCGGCAAGGATGCGGTCGCCGAATACTCCTACGCCGGCTGGTTCGCCATGCTGTTCGCCGCCGGCATGGGCATCGGCCTGATGTTCTTCGGCGTGCTGGAGCCGATGTACCACTTCAACAATCCGCCGCTGGGCGTGGCCGCGCCGCTGGCCGATGGCGAACTGGTCGAGGGCGCCGTTGCCCAGGCCCGCGAAATGGGCATGGCCGCGACCATCTTTCACTGGGGCCTTCATCCCTGGGCGATCTACGCTTTGGTGGCGCTCGCCCTTTCGCTGGCGAGCTACAACAAGGGTCTTCCGCTCTCCATCCGTTCCGCCTTCTATCCCGTCTTCGGCGAAAGCATACGCGGATGGGTCGGGCATGTGATCGACATCATGGCCGTCTTCGCCACGCTTTTCGGCCTCGCGACGTCGCTTGGCTTCGGCGCATCGCAGGCGCTTGCCGGCCTCAACGAGCTTTACGGCGTGCCCGACACCGACACGATGAAGGTCCTGCTCATTCTGGGCATCACCGCCATCGCGCTCGTTTCGGTCGTGGCCGGGCTCGAAGCCGGCGTCAAGCGGCTGTCGGAGATCAACATGGTTCTGGCAATCCTGCTTCTGTTGTTCGTCATCATTCTGGGACCGACCCTGGCCATCGTCACTGGCTTCTTCTCCAACACCTGGGCCTATGTGAAGAACCTGCCGGCGCTGTCTAACTGGATCGGGCGTGAAGATCCCGGCTTCATGCACGGCTGGACGACCTTCTACTGGGCCTGGTGGATTTCCTGGTCGCCTTTCGTGGGCATGTTCATCGCCCGCGTCTCCAAGGGGCGCACGGTGCGCGAATTCATCACCTGCGTGCTCATCATCCCGACGCTGGTCTCCATCCTGTGGATGACCACCTTCGGCGGCACGGCGCTGAACCAGTTCCTGACGGAGGGCTACACCGGCGTTCAGGAGACGGTGGTCGCCTATGTGCCGGAACTGTCGCTCTTCGCGATGCTGGCCGACCTGCCGCTGGCCGGCATCACCTCGCTGATCGGCATTATCCTGGTGATCATCTTCTTCGTCACCTCGTCGGACTCCGGCTCGCTGGTCATCGACACCATCACCGCCGGCGGCAAGATAGACGCTCCGGTGGCGCAGCGCGTGTTCTGGGCCATCTTCGAGGGTCTGGTAGCCATTGTGCTGCTGCTGGGCGGAGGGCTCTCCGCCCTTCAGGCCGGCTCCATCGCGACCGGTTTCCCGTTCGCCATCCTGCTGATGCTGATGGTCTACGCCACCTGGAAGGCGCTGGCGACGGAAGAACGGTAGAGCACGGTCCGAAAGGCGCACGCCGGGCCTCGGAAAAGGTCATCCCGGTCCAGGCCGAACCGCCTATGCCGCTACCCGAACCCCGCCGGAAACGGCGGGGTTCTTTTTGGCGCACCAACGATCACGCAAGGGGCAGTTATACGAAATCATTGTTATGCCGAAATCCCCTACCTATAAGGTGCGCTGAAAAAGGGCTCGCTGCGGCCGGAGATGTCTTCCGGCGCATCGTACAGCCGCTATCGGGGCAACCATGTTCGTATCCTTCTTTCCACGGCCGCGCCTGTTCTTCGCGAGTTTCGTCGTCTGGTCCTTGTTCTGCATCTTCCTATGGTACGGCTTCGCCAACGACCTCGGCCGGACGCTCGGGCTCGGCCAGTTCTTCGGCTATGGCTTTCCCGAGCTGCTTCAAGGCGATGCCGGCGAGGCGGCGCAAGCCGCCAATGCCGATGTCGAAGCGAATGCGGTCGGCTTCTGGTTTTATCAATACTTCATCACCGCCATCCTTATCTTCGTCGGATTCTGGATGTGGTTTTCTCCGCATCCGTGGGCGCGATGGTCGGTCGGCGGCTCAGCCCTCATCCTTTTCGTCAACTGGTTCCTCGTCCAGCTCGACGTGATGATCAACAGCTGGTTCGGCGTCTTCTACGACATGATACAGAGCGCGCTCGGCACGCCCGGCTCCGTGGAAGCCGGCGACTTCTACTGGCAGTTCATCGTCTTCCTGCGCATCGCGCTGCTCTACGTCTTCTTCGGCACGTTGTTCCGGTTCTTCGTCAGCCACTTCATCTTCCGTTGGCGCACCGCGATGAACAGCTACTACATGGCGCAATGGCAGAAGCTGCGTCACATCGAGGGCGCGGCCCAGCGCGTGCAGGAAGACACGATGCGATTTGCCTCCATCGCCGAGGGATTGGGCATCAGCCTGGTCGACTCGCTGATGACGCTGATCGCCTTCCTTCCGCTTCTGTGGGCCCTTTCCGCGCATATCGAGGAACTTCCGATCATCGGCGAAGTGAGCCAGGGGCTCGTCTTCGTGGCCATCATCTGGTCGATCATAGGCACGGCGCTGGTGGCGGTGGCGGGCATCCGCCTTCCGGGTCTGGAGTTCCGCAACCAGCGCGTTGAGGCGGCATACCGCAAGGAACTCGTCTATGGCGAAGACAGAGCCGACCGCGCCGCCCCGCCCACGGTGCGCGAACTGTTCGAAAATGTGCGCAGGAACTATTTCCGCCTCTATCTCAACTATATGTATTTCAACCTGGTGCGCATCTTCTATCTGCAGCTTGGCGTTCTGGTTCCCTATTTCGCGCTCGCACCCTCGATCCTTACCGGCGTGATCACGCTCGGCGTCATGCAGCAGATCACCCGCGCCTTCGGGCGCGTCGAAAGCTCCTTCCAGTACCTCGTCAATTCGTGGACGACCATTGTCGAACTGATGTCGATCTATAAGCGTCTGAAGGCCTTCGAGGCGACGATCAGGGGCGAACCGTTGCCGGAGATCGATCTCGAGTACATGCAGCGCGAGCGGGCCGGCACGACGCCGGAGGACCAGCCCGCCGCGTGATGCAGTCTGGGATCCGCTGGCGGCGGGTAGGCCCAAACCTACCCGCCGACGCGCACCAGCGGCTCCAGGTCCGTCTCGTCCAGATATTCGCGATAGCTCACGCAGCGCACGTCGTCCCTGACGCAAACCTCTTCGGCGAAGCGCTCCAGCGCCTTCCAATAGGCACCGCCATTCATCAGCGTGAAATGGAAGCCCACCTGTAGCGGCACGCGGCCGCCGCCATATTCGCGCTCGAAGGCGGCCATGAACGCCTGATAGGCGCGGTCGGTGAAGGCGCCTGCCTGATCGGGCGCCTCCTTGCCGCCGGAGTGGCGGACATAAAGGTTGTAGTCCATGGCAATCAGCCGACGCGCCGACGGCCCTCGGGGATCAGCGGCAGTGCGAAACGGGTGATCCCGCCGTCTTTGGCCGGCTGGGCCGGTCCGCGCGAAACCGTGCTGGCATCATAGTCGAAGCCGCCCGCCGCCAGCGCGTCGTAGAGCCCGGGGCCGACGGAAAGATAAGGCGCGCGAAAGCCCCTTATCTCGCCCGTGGCAAAGGCATCCCACTTTGCGGGCGCGCCTTTCAGGCCGTTGATCCGCCAGGCGTCCTTGAGGATCGTGGTGAACTGGCCGAACTCGGCCATCCAGTCCTTCCTGCTCCACGCCTTGCCGTCGAAATGCCCGCAGCCATGGCTGGCGATCTCATGCCCTTCCGCACGCGCCGCCCATATCTGGCCGAGCCTTGCGCGCACGTCTTCCGGCGAGGCCGCAAAGCCGACATTCGACCGGCCGGCCTTCACGCCCGGCCCCTTGTATGCCTGGCGCGTGTCCCGTGTCAGCAGATAGGCGCAGGACAGGAAATAGGTGAAGCGCGCGCCGGTCCTCCGGCCGAGCGCCCGGCTGCGCTCCCATTGCTCGACGAACGAGGCCCCGTCGAAGGAGAGGATGACGTATTGGGGATTTGTCGAAGGCGGGGCGGCGAGGGCGGGAAGAGGCAGGAAGGACAAGGCGCAAAGACCGGTACGCACATAAGCAAGCATCAAAAATCCCCGAACACATGAAACCCGTTGGCGATAGAGGGCAAATATGGCCTGCTCTTGTCCGTTCGGGCGCGAACGCAGCCGTCGCCTTAATTCCGCCAAGGAGCATGCCGAGGCAGGCGCTAAGGCGGTTGCGGACCAGGAAATGCGAATGGCGGGCTTTGAATCCGCCGCGCCAGCGTGTAGCCCCTTCCATATGCGCGTTTTTTCGCTAAAACGCGGGCACAACGAAAAGGCCGGACCCCGATCCGGCATCATCTCACTGGCGAGGCCCGATGTCCGACGACAGTTTCATTCGCGAAGTCAACGAAGAGCTTCGCCAGGATCAGTTCAAGGCCCTGTGGAAGCGCTTCGGCACGATCGCGATCATCGTCGCGGCCGTGGTCATCGCCGGCACCGCGGCCTTTGTCGGCTACGAATACTGGACGACCGCGCGCGCCAACGAATCCGGCGATGCCTTTGCCCGCGCGCTGACCCTTGCCGACGAGGGCAACACGGCCGAGGCGCTGGTCGCGCTCGAGACGCTGGAGACCGAGGGCTACGGCTCCTACCCGCTGCTGGCCCGCATGCGCTCGGCGGCGATCCTTGCCGACGAGGGCAGGGCGGACGAAGCGGTGGCCAAGCTCGATGCCGTCGCCGCCGACAGTTCCGCCCCGCAGGCCCTGCGCGACATCGCCCGCCTGCGCGCCGCCTACATCCTCGTCGACGCGGGCTCCTATGCCGACGTCGCCGCGCGCGCCGAGCCGCTGACGGCGGAGGGCAACGCCATGCGCCACAGCGCGCGGGAGGCCCTGGGACTGGCCGCATGGAAGGAAGGCAACCGTGAGAACGCGCTGGCGCTCTTCGGTGAGATCATGGATGACCCGCAGGCGCCCTCCGGCGTGAGGGATCGCGCGCGGCTCATGTCCGAACTGATAGCCGGCGCCGGCACGGCGGCCAACTAGCCATGGCATTCAAGGTCGCCATCGTCGGACGGCCCAATGTCGGCAAGTCGACCTTGTTCAACCGGCTGGTCGGCCGTCGCATCGCGCTCGTCGACGATACGCCCGGCGTCACCCGCGACCGGCGGGTTCATCCCGCGCGGCTGCAGGACCTGCGGTTCGACGTTATCGACACCGCCGGTTTCGAGGACGCCGCCGCCGCCACCCTTGAAGGCCGCATGCGCGCGCAGACCGAAAGCGCGATCGCCGAAGCCGACCTCGTCCTGTTCATGATCGACGGCCGCGCCGGGCTGATGCCCGACGATCGTCGGTTTGCCGAAGTCGTGCGCCGCACCTCAAAGCCGGTCGTGCTGGTCGTCAACAAGGCCGACGTGCGCAGCGCCGCAAACGGCGTGCTCGAAGCCTGGAACCTTGGAATAGGGGAGCCCATCGGCATTTCCGCCGAGCACGGCACCGGCTTGCCCGATTTGCGCGACGCCATAGCCGCCATCATGGAAGGGCACGGCACGGGCGAGGAAGAACCCGCCGCGCCGGAGCTTCTGCCCGAAGCGGCCATGCCCGGCGACGACATAGATCCGGATGCCGAAGACATCGGCTACGACCCGACCAAGCCGATACGCGTGGCCGTGGTCGGCAGGCCGAACGCCGGCAAGTCGACCCTCATCAACACCCTATTGGGCGAAGAGCGCATGTTGACAGGGCCCGAAGCCGGCATCACCCGCGATTCCATCTCGGTCGATTGGTCCTGGCGCGGCCGCGACATCAAGTTGTTCGACACGGCCGGCATGCGCCGCAAGGCAAAGGTGCAGGAAAAGCTGGAAAGGCTGTCGGTCGCGGACACGCTGCGCGCGATCCGTTTCGCCGAGATCGTCATTGTCGTGTTCGACGCGACCATGCCTTTCGAGAAGCAGGATCTGCAGATCGCCGATCTGATCATTCGCGAAGGCCGCGCCCCGGTCATCGCCTTCAACAAATGGGACCTGATCGAAAATCGTCAGGAGACGCTGGCCGAACTGCGCGAGAAGACGGAGCGCCTTCTGCCCCAGGCGCGCGGCCTGAAGGCCGTGCCCGTCTCGGCGGAGACGGGCAAAGGGCTCGACCGGCTGATGGACGCGGCCCTTGAAACCCACGAGGTCTGGAACCGCCGCATTCCCACCGGACCGCTCAACCGTTGGCTGGAGCGGGCCTCGGCCCAGCACCCGCCGCCGGCGGTGGCAGGGCGCCGCCTGAAGGTCAAATACATCTCCCAGATCAAGACGCGTCCGCCCGGCTTCGTGGTTTCCTGCTCGCGCCCCGAATCCATGCCGCAATCCTACGTGCGCTACCTGACGAACGGCCTCCGGGAGGCCTTCGACATCCACGGCGTGCCGATCCGCCTGGCCCTGCGCGCCTCCGAGAACCCCTATGCCGGGCGGGCCAAGAAAAAGAAGTAGCGGTTCCCGCCACGCTCCCTCGCGCCCGCGTTCTGCACGCCGGAAAAAGGTGCAGCGGGCACGCGTGCGACAGTCGAACCTATCCCTTCTTGCGCCGCATGTGCTCGTCCAGCCGTGGCATGATCTCGACGAAGTTGCACGGCATGTGCCGGTAGTCGAACTGGTCCTTCAATATGTGGTCCCAGGCATCGCGGCATGCGCCGGGCGAGCCGGGCAGGGCGAAGACGAATTTGTGCTCGATCAGGCCCGCGATCGCGCGCGACTGTATCGTGGACGTGCCGATATTTTCGAAGGAAATCCGGTGGAAGACATGGGAAAAGCCCTCCATCCGCTTTTCGAACAGCGGCTCCAGCGCCTCGGGCGTCACGTCGCGCCCGGTGAAGCCGGTGCCGCCGGTCACGATGACGGCGTCGACGTCTGTGTTTGCGCACATGGATGTGACGGTGCGGCGGATGGCGTGGACGACGTCCGGAACGATCTTGCGGTCGGTCAGGACATGGCCCGACTGCTCGATCCGCTCGGCGAGCGTCGCCCCCGATTTGTCGTCCTCCATGGTCCTGGTGTCCGAAACCGTAAGCACGGCGAAGCGCACCGGAATGAATTGGCGTTCAGGCATCGGCCATTGCCTCCTTTTCAGCCAGTGTCGCGGTGGCCCGCACGAACCATTCCGGGTGAACCGCCGCTATCGCCTCGCCCGCTTCCCGGGCGGCCTCGATATGGTCGAAAAGGCCGAAGCAGGTGGCGCCCGATCCCGACATCCGCGCCACGGATGCTCCATGCCCGTCAATCGCGTCGAGCACGGTGTTGATCTGCGGCAGCAGTTCGCGGGCGGGGCGTTCGAGGTCGTTGCGGGTGGCTTCCAGCCAGGCGGCAAGGTCGCCCGGCCCGTCGCGGAAGACGAGCTCCGGCAACGGCGCGTTGTCGCGCCTGGCAAGGGCCGAGAAGACTTGCGGCGTTGGCAGGGGAAGGTTCGGGTTGACGAGCAGCATCGCCAGGCGGGGCAGCGCCTGCACGGGCTCCAGAATCTCTCCGATGCCCCGCGCCACAAGCGGCTGTCCGGCCAGGCACATGGGCACGTCGGCGCCCAGCGCCAGCGCGATCTCGTTGAGTTCCTGCCGGTCGGGATCGATCTCCCAGAACCTGCAAAGCAGGTCCAGCGCCGCCGCTGCATTGGCCGAACCCCCGCCGATGCCCGCCGCCACCGGCAATTGCTTGTCCAGATGAAGCGCGACCGGCTTGCCGGCCGCCGCGCCGAACCGCTCCCGCATCAGGTCGCGGGCCTTCACCACGAGGTTTTCGCCGCTGATGGGCACACGAGCCGCTTGCGGGCCGGTGATCGACAGGCTGTCCTGCTCCGCGGCATCGGCTTCGAGCAGATCGCAGAATTCGGTGAATACGACGAGGCTTTCAAGAAGGTGATAGCCGTCCGCGCGCCGTCCCGTCACATGGAGCGCCAGATTGACCTTAGCGGGGGCGCGGCACTGCATCTTCTCGCGGACTCCGATTGCGGAAATGGCGGCTGTCGCTCAGTCCCTGGCGGGGCGGTACTCGCCGGTTTCCGGATCCTTGACGAGGGTGCCCATGCTGCCGGTCTCGGCCTCCCGGCGGATGCGCCGCGCCCGCTGGGTCACGCGCTCGGCTTCGCGCATCAGCGATCTATAGCCGATATAGGCCGCCACGCCGACTGCGGCAAAGAATATCAATTGCGGCATGGTTGGTCACCTCCATCGCAACATCCGCCATAATAGGCCCTTCGGGCCGTAACGGCAAAAGCGGGAAATCGTTACAGCCCGAACCGCCGCCAGAGCGCCTGCTCCTCGGCCGCGCTGAGCAGCCCCGCCGCTGCCGAGGCTGCCATCTCGCTGGCCTGATCCGCGCCGAACAGCGTCATCCTGCGGCCGAACAGGCTGCGCGGCTGGCTGACGAGTTTCAGGCTCGTCTTGTCGCCGTAGCGCTGCCTCAGGAAGCCGCGCATGTCGCCGATATCATCCACCAGCCCCAGCGCCCGGCCGCGTTCACCGGCCCAGAACGCGCCCGTGAACAATTCATCGTCGTCGGCCAGCTTCGCGCCGCGCCGCTCTTTCACCAGTTGGATGAAGGTCTCGTGCACGTCGAGCTGTATCGATTTCAGGCGCTCGATATCCTCCTTCTTCTCCGGCTGGAAGGGGTCGAGGATCGCCTTGTTCTGGCCGGCCGTGTGGATGCGCCGCTCGACGCCGATCTTCTTGATCATCTCCTGGAAGCCGAAACCGGCTGAAACGACGCCGATCGAGCCCACGATCGAAGAGGGATCGGCAATGATTTCGTCGCCCGCCAGAGCTATCAGATATCCGCCCGAGGCGGCCACGTCCTCGACGAAGACGAAAACCCGCTTCTTCTTCTCTTCCGCCAGATCGCGGATGCGCTTGTAGATGAGGCGGGACTGGACCGGCGAGCCGCCTGGCGAATTGATCGCAATCGCCACCGCCGGCGACTTCCGGTAGGAAAAAGCCTTTTCGAGGAGCCCGGCGCTCGAAGCCAGCGAAAGATGCTGCCGCAGCGGACTGCCCCCCGACATGATCGCGCCCTGCAGGCGGACGACGGGGATGATCGTGCCATCGGCACGCAGCGATTTCGGCAGAATGCGGGAAAGGGCGGTGCTCAATTGGCTTCTCCAGAATGACGGTACTCGTCGGTGTTGCATGTAGGCATTTGGGCGTCGGGCGCAATGGCTGCCATGCCCCTGCGGCTTCATCAGTCCCCAAACAGCGACGCCTGCCCATTGATGACCGCCTCCGCCGGCGCACGATAACCCGAATCCCCATGCAGGATGAGCCCCGGCAGGATGCGCGGCCCGCCGCGCGATCCCTTGACGGCGCGGACGACGATGCGGATCGCGGCCTCGCCCTCGCGCGGATGGATGGGAAGGATGGCGATGCTTCCGAACCGTCCGCCAAGCGCCCGCAGGATTTCCTCCAGCGATCCGGCGCGCGCGATGATGGCAAGGCCGGCCGACGGCCGGGCAATGGCGGCGGCGGTCTTGATCCACCGCTCGAACATTCCGTCCTCCATCACATGCGCCTCCCGCTTCAGCGCATGGGGCGTTGTCCGGTCCCGCGCATCGTTGAAGGGCGGGTTCATGATGACGAAGTCGTAGGCGCGGTCGGCAAGCCCCGCCGCCACGCGCGCCTTGCCCGACAGCGCCACGTCGGCTTCGATCACGCTTATGCGTCCGGCATAGGCGCTGTTCTGGGGGAGCGCGACGCTCCGCCGGGCATAACCAGCCATTTCGGCCGCACGTTCGACAAGCGTCACCCGGGCGGCGGGGCAGCGCGAGGCGACGGCGAAACCCGCCGCGCCGGCGCCCGCCCCAAGATCCGCCAGATCGCCGGAAAAGCCGTCCGGCACGGCGGCCGCCAGGAGCATTGCGTCGATGCCCGAGCGGTGGCCCTTGGCCGCCGGCTGGACGAGGTGGAAGCGCCCCCGGTGGAACGCGTCGAGTGTCGCCGTGTCCGTCTGGCTGTCCATGGCAGTTACCGGCCGATGCTCACTCCGGCGTCGGCAAGCAGTTGACGCGCCTGGTCCAGCGCGCCGTCCTCCACCAGCACCCGCCGGGGCAGCACGCCCAGCGACCCTTCCATGATGCTCATGTTCTGGTCGGCCACGAGAAAGCCGATGCCGGCGTCGCGCAGCAGGCTTTCGACGAAGGAGATCGTTACGGGATCGTTGGTGCGCAGGATTTCTTGCATCGGCATCCACACATGTTTCTGGACCCGGACGTTGGCAGTTCGCGCCTGCCTTGTAAATCGCCGCTGGTTGTTCTATCGCCCGATCCGCGCTAATTCGCCGCTTGCAGGAGCCGTCCGCACGGTCATAAGGTTCGGCACATCCTGGATGGCAACGCAGAGGAGACGGTCGTGGGCGTCGTATTGAATCTTGAAGACGGCAAACGCGGCGCCGGATCCATCGAGCCGCTGGTCGCCCTCACGCAAGACGACATGGCGCGCGTCAACGAGCTGATCCTGGCCAAGGCCGGTTCCGATGTCGAACTGATCCCCGAGCTTGCCCAGCACCTCATCTCCTCCGGCGGCAAGCGCCTGCGGCCCATGGTGACGCTCGCGGCCGCCCAGATGTTCGGCTACGAAGGCGAAGGTCACGTGAAGCTCGCCATGGCGGTCGAGTTCATGCACACGGCCACACTGTTGCACGACGATGTGGTGGACGAGAGCGACCTGCGCCGGGGCCGCAAGACGGCGCGCATGATCTGGGGCAACCAGGCGAGCGTGCTGGTGGGCGACTACCTGCTCGGCCAGGCGTTCCGGGTGATGGTCGATGTCGGCTCGCTCGAGGCGCTCGACATCCTCTCCGCCGCCGCCTCGGTGATTGCCGAGGGCGAGGTGATGCAACTCGGCGTGGCAAAGAACCTCGAGACCACCGAGGACGAATATCTGGCCGTCATCAAGGCCAAGACGGCGGCGCTGTTTTCGGCCGCCGCGGAGGTCGGACCCGTCGTCGCTCAGGCAAGCCGCAACGACCGCGCGGCGCTGCGCTCCTTCGGCACCAATCTGGGGCTCGCCTTCCAGCTGGTGGACGATGCGCTGGACTACGGCGGCAAGAGCAGCGATCTCGGCAAGAATGTCGGCGACGATTTCCGCGAGGGCAAGGTCACGCTCCCCGTCATCCTCGCCTACCGGCGCGGCTCGGAGGACGAGCGGGCGTTCTGGAAGAGATCGATCGAGGAAAACGAGTGCGACGACGCGGCGCTGCAAAAGGCGCTGGGGCTGATGAACAAGCATGGCGCCATCGGCGATACGATCGGCCGCGCCCGCCATTTCGGCGAGATCGCCCGCGACGCCCTGGCGCCCTTGAAGAACACGCCGCAAAAGGCGGCGCTTTTCGACGTCATCGACTTTTGCATCAGCCGGGTGACGTGAACCGGCCGAAAATCGTCAGCGCGCATTGAAGCCTCTCCGCAAAAAGGCCATTCTCTGGCAATAAGCCCGAACAGGTTTGGGCCATACAGGTCAGGTAAAGGCGGCCGCGGGCCTGGCCGCCGACGGAAGGAAGATGATGCGGCGTTTCAAGGCTACTCTCACCACCACCGCTGCCTTGGCGGTGCTCTTGGCTCTCACATCGGGCAATGTTCAGGCCAAGGAGGGCGACGGCGCCGAGGCCGTTTCCACCCATTCCTTCTCCGGCGCATTCCTGGCCGGCCGCGCGGCCGAGGCCGACAATGATTTCGACAGCGCCATCTCGTACTACAAGCGGGCCATCGCCTTCGATCCGGGCAATGTGCCGCTGCAAAGCAGCCTCCTGCAGGCGCTGCTTGCCGAAGGCCGCATCGACGACGCCATTCCCTATGCCGAAAAGCTGAAAAGCGTGCCCGAGGTCGAGCGTTTCTCGCGCCTGGTCCTGGCTGTCGATGCCTTTCGCGAGGCAGAATACAAGGCGGCCGAAAGCTGGCTGGAGCTGGTTCTGGAAACCGATATCGACGCGCTCATCACCGGCGTCATGACGAGCTGGGCCAAGGCCGGCCAGGGCGACCTGGATGCGGCGATCGCCAATCTTGACGCCATGGACGGCCCCGACTGGTATCCGCTGTTCACCACCTATCAGCGCGCTCTGATGCTCGCTCAGGGCCAGCGCCATCAGGAGGCTGTCGCGGCCTTCGACAAGGTGCTCAACGACATCGCCCCGCGATCGGTCGCCTCCTATACGATGGGCCGCATCGCCGAGGTCTACGCCTCGTACCTGTCGGCGCGCGGCGAAAGCGAAAAGGCGCTCGAGGTTCTGGACAAGGCGGAAGCCGGCGGCGGCGGCGTCGCCATGATCACCGTTCTGCGCGAGAGGATCGAGGCGGGCGAAACGCTCGAGCCGCTGATTCGCACGCCCGAAGACGGCGCGTCCGAAATCCTGCTCAACCTGGCCACCGAGCTGGCGAATGCGGGCGGCGATTCCATCGTCCGGCTTTACCTTCAGCTCGCGCTCGCCATGCGCCCGCAGGGCGACGCCATTCTCGTCCAGCTTGCCCATGTGGCCGAACGCCAGCAGGAATCGGAGAAGGCGATCGCCTTCTACGAGCAGATCGACGGCGGCTCGCCCTGGGCGCGCTTCGCATCGTTCCAGATCGGGCTGAACCTTGCCGACATGGACCGCGAGGAAGAGGCGATCGGCCATTTGAGCAAGGTCCTGGAGGCCGATCCTTCCGACATGCGCGCCTATCTCGCGCTGGGCAGCGTCTATGCCAGCCAGAAGGACTTCGCCTCCGCCGCCGCGCTCTACGACCGGGCTGTCGAAGAGATCGGCGGACAGCCGGGGCCGCAGCACTGGAGCATCTTCTATCAGCGCGGCATCGCCTATGAGCGGCTGAAGGAATGGGAGAAAGCCGAGCCCAATTTCAAGAAGGCGCTCGAACTTTCGCCCGACCATCCGCAGGTGCTGAACTATCTGGGCTATTCCTGGGTCGACATGAACATGAACCTGGAGGAGGGGCTGGACCTCATTCGCCGCGCGGTCGAGCTTCGTCCAAGCGACGGCTACATCGTCGATTCCCTCGGCTGGGCCTATTACCGGCTAGGGCGCTACGAGGAAGCGGTGGAGGAGCTGGAGCGCGCCGTCTCCCTGCGTCCCGACGATGCCGTCCTTAACGACCATCTGGGCGATGCCTATTGGCGCGTCGGCCGCAAGCTGGAGGCGCGCTACCAGTGGTCGCGGGTGCTCGTGCTGGAGCCCGAGGACGACATCGAGACCGAGGTGCGGCGCAAGCTGGAAGAGGGCCTGCCGGAGGTCAACCAGAAGAAGGTGGCCGACGCGGCCGGGACCGCCCGCAACGTGGCGACCGACGGACCCGCCGAACCCGGCCAGCCCCGGGCGCCGGATACGGCCCCCAGGGCACCGGTGACGGCCCCCGCCGAAGCCGGCGAGCCGGAAGCCTCGGCCGAACCTGCGCTCTACACCGTCAAGCCCGGCCAGACCCTCTGGTCGATTGCCGCCGAGGAGCTTGGCGACGGCGAGCGTTTCCGCGAGATCCTGGGGCTCAACCCCGTGCTGGGCGGCAATCCCGACCGCATTGAGGTCGGGCAGGAGATCAAGCTGCCCGCCGGCGGCCAGTAGCCGGGGCCCCGCGGAAAGGCGTCCTTGACGCCCGACCGGGCGGCGAATAGGACGTTGCCACCCACCGCATCGGCCGCCGGAGACGCGACGTGAACGCCACGACACTGCCCAACACGCACCCGACCCGCTCCTTTCAGGGGCTGATCCTGGCGCTCCACAACTACTGGGCGGAAAAGGGCTGCGTGATCCTGCAGCCCTACGACATGGAAGTGGGCGCGGGAACGTTCCACCCCGCCACCACGCTGCGCTCGCTGGGCCCGAAACCGTGGAACGCGGCCTATGTCCAGCCCTCCCGCCGCCCCAAGGACGGCCGCTACGGCGAAAACCCCAACCGCCTGCAGCACTATTACCAGTATCAGGTGATCCTCAAGCCCAACCCGTCGAACCTGCAGGAGCTCTATCTGGGATCGCTGGAGGCCATCGGCCTCGACATGGCCACCCACGACATACGCTTCGTCGAGGACGATTGGGAAAGCCCCACGCTCGGCGCCTGGGGGCTCGGCTGGGAGTGCTGGTGCGACGGCATGGAGGTCTCGCAGTTCACCTATTTCCAGCAGGTCTGCGGTATCGAATGCGCCCCCGTCTCCGGCGAGCTCACCTATGGGCTGGAGCGGCTGGCCATGTATGTGCAGGGCGTCGACAATGTCTACGACCTGAACTTCAACGGTCTGGAAGGCGACGCCAAGGTCACCTATGGCGATGTGTTCCTGCAGGCCGAGCAGGAATATTCGCGCTTCAATTTCGAATATGCCGATACCGACATCCTGTTTCAGCACTTCAAGGATGCCGAGGCCGAGTGCCGCGCGCTCCTGGCTGCCGGCGCCCCCGACGAGGCAGGCCGCCTGCACAAATGCGTGCTGCCCGCCTACGACCAGTGCATCAAGGCCAGCCATGTCTTCAACCTCCTGGACGCGCGCGGCGTCATTTCCGTCACCGAGCGCCAGAGCTACATCCTCAAGGTGCGGGACCTGGCCAAGGCCTGCGGCGAGGCGTTTCTGCTGACCGAAGCCGGCGGGGCAGCGTTCGAAGCGGCCTGAGCGCAGCGCCCTGCATCACCCCCCTCTGCCCTGCCGGGCATCTCCCCCTCAAGGGGGGAGATCGTCTCTTCATCGTCGTCTCGCCCGATTCTTCGGCGGTCGGAGATTGGCGAAACCGGTCACGACAGCCAATCTCCCCCCTTGAGGGGGAGATGCCCGGCAGGGCAGAGGGGGGTGCGAAGGGGCGCGGCAGTAAATCACAACAGTAGAATTGGCGCCTAATTCGCCGCCCCCTGAAGCACGCAACATTGCCCCGCAGGCTCTGTCGGCAGTTGCGCCGCCAGCGCGGAAACCGGCCGATCCATCGTCTGCAACGCCCGCCGTATGCCGGCCTGCTCTTCGCCGATGGCGGGTATGGCCTGCGTGACGAGGCAGGCGCTGAGCGCACATATCTGCAGAAGGGTCGATACCGTTGTCATAGCCGTTTTCCGGACAAGAATTGCCTATCTGAAGCGTTTGTCGCTTCAGCGCGCCTTTCGGTTCATTGGAGATTTCGCTTCAAGGACGGGGAAGCTCCGGACAGCCCGACAATGGCGGCGAAAATTGTCCTGACGCTGGAGAATGCACTCTCGGGTGACGGGAAAGAGTGACAGCGAAGGGCTGCTTTGCTATTGCCGCTCGCAACACAGACCTCGCTTCAGAGACCCCCCATGCCCGACCTCCTTCTTGAACTTCGCCCCGAAAAGATTCCCGCCCGCCCGCGCGCCCGCAGCGCCGCAGGCGCGAGGACGGGCCATGGCGAGGACGGCATGCGGATGGAGGCGCACTGATGCCCGACCTTCTTCTCGAACTTCGCTCCGAGGAAATCCCCGCCCGCATGCAGCGCAAGGCGGCGGGCGATCTGAAGAAGCTCGTCACCGACGCGCTGGTGGACGCCGGGCTCACCTATGAAGGCGCGCAGGAATACTGGACGCCGCGCCGGCTGACGCTCGATCTTCGCGGCCTGACGGCCCGTTCGAAGGATGTGCGCGAGGAGCGCAAGGGCCCGCGCATCGACGCGCCGGAAAAGGCCGTCGAAGGCTTTCTGCGCGGCGCCGGGCTTTCCTCGGTGGACGAGGCGGAAATCCGCACCGACCCGAAAAAGGGCGATTTCTACGTCGCCGTGATCGAGAAGAAGGGCAGGGCGGCGGAGGAGATCATCGCCGAGATCATGCCCGCCATCATCCGCGATTTCCCGTGGCCGAAATCCATGCGCTGGGGTGCGGCCTCGCGCAAGCCGGGCAGCCTGCGCTGGGTGCGTCCGCTACAATCGATCCTCTGCACCTTCGGGCCGGAGACGGAGGAGCCGGTGGTGGTCAATTTCGAGGTCGACGGCATCTGCTCCTCGAACGTCACCTACGGCCACCGCTTCCACGCGCCCGAGGCCATAAAGGTGCGCCGCTTCGAGGACTATGCCGAGAAGCTGGGCGCGGCAAAGGTCGTGCTCGACGCCGAGCGCCGCAAGCGCATGATCCTGGACGATGCCCGCAACCTGGCCTTCGCCAACGGGCTGGAGTTGGTCGAGGACGAGGGGCTTCTCGAAGAAGTCTCCGGCCTCGTCGAATGGCCGGTCGTGCTGATGGGCACCTTTGAGGAGGAATATCTGGAAATCCCGCCGGAAGTGATCCGGCTCACCATCCGCGCCAACCAGAAATGCTTCGTCTGCCGGCCCCAGGGCGAGCCGGACAAGCTGTCGAACCGCTTCGTCATCACCGCCAATATCGAGGCGAAGGACGGCGGCAAGGAAATAGCCCACGGCAACGGCAAGGTCGTGCGCGCCCGGCTTTCCGACGCGCTCTATTTCTGGAAGACCGACCAGGCCAACCTGCCCGACCTCGACAAGCTCGCGGCATCGGCCGAAAAATTCGGCCTCGATTTGAAGAAGCCGCTGGACCAGCGCATGGCCCGGCTCGACCATCTGGGCGTCACCTTCCATGCCAAGCTCGGCACCCAAGGCGAGCGCGTAGAGCGCATCCGCCGGCTGGCCCGCGAACTCGCCCCCGTCGTCGGCGCCGACCCGGCGCTCGCCGAACGCGCCGCCGTCCTCGCCAAGGCGGACCTCCAGACGGAAGTCGTCGGCGAGTTCCCCGAACTCCAGGGCGCCATCGGCCGCAAATATGCTGACCTGCAAGGCGAACACCCCTCCGTCGCCGCCGCCATCGAGGAGCACTACAAGCCCCTAGGCCCCACCGACATCGTCCCCACCGATCCGGTATCGGTCGCCGTCGCGCTCGCCGACAAGCTCGACATGCTGGTGGGCTTCTGGGCCATCGACGAAAAGCCGACGGGGAGCAAGGATCCCTACGCGCTGCGAAGGGCGGCGCTGGGGGTAATTCGCATTGTGGTAGAGAATGGGGTGCGGCTGGAATTGATCGCATACGGCCTAGCCAGTCTTCTTGCATGGCGAGTAGGGCCGCGCGCCCATACCGTGAGTGGCCGGATTCGATTTTGGCTGACGACGTTGGAGGAAACGGACTTTCTTGGACCGAAATTCCTCCGTTGGCTGGACGAGCACACGCATGTGCCGGTTCCGAAAAGTGATGATGGCATTTGGCCGAAAGCTGCTGCTCAAGTTTTCGATCTCCTCGCCTTCTTCCACGACCGCCTGAAGGTCTATCTCCGCGACCAGGGCGCCCGCTACGATCTCATCGATGCGGTGTTGGCCAGCGAGAGTGGGGACGCTTCCGCAAACAACAACGACCTCCTCCTCATCGTCCGCCGCGTGGAGGCCCTGTCGGAGCTCCTCGCCACCCCTGACGGCGAGAACCTCCTTGCCGGCACCAAGCGCGCCGCCAACATTCTCACCGCCGAGGAAAAGAAGGGCACCCGCATCGCCGATGCGGTAGACCCCGCGCTCCTGGCCGAGGCTTCCGAAAAGGCTCTCTTCGCCGCCGTGGACGGCGCCGAGAAGAAAGCCGCCGAAGCGATTCAAAACCAGGACTTTTCCGCCGCGATGAAAGCGCTTGCCGCACTGCGCGAGCCCGTTGATTCATTCTTCGAGCATGTGCTCGTAAACGACGAGAATGATTCAATTCGTGCCAACCGCCTCGCACTCCTCGCACGCATCCGCCGGGCAACCGGCCAGGTCGCCGATTTCTCGAAAATCGCCGGATAGCGCTCCGCGTTTCGGGGCCGACACGTTCAGCACCCACGATACCTGACACTGCCGATGTATTTTCACGGTTCAGGCATGGATCCTCGGGTCGGGGCCCGAGGATGACGAAGGTTGAGGGGCTGTTGTCAATCACCAAGGTCGGCGGTTAGCGGCATCTCACCATACAGTTCGTCATCCTCGGGCCCCGACCCGAGGATCCATGCCTGAACGGCCAATGCTTACGCGATCACCCCAACCGCCCTCATATCACCCTCCGTGCCTCCAGAATGACACCTTCACCCACCATCGCTCCCCGCGTTAACGGCTGATCAAGGTTAATCGATTACCGTCAAATTCGGTTGGTTTTTGCGTAATGCGTGTGTGAGGGTCGGGTGTTTGGTTCGGGTGTAATGCGGGCTCGGAAACGGGCGGATCGCGAAACCTCTCTTCTTTCTCCCATCTGTCTTGGGCTGGGTATCTGGATCGGTTTTCCGACCGCCGCCGCCTATCAGGACATGGCGAGCATGATTTCGGGTCAGGACGGCAAGGCCCGCTGGACGGCGGTGGTCGAGCGTTCGGTCGCCGGCTCCGTGCACCAGGCGGAAATGCCCTTTGCCGACGAGAGCCTGCGCGACGCGCGGCTTTCGGGCGCGGGGCTGAATGCGCCGGGCATCGGCGAAGTGGCGCTGCGCACCAAGGCCGGCGCCGTCGAAACGCCGGACGAAGAGCGCGTGAACCGCGCCGGCAAGCAGGGCCGCATCGTCCACGTCGCCCCCGTCTCTCCGCCGAAATTCTTCAATGCCGGTTCGGTGCTGGAGCGCACGGGTGCGCTGCTTTCCCCCGAAACGGGCTCGGACATCGTGATGGCTTTCGCCAAACCCGGCATCAAGGGCAAGGAAGTCCAGATCGCCCAGGCATTCCACCTGCGGCAGGACAGGCCGGCGGCCTCCGGCATGCCCAGCATGATCGCCGAGCTGGTCAACAACGATCAGCCGGACATCCTCGCCACGGCCTACGCGCCGCCCGAACCCGATTATGCCAAGGCTTCCCCCTTCGCCAGCATCCTCAACGAGGAAAAGGCCGGCCGCTTCATCCCGCCGGGCGCCGACAGCGATCACCCGTGGATGCGCCGGCCCTTGCCGGCGTCGGTGTTTTCGGACCGGGAGCAGCAGTGCCTGGCCGCCGGCATCTATTTCGAGGCGCGCGGCGAGCTGGTGAAGGGGCAGGCGGCCGTCGCTCAGGTCATCCTCAACCGGGTGCGCAACCCCGCCTATCCGGACACGATCTGCGGCGTCGTCTACCAGAACAAGGACTGGCGCAACCGCTGCCAGTTCTCCTTCGCCTGCGACGGCATTCGCGAGCGGGTGCAGAGTCCCCGCCACTACAAGACCGCCGAGGAAGTGGGCATGGCCGTCACCGCCGGCAAGATCTGGCTGGAGGAGGTCGGTTCCTCGACCCACTACCACGCCACCTATGTGCAGCCGCGCTGGGCGTCGGCGATGGAGCGCATGAAGAAGATCGGCCAGCACATCTTTTACCGCACCTATGGCGGCGGCTGGAACTGAGCCGCAGGCCGGACCCGCCCGGCGGCGCCGCGCGATTTGACGGCGCCGATGGCCGCGATTCTTCGCAGCCGCGGCACGCGATCCCGCATGGCGCATTGTCGCACCGCGGTAAACAACTGTTTTTTCATGTAAAAATGCCCTGCAGGCAGAGGCGTCAGGCGGCTTGACTGGCGCGGGAGCGGTCACTATGTTGCGCGCGACTTTGAAGCGGACAGCCGCTTGCCGATAACCGGACGGAGGTTGCGGTGGCCGATCGGGAGAAGCCGGACGATCTGGACGGACGGCGGCGTGACCTTGCGGCCGCGCTGGCAGCCAGAAGGCCGTCCGCATCGGAGGGGGATAAGGCCGCCGGGGCCGGCAGCATGGGCGGGTATGGGAATGCTCTCAAGCTTTCCAGCGAGTTCATTGCGGGCATCCTGGTCGGCGCGGGGCTGGGCTGGTTCATCGACAGGATGGCCGGCACGTCGCCCTGGGGGTTGATCATTTTCCTGCTCGTCGGTTTCGGGGCAGGGGTTCTTAATGTCCTGCGTTCTGCAGGGAAAGTTGCCGAATTCGGGGCGCGGACGCCGGACAAGGGCCGTTCCGACCGAGAGGCGAAATAGGCGGCAGCGGCCGCGATTTGAAAGCGAGGGGATCCCAGTGGCAACCGATCCGATCCACCAGTTCCAGATCTCGAAACTGATCCCCATCGAGATTGGGGGGCTGGATTTTTCCTTCACCAACTCGTCCGCCTTCATGCTGGCGACGGTGCTCGGGGCCGGCGCCTTTCTCTTCCTGACGACGTCGAGCCGCGGCCTCGTGCCGGGCCGCCTCCAGTCGGTCTCCGAGATGGCCTACGAGTTCATCGCATCGATGCTGCGAGACGCCGCCGGCTCGCAGGGAATGCGCTTTTTCCCGCTCGTCTTTTCGCTCTTCATGTTCGTGCTGGTCGCCAATCTTTTCGGCATGGTGCCGTATTTCTTCACGGTCACCAGCCACATCATCGTCACTTTTGCCCTTGCCATGCTGGTGATCGGCACCGTTCTCATTTACGGTTTCTGGAAGCACGGCTTCAAGTTCCTCAACCTGTTCGTGCCGGACGGCGTTCCCGCCGCGCTTATCCCGCTGGTCGTGCTGATTGAGGTCGTTTCGTTCCTGTCCCGTCCCGTCAGCCTGTCCGTGCGCCTGTTCGCCAACATGCTGGCCGGGCACATCACGCTCAAGGTTTTCGCCGGTTTCGTCACCTCGCTCAGCGCGTTCGGCGCCGTCGGCGTCGCCGGCGCGGTGCTGCCGCTGGCCATGACGGTGGCGCTTACCGGCCTTGAATTTCTGGTGGCCTTCCTGCAGGCCTACGTCTTCGCGGTCCTCACCTGCATGTACCTCAACGACGCTCTGCACCCCAGTCATTGATGGAATAGGCCACCAATGGAATCGGCGGGCTGAACCCGCTGCAACACGCAATCTGAAAAGCTACGATCCACAAGGAGTTGTAAGATGGAAGTAGAAGCAGCAAAGGCAATCGGCGCGGGCATCGCCTGCCTCGGCATGGGCGGCGCCGGCATCGGCCTCGGCCACATTTTCGGCAACTATCTGGCGGGCGCGCTGCGCAATCCGTCGGCCGCCGATGGCCAGTTCGGCCGTCTCATCTTCGGCTTCGCCGTGACCGAAGCGCTGGGCATCTTCTCGCTGCTCGTCGCGCTGCTCCTCCTCTTCACCTAAGCAGCGGCTTTTCCGTGCCGGTTCCGGTCGCGCCATGCGCGGCCGGAAGGTTTGGAAGCGGGTTCGGTTTCCGCCGAAGCCGCTGGAAGACAGAGACAGTGAACGAGGCACGTGGTTGCGGCAGCGCTCACGTGCCAGGCAACGCCCAAGGGGAAAGCCATGTTCGTGGCGCCTGCATATGCACAAACGCCGGCAACCGACGCCGAAACGCTCACCGAGACGGGTGTGGCCGATCATGGCGCCGGCGAGCCTGCGTTTCCGCCGTTTGAAACGGAGACCTACCCGTCCCAGCTTCTGTGGCTGGCGATTACTTTCGGGCTGTTCTACCTGTTCCTGAAAAAGGTCGCCCTGCCGCGCATCGGCAGTATTCTCGAGGTGCGCCGCGACCGTATCGCGCAGGATCTCGATCAGGCGGCCCGCATGAAGGAAGAGGCCGACGAGGCCGTCGCCGCTTACGAGCAGGAACTGGCCGACGCCCGCAAGAAGGCGGGCGCCATCGCCCAGGAAGCGCGCGACAATGCCAAGGCGGAAGCCGACGCCGAGCGCCGAAAGGTCGAGCAGGCTCTCGAAGCCAAGCTGGAAAAGGCGGAAGCGCGCATCGCCGAGATCAAGAGCACCGCGCTGAAGGATGTCGGCACGATTGCCGAGGAAACGGCCGGCACCATCGTGCAGGAGCTGATCGGCGGGACCGTCGACAAGAAGAGCTTGGCGGCAGCCGTCAAGGCCGTCGGGCGATAGGAGAGAGCCATGGACGCGACATTCTGGGCGCTCATTTCGCTCATCATCTTTCTGGCGATTTTGGCCTATCTGAAGGTTCCGGGCATGATCGGCAGGTCGCTGGACGACCGTGCCGACCGCATCCGCAACGAGCTGGAGGAGGCGCGCAAGCTGCGCGAGGATGCCCAGCAGCTGCTGGCCGAGTATCAGCGCAAACGGCAGGAAGCCGAGCAGGAGGCGAAGGACCTCGTCGCCGCCGCCAAGCGTGAGTCGAAGCAGATCCTTGCCGAAGCCAAGCAGAAGACCGAGGAATATGTCGCCCGCCGCACGGAACTGGCCGAGCAGAAGATCGCCCAGGCCGAGCGCGACGCGGTGAGCGAAGTGCGTGCGCTGGCGGTCGACGTCGCCGTGGCCGCCGCCGGCCGCATCCTGGCCGACAAGGTCGACGACAAGACGGGCGGCGATCTGTTCAAGTCCTCCGTGGCCCAGGTCAAGTCCAAGCTGAACTGAGCCTCCGGCGCCCACACTTGCTTTGAAGCCACAAACGCCGCCGGCACCGCCGGCGGCGTTTTTTCATGGTTGACTTGAGCATGATCTTCCGGGCCGAAGACGGCTTCCACTTTTCCTGGATCTGCTTAGTGTCGGCTTATGCCGGAACATCCGCCGCGCAGGCCTCGACTTCATCCCGCACGCGTAGCGGGGCAAAGCTCATCCGGTGCAGGCGCAGCCAGGGGCCATGCTCGGCAATTGCCGAGCGATGACGGGGCGTGGCATAGCCGACATGGCTTTCGAACCCGTAATGCGGTCTCACCCCGCCGGTGCGGACCATCATCCGGTCGCGGGTGACCTTGGCGACGATCGAGGCGGCGGCGATGGATTGCGAGCGCTGGTCGCCCTTGACGACCGCGCGGCACGGGCAGCACAGCCCCGGCGGAATGTCGCGCCCGTCGGCGAACGCATAGCGCGGCGTCACGCACAGACCGTGCAACGCCCTGCGCATCGCTTCCAGGCTGGCCTTGCGAATGTCCGTGGCATCGATGGCGGCAGCCGGGACCGAGGCCACGGAAACGGCAATGGCCGCATCGAAGATGGCTTGGGCTATCGTCTCGCGCTCTTCCGCCGACAGCCGCTTGGAATCGTCCAGGCCGTCGGGAATGCGCTCCGGATCGAGTATGACGGCCGCCGCGACCACCGGCCCCGCCAGCGGCCCCCGCCCGACCTCGTCCAGGCCCGCGACCGGCACATGCCCGTCGCGCATGATTCCCGCTTCGAGCGTGAAGTCGGGACGCACGGGCAGGTCGAAGAGGAGCGGAGAATCGGATTGCGATGAAGCCATTGTGCGGCAATGCTCGCATCGCATCCGATTCTCCGCAAGCCTTTCCCGGTGGCAGGGGCGGCGAAAACCGGGAAGGCGCCGTCGGCCCCGGGGCAGGGCGTGCGACGGAAGTTCTGCAGGGCCCCCGCGAGCCCCGTCACAGGAGCACGAGCTGCTCCCCTGCGCCGGCGGGCGCCGTGAAAAGGTCGGTCCGCAGGCTCAGCTTCTCACGGTTGAGACCGATGCGCCTTGCGGCAATCTCGAAGCGGCGGCCGATCTGCCAGGCATAGGGACCGGTGCCCTTCATCCGCTTACCCCATTCGGCATCGTAATCCTTGCCGCCGCGCATGGAGCGTATCAGCGACATCACATGCCGGTAGCGGTCCGGATAGTGGCGCAGCAGCCAGTCCTTGAAGATCGGGCTGACCTCGAGCGGCAGGCGCAGGATGATATAGCCTGCCTCGCGCGCGCCGGCCGCATGGGCCGATTCCAGAATGCGCTCGATCTCGCTGTCGGTCATGCCGGGGATCACCGGGCCGATCATGACGGAAGTGGGTATGCCGGCGTCGCTCAGCTTGCGGATCGTCTCCAGCCGCAACGGCGGCGTCGCCGCCCTCGGCTCCATCGTCCTGGCAAGCTTCCGGTCCAGCGTCGTGACCGACAGCGCAACCTTGGCAAGACCTTGTTCGGCCATGCGCGCCAATATGTCGATGTCGCGCGTGACAAGGGCCGACTTGGTGACGATGCCGACAGGATGCCTGTGTGCCTCCAGCACTTCGAGCACCTCGCGCATGATCCGCCACTTCCGTTCCACCGGCTGGTAGGGATCGGTGTTGGTGCCTATGGCGATCGTCCGCGGCTGGTAGCCCGGCTTGGAGAGTTCTTTTTCCAGAAGCCGCGCCGCATCCGGCTTGGCGAAAAGCCGCGCTTCGAAATCCAGGCCCGCCGAGAGCCCCATATAGCTGTGGGTCGGCCGCGCGAAGCAGTAGACGCAGCCATGCTCGCAGCCGCGGTACGGATTTATCGACCGGTCGAAGGAAATGTCCGGCGACGAATTTTTGGTGATGATCGTGCGGGGCTTTTCCACCTGCACTTCGGTCTTGAAGGGCGGCAGGTCTTCCAGCGTCTCCCACCCGTCGTCGAAGACATGCCGGGTCAGCGGTTCAAAACGTCCGGTCGGGTTGACCCCCGCCGCGCGTCCCCGGCGCCTGGTATCGGCAATACGAACGCCCGCTTCCTCGATTATCGCATTGGCCATCGAAACGCCTCCGCCTTTGGAGGCTGCAATGTCCGCTCGGGTAATCTGTTCCATCGTGGTTGCCTCCGCAGCCTGCGCCAGCCGTGCTTGCGATTCGCTTCATGAATCTATTCCTATTCGCAGAATGAGAACAAATCAAGAACAATCTGCCGGCTGCGGAACAACGACCGCGATGGGTGGAGGCGAGATCCGTTGAGTGAAACTAGCCGAACACCAGAACGGCAAGCGCCACGGCAAGATAGGCCGCGACGCCCGAAAGCGGGCCGAGCCGGCGCAGCAGGGCGGGCGGCGGCGAGCCCGGCGTCGCCCTCTGCATGGCGACGAAGCCGAAGATGCCGACGCCAAGGATGAAAGCGGCGACCACCAGCTTGAGAATGAAAGCCGGGCCGAGCAGCGCGCCGTCGTACACGGAAAGCCACATCCACAGTCCGGTGACCCAAAGAAGCAGGATGCCGATGAAGCCGGCCATCCCGAAACGCCTTCGAAGCGCGGCGAGCGCAGGCGGCGGCGGCCCGTCCAGCCGTCTGGCTTGCATCGCCAGGAACATGCTTCCCATACCGCCGCCAGCCCCCAGCATGAGACCGAAGAGGTGCAGCATCTTCATGAGTGTCAGCATGGTTCCCCCAAGACAGGTGCGTTGGCTGGAAGGTGCGCCCGTTTGAAGGACGAATCAACCGCCTATTCAGGCTTGGCCAAGCCGGAGGGAGGCGTCGCAGGCATGGGCGGCGAGGGTTGGGACGGCGCGTCGCCGGCATTGCCGGCGGGGCTGCCGCCGGATGGGCGGGGCGACGGTGTCGCCGGCGCGCCTGCCTGCGCCCGCAGATAGGGAGCCCCGCTGATCCCGCCGCGGATGACCAGGGCCTGCCGGCCGCGCGGCTGCTCCGTACTTTGCCCCTGGTCGGCGGTTCTTTTAGGGGGCTGCGCCGGCACGCCATAGGCGATGATCGAGGGGCTGATGGTCGCCGCCTTTTCGACAGTCTTTTCCGGCGAGGCCTGATGCACGACCGCCGGTTCGGCGCTTCCAAGCACGATCATCGACGGGCTGACGGTGGTTTCCAGCGCTTCGAGCACGACAATGGACGACGCGCGAGCGGAGCCCACGGCCATAGGCACGAGCAAAGCGATCGACCACAGGATGCGCATCGGATTCGGTCTTGACCCTTCCATGCCTGGCGCCAATTTCCCGGCGGCAGTCGACGGGACTTGCCGCGACGGTACCATCGCAGACCTTAACAAAACGGTGACGCGGGGGGCGACGCTGCGCCGGGGCCTTGTGGTCGGCGGCCTTGCGCGATACGCAGCACAAAAGCTGCGGGAGTGGAAAGAATTGGCCAGGATCGTTGCCGAAGAGGATGCGTTGGAAGAGGCATGCAGGCGCCTTGCCGCCGGCGAGCCCGTCGCCATTCCGACCGAGACGGTCTACGGCCTGGCGGCCGACGCCACCGATGGCACCGCGGTGGCCCGCATTTTCGAGATCAAGGGGCGGCCGCGATTCAACCCGCTGATCGCTCATGTGGCTGACATGGCAATGGCCGGCTCCATCGCCGTCTTCACGCCGCTGGCGTCGAGACTGGCCGGCGCATTCTGGCCCGGCCCGCTTACGCTGGTGCTCCCGGTGCGGGAAGGTTCGGGCATTCATCCGCTGGTGACGGCCGGCCTCGACACGGTCGCGCTGCGCAACCCGCGAGGCTTCGGCGCCAGGGTGATCGCCCGTCTGGGGCGGCCGCTCGCCGCCCCTAGCGCCAACACCTCGGGCCGGATCAGCGGCACCAGCGCCGGCGCGGTGAACGCGGACCTTGGAGATCGTATCGGAATGATCGTCGATGGCGGCCCGACGCGCGTCGGGCTGGAATCCACCATCGTCAAGGTCGAGGGCGACCGTCTTTTGCTGCTGCGTCCAGGCGGCATTGCGGCTGAGGAGATCGAGGCCGTGGCCGGCGTGAGGCTGGAGCGCGGCGCGTCCGGCGTGCAGGCGCCCGGCATGCTGGCCTCTCACTATGCGCCGGATGCGCCGGTCCGGCTTAACGCAGATAGGGTGCGTCCGGGCGAGGCCCTGCTCGCTTTCGGCCCGCGCCGCATCGCCAATGCCGATGCGGCCGTCAAGGTGCTCAACCTTTCGCAGCGCGGCGACCTGAAGGAGGCGGCGGCCAATCTGTTTGCCCATCTCCTGGCGCTGGATGCGGTGGGCGCAAAGGCCATTGCGGTCGAGCCCATTCCGGCCGCGGGTCTTGGTGAAGCCATCAACGATCGCCTGGCGCGCGCCGCCGCTCCGCGCCAAGACAGCGGGGAAAAAGGATCATGAGCGAACCGGAAGGGCTGGATGCCGGCCTGATCGACCGTTTTGCCGAAATCGTCGGCGACAAGCACGCCCTGCGATCGCCGCAGGACGTTGCGCCCCATCTGGTGGAGCCGCGCGGCCTGTTTGCCGGCAGGACGAGCTTGGTCCTGCGGCCGGCTTCCACCGAACAGGTGAGCCGCATTCTCGCCCTGGCGACGCAGACCGGCACGCCCGTCGTGCCCCAGGGCGGCAATACCGGCCTCGTCGGCGGCCAGATGCCGAATCGGGGCGGCGGCGAGATCGTCGTTTCGCTGTCCCGCCTCGACACGATACGCGAGATCGACCTGGAATCGAACACGGCGACGGTCGAGGCCGGCGTCATTCTGCAGACCTTGCAGGAAGCGGCGGAGATCAACGACCGGCTGTTCCCGCTCTCGCTTGCCTCCCAGGGCTCGTGCCAGATCGGCGGCAACCTTTCCGCCAATGCCGGCGGCATCGGCGCGCTGGCCTATGGCGTGGCGCGCGATCTTTGCCTTGGCGTCGAGGTGGTTCTACCCACGGGCGAGGTGCTCGACGATCTGCGCAAGCTGAAAAAGGACAATACCGGCTACGACCTCAAAGACCTCTTCATTGGCGCGGAAGGCACGCTGGGCATCATCACGGCGGCCGTGGTGAAGCTGTTCCCCAGGCCCAAGGGCCGGGAACTGGCCTGGGCGGGGCTTGCCTCGCCCAAGGCCGCCCTCGATTTTTTCGGCATAGCCGCAGGCATGGCCGGCGGTGCGCTGACGGCGTTCGAACTCATGGCGGCAACGCCGCTCGATTTCGTGCTGGCGCATGTGCCCGGCGTCAGGCCGCCGCTTGAGGCGGCCCATCCCTGGCATGTCCTGCTGGAGGTCTCGTCCGGCCGCTCCGCCGACGATGCGCGCGCGTTGATGGAAGAGATCCTGGCCGCTGCCTTCGAGGAAGGCGCGGTCGCCGATGCGGTGATCGCCCAGAGCCAGCAGCAGGCGGAAGCCCTGCGCCACCTGCGCGAGGCGATGTCGGAAGCCCAGAAGCCGGAGGGCGGCTCGATCAAACACGATATCGCCGTGCCCGTCGCCGCCATCCCCGAATTCATCGCCCGCGCCGACGCCGCTGTCACAAAGGTGGTAAAGGGCTGCCGCCCGGTCTGCTTCGGCCATATGGGCGACGGCAATCTCCACTATAACGTTTCCCAGCCCGTCGGCATGGACAAGGCGGCCTATCTGGAACATTACCGCGCCATGAACGACGCCGTGCATTCCATCGTGCGTGAGCTCGGCGGCTCGTTCTCGGCCGAGCACGGCATAGGACGGCTGAAACGCGACGAACTCATTGCGACCCAACCGGCCGTCGCGACCGATCTCATGCGGCGAGTGAAGAAGGCATTCGACCCCGCCGGCATCATGAATCCCGGCAAGGTCATCTGAAAGGCGATCATGGATCAGAAATTTTTCGACGCCGGCAGGCCGGTGATCGGCACGATTCTCCTGGCGACCGATCTTGTCACCGAGAACGACATCCGCGCCATCATGCCGCCAAAGGTAACGGTGTGCGCCACCCGCGTTCCCTTCGAGAACCCGACCTCGCCGGAGCAACTGCGCCGCACGCTGCCGCATCTGGGCGAGGCGGCGCGCTGGGTGGTGCCGGGCGTACCGCTTTCCGCGCTCTATTTCTCCTGCACGTCGGCCACCGTCGTGCTGGGCGAGGAGAAGGTTGCCGCCGCCATTGCCGAAGGCCGGCCCGGCATCGCGCCGATAACGCCCATAATGGCCGCCAAGCGGGCGTTCCGCGCGCTCGGCGCCCGCCGCATCGCGGTGATGACGCCCTATATCGCGGACACGGCGACCGCCATCGTCAACCATCTCGAAGGCCACGGCTTCGAAGTCGTCAACGCCCATGGCCTCGACATGGAGGACGACCGCGACATGGCGCGGCTCGATCCGCGGCTGATAATCGAGGCCGCCGAGGATGCGATGGTGGCGGGCGCCGAAGCGCTGTTCATCTCCTGCACGGCGCTGCCGGCGGCGACGCTCGCGCCCGAGATAGAGCGCCGCATCGGCTGCCCGGTCGTCACCTCAAACCTGGCCGGCCTGTGGATGGCCATGCGCCGGGCCGGCGTCGACGACAGCCTGCCGGAAAAGGGCCGGCTGCTTACCTGCCCGCTTCCGCCGGCGCTGGCATGAGATGCGGGTTTGCCGTCCGGTGACATTCGTTACGCAACTCTTGCGGCAGGTGTGAAACCGCTAACCAACTGTAAGGTCAGCAAAATTTAACCGAGTTTCTAAGCCCGCGGGTAACAACCCCGCGCTACAGTCCTTCCCATAACGAGGCCGGAAGAAATCTGGCCCGGAGAGACCGGAAAACCGGCTCTCAGGAGTAACAGGAAGGCATAAAGTATGGCGAGTGGTCTCAAGCCCGTCTGGGCGGGCCGCGCAATGCGGCTCGACCCTTTCCGCCTGCCCCAGGCGGTCAGCTATGCATCGCACGATGCATTCGGTGAAGTGGCGTTCACCATCGACAAGCGGGGCGTGCGCATGCGCCGCCATCTGAACATGAGCCAGCTCTCCGTCACCTTCGCCTTGCCGCCCAATGCCTTCGAAGGCGTGGCCGCGCGGGCCATCGAGGACGGCGAGGGCGATGTGACGGTGACGCTGGAACTCCTGCATAAGGACCCGATGCTGTCGGTTCCGCTGCTGGTCGCCGGCGATTTCGACGATGTGGCGGCGGATTGGCGGGCTTGGTCGGAAGCCTACGGCCTGCCGATGATGCTGGTCGAGGCCGACGGCATCGCCCGCACGCTGGAGGACTCGTTGGGGCAGATCAAGGCGGATCCGCCCAAGCAGCGGCGTCGCGGACGCCCCGTGCGCCAGCGCCGGCCGCGCTTCCTCGCCCGCCGCAAGCAGGGCTCGCTGGGTCTGCGGCTGGTCGTCGGCGGCGAAGAGATCATCGCCCGCGACTGATCGTCGGGGGATACTGGGCGCTTAAAAATACGGGCTGAGCGTCGCCCAGGCGCCGCCGCCCAGCAATCCCAGAAAGATGAGCGCGCCAACCACCGTGTTCGACTTGAACAGGGCCAGGCACTGGTCCGGGTCGTCGATGTCCAGCGTGCGGATCTGGCGCGCCATGTGCGCCCCCGCCGCCACAAGGCCGGCAAGCGCCGGCATGGGCACCGCGGCAAGTCCGAAAGCGACGGCGAAAAACAAAAGCGCCCCGGCATAGAGCGCTATCAGCCAGTAGCTCGTGTTCTCGGCGAACAGCCGCGCCGTGGAGCGCACGCCCACGATCGCGTCGTCTTCCTTGTCCTGATGCGCATAGATCGTGTCGTAGCCGATCACCCACAGGATCGAGCCGAAATAAAGGAGCAGCGGCGCCAGCGTCAGATTGCCGAAGGTGGCCGCCCAGCCCATCAGCGCGCCCCATGAAAAGGCCAGCCCCAGGAAAAGCTGCGGCCAGTCCGTGAAGCGCTTGGCGAATGGATAGACGGCGACGACGGCCAGCGACGCCAGCCCGAGCAGGATGGTGAAGCTGTTGAACTGCATCAGCACGACCAGCCCTGCCAATGCCTGCGCGCCGAGGAACATCCAGGCCTGCCGCCGCGAAACCTGGCCCGAGGGCAGGGGGCGCGAGCGCGTGCGCTCCACCGCCTCGTCGATGCGCTGGTCCACGAGATCGTTATAGGTGCATCCGGCGCCGCGCATCGCAATGGCGCCGATCACGAACAGGAGGACATAAAACGGCGAAGGCATCACGCTCCACAGTGGCGCACCCGGTTTGGCCCCCGCGCTGGCCGCCATGGCCAGCGACCACAGGCAGGGCCACAGCAGCAACTGCCAGCCGATCGGCCTGTCCCAACGGGCGAGCTGGGCATAGGGCCATGCCGCGCGCGGCAGCAGGCGGTAGACCCAATGGCCCGACGGCGCATCGGCGACACGGCCGCGCTCGGCTCTGGACTGGATCTTTTCCATGCTTCTTCCCGAAAATGCCCTGGCTGGGATGACTGAGTGGCAAGGCAGGCCGCTTCCGTCAAGGAGGAACTCTCTTGACATGCAGGTATTTACCTGCATATTGGTCATCAAATACGAGCGGGACCGATGGACGCTGACAAGGTTTTCAAAGCTCTGGGCGACCCGACACGCAGAAGGCTGCTTGACCTTCTTTGTGAAAAGAACGGGCAGACGCTGGGCCAGCTCTGCGAAAATCTGGACATGGCTCGTCAGTCCGCCACGCAGCACCTCGGCATACTCGAGGAGGCCAATCTGGTGAGCACGGTCCGGCGCGGCAGGGAAAAGCTGCATTTCATCAACCCCGTGCCGCTCCACGAGGTCTACGAACGGTGGGTGCGGAAATTCGAGCGTCAGCGGCTCAGCCTGCTGCACGATCTGAAGAAGGAACTCGAAGGAGAGTAGCAATGACCAAAGAGACGACCAGCTTCGTTTACGTGACCTACATTCTCTCGACGCCGGAAAAGGTGTTCGATGCCATTACGAAACCGGACGTCGCAAGGCGCTATTGGGCCCACGAAAACGTCTCCGACTGGAAGCCCGGGTCGAAGTGGGAACACATCCGCGCCAATGACGAACGCACCGTCGAACTCGTCGGCAAGGTCGTTGAGGTCTCGCCGCCGACCCGTCTCGTCATCACCTGGGCAAACGCTTCGCAGGCGTCCGATCCGGAAGCCTACAGCCGGGTGACGTTTGAGATCGAGGAATACGAAGACATGGTCCGCCTGACCGTCACCCATGACGAGCTCGAAGCTGGCAGCGGAATGGCGAAAGGCATCAGCAAAGGTTGGCCCGTCATCCTCTCCAGCCTGAAATCCTTCCTGGAAACCGGCCGCGGGCTCGACGTCTTCGCCAAGCCCAAGGCGGCCTGACTCTCTGCAATACAACGTCCGAAGCCTGCCAGCCGACGGACAGCGATGACAATGGCCCCAAGGCAAGGAGGATCGAGGATGCGGGTCGACGTCGCCGATGACAGGATTTCGATCGCAGTCGTCCTCTCCGCGCCACAGGAGGATGCCTGGCGGCTCTTGACCGAGACGGGCCATATCCGTGCTTGGTGGGGCGACCATGTGAGCCTCGACGCCCGGCCTGGCGGTGCGCTGCGCGAGGTCTGGTCGAACGGCCGGCGCGAAGTAGTCACCGCGGGCCTGGTGACGCGGCTCGAGCCGCCGCGACTTCTCGCCATGAGTTGGGCGGACGACGACTGGCCGGGTGAGACGGAGGTCTCCTTTGCGCTCGAAGAAAAGGACGGCGGAACACAATTGCTGCTCGTTCACTCCGGCTGGGGCATCCATCCGCCGGAACGGAGGTCTGGTCTCATGGAGGCACATGCACAGGGCTGGGGCGGGCATATCGAGCGGCTGGCTCGCCGCGCACAAGGGATACGCTAACGGTAAGGAGAAAGCACAGTCATGAGGAAGACCTACAAGGGCGGATGCGCGTGCGGCGCAATCCGATATGAAACGAGCAGTGAACCGATCTTCGAGAACCACTGCCAATGCACGGATTGCCAGAAACGAAGCGGCACCGGGCACGGATCCTATCTGACCTTCCCACGGCGGGCCGACGTGACAATCGCCGGCGAAGCGAAAACCTGGCGGGTCGCGGCCGACAGTGGGAACGAGAAGATCCACGCCTTCTGTGCGAACTGCGGAGCGCCGGTCTACCTGACGTTCGCCGCAATGCCGGAACTGATAGCGATCGCCGCGACCAGCCTTGACGACCCGGGCCAGTTCAATCCGCAGGTGGTCACATACAGCATCCGCGGCCATGCGTGGGATACGATCGACCCCTCGTTGCAGGCATTCGAGCGGATGCCGCCCGGATAATCGCGGCGGCTCCCCGTCCGCAAGAACGAGTGGTGGAGCCGATCGCTGATGCGATAGCCCGGCTCTTTTCCTTTGCGCAACCGCACGCCTTGCTTGACGCGCGGGCGTTTCGGCCATAGCCCGATGCCAACCGAAAACGGCACGAGGTGGCGACCATGAATATTCTTCTCATCGGCTCGGGCGGCCGCGAGCACGCGCTGGCCTGGAAGATCGCCGCCTCGCCCCTTCTGGAGAAGTTCTACGCCGCCCCCGGCAATCCCGGCATCGCGCAGGAAGCCGAATGCGTGCCGCTGAATGTCGACGACCACGACGCGGTCTGCCGTTTCTGCATCGACAAGAAGGTTGACTTCGTCGTGGTGGGGCCGGAAGCCCCTCTGGTGGCCGGGCTGGCCGATGCGCTCAAGGCCGGCGGCATGGCGGTGTTCGGGCCGTCCGCGGCCGCCGCGCGCCTGGAGGGCTCCAAGGGTTTCACCAAGGATCTGTGTTCCCGCTACGCGATCCCGACCGCCGGCTATGGCCGCTTCACCGACGCCGCCCAGGCCAAGGCTTATGTGCGGCAGGTGGGCGCGCCCATCGTGGTCAAGGCCGACGGCCTTGCCGCCGGCAAGGGCGTGACCATTGCCGCGACCGAGGATGCAGCCTGCGCGGCCATCGACGACTGCTTCTCCGGCATGTTCGGCGGTGCCGGCGCGGAGGTCGTCGTCGAGGAGTTCCTGGAAGGCGAGGAAGCAAGCTTCTTCTGCCTCTGCGACGGCAAGACGGCACTGCCCTTCGGCACGGCGCAGGACCACAAGCGCCTCAGTGAGGGCGATACCGGTCCCAATACGGGCGGCATGGGGGCCTATTCCCCCGCGCCTGTGATGACCGACGCGATGATAGAGCGCACCATGCGCGAGATCATCGAGCCCACCCTGACGGGCATGGCCGAGATGGGAACTCCCTTTACGGGCGTGCTCTATGCCGGCCTGATGATCACCGCCGATGGCCCGAGCCTGATCGAATACAATGTCCGCTTCGGCGATCCGGAGTGCCAGGTCCTGATGCCGCGCCTGAAGGACGATCTGCTGCTGCTTCTCAAGGGGGCGGCGGATGGGCAGCTGGCCCACATGTCGGCGCGCTGGCGCGACGAGGCCGCGCTTACGGTGGTGATGGCCGCCAGGGGCTATCCCGGAACGCCGGAAAAAGGCACGAGGATCGATGGCGTCGACGATGCCGCCGACCCGACCCTCGGCGTCAACATCTTCCACGCGGGCACGGCCTTGAAGGACGGCCAGCTCGTCGCCAATGGCGGCCGCGTCCTCAACGTCACGGCGCTGGGCCATTCCGTCGCGGAGGCCGGCACCGCCGCCTACGCCGCCGTCGACCGCATCGACTGGCCCGGCGGCTTCTGCCGCCGCGACATCGGCTGGCGCGCGATAGAGCGCGAGAAGGCTGGCCGGTAGCGGCGAACGGCCGTCATCAACACCGTTCTGCCAGCGCGCCTCTGGTTCTTGCATGAGGACGACACGACCTTTCGCATGAGGGGGTCGTTTGGTCCCCCACCTGCGTCACGTCACAATTGACGTTTACGTAAAAAGAAAATATCACGAAGCCATATGCGAAGACTGGCCGCCTACGCCGTCGAAGGCTAGCTTTCGCAAAGCCCGTGATTTTGGAGGAGGACTGCATGTATCGCGCACCGGTCAACGAGATCGCCCATACATTGAACCACGTCGCCGGGATGAAGAAGGCGCTGGAAGACGGTCTTTACGGCGACCTCTCCGAAGACCTCGTCGGCGCGATCCTGGAGGAGGCGGGGCGCTTTGCGGGCGAGGAGGTTGCGCCGCTTGCGCGCATCGGCGACGAGAAGGGCGCGGTGCTGGAGGATGGCGCAGTGACCATGCCGCCCGGCTGGCGCGAACTTTACAGGAACTGGTGCGAAGGTGGCTGGAACGCGCTGGCGGCCCCGCCGCAATGGGGCGGGCAGGGCCTGCCGATGACCCTGGCGGCGGCTGCCATGGAAATGTGGAACTCCGGCTCCATGGCGTTCGCCATCGGCCCCACGCTGACCATGGGCGCCATCGAGGCGCTGGAAAAGCATGCCTCCGAAGACCTCAAGAAGACTTATCTGGAAAAGCTCGTCTCCGGCGAATGGGCCGGCACGATGAACCTGACCGAACCGCAGGCCGGTTCCGATCTCCATGCGCTCAAGACGCGCGCCGAGCGCGAGCCGGACGGCACCTACCGCATCTTCGGCCAGAAGATATTCATCACCTATGGCGAGCACGACCTGACCGACAACATCGTGCATCTGGTTCTGGCCCGCCTGCCGGACGCGCCCGCCGGCACCAGGGGGATTTCGCTGTTCCTGGTGCCGAAATACCTGGTGAACGAGGACGGTTCCCCGGGCCCCCGCAACGACGTCTTCTGCGCCTCCATCGAACACAAGCTCGGCATCCACGCCTCGCCGACCTGCACGATGATCTATGGCGACGGGAAACATGGACGCCAGCCCGGCGCGGTCGGCTGGCTCATCGGCCAGGAGAACCGGGGCCTGGCCTGCATGTTCACCATGATGAACAATGCCAGGCTCGCAGTCGGCATGCAGGGCGTGGCCGTCGCCGAAGCCGCCTACCAGAAGGCGCTGGCCTACGCGAAGGAGCGCCGTCAGGGCCGCGCGCCCAACGATAAGGGCGCCGGCAAGAACGGCGGCATGAGTCCCATCGTGGCGCATCCCGATGTGCAGCGCACTCTCCTGACGATGAAGGCGATGACCCAGGCCGCCCGCGCCATAGCCTATTCCTGCGCCCATGCCATGGACATGGCCCGCCTCGGCGGCAGCGAAACGGCGGCGCACTGGCAGGAGCGCGCCAACCTCCTGACGCCGCTCGCCAAGGCCTTTTCCACCGATATCGGGGTCGAGGCGGCATCGCTCGGCCTGCAGGTCCATGGCGGCATGGGCTATATCGAGGAGACAGGCGCGGCGGCGCTCTACCGCGATGCGCGCATCGCGCCGATCTACGAAGGAACCAACGGCATCCAGGCCATCGACCTCGTCATGCGCAAGCTGCCCCAGTCGGGCGGCGATCACGTGCGCGGCTACATTGCCGAATTGCGGGAGACGGCGGAGCGCGTTCGCGGCGCCAACATGCCGGAACTGGGCGAGACCGCTTCGCGTCTTGCCGCCGGGATCGACGATCTGGAGGAGGCCACCGACCACCTCTTGTCGCTGGTCGCCGACGGCAAGGCCGAAAGCGCCTTGTGCGGCGCAACGCCGTATCTGCGCCTGTTCTCGCTGGCGGCCGGCGCGACGATGGCGGCGGGCGGAGCGGTTGCCGGCTCCAATGGCGATGCCGCGCGCGTGACGCGTTTCCTGGCCGAAAACCTCCTGCCTGAAACGGCCGCGTTGAAGCGCCAGGTGATAGCCGGCCAGGACAGTCTCCTTGCCGCCGCCGGCCTGCTGGACGGGTGATCGGATGAGCGAGCACATCCTCGTCGAGCGCCGTGGCGCGGTGCAGATCGTCCGCCTCAACCGGCCGGAGAAGAAGAACGCCATCACGCTGGCCATGTACCGCGCGATGGCCGAAGCGCTGAAATCGGCCGACGACGACCCGCAGGTGCGCTGCAACGTCATGCTCGGCCAGCCCGGCGCGTTCTCGGCGGGCAACGACCTATCCGATTTCCTCGCCGCCGCCGGCGGTAATGATTTCGGCGCCGAGGTCTTCGATTTCCTGTTCGCGCTGGCGCAAAGCCGCAAGCCGAACGTCTCCGGCGTCGACGGCATCGCCGTCGGCATCGGGACCACGATCCACCTGCATTGCGACCTGACCTTCGCCACGCGAGAGACCGTGTTCCGGACGCCTTTCGTCGATCTGGGGCTGGTTCCCGAAGCCGGGTCGAGCCTGCTTGCGCCGGCGGTTATGGGTCACCAGCGCGCCTTCGCGCTTCTGGCCCTCGGCGAGGGGCTGAGCGCCGAAGAGGCCTTGCGGGCCGGGCTTATCCACAAGGTTGTCGACGCATCGGAGCTTGAGAACGGCACCCTTGCCGCGGCGGAAGCGCTCGCGGCCAAGCCGCCGGAAGCCCTGGCCATTTCACGCGGCCTGATCAGGGCGTCGCGCGGCGACCTGATCGCCCGCATCAAGGAGGAAGGCGAGCATTTCCGCGCGCGGCTGAAGTCGGACGAAGCCCGCGCCGCCTTCCTCGCCTTCATGAGCCGCAAGAAGTCGGGGTAAGTTGGCCCTCGTTCAGGGATAAAGGCGTTCCGTTTCCCACCCGCTGTCCGAGCGCGAGAAGACCAATCGGTCGTGAAGCCGGAACGGTTTGTCCTGCCAAAATTCGATGCTGACCGGCCGGATGCGGAAGCCCGACCAGTAGGGTGGGCGGGGGATCTCTCCCACGGCGTATTTCGCCGTGTATTCGGCGACGGCCTTCTCCAGCGCGAACCGGCTTTCCAGCGGGCGCGACTGTTTCGAGGCCCATGCCCCGATCCGGCTGCCGCGCGGGCGCGAAGCGAAATAGGCGTCTGCCTCGGCATCGCTGACTTTTTCGACCGGTCCGCGAACGCGCACCTGCCGGCGCAGGCTTTTCCAGTGGAAGCACATGGCCGCCTTCATCGTCGCCAGGATCTCGCCGCCCTTGGTGCTGTCGAGATTGGTGTAGAAGACGAAGCCGTCCTCGTCGAAGCCCTTGAGCAGGACCATGCGCACATTCGGCATGCCGTCGGGATCGACGGTGGCGAGCGCCGTCGCATTGGGGTCGTTCGGCTCCGATTTCTCGGCCTCCGCCAGCCACTCGGCGAAGAGCCTGTAGGGCTCCGTGCTCTCGGTGAAATCGGTCTTAATTAACCCGTTCGTAACCATCATCCTGCTCACTGTTGCCTGAGTTGAGAGAATGCCGATTGCCTTCCGTGATGCAAGAGGCACGCAGGGGTGTTCGTTTGGTTCTGCCGCGGCTTTTTGTGCTGATTGCCGTTCTTCAAGGCTGCGCCGGCCCGCCGACGGAAGCGCTGTCTCCCGATGCCCTTACCACCGGCTCCGTCCCCGAGGCGCAGCCTGTCGTGTCCGATCGCCTGCTGGCGCAGGACGCGCCTTCGATCGTGTCCGCGCTGGCGCCGGGAAGCAGCGGAAAAGCCTGGCAAAACCGGGAGACCGGAGCCCATGGCGAGATCGTTTCGGCATTCGCGGCGAACGAGGCCGGCCGATCCTGCATCGCCTTCACGACGACGCGCGAGAGCTTCGACGGCGTCGGCCTTTACGATGGCAAGGCGTGCGAGGATGCCGCCGGCGCCTTGCGGCTCCTCCGGCTGGACATGCGTTGAAAGCAGCCCGAAATTTTCGGCTGAAAGGGCCAAATCTGCGGAAGTTTCAGCCGAGATACTGGAATTTTGAGCTGAAAACACGCATATATGGGTCGAATATCTGTGTAAAATCACTGCTTTGACGGTCCGGTCGAAGATCCGGGCCGTTCTTTGGGTAAGGTCGGAATGAGGAACCCTTATGAGGTGCTGGGCGTGCAGAAGAGCGCGTCCGCCAAGGACATAAAGTCGGCCTATCGGCGGCTCGCCAAGAAGTATCATCCGGACCAGCAGCCGGATGATCCGCGGGCCAAGGAACGCTTTGCCGAAATCGGCCAGGCCTACGAAATCCTCGGCGACGAGGAAAAGCGCCGGGCCTTCGACAATGGCGAGATCGACGCCAGCGGCAAGCCCCGTTTCGCCGGCTTCGAGGGCGGAGCCCATGGCGACCCGTTCGCCGGCTTCCGGCGCGCCGGTGGCGGCGGACCCCGCGGCGCCCGTTTCGAGTTCCGCTCCGGCGGCCCCGATGGTGCGGGCTTCGGCGGCGAGGACATATTCAGCGAAATCTTCGGCCATGCCTTTTCGGGCGGCGGCGCCGGCGGCGGACCGGGGCGCGGGCAGCGCCGCCCCGAGGGCCTTGGCGACATCCGCGCGACCCTCGACGTCAGCGTCGAGGACATCGCCACCGAAGCCAAGGTCGCGGCCATTTTCCCGGACGGCCGCCGGCTTGCCGTCAAGCTGCCGCGCTATGTCGAGGACGGCCAGACCATCCGGCTGAAGGGGCAGGGCGCCGAGACGCCCTTCGGCGAGCGCGGCGACGCGCTGGTGACGCTGCGCCTGAAGCCCGACCCGCGCTACCGCGTGGAGGGCCGGGACCTGCATGCCGACATTCCCGTCAGCCTGCGCGATGCCGTCCTTGGCGCCAAGGTCACGGTCGCCACCCCCACCGGCAAGGTTGCGGTCAAGGTGCCGCCCTGGTCGAGTTCGGACCGGACGTTACGGCTCAAGGGGCGCGGCCTGCCCCTGAAGACCGGCGGCAATGGCGACTTCTACGGACATGTGCGCATCATGCTGCCGGAAGGCGGCGATCCGGCGCTGGAGGCGTTGTTCCGCAAGGAAGGGGTGAAGGAGTAGGACAGCGGGAAAGAAAGGCGGCGGCGAGCGCCATTCCCTTGCTGTCCCTATTCCCCTATTTCCTGCTGCCCTGACCCTAATCCCTCACTGCCTTATTGCCTTCCCCATGGCCCCTGTGCGATAGGGCGTCCTCCGCAGTGAAGTTCGGAGAATCGGCAATGACAGCTGGGAATGGCCTTATGGCCGGTAAGCGCGGGCTTATCTTGGGCGTGGCCAACAATCGCTCGATTGCCTGGGGCATTGCCAAGGCATGCGCGAGCGAAGGGGCCGAGCTTGCGCTCACCTAT
Organism: Nitratireductor thuwali; assembly: GCF_036621415.1. Taxonomy (NCBI): domain Bacteria; kingdom Pseudomonadati; phylum Pseudomonadota; class Alphaproteobacteria; order Hyphomicrobiales; family Phyllobacteriaceae; genus Nitratireductor; species Nitratireductor thuwali. The sequence goes on from NZ_CP030941.1 coordinate 3,335,790, forward strand.
CAGGGCGACGCCTTCCGCAAGCGCGTCGAGCCGCTGGCCGAGGAACTGGGCGCCATCGTCGTCGGCCATTGCGACGTCACCGATGCCGGCAGCCTCGACGCCGTCTTCTCCGAAGTCGAAAAGCGCTGGGGCAAGATCGATTTCCTCGTCCACGCCATCGCCTTCTCGGACAAGTCGGAGCTCGACGGCCGCTATATCGAGACGTCGCGCGAGAACTTCCTGCGCACCATGGACATCTCGGTCTATTCGCTGACCACGGTGGCCAAGCGCGCCGAGCCTTTGATGACCGACGGCGGCTCGATCCTGACCCTCACCTATTACGGCGCCGAAAAGGTGATGCCGCACTACAATGTGATGGGCGTCGCCAAGGCGGCGCTGGAAGCCAGCGTGCGCTATCTGGCGGTCGATCTGGGCGGCAGCAATATCCGCGTGAACGCGATCTCCGCCGGCCCGATCAAGACCCTGGCCGCGTCCGGCATCGGCGATTTCCGCTATATCCTGCGCTGGAACGAATACAATTCGCCGCTCAAGCGGGTCGTCACCGTGGAGGAGGTCGGGGATTCGGCCCTCTACCTGCTCTCGCGCCTTGCGCGCGGCGTGACCGGCGAGGTGCTGCATGTGGATTCGGGCTATCATGTCGTCGGCATGAAGGCGGTCGACGCGCCGGACATATCGGTCGTTACCGAGTAGAACGGAAGGGTGGGCCAGGCCCGCGCGCCATCTCCTTTTCTTCCGCATCATGCGGATGTCGGGCGAGGCCGCCCGATTGCCAAATGCTATAGGGGCAGATCGTGCCGCCGCTGATCTATTTCGTGCGCCATGGCCAGACCGACTGGAACCTTCAGTCGCGCCTGCAGGGGCAGGCGGATACCGAGATGAACGAGACCGGCCGCGCCCAGGCCGACCGCAACGGGGCGCGGCTGGCGGCGCTGGTGGAAGACCCGTCGGCCTTCGATTATGTGGCGAGCCCGCTGCGGCGTACCTGCGAGACCATGGAACGGGTGCGCGCGGCCCTCGGCCTGCCCCGTGAGGGCTATCGCACCGACCTCAGGCTGCGCGAGGTCCATTTCGGCGCATGGCAGGGCTTCACCTATGCCGAGCTGGAGGCCAGGGATCCCGGCTGCACGCAAGCCCGGATGCTCAGGAAATGGCACTTCCTGCCGCCGGGGGAGGATGCCGAGACCTATGAAACGCTGGCTGTGCGTGTCCGGGCCTGGCTGGACGAGGTGAGGGGGCCCACGGTCTGCGTCACCCATGGCGGCGTCATCAGGGCCGTCTTCCACTGGCTGGCGGACATGCCCGGCGATGAAGCCGCAATGCTGGACATTCCGCAGGACAGCATCCTGCGCCACGAGAACGGCCGGCTGGAGTGGCTTTAGAGCGCCGTGCGTCCTTTCGGACGCACAAAGGACGCTCTAAGCCATTGAATCTACGCATCGTGCTTCCCGAAAATCGATTCCGATTTTCGGGCCGATGCTGTAGTTGCAAGCTGATTATCGCTGATCCCCTTCGCATCCCCTCTGTCCATTCGACAGGTTCAGGGCAGAGGGCAGGGGAATCGCATATGTCGGCGCCTTTCCCCCACTCCGTCCCGCTTCGCGGTCCACCTCTCCCCCGCAACGGGGGAGAGGAAGCACCGGCCGTGATGCAGGGCACCCTTCCTCTCCCCACGTTTTGTGGGGGAGAGGTGGATCGGCCGAAGGCTGAGACGGAGTGGGGGAGCAACGCCGCTTCCATATGCGATAGGCCTGGGGCAGGGGGTGCGAAGGGGCGCGGCGGCAAATCGCAACTGCAACTAGGCGAGGCCCTTCGACAAGCTCAGAGGGGCCGCGCTCCATGCTGTTCTTCCAATAGGTCCCGGATAAGCCTTCGGCTTTCCGGGATGACGATGTGGTGAACTCTTGCCCTTCCAAGTGCGTCGACTGCTTCATCAGAGTTGTTTATGAGAACGCAGCCGAGCTCTACTCGGGCAGGAACATGTCCGTGATCTGCTTCTCGCCGTTCTCCTTCTCCAGATAGGCGATGACGACGTTGACGTCGGTGCTGATGCCGGACAGGTTCATGTCCTGGGGCAGCTTGTAGGTCACGCCGTCGCTGAGCGTGATCGACATCGTTTCCTCGTCGATCTTGGTGATCGTGCCCTCCGCGTCGGCGGCGAGGGCAAGGCCCGGCGAGAGGAGAAGGGCGAGGGAAAAAGCGGCAGCGGCGATGCGCATGATTGAACCTCTGTTTTGAAGGCTGTCCGATCAGAGTCTGTTTTGAAAGCCGTGATGGCGACCGGCCCTGACGGCTTTCAAAACAAACTCCCAGGCGGACCGTACCGTTGATGCAGCGGAGTGCATACCAGAAATATGTCAAAAGTGGTTCGCGACGGGGTGTTTGACCGCGCTTTCAAAGGCCAATAGAAGCTACCTCGAACCTAGTTTCGATCGGGCGACCATGTCTCACAACACCTTTGGCCATCTCTTCCGTGTCACCACCTGGGGCGAAAGCCATGGGCCGGCCATCGGCTGCGTCGTCGACGGCTGCCCGCCCGGCATCCGCTTCACGCAGGCGGAGATACAGGCCGACCTCGACAAGCGCCGCCCCGGCCAGTCGCGCTTCGTCACCCAGAGGCGGGAGCCCGACCAGGTGAAGATCCTGTCCGGCGTGATGACCGACGAGGACGGCGAGACGCTGATCACCACCGGCACCCCCGTTTCCATGTTGATCGAGAATGTCGACCAGAGATCGAAGGATTACAGCGATATCGCCAAGCGGTTCCGCCCCGGCCACGCCGATTACACCTATCAGGCAAAATACGGCCTCAGGGACTACCGCGGCGGGGGCCGGTCATCGGCGCGGGAAACGGCCACGCGCGTCGCCGCCGGCGCGCTGGCCCGCAAGGTCGTGCCGGGCATGGTCGTGCGCGGGGCGCTGGTCGCGATGGGCGAAAAGGCCATCGACCGCGCCAACTGGGACTGGGACTATGTCGGACATGCCGACAACCCGTTTTTCACGCCCGATCCGGCCTCCGTGGCGGTCTTCGCGGACTATCTCGACGGCGTCCGCAAGAAGGGGTCTTCGGTGGGCGCGGTGATCGAAGTGGTGGCCGAGGGCGTGCCGGCCGGCCTCGGCGCGCCGGTCTACGCCAAGCTGGACCAGGATATCTGCGCCAATCTGATGTCGATCAATGCGGTCAAGGGCGTGGAGATCGGCAACGGGTTCGAGGCGGCCCGCATCACCGGCGAGGAAAACGCCGACGAGATGCGCATGGGCGCCGACGGGAAGCCCGTCTTCCTGTCCAACAATTCAGGCGGCGTGCTGGGCGGCATCTCCACCGGCGAGCCCATCGTCGCCCGTTTCGCGGTCAAGCCGACCTCCTCCATCCTCACGCCGCGCAAATCCGTGGACAAGGACGGTGCGGAGGTCGACGTCATGACCAAGGGACGGCACGACCCCTGCGTGGGCATCCGCGCGGTGCCGATCGCCGAGGCGATGCTCGCCTGCACCATCGCCGATCATTATCTGCGCCATCGGGGGCAGACGGGGAAACAGTGAATGGTCAAACAATGAATAGCGAATAGGGAATTGGATTGGCGTCGGTGCTCGTTGTTCTGGACAAGCCCGTCGCCGCAGGCGACGATTCACCATTCACCAATTGGAACAATGCAATAGATGCCGTACGATCAGAAAAAAGTCGTCGAGGCGCTGCGCGCTTTCGAAGCTGGTGAAATCGTCGTCGTCATGGACGATGACGGGCGCGAGAACGAGGGCGATCTGATCGTCGCGGCGGTGCACTGCACGCCGGAGAAGATGGCCTTCATCGTGCGCCACACCTCCGGCATCGTCTGCGCGCCCATGCCGCGCGAGGAGGCCAAGCGCCTCAGCCTGGCGCCCATGGTCGCCGACAACGACGCGCCGCACCAGACCGCCTTCACCGTCAGCGTGGATTTCAAGCACGGCACGACCACCGGCATATCGGCCGAGGACCGCACCCTGACGGTGCGCAACCTTGCCAACCCCAATGTCGGCGCATCCGACTTCGTTCGGCCGGGCCACATCTTTCCGCTCGTGGCCCGCGAAGGCGGCGTGCTGATGCGCTCGGGCCATACGGAGGCCGCCGTCGATCTGTGCAAGCTGGCCGGCCTGCCGCCGATCGGCGTCATCTGCGAACTGGTCAATGACGACGGCACGGTCAAGCGCGGGCCGGACGTGCAGGCCTTCGCCGTGGAGCACGGGCTGAAACAGGTCTCCGTGGCCGATCTCATCGCCTACCGGCAGCGCCAGGAAACGCTTGTGGAGCGCGTCGGCACCTTTCCCATCGCGACGCGTTCCGGCCCCGCCACCGCCCACGCCTATACGCTGCCCTGGGAAGCCATGCAGCATCTGGCCATCGTGTTCGGCGATATCCGGGACGGCTACGAAATTCCGGTGCGGCTGCACACGGAAGACGTGGCCGAGGACGTGTTCGGCGCCGAGCAGCGCCTGCAGAAGACCGTGGAGCACATGGCGGCGCAGGGGCGCGGCGTGCTGGTCTATCTGCGCGAGGGCTCCATCGGCGTCGCCCACCAGCAGCGCCGCGCCCACGGCACGGCCGACAGCGAAGCGCATGCGGAAGCGCTCGAGCGCGAGAGCGAATGGCGCGAGATCGGGCTCGGGGCGCAGATCCTGCGCGACCTCGGCATCTCGTCCATCCGCCTCATCGCATCGCGCGAGCGCCACTATGTCGGGCTGGAAGGCTTCGGCATCGAGATCGCCTCCACCGAGATCCTGTAGCAAAAAGGCCCCGCCAAGGCCCCGCCTCGAGCGGGGCCTTCTCTTTCGAGCGTCCACTTTTCCTGGAATTGCCCTATTCGGCGGGTTGCGGCAGGGGCGATGCGGTGGGCGCGCGCCCTCCGTCGGCCAGCACACGCTGCCCGAGAAGAACCGTCAGAAGGGCCGCCATTGCCGACACGACGGACACCCAGAAGCCGTTATACGGGCCGAAAGTGTCGACCACCCAGCCGGCCGTGAACGCGCCCGCGGCCATGCCGATGCCGATGCCGGTCATCACCCAGGTGATGCCCTCGGTCAGCGCCGTTTCCGGCACGCGGCGCTCTATCAGCCCGAATGCGGTGATGAAGGTCGGCGAGATGGCAAGTCCGCTGACGAACACGGCCAGCGCCAGGAGCGCCACCGTGTCGGCGAAGAGCAGCGGGACGGTCGTCACCGCGATCACCGTGACGGCGATGGCAAGCTGGCGGTGCAGCGGCGTGGCGAGGTTGAGCGCCCCCAGCACGAGCCCCACGACGAACGACCCGACCGCATAGACGCCGATCACAAGGCTGGCCGCGCCGGGCTGCCCAAGTTCCTTGGTGATCGCGACCGCGCTCACTTCGGCGGTGGCGAAGATCGCGCCGATGAACACCAGCGCCAGCGTGAGGATCTGCACCGGCCTCAGCCTGATCGCCGAAACGCTGGCGACGTCCATCGTGGGCCGGAGGGGAGGTTCGGTCGAGCGCTGGAGCAGGAAAGCAACCGTTCCCACCGCCAGGAACAGCGTGCTGACCAGCATGCCCGCTTCCGGGAACAGGGAGACGCCCAGGCCCACCGAGAGCGACGCGCCGGCGATATACATCAGCTCGTCGGCCGCCGATTCGAAGGCGAAGGCGGTGTTCAGCTCGGGCCTGTTGCGGAAGATCCCCGTCCAGCGCGCGCGTATCATCGCCGGCATGCTGGGCATGGCTGCGGCCAGGAACGCCGAGACGAACAACGTCCAGGCGGGCCAGTCCTGGTTCGCGGCGGCGATCAGCGCCATGAACGCGACGACGGAGATGGCGGTGGTGGGGCCCACCACGGCCGTCTGGCCGAGCCTGTCGACCAGACGCGAGATTTGCGGGGCAAGGAAGGCATTGGTCAGCGCGAAGGTGGCGGAAACGGCCCCCGCCAGCCAGTATTCGCCCTGGGTCTGGGACAGCATGGCGACGATGCCGATCGGCACCATGGCGATCGGCAGCCGGGCGAGAAAGCCGGCGGCGGCGAAGCCTTTCGCTCCCGGCGCCTTGAAGATCTCGCTATAAGGGTTAGGCATCGATGTGATCCTTGATGAAGGGTGCAAAGGGGTTTACATACGCTGCGTATGTTGATCAGATAAATACATACGAAGCGTATGTCAAATGATATACGCGACGTATGTGAAGACGAGGGACGGATGGCGCACAAGCCGCGCAGCGAAATGATCGCAGAAACCCGTGCCAGGCTGGTCGCCGCCGCCAGGAAGGCCTTCGGCACCGTCGGCTATGCGGACGCCTCGATGGACGATTTCACCGCCGAGGCGGGGCTGACGCGCGGCGCGCTCTACCACCATTTCGGCGGCAAGAAGGGCCTGCTGGAAGCCGTGATCGCGGAAATCGACGCGGAGATGAGCGAACGCCTGCGCGAGATCACGGCGGGCGCCGAAACGCCGTGGCGCGGCTTCGTGGAGGAGTGCATCGGCTATGTGAGAATGGCGCTCGATCCGGAAATCCAGCGCATCATGCTGCGCGACGGCCCCGCCGTACTCGGCGATCCCACCACATGGCCGAACCAGAGCGCCTGCATCGCCTCGCTTTCGACGAACCTGCGCGGGCTGCGCGACGCCGGCACGATCGTCGATCTCGACCCGGACGCCATGGCCCATCTCATCAACGGCGCCTCGCTGAACGCCTCGCTGTGGATCGCCAACGCGCCCGATCCGGAGGAGACCTCGCGCAGGGCGGTCGATGCCTTCAGGACGCTACTCGAGGGGCTTCTGGCGGACAATGCGAAGGCAAACGGATGCTGACCGGCCTGGCGGGACGGGAGGATCAATAGCCGCCTGACCGGAGGTTGGGCGAAAGGGGCGTGGCCAAAGGGCTCGTTCCCGCTCAGAGCCAGATTCTGGCAGAATCAAAATCTGGCTCTAAGCCTTTGTTTGGTCGCAAGTCTTTTCGGAAAACCGGTTCCCACTTTTCCGGACTTGCTCTATATCGGGGCATGACCACGAGATTGTACAGCCACCCCGCCTGCCTCGAACACGTCACGCCGCCCGGTCATCCGGAGCGACCGGACAGGCTGCGCGCCATCGAGCGCGTGCTGCAGCACGAGATCTTCGACCCGCTCGACCGGGCCGAGGCGCCGCTGGCCGACGAGGCGGCGATCCTTCTCGCCCATCCCGAGAGCTACCGCGCGCGGGTGCGCGGCACGGTTCCGGAAACGGGGATGGCGCGCATCGACGCGGACACGTCCGTCAGTCCCGGAAGCTACGAGGCGGCGCTGCGCGCCGTCGGCGGCGCGATGGCGGCGGTCGACGACGTCTTTACCGGCAGGGCGGACAACGCCTTCGTGGCGACCCGCCCGCCGGGCCATCACGCCGAGAAGAACACGGCGATGGGCTTTTGCCTCTTCAACAACGCCGCGATCGCCGCGCGCCATGCCCAGAGGGCGCATGGCGCCGAGCGCGTGGTCATCGTCGACTGGGACGTGCACCACGGCAACGGCACGCAGGACATATTCTGGGACGACCCGACCGTCATGTACTGCTCCACGCACGAGATGCCGCTCTATCCGGGCACCGGCGCGGCCAGCGAGACGGGAGCGGGCAACATCGTCAACGTGCCGCTGGCCGCCGGCGACGGCGGCGACGCCCTGCGCGACGCCTTCGACGCGGTGATCCTGCCGCGCCTCGTCGAATTCCGGCCCGACCTGATCATCATTTCGGCCGGTTTCGATGCCCATTATCGCGATCCGCTGGCCGATCTGAACTTTCGCGAGGAGGATTTCGCGTGGGCGACCTCGATGCTTATGGAAAAGGCCGACCGTTTGTGCGGGAGCCGCATTGTCAGCCTGCTTGAAGGCGGCTACGACCTCGAGGGGCTGGCGCTTTCGGTCGCCGCCCATGTCGGACGCTTGATGAAAGGGTGAGGGATGATCCCCGAGACCAATATTGGCGAAACCACCACCGCCGAAGCCAACAAGGACATCAAGGCGATGAGCTTCGAGCAGGCGCTGGAGGCGCTGGAGAACATCGTCAACGACCTGGAGCGCGGCGACGTGCCGCTGGAGCAGTCGATCCGCATCTATGAGCGCGGCGAAGCCCTGAAGGCCCATTGCGACAAGCTGCTGAAGGCGGCCGAGGACAAGGTGGAAAAGATCCGCCTTTCGCGCGAAGGCCAGGCCGTCGGCGTCGAGCCCCTGGATCCGCAATAGCAATTCCAGGAAAGGCGGAACCCCGTTTTCCGTCCGCAGTTGCGTGAAGCGAACCGAGATCGCGAACCGCCACACTTTCCGAAAGTGAAGCCCGTGAAGTCGCCGCCCCAGACACCCCTGCTCGACACGATCCGTATTCCGGCCGACATGAAGCGGCTGACGGAGGCGGATCTTCCGAAGCTGGCCGAGGAACTGCGCGCCGAGACGATCGACGCCGTGTCGCGGACCGGCGGGCATCTGGGCGCGGGGCTGGGCGTCGTCGAACTCACCGTGGCGCTGCACTACGTCTTCGACACGCCCGGCGACCGGCTGATCTGGGATGTCGGGCACCAGGCCTATCCGCACAAGATCCTGACCGGACGCCGCGACCGCATCCGCACCCTGCGCCAGGAAGGCGGGCTCTCCGGCTTCACTCGGCGCGCGGAAAGCGAATACGACGCCTTCGGCGCGGCCCATTCGTCCACGTCGATCTCGGCCGGTCTCGGCATGGCGGTGGCCCGCGACCTCAAAGGCCGGCGCAACAACGTCATCTCGGTCATCGGCGACGGGGCCATGTCCGCGGGCATGGCCTATGAGGCGATGAACAATGCCGGCGCGCTGGATGCGCGCCTGATCGTCATCCTCAACGACAACGACATGTCGATCGCCCCGCCCCAGGGCGCGATGAGCGCCTATCTGGCGCGCCTCGCCTCCGGCCGCACCTATCAGGGCTTTCGCGACTTCGGCAAGAAGCTGACCTCCTATCTCGGCAAGAATGTCGACCGCGCCATCACCCGCGCCGTGGAGCATGCGCGCGGCTACGTCACCGGCGGCACGCTGTTCGAGGAGATGGGTTTCTTCCATATCGGCCCGATCGACGGACACAATCTGGAACATCTCATCCCGGTCCTGAAGAATGTGCGCGACCACGGCCAGGGCCCGGTGCTGATCCATGTCGTGACCCAGAAGGGCAAGGGCTATGCGCCGGCCGAGGCCGCAGCCGACAAATATCACGGCGTGTCGAAGTTCGACGTCATCACGGGCGCGCAGGCCAAGGCCCCTTCCAACGCGCCGTCCTACACCAAGGTCTTCGCGCAGAGCCTCATCGAGGAAGCGCGCGAGGACGACCGCATCGTGGCCGTTACCGCGGCCATGCCGTCGGGCACCGGGCTCGATCTGTTCGGCAAGGAATTTCCCGACCGGACTTTCGATGTCGGCATCGCCGAACAGCATGGCGTGACCTTCGCCGCCGGCATGGCGACCGAGGGCTACCGGCCTTTCGCCGCGATCTATTCCACCTTCCTGCAGCGCGCCTACGACCAGGTGGTGCATGACGTGGCGATCCAGAACCTGCCGGTGCGCTTTGCCATAGACCGCGCCGGCTTCGTCGGCGCCGACGGGGCGACCCATTGCGGCGCTTTCGACATAGCCTATCTGGCCAGCCTGCCGAACTTCGTGGTGATGGCGGCGGGCGACGAGGCGGAGCTGAAGCACATGGTGCGCACGGCGGCCGTCCACGACAGCGGGCCCATCGCCTTCCGCTATCCGCGCGGCAATGGCGTCGGCGTCGACATGCCGGAGCGCGGCGAGGTGCTGGAGATCGGCAAGGGCCGGATCATGCGCGAGGGCTCCAAGGTCGCCATCCTTTCCTACGGCGCGCGGCTGGCCGACTGCCTCAAGGCGGCGGACGAGCTGGATTCGGCGGGCCTTTCCACCACCGTGGCCGACGCCCGCTTCGCCAAACCGCTGGACGAGGCGCTGATACGCGCCCTTGCCGAAAACCACGAGGTTCTGGTGACCGTCGAGGAAGGCTCCGTCGGCGGCTTCAGCGCGCATGTCATGCATTTCCTGGCGCATGAGGGGCTGCTGGAAAGCGGCCTGAAGCTGCGCCCGCTGGTGATGCCGGATATCTTCATGGACCACGCCAAGCCGGAAAAGATGGTGGCGGATGCCGGGCTCGACGCGGCGGGCATCGTGAGCACCGTGTTTGCGGCGCTGGGCCAGGAGGAGCATGTGGCACGGGCCTGACTGAGCCGCGCCTTGCGATCAATTCTGCGTTGCGCTCCGCGCTTCCGGGATGGCGAAATTGGCACCGAGCTCGTCATCAACTCTGTTTTGCGAATTCGCCCCCTGATTCTTGCGTTGAGGATGACGACGATCTTTCGCATGAGGGCGGAGTTGGTTTCACGGTTACAATTTACCGCCGCGCTCCTGCGCACCCCCCTCTGCCCTGCCGGGCAGAGGGGGGTGTGCAGGGTGCCGCCGTGAATCGCAATTGTGCTGTTAGGCACCCACTTGCCAACCGGGGCCGCATCCTTCACTGAACAGCCATGAACGCCCCGACCGTGCAATCTCGCATCCGTCTCGACCAGCTTCTGGTCGAGCGCGGTCTTTTCGCCACGCGGGCGCGGGCTCGCGACGCGATCCAGCGGGGCACGGTGCGGGTGGCGGGGGCGGTGGCCGCCAAGCCGGGGCAGATGGTTTCCGGCAATGCGGAGGTGGCGGTGGACGATCCCGCGCGACGCTATGTCTCGCGCGCCGCGCTCAAGCTCGTTCACGGGCTGGACCATTTCGGCCTCGACCCGGCCGGGGCGCGGGCGCTGGATATCGGGGCGTCCACGGGCGGGTTCACCCAGGTGCTTCTGGAGCGCGGCGCGACCCGCGTGACCGCCATCGACGTGGGCACCGGCCAGATGGATCCGGAGATCGCCCGCGATCCGCGCGTGACCGGCATCGAAGGGATCAATGCGCGCGCCCTGACGCTGGACGACATCGGCGGCGTACCTCCCGATTTCCTCGTCTGCGACGTCAGCTTCATCTCGCTCAGGCTGGCGCTGCCGCCGGCCCTGGACATGGCCGCGCGGGGCGCGCACGGACTGTTTCTCGTCAAGCCGCAATTCGAGGCCGGGCGCGAGGCGATCGGCAAGGGAGGCCTGTTGCGCGATCCCTCGCGGGCGGATGCGATAGCCGACGACATGGCAGGGTGGCTTGGCCGGCAGGACGGGTGGCGGACGGTCGGCCTGACGCAATCTCCCATAGAAGGCGGCGACGGCAATCGCGAATTCCTGCTCGCCGCGCGGAAGGAATTATGAGCCAGACATTGACCATCGCCACCCTGGGGGCGCAGGGGGACGGCATCGCCGAGACGCCGCAAGGGCCGGTTTTCGTGCCCTTCGCGCTGCCGGGCGAAACCGTGCGCGCCGAGGTCGGCAAGGGCAAGGCTGTGCTGGAAGAGGTTCTGACGCCGGCGCCGGAACGCGCCGTGCCCGCCTGCCGCCATTTCACCGATTGCGGCGGCTGCGCCGTCCAGCATCTCGGCGCCGCTTCCTATGCCGACTGGAAGCGCGAAAAGCTGGTCAGGGCGCTCACCATGCGCGGGATAGAAGCCGAAGTTGCGCCGCTGATCGGCTGCCCTCCAGCTTCCAGGCGGAGGGTTACTTTCACCGCGCGGAAGCTGAAGGACAAGGTTCTTCTCGGCTACAACGCCGCCCAGTCCCACCGCATCATCGACATCGAGGAATGCCCGATCGCCCTGCCGTCCATCGTTGCCGCGAAGGAAGACATCCGACAATTGGCCGGCCTGCTCGCCGCGACGCCGAAGCCTTTCCGCATCACCGTGACGGCGACGGCGACCGGGCTCGACGTTTCGGTAGACGGCGCGGGCAGGCTGGGCGAGAAGCAGCGGCGCAAGGCGGTCGATCTGGCGCTGGGCGCCGGCTTTGCCCGGGTTGTCGCCGGCGGCGAGGCGCTGGTGGAAAGCGCGCGGCCGAAGGTGATCTTCGGCGGCATCGCCGTCTCGCTGCCGCCGGGCGGCTTCCTGCAGGCCGTGGAGACGGCCGAGGAAGCGATGGCCGGGCTCGTTCGCGACCATTTGGCGGGCTCGAATTTCACGGCCGATCTTTTTGCCGGCTCCGGCACCTTCGCGCTGCGGCTGGCAAGGCAAGGCAGGGTGCACGCGGTCGAAGGAGATGCGGCGGCGCTGGCGGCGCTCGACGAGGCCGCGCGCCTGTCGCCGCAGCTCAAGCCGGTGACCTCGGAAAGGCGCGACCTTTACAACCGGCCTCTGCTGGCCCGCGAGCTCGACCGTTTCGACGGCCTCGTCTTCGACCCGCCCCGCGCCGGCGCGGAGGACCAGTGCCGGCAGATCGCCAAGTCGAAGATCAGGCGCATCGCCGCCGTCTCGTGCAATCCCGGAACGCTCGCCCGCGACCTGGCGACCCTTCTCGAAGGCGGCTATCGCATCACGCGGGTGACGCCCATCGACCAGTTCCTCTGGTCGCCGCATGTGGAGGCGGTGGCGCTCCTGGAGCGGGGAAGGTGATGCTGCTGCCCCCTTGTCAGACGACCGCATGGGGCTTCGAGCCCTTTGCGAGCGCGCCGAAAGCGGGTAGTGAGTCGCGATGACAAAATGGCGTCCGAGATCCAGCATCAGGGTGATCGCAATTGGCCTGCATTGGCGGGACGGGCGCCTGCTGGCCGCCGAAATTTACGACGATAAGGGGCAGGTGAAGGGTGTGCGCCCACTCGGTGGCGAGGTGGAATTCGGAGAGCTTTGGTCGACAGCAATCGTCAGAGAATTTAAGGAAGAGTTGGGGATCGACGTCTCCGTCAAAGGCGATCCACTTGTCATGGAGAACATCTTTACCCATGAGGGTGTGGCCGGCCATGAAGTCGTTTTCATCGGCGAGGTTTTGTTCCCCGATTGCGCGTTCGCTGGGCAGGACAGGATCGCCTTGCAGGAGGACAACGGAGTGCCTTGCCTGGCGCGCTGGTTCGACCTCAGCGATCTCGACCTTGATAGCGGGCCGAGGCTCTATCCTTCGGGCCTGAAAGACCTACTGCTGAATACAATCGACGCGTAACGGCCGAGGCTTGGTCAAACTCCAGTCCAATTCAATCCGCGGCGGCGGGATTCAAGTTTTTATCGAAGAACTTGAAACCAGACGCCCGTGATTCAACCAAACTCCAACCCGTCACCTGCCCGTCACGCCTGCGTGCCGCCCACCGTCATCCTGTCCCATCCTGAGATGCGGCGCCGACGGGGACAACTTGCCCGCCTTGCCGCACATGCCGATGCCGACTTCATGTTATTGCCGAAAACAGAGACGCGGTGGATGGCGTCTACTGCATCGCCTTTCTGACCAAGTGCTGCGCTTGAATTGAGCGCCTATTGAGCTTACATTGGGCGTGAGATCATAAAATCATGTAAGGATTCTGGTATGACCGCCGCGGTATTCGATGTTTCCGCGTCCCATTTCAGGGAGGACAGCGCGCCCTTTCTGTCGGCACGCCGCGTGGCCGAAAGGCTGGGGGTGACTCTCACTGAACTGGCCGGGCTGATCGGCGTGGCCCGCAATACTCTGACCGCCAAGGCCGGCGCCCGCAAGGTCGATGCGGCGTTGAGCCCCGTCGTCCGCATCCTGGCGATGGCCGGCGAGATGGCCGGCGGCGAGGATCGTGCCGCGATCTGGTTCAAGCATCAGCCGATTCCCGGCTGGGCGGGAAAGACCGCCTACGATCTCGTGCGCGAGAAAAAGGCCGACAAGGTTCTTGCCTATCTCGAGGCCGTTCGCTCGGGCGTCTATGCCTGAAGATGAACGGCGGCGGCTCGCTCTTTGGCGTGCCTTCGTGCCGCGATGGGCACATCTGCCGTTGTCCGGCGAAGGTGCCGCCCGCTTCGGCGGACGCTGGAATCCGCCGGGCCAGCGGACGATCTATGCCGCATGCGAACTTTCGACGGCCTGGGCGGAATACAATCAGGGCTTCGTCCAGCATCCCGCGCTCATTGCGCAACTCGAACTGACCGGTGCGCGATTGGCCGACCTGACCGCGGCGGATATCCTCGATTCGCTAGGTGTCAGCGCACAGATCCACCGATGCGAATGGCGCGCGATGCTCGACAACGGCGTCGAGCCGGAAACGCACCAGCTACAGCGGCGCCTTTTACGGGATGGTTTCGACGGTGTGTTCTACCCGTCCTTCATGTCGCCGGGCGGCACCTGCGTCGCCCTTTGGCGCTGGAACGAGGAGGGATCGCCCCGGCTCAAGGTTGTCGACCCGGAGCATAGACTGCCGCGAACGCCGGCGTCCTGGGTGGAGCCGTAATACCAGAGGCTTGGCGATCGACCATCCAAGGCCACTTTGATCGCCGGCGCTTGCGCGGCCATAGCGCCGTTCACGCCTGCGTGCCGCCCACCGTCATCCTGTCCATCCTGAGGTGCGGCTGGCCGACGCCGACGGGGACGCCCTGGCCGGCTTTGCCGCACATGCCGATGCCGGTGTCGAGCTTCATGTCGTTGCCGACCATGGAGACGCGGTGCATGGCGTCGGGGCCGTTGCCGATGAGCATGGCGCCCTTGATGGGGTGGGTGACCTTGCCGTCCTCGATCATATAGGCCTCGGTGCAGCCGAACACGAACTTGCCGGAGGTGATGTCGACCTGGCCGCCGCCGAAGGACACGGCGTAGACGCCCTTCTTCACCGAGGCGATGATCTCCTCGGGCGTCTTGTCGCCGGCCGTCATGTAGGTGTTGGTCATCCGCGGCATGGGCTCGTGCGCGTAGGATTCGCGGCGTCCGTTGCCGGTGGGCTTCATGCCCATGAGGCGGGCGTTCTGCCGGTCCTGCATGTAGCCGACCAGCTTGCCGTCCTCGATCAGGATATTGCGGGCCGAGGGCGTGCCCTCGTCGTCGATGGTCAGCGAGCCGCGGCGCTCTGCCATCGTGCCGTCGTCGACGACGGTCACGCCTTTTGCAGCAACCTGCTGGCCCATGAGCCCGGCAAAGGCGGAGGTCTTCTTGCGGTTGAAATCGCCCTCCAGCCCGTGGCCGACGGCCTCGTGCAGCATGACGCCCGGCCAGCCGCTGGCCAGAACGATGTCGAAGGTGCCGGCCGGCGCCGGCCTGGCGTCGAGATTGACGAGCGCCTGGCGCAACGCCTCGCCGGCCGCGAACTGCCAGGAATCCTCGGCAAGAAAATCGCCGAAGCTCTTGCGCCCGCCCATGCCGTAGGAGCCCGATTCCTGCCGGTCGCCATCGCCCACCACCACCGAGACGTTGAACCGCACCAGCGGACGGATGTCGCGGGCAAGGTGCCCGTCGGCGCGCAGGATCTCCACATGCTGCCACGAGGCGGTCAGCGACGCCGTCACCTGGCGCACGCGCGGGTCCCGCGCGCGCAGCCATGCGTCGATCTCCTGCAGCAGCCTTGCCTTCGCCTCGAAGCCGGGCGCGGCAATGGGATTGTCGTCGCCGTAAAGGCGCCGGTTGGTGCCTTGCGGCGCCGCGGCGAGCTTGCCCGAATAGCCGTGCTTGACGGCGGCGACGGCTTCGGATGCACGCTTGAGCGAGGCTTCCGACAGGTCGCTGGAATGGGCATAGCCGGTGGCCTCGCCCGCGACCGCGCGCAGGCCGAAACCCTGATCGGTGTTGAAACTGGCGGTCTTCAGGCGGCCGTCGTCGAGCACCAGCGCCTCGCCCTCCCGGTATTCCAGGAAGAGCTCGCCGTCGTCGGCACCGCCAAGGGCGTTGGCGACGACCTTTTTCAGCCGGTCTTCGGAACAATCGAAACTGTCGAGGAGGGAGCGGGCCATGCGGAATTCCTTGGTTGCGGGGCTTCACCCCATTTAAGGAAGTCCGCGCCCACATTCCAGTACGGGGGCGTGCGGCCGCGGTTCAGGGCAGCGCGTCGAAGCCCTCGCCGAAGCCGGTGAGGTCCACGGGGATGCCGATGCCTTCCTCCGGCGTCTGGAACACGATGAAGGTGGCCGATTCGCCCGTCTTCAGCGTTTCGAGCAGCGGTTCCTCGAGGATGACCTCGGCATAGCATCCATCCTGGAAGCAGCGCACGAAATAGGCGCGGCCGATGTCGTTGCCGTCGACATTGAGCCCAAGCCCGTTGGGCAGGAGCACGCCGAGCGGGGCCAGAACCCGCAATATCTCGGCCTTGTCGTCGGCGGTGCGAAGGACGACCACCGACAGGCCCACTTCCGGCCGGTCTTCCGCCACCACGTTCTGCATCATGGCGCACTGCTCGGTCGATGCGCCGGCCGGTGTGTCGCATATGATCGACCACGCCCCGTGCGTGGAGCGGACCGTGCCGCCCGGCTGCTGCTGCGCGTGCGCGGCAGCCATGGCAAGCAACAAGGCGGACGCCCCCACGAGGGCGCGTGAAACAGAACGCATGGCTGAACCTCTCTCCCAGCGAATCACGGCATCTATCGTTCGGCGAGCTTGCTCGAAAGTGGAACAGGATGCGAGCATAACCGCTTCCCGTGCAAGACCGCCGCGCAGGCCGCCGTGAAAAAGCGGCGGGAATTGCGGAAATGCCCGCCAGACCTGCGCCGTCACCGCTTTGGGACACCGCGAATGGGGACTGAATATGACGAAAACCGGCAATAGCGCAAAAATGCCGCATCCTGTCGCCTACGCCTTTCTTGCGGTTCAAAGGAGAGTATGGTTTGAGAGCCCTGAGAGTCCGTTTTGAAAGTCGTGACGGCGGCCTGCAAATGGCGTTTTCCTCCGCTCCGGTGCCCGCGTGCCTGATGTACGCCGGCTCCGGTGCTCGAAAAGCACCATTTTCGGCTCGCCCTGACGGCTTTCAAAACGGACTCTCGAACAAAGCCAGATTTCACGATGCGGTTTCTCGCCCTGGCTTGGCGCTGCCATATATGGCCGAGGGCGGAAGCACATCGATCGGGGAGACGACGAGGGTGATGAAGAAATTTGTTGCAGGCCTTGGGCTTTCCGCGCTGCCGTTCTGCGCCGCAGGGACGGCCTTCGCGGCCCAGCCAGAGGAATGGCAGTGGCGCTTCCAGCCCGCCGCGACGGCGATCATGGAAGAAATCCGCTGGTTCGAAGCCTACACGCTGTGGTTCATCGTGCCGATCACGCTCCTGGTCATGGCTCTTCTGGCCTGGTGCATCATCCGCTTTCGCGCCAGCGCCAACCCGGTCCCCTCGCGCACCAGCCATAACACCTTCATCGAGGTGTTGTGGACGGTCGGCCCGGTGGTGATCCTCCTGCTTCTGGCGGTCCCGTCCTTCCAGCTCCTCACCGCGCAGTATACGCCGGCCGAGGAGCCGCAGATGACTATCAAGGCAACCGGCGTGCAGTGGTACTGGGACTACGAGTACCAGGGCGAGGAGGATTCGCTGACATTCACCTCGCTCATGCTGCAGGACGGCGAGCGCGCCGAGGCCGGCAAGGAAGACAGGACGGTTTATCCGCGCCTGCTGGCAGTCGATAACGAGGTGGTCGTCCCGGTCGGCACCACCGTGCGCGTGCTGGTGACGGCGAGCGACGTCATCCACGCCTTCGCGATGCCGGCCTTCGGCATCAAGGTCGATGCCGTCCCCGGCCGCATCAACGAGACCTGGTTCAAGGCCGAGCGCGAGGGCCTTTATTACGGCCAGTGCTCCGAGCTCTGCGGCAAGGACCACGCTTTCATGCCGATCGCCATCCGGGTGGTCAGCCAGGAACAATATGCCGACTGGTACGCCGCCGCCCAGGAAGATCTGGGCGGGGCCTACCGCGCCCTGATGGCTGCGGTGGAAAGCGGCAAGGACGAGAAGACGGTCGCTTCCGTGGCCGAATAGGCCCGAGCGATCCCGAGGACAACTGGAGCGACAGGACATGGCAGGCGCTGCGACACAGGGTTATCACGACGAGCATAAGCCGAAGGGCTGGGTGCGCTGGGTCTATTCGACCAACCACAAGGACATCGGCACGCTCTACCTGATCTTCGCCATCATCGCCGGCGTGATCGGCGGCGCGCTCTCGGTCGTGATGCGGTGGGAGCTTGCCGAGCCCGGCATCCAGATATTCCACGGCCTGGCCAGCATGGTCTACGGCTATGAAGGCGCGGCGGCCATCGACGCGGGCAAGGAACTCTACAACGTCTTCACCACCGCGCATGCCCTCATCATGATCTTCTTCATGGTGATGCCGGCGCTGATCGGCGGCTTCGCCAACTGGATGGTGCCGATCATGATCGGCGCGCCGGACATGGCCTTCCCGCGCATGAACAACATCTCCTTCTGGCTGCTGCCGCCGGCCTTCATCCTGATGCTGCTTTCCATGTTCGTGCCGGGCGCGCCGGGCGGCTACGGGGCAGGCACCGGCTGGACGATCTATCCGCCGCTTTCGACAGCCGGCCAGCCCGGCCCGGCCGTGGACCTGGCGATCCTGTCGCTGCACATTGCCGGCGCATCGTCCATTCTCGGCGCCATCAACTTCATCACCACCATCTTCAACATGCGCGCGCCGGGCATGACCCTGCACAAGATGCCGCTGTTCGCCTGGTCGGTGCTGATCACCGCCTTCCTGCTGCTCCTGGCGCTGCCGGTTCTGGCCGGGGGCATCACCATGCTCCTGACCGACCGCAATTTCGGCACGGCCTTCTTCGCTCCGCAGGGCGGCGGCGACCCGATCCTGTTCCAGCATCTGTTCTGGTTCTTCGGCCACCCGGAGGTCTACATCCTGATCCTGCCGGGCTTCGGCATCATCAGTCACATCGTGGCGACCTTCTCGCGCAAGCCGATCTTCGGCTATCTCGGCATGGCCTATGCCATGGTGGCCATCGGCGTGGTCGGCTTCGTCGTGTGGGCGCACCACATGTACACGGTGGGCCTGTCGCTCGACACGCAGCGCTATTTCGTCTTCGCCACCATGGTGATCGCGGTGCCGACGGGCGTGAAGATCTTCTCGTGGATCGCCACCATGTGGGGCGGCTCGATCTCCTTCCGGGTGCCGATGCTGTGGGCGATCGCCTTCATCTTCCTGTTCACGGTGGGCGGCGTGACCGGCGTGCAGCTTGCCAATGCCGGCCTCGACCGGGCCATGCACGACACCTATTACGTGGTGGCGCACTTCCACTACGTGCTGTCGATGGGTGCGGTCTTTGCCATCTTCGCGGCCTGGTACTACTGGTTCCCGAAGATGACCGGCTACATGTACAATTCCTTCGTGGCCCGGCTGCACTTCTGGATCACCTTCATCGGCGTCAACATCATCTTCTTCCCGCAGCATTTCCTCGGGCTGGCCGGCATGCCGCGCCGCTACATCGACTATCCCGACGCCTTTGCCGGGTGGAACATGGTGTCGTCCTACGGCTCCTATCTGGCGGCCATCGGCGTGCTCGTCTTCCTCTACGGCGTCGCCGAAGCCTTCATGAAGAAGCGGGTCGCCGGCGCCAACCCCTGGGGCGAAGGTGCGACGACGCTGGAGTGGCAGCTTTCCTCGCCGCCGCCCTATCACCAGTGGGAAGAACTGCCGAGGGTCAAGTAGGCACTTAACGGCCGCGTCCGGACACATTCCCCGGACGCGGCATTCAGGACCGGACAATCATGGCGCTAGTCGAGCAGAAATATCTGGAAGCGTCGGACGCCCGCCTCTCCGAGGCGACGCCCGGCGACTTCATCCAGCTTCTGAAGCCGCGCGTCATGTCGCTGGTGGTCTTCACGGCTTTCGTCGGCATGGCCGTTGCGCCGGGCAGCCTGAACCCGCTCATCGCGCTGATCTCGATCCTGGCGATCGCCGTCGGCGCCGGCGCCTCCGGCGCTCTCAACATGTGGTATGACGCCGACATCGACGCGGTCATGTCGCGCACCGCGCGCCGGCCCGTGCCCTCCGGCAAGGTGATGCCCGGCGAGGCGCTGGCCTTCGGCATGATCCTGTCGGTCTTCGCGGTCCTGACGCTCGGCCTGATGGCCAACTGGCTCGCCGGCGGTCTCCTGGCCTTCACCATCTTCTTCTACGCCGTCGTCTATACGATGTGGCTGAAGCGCTCGACGCCGCAGAACATCGTCATCGGCGGCGCCGCCGGCGCGCTGCCGCCCGTCATCGGCTGGGCGGCGGTCACCGGAACCGTGACGCCGGAGAGCATCGTGCTCTTCCTGATCATCTTCCTGTGGACCCCGCCGCATTTCTGGGCGCTGGCGCTGTTCAAGACCGGCGACTACGGCCGGGCGGGCATTCCGATGCTGCCCAACGTTGCGGGCGAGGCGCATACCAGGAAGCAGATATTCGTCTATGCGGTGCTTGTCGCCGCCGCCGGCGTGGCCCCGGCCGTGATGGGTTTTGCAAGCCTGTCCTACGGCGCCATCGCGCTGACGCTGGGCGCCGGCTTCGTCTGGTATTCGTTCGGCGTTCTGCGCATGGATCCGTCCGACCGCCAGATGCGGCCGGCGAAGGCGCTGTTCGGCTATTCGCTGGTCTATCTCTTCGCCATTTTCGCCGCGCTGCTGTGCGATGCGCTGCTTGCCGGGCTCGGGAGCTAGGACATGGCGCAGGGACCGGAATATCTGAAACCGACCGAAAAGCAGCTCAAGGCGCGCCGCAAACGCAACGTCGCGATCGCTCTGGCGCTGGTCGCCTTCGTTGTTCTGGTCTATGTCGGCAGCCTTGCCAAGCTCGGCGCGCAACTGTTTGACAGGGCGCTCTAGGATGAGTGAAGAGATCAAAACCCCGAACGGCCCCGGCAGGCGGAACGCCGCCGTCGCGCTGGTATGTCTCAGCGTCTTCGTCGGCATGGTCGGCCTGTCCTACGCCGCCGTGCCGCTCTACCGGCTCTTCTGCCAGGTGACCGGCTATGGCGGCACCACGCAGCGCGCCGAACAGTTTTCCGACACCATTCTCGACAAGACGATCACCGTGCGTTTCGACGCGAACACCAACAGTCTTCCCTGGGACTTCGAGCCCATGCAGAGGCAGGTGACGCTGAAGATCGGCGAGACGGTGCAGATCGCCTATCTGGCCAAGAACCTGGCGCGCACGGCGACCAGCGGGACCGCGACCTTCAACGTCTCGCCGCCGCTGGCGGGCGCCTATTTCAACAAGGTGGAATGCTTCTGCTTCACCGAGCAGAAGCTGGAGCCCGGCCAGTCCTACGAGATGCCGGTGCTTTTCTTCGTCGACCCGGCAATCGTCGACGTTCCGGAGTTGAAGAACCTCACCGCGATCACCCTTTCCTATACATTTTATCCGCTGAATCAGAGCACGGCCGAAGCGCCGAAGAACGATGAAGCAAAAAACCAGAAGCTCGGGGGATAACATGGCCGACGCCCACGCCAAGAAGCACGACTACCACATCATCGATCCCAGCCCCTGGCCGTTCATCGCCTCGGTTGGCGCGCTCATCACCGCGCTCGGCGCGATCGCCTGGATGAGGGCGTCCGCAGGGTCCGAGTTCACGCTCTTCGGCGTCAACCTTGCGGGAGCCAATTTCTGGATCTTCGCCGTCGGCATGATCATCATCCTCTACACCATGTTCGCGTGGTGGTCGGACACGATCAAGGAGGCGCACGAGGGCCATCATACGAAGGTCGTCTCGCTGCATCTGCGCTACGGCATGATCATGTTCATCGCCTCCGAGCTCATGTTCTTCGTGGCATGGTTCTGGGCCTTCTTCGACGCCAGCCTGTTCCCAGGAGATCCGGCACAGGTTGCCCGGGCCGAATATACGGGCGGTGTCTGGCCGCCGGAGGGCATAGAGGTTCTCGATCCCTTCCACCTGCCGCTCTACAACACGATCATCCTGCTTCTGTCCGGCACCACGGTCACCTGGGCCCACCATGCCCTTCTGGAGAACGACCGGAAGGGGCTCGTGGCGGGCCTGGCGCTCACCGTTGCGCTCGGCATCCTGTTCAGCTTCGTCCAGGCCTATGAGTATCTGCACGCGCCATTTGCCTTCAGGGACTCCATCTACGGCGCGACCTTCTTCATGGCGACCGGCTTCCATGGCTTCCACGTCATCGTGGGCACGATCTTCCTGGCGGTCTGCCTGTTGCGCGCCATGGCCGGCGACTTCACGCCGAAGCAGCATTTCGGCTTCGAGGCGGCTGCATGGTACTGGCACTTCGTCGATGTGGTCTGGCTGTTCCTCTTCACCTTCATCTATGTCTGGGCGTCGGCGGGGGCGACGATCGCCCATTGACCTTGGCCTGACGAATGAAGGGGCGGCCTCGCTTTGGAGGCGGCCCCTTTTTTGCTTTTGATATGATGCCGTTCAGGACGAGCAACTGCTCGGGAACGACCGCGGGAGAAAGCCTGGAATGAGCGATGACAAGGCCATATGGCCGCCCGTCGACCCGGTCAGCGCCGGGCTGAAGGGGCGGTGCCCGCGCTGCGGCGAGGGGCGGCTGTTTTCCGGCTTCCTGACGGTGGCGGGGGGCTGCCGCAACTGCAAGCTGGACTACAGCTTTGCCGACGCGGGCGACGGGCCGGCGGTCTTCGTCATCCTCATCATCGGCTTCATCGTGGTCGGCCTGGCGCTTTGGCTCGAAGTGGCGACCGGCGCGCCGCTGTGGCTTCACTTCGTCCTGTGGCTGCCTTTGACGCTGGTCCTTTCGCTGACATCATTGCGTCTTATCAAGGGGCTCCTGATCGCACTGCAATTTCGCAACAAGGCGGCTGAAGGCCGGCTGGACAACGGGCACCCATGACGAGCGACGTGACAAAATCCCCTTCGCGGCGCAGCAGCTGGCTCCTGCTGGCCCTGAGCCTGCCGACCCTGATCCTGCTTCTCATCCTCGGCACCTGGCAGGTGCAGCGGCTGCAATGGAAGGAGGCGCTGCTGGACCGGATCAACGAGCGGGTGGCGGCCGAGCCCGTCCCGCTCGAGGAGATCGCCAGCGCCCATGCGGCCGGGGCCGACATCGAGTACCGGCCGGTAACGGTTTCGGGGCGGCTGATGAACGACCGCGAGCGGCACTATCTGGCGACCTGGCAGGGGCAGTCGGGCTTTTTCGTGCACACGCCCCTGGCGCTGGAAGACGGGCGCAGCATCTTCGTCAATCGCGGCTTCGTGCCCTATGACCGCAAGGACCCCGAAACCCGCCCGGCCGGTCAGATGGAGGACATCGTCCAGATCGGCGGTCTGGCGCGGACGGCGCCCGAGGAGAAGCCTTCCTTCATCGTGCCGGACAACACGCCCGACAAGAACGTCTTCTACTGGAAGGACCTGGACGCGATGGCCGCGTCCGCGCAACTGGCGCCGGAAGATGTCTA
Source organism: Nitratireductor thuwali (assembly GCF_036621415.1). NCBI lineage: Bacteria > Pseudomonadati > Pseudomonadota > Alphaproteobacteria > Hyphomicrobiales > Phyllobacteriaceae > Nitratireductor > Nitratireductor thuwali. The sequence goes on from NZ_CP030941.1 coordinate 3,358,961, forward strand.
TCCGTTCTATGTGGACGCCGACGGCACGCCCAATCCCGGCGGGCTTCCCGTCGGCGGCGTCACCCGGATCGACCTTCCCAACAGCCATCTGCAATATGCCGTGACCTGGTACGGACTGGCCTTTGCGCTTGTCATCGTGCTTGCGTTCTGGTTTCTGCGGCGCAACGACCACGACGCTTGACGCGGGCAGGGGACCGAACCATTTTCCTGCTGACCCCGCGAAGAGCCTTCTTGTTCTCCGCACTTGTGCGGACGTCAGGTGATTCCACCTGACTGCAAAATGCTATAGGAGCCACCGGCGATGAACGACGCGCAGAAAGAAAAGCTGACGGTGCGCCTTTGCGGCCCGCGCGGCTTTTGCGCAGGTGTCGACCGGGCCATTCAGATCGTCGTGCTGGCGCTGAAGAAATACGGCGCTCCCGTCTATGTGCGCCACGAGATCGTGCACAATCGCTATGTCGTGGAGGGCCTGCAGGAGCGCGGCGCCGTCTTCATCGAGGAACTGCACGAAATCCCGCCCGACCACCGCCATTGCCCGGTGGTCTTCTCCGCCCATGGCGTGCCCAAATCGGTGCCCGCGGACGCCGAGGCGCGCAACCTGTTCTATCTCGACGCCACCTGCCCGCTGGTCTCCAAGGTCCACAAGCAGGCGATGCGGCATGAGCGCCTGGGGCGCCACGTTCTCCTGATCGGCCATGCCGGCCATCCGGAGGTGATCGGCACCATGGGCCAGTTGCCCGACGGGGTGGTGACGCTGGTCGAGACCGTCGAGGACGCGGCCCGGCTAAAGCCGCCGGAGGGGGTGGAACTGGGCTTCGTCACGCAGACCACGCTTTCGGTGGAGGACACCGCCGGCATCATCCGCGCGCTGCAGGAGCGTTTTCCCGGCATGAAGGCGCCCGCCGCCGAATCCATCTGCTACGCCACCACCAACCGCCAGGAAGCGGTAAAGGCGGCGGCGCCTGGCTCGGACCTGTTCCTCGTCGTGGGGGCGCCCAACTCCTCCAATTCGCGCCGCCTGGTCGAGGTGGCGGAAAGGGCAGGGGCGAAAAAGGCGCTGCTGGTGCAGCGCGCCAGCGAGATACCCTGGGACGAGGTCGGAAACATTGGCGTTCTGGGCCTGTCGGCGGGCGCTTCGGCGCCGGAGATCATCGTCAACGAGATCATCGACGCCTTCGCCGAGCGCTACGACGTCACCGTGGACCTGGCGACCACCGCCGAGGAACTGGAGAACTTCCCCGTGATGCGCACGCTGCGCGACGTGGAACTGACCAGGGCGGACATGGCCTTTGTGAACGGAACGGTCTGAGGTGGCGGTCTATACGGACATCTCCGAAGAGGAGCTCGGCGCCTTCCTGCGCGGCTATGACGTGGGCGAACTTCTTTCCTACAAGGGCATCGCGGAGGGAACGGAGAACTCCAACTACCTGCTGCACACCAGCACCGCCTCCTTCATCCTCACGCTCTACGAGCGCCGGGTGGAGCGCGAGGATCTGCCCTTCTTCCTCGGCCTCATGGAGCATCTGGCGGGCAAGGGCGTCTCCTGCCCCTTGCCGGTGCACCGCCGGGACGGCGCGATGATCGGCGAACTGGCCGGCCGGCCGGCCGCGCTCATCACCTTTCTGGAAGGCATGTGGATGCGCCGGCCCACGGCACAGCACTGCCGCGAGGTGGGCAAGGCGCTGGCCGAACTGCACAACGCCGCCGCCGATTTCCCGCTCACACGAAGGAACGCGCTCGCGCCGCGCGACTGGGCGACCCTGTGGGAAGCCTGCCGGGACCGCGCCGACGAGGTGGAGCCGGGGCTTGCCCGCGAGGTCGAGGCCGGTCTTGAGGAAGTTCTTGCCGGCTGGCCCTCTCATCTTCCTTTCGGGGTGATCCACGCCGATCTTTTCCCTGACAACGTCTTTTTCCTCGGCGGCAAGGTGTCGGGGCTGATCGACTTTTATTTCGCCTGCAACGACCTGCTGGCCTATGACGTGGCGACCTGCCTCAATGCCTGGTGCTTCGAAAAGGACATCTCCTACAATCTGACCAAGGGGACGGCTCTGCTTGCCGGATATCAGAGCGTGCGGCCGCTCGACCCCGCCGAGATCGAGTTCCTGCCGCTGCTGGCCCGCGGCTCGGCGCTGCGCTTCATGCTGACGCGCCTGCACGACTGGCTGCTCATCCCCGACGGGCCGATGATCGAGAAGCGCGATCCGATGGAATATATAAGGCGCGTGCGTTTTCACCGGCAGATCGCAGCACCCACCGAATATGGGATCGAACCGGCTTGAAACGCATCGAAATCTTCACCGACGGAGCCTGTTCGGGCAATCCGGGACCCGGCGGCTGGGGCGCCGTGCTGCGCTACAACGACAAGGAGAAGGAACTTTCCGGCGGCGAGGCCGACACGACCAACAACCGCATGGAGCTGAAGGCGGCGACGGAGGCGCTGAACGCGCTCAGGGAACCCTGCGAGGTCGATCTTTACACGGACAGCAACTATGTCCGCGACGGCATCTCCGGCTGGATCGACGGCTGGAAACGCAATGGCTGGAAGACGGCTGCCAAGAAGCCCGTCAAGAACGCCGAGCTGTGGCAGGCGCTCGACGAGGCCCGCCGCCGCCACAAGGTGCACTGGCACTGGGTGAAGGGGCATGCGGGCCATCCGGAGAACGAACGGGCCGACGCGCTGGCGCGCGCCGGAATGGCGCCCTTCAAGAACAATGGCCGCCGGGCGCCCGCGCCGTCTTAACCTCGTTTGAAAGCCGGCATTTGCGCGCCTGCGGGCAAGTGCTATTGACCGTTCGGGACATGCGGCAGGTCGCATTGCGGCAGGTCGCACTGCGGTGGGGACGTCATGGCTTTATCTGCATGGATCGAGGCGACGATCGCCTGGCTGTACCGGACCTGGAACGCCCACGCCGGGCTTTTGGGCGCGCTCCTCATGGTCGGCTATTTTGCCGCCGTCGCCGCCGTCGCCTGGGCCTACCCGCTGGCCAATTGGGACATCGTGGCCTATGTCGCCGCCGCCCTGAACGACGGCGTGCGGAGCGCCGCGGAAGTCCACGGCCTTGCCTGGCGGGCGGTCGAGGAACGGGTGAGCGCGGGCGATTTTCTGGTCCTGACGGCGGATCGGCCCTACCGGATCCGCCAATATGCCGATCCGCAGGCCTTTGCGACCATGCTGGGCTTCTACGAGACCAAGATCGCCTATGTCGCGGTGATCGGGTGGCTTTCCCACTGGATGCAGGCCGTCGATGCGGTCCGTCTCATCTCGGCGGCCTCGGCGGTGGCCTTCGGGACGACCGTCCTCTTCTGGGCCCGGTCGCGGGGACTGCTGGGCCATGCGCCGCTGATACTGGCCTTCCTCGCCGCCGCCGGGTTTTCGGAGATGGCCCGGTCGGGCATACCCGATCTCTTCGCGGCGCTGTTCATTCTTCTTGCCGTGTGGAGCTACCTGCGGGGACAGGATGTGCTGACCGCCGCCGCCCTGGTTGCGGCCGTTGCCGTTCGCCCGGACCATGTCGCCTTCGTCGGCGTGTTCGCCTGCGCGGCGCTGCTGAAGCGCCAGGGCGCCGTCGCGGCGCTGGCGGCCCTTGCCGCGTCGGCGGCGGCCTATCTCCTCATCATGCGGGGCTCGGAGCATCCCGGCTGGTGGGTGCAGATGTGGTTCACCCACATCGAATATGTGCCGACGCTGGAGGGATTTTCGCCCGAATTCTCGCTGGCCGCCTATGGGCTGATCGTGGTCAGGGCACTCGTGCGCGCGCTCGTCGAGGAGAACTGGCTGCTTCTCCTGCTTCTGCTGGCCGCCGGCTACGGCCGGCTTCTGGCCCGCGATGCCTTCATGGAAGAGCGGGAGCGGGCGGTTCTATTGGCCGGCTTCGGCACGATCCTGGCAAAGTTCGCGGCGTTTCCGCTGTTTGAATCGCGCTTTCACCTGGCCTATCTGACCGTCATCGGAATGACGCTGCTGGCCGTCGCCGTGCGGAATGCGGCGACGGTCCATCAGGCGGCGGCCCCGGATCATCCCGCCATAGCAAGGAAACGGCAAAACAAGCTGGCCGTTTGATTTTCACGTAATCCGGCTCGGACGGGCCCGAGCAATTATGGGCCGCCTGACGGCAAGATGCCGTGGATTGCGATGGCGCTTGCCCGGACCCGTCGCCGGACCTTCACCGCAAGGCCGGCCGCACGCTCGGCGGCACGATATCCGGCCCCACTTCTTCCCAGGCCGTCACCTCACCGCCTTTGACGTAGAGCCGCAACAGGGCGCCATCCCTGAGCTCTTTCGGTGCCAGAAAGGCAAGCTGGGTCTGCGCGCCGTTCTCGCTGTAGCAGGAAAGCCGGTACTGGAACCGCCAGTCGCCAAACTCGGCACGGTCGAGTTCGGCGAATTCGGAGCCGACACGAACGTAGCACTGGTCGGCAAACCACCGATTGCTGTTCGCCGCAAACAATCCGAGGAACACGCCCACGGCGAGCAGAAGCAAGGCTACAATGACGATGATTATATACTTCATAATATTATCCTAAACATACAGTGTTAGAATGTATAAACGTAAACACTATATAAACGAACCTGCCGCGCCCGGCAAGCCAGGAGGAGCCGAGCGCAGGTCCGCCTTCGGCGAGGATCAAGGGGCGTGGCCGCCCGGCGTCCAGATCCGTTTCGCAGAAACGCCGAACTGATCCAACTGTTTGGATATGCGCAATTGCGGACGTCAAGGCGGCTTCCGCTTTTCCTGGAGTTTCTCTAGAGCTGGTCGAGTATGCGCGCGGCGCCGCTCGTCACGGCCTTGCCCGGCACTTCCTCCAGGTTGAGCTTCTTCACGACGCCGTCTTCGACGATCATCGAAAAACGCCTCGAACGCTGGCCGAGGCCCCGGTCCGAAAGGTCGGCGTCGAGCCCCAGCGCCCTGGCGAAGGTGCCGTTGCCGTCGGCCAGGAAAACCAGCCTGTCCTCCGCTCCGGTGAAACGGGCCCAGGCGCCCATGACATGGGCATCGTTGACCGAGACCACCGCAATGGCGTCGATGCCGCGCGCCGTTATGGCGTCGAAATTTTCGACGAAGCCCGGCAGATGATCGTTGCTGCAGGTCGGCGTGAACGCGCCCGGCACGCCGAACAGGACGATCCTGCGGCCGGCGAAGAAGTCGGCGACGCCGATTTCTTCCGCGCCGTTGGGGGACGCCTTCTTGAGCTTGACGTCTGGAAGGCGGTCTCCAACGGAAATCGGCATGCGGTGGTCTCCGGTCTGTCGCTTGGGTGGTCGGGCGGGTTCGGACGGCGGGTGCTGCGGTGAATGCGGCAGGATCCCAGGGGGATTTAGGACGCTTTTTGGCCGACTTCCAGAGACCGCTATCGTATTTCTTGCGGCACCTGTATTTCACCGGTCACGGCCTCCGCCGCCTGGACGAGGGTGTAGGAGATTTCCTGTTCACGGCCTCCGCCCTGCGGCGTCCCGCCCATGAGCGGAACGGAGAAACGTCCGCCGCCCATGTGCCGGGGCACGCCCAATTGCAGGTCGTCTGCGCCCGCCAGGAAAAGCTGCGCGGCATCCGGGTCGCCCGCGATGTCGGCGCTGAGGATGATCTCGCCCGGCCTGCGCTCTGCCTTCACGATCCGCAGGCCTTCCCGCGGCTGGCCCGGCAGTGCCATGAACGCCCGCTGGACGAGGAGGGCATCCTGCGGATTGTCGGGATCGGCGCCCGAATCGAACGAGAATGCCGCCTGGAAGGGAATGCAGATCGTCTCGCATATGCCGAGCAGCACTTCGCCCTCGATAATGCCGCCGCTGTTTGCCGCTTCCATCTTGAATGTCAGCGGCAGGGCGACGCTGTGCTTGTAGCCGGACCATGTGGAATATTCGTCGGTGACCCAGGCCGGCGCGGGGTAATGGATCTCCACCGCCTGCGCCGCCGACGATGGCGAAAGCTCTATCTGCGGCGGGATGCCGGCCTCGCCGGGCGCGCGCCAATAGGTTTTCCAGCCGGGCTTCAGCCGGATTTCCAGGGCGCCCCTCGCCACGCCGCGCGCGTCGGACAGCCCGGTTGAGACGATGCGGACGGCTCCCCCTTCGCTCTCCATCCATTGGCTGGAGGAGGCAAGGGCCGGGCTACCGGAAGCCACGAGAAGGGCGGAAGCAAGAAGCAGCGTTTTCATGACGGCGAAGATGTGCCGGCCGGGCCGGAAGCGCAATGACAGGGAGGCGAACCGCAATCATTTTCTCGTGAAACAGGGCTCATCAAAATCAAACCGGCGGTCCCTTTCATGCGAGGGGGAAAAGCGGTAGGCTTGCCTCAGAGCCTGTCTTGAAAGTCGTGATGGCGGACGGCGAACCGCGTTTATGCGCGCCGGTGCTCGAAAGGCGCCGTTCCCGGCTCGCCCTGACGGTTTTCAAGGCAGTCTCTTGGAACAGGCGAAGACGGTGCAATCATGGTCTCGACGGAAGGAAATCTCCAGAACCACTTCCTGATCGCCATGCCCGGCATGCGCGACGAACGGTTTCTGCGCTCCGTCATCTATCTTTGCGCCCATGGCGAGGACGGAGCCATGGGCCTGATGATCAATCAGGCCCAGCAGCTTGGTTTTGCCGACGTGCTGGTCGAACTGGGCATCCTGGAGCGCAGCCAGTCGATCCGCCTGCCGTACAATGCGCGCAAGATGTCGGTGCTCAATGGCGGCCCGGTGGACCGCAGCCGGGGCTTCGTTCTCCACAGCGGCGACTACATGGTGGATTCGTCCATGGCCGTTTCCGAGCAGATCTGCCTGACCGCCACGGTCGACATCCTGCGGGCGATCTCGGCGGGCAGCGGCCCGCGCCAGGCCATCATGGCGCTCGGCTATTCCGGCTGGGCCTCCGGGCAGCTGGAACACGAGATCGCCGAGAATGGCTGGCTGGCGATCCCGGCCACGCCGGAGCTGCTGTTCGGCAGCGACGTCGACACCGCCTATGACCGCATCCTTGCATCGATGGGCATAGATCCGACGCATCTCAGCCAGACCGCCGGCCACGCCTGAGACCCCGGCGGCGCCCCTGCCGGATTTGCGCATCCGATCAGCGCAACGGTGGCGGAAGTGGATTGTGAAGGCGCGCGCCGCTCCCTTGTCGAATTCAGAAGAGAATTGGCGTGATTTGCTCGGGTCAAGAGTGGAGGTGAAGGATCCCAGCGCCGGGTACTTCCGGTTCCGACCGCATTTCGGCCGTTGTCCTTCTTAGGATCGTTGCTTGAAAGCGGACATAGAGGGTCGGCCTAGCCAGCCTCTGGAATGGGTGTGGCGAGTGCTGCCAAGCGTCGCGCGGTGGCAATACGCTTTACTTCCTCAACGAGCGGCCGAGATTTAGCGCTGTCGCGGGCGACCGGTAATCCGGATGCTGCAAGTGCCTGACGAACTATCATGACGGCTTCATCGAAGGCTTGCTTGGCTTTGGACGTGTCGGCCAATTGATCTTTAAGGGCATTGCTATAGGTTGCGATCTTCTTGCCGCCTGCGCCAGGGAACTCTTCCTCTTCAAAACGTGACCGAAACGCATAGAGTAGGAAGTACTTGAACGGGCGGATATCGCGCTCTTCGTTGGTCAGTTTGCGAATAGCGATTTCGAAGCGATATGCCGCCAAGGCAGCGACGAAATACGATTCCGGCTTGTGGGAGGACTGAAAGACGCGATCTTTCACGGTCTTCAATAGTGTTTGACCTGCCACGGGTAATTTCCTCCAGTTTTGATTAGAGTCCGGCCCTCGTTTGAAGGACGGACGGATGAAGCGAAAGCGATTTACGGAAGAGCAGATCATCGCGGTTTTGCGCGAGCAGGAAGCCGGTGCGAAGGTGGCGGACGTGTGCCGCAAGCACGGCATTTCCGATGCGACCTTTTACAATTGGAAAGCCAAATATGGCGGCATGGACGTCTCCGATGCCAAGCGGCTGAAGGCTCTCGAGGAGGAGAACGCCAGGCTGAAGAAGCTGCTTGCCGAGCAGATGCTGGATGCGGCGGCGCTGCGCGAGCTTCTGACAAAAAAATGGTAGGGCCCGCTGCAAAACGCGACGCCGTCGCGCATCTGAGGTCCGCCATGGGCCTGTCGGAGCGGCGGGCCTGCACGATCATCGGTGCCGATCGCAAGATGATCCGCTACAGCTCCTGCCGTCGGCCGGAGACGGAGTTGCGCGGCAGGCTGCGCGAACTCGCCAACGAACGCCGGCGCTTCGGTTATCGGCGGCTGTTCATCCTGCTTCGCCGCGAGGGGGAGGCATCGGGGATCAACCGCATCTACCGGCTCTACCGCGAGGAAGGACTGGCTGTGCGCAAGCGCCGGTCACGTCGGCGGGCTGTCGGCACGCGGGCCCCGATCCTGGTCGAGGCGCGGCCGAACGCGCGCTGGTCATTGGATTTCGTCCATGACCAGTTCGCCTGCGGGCGCAGGTTTCGCGTGCTCAACATCGTCGACGACGTGACACGCGAATGCCTGGCGGCGGTGCCCGACACCTCGATCTCCGGCCGACGTGTCGCGCGTGAACTGACCGATCTGATCGGCCGCCGCGGCAAGCCGGGCATGATCGTCTCCGATCACGGGACCGAGTTCACCTCGAACGCGATCCTCGCCTGGTCGAAGGATCATCGGGTGGAATGGCACTACATCGCTCCCGGCAAGCCCATGCAAAACGGCTATATCGAGTCCTTCAACGGCCGCATGCGCGACGAGCTCTTGAACGAAAGCCTGTTCTTCGGCCTCGATCATGCCCGCAGCGCCATCGCTGACTGGGTGAAGGATTTCAACACAGCGAGGCCGCACTCCTCGCTCGGCTATCAGACCCCGGCAGCCTATGCCGAGGTCCTCGCCGCAACCGGCTCCAGCACTGCGCAAATTGAAGGCTCCGCGCCTCCGCCGGTTGCTCAACCCGCGCCGCAAGGCGTAACAGAAACGGTCGAGGCTCTAATCGCGGCTGGATGAAAGTTCCGTGGCAGGTCATGTTCCCTGATAACGACTGGCCTGATTAGGGGAATCTAGGAACATGGAGGCGTAGCACTTCAACTGGTTCCCAATGGTGACTATGCGACTTTTTTCGATCCTCCCATCGCTGGCATACTGCTTGGCCCGCCGTTCGTAGAATAGCTTCGTGTCGCCTGCCACCCCTCGATAAAAATCTTCCAGGTCGCGTTGAAACTGTGTGAGCGCCAAGAGGTCGTTTTCCTCGACGTTGGTCTGCTTGTTCGTCGATTTGATGATGCTCTGCGCAACATCCTCACTGACAGTATGGATGAGTTTGATAGGGACGAAGAGGTCCCCGGTTATCAGATGCTGGTTTGCAAAGAGGACGTGACTGGTCTGGCAGCCGTTCACGATCTGATAGTCCTCGAGCACGTATTTGCTTGACGTTACCCTGATGTCTCGAGCGACCACGGTTATTCCATTGTTTCGAAGTACGAACTGGTCGAAAAGGCCGTCTGTGATGGTCTTGGCTATGTCGGCGTTAACAGGATTTTCACCTTGGAAGTCTCGCACGTTGTCAACGAACACCGACTTGATGATGTCGCCATCATCATCAGCAAGCAGCTTGAGAAATTCCGTGACCGGAAGTACGCCGAGATAGGAGGCGCTCACTCCGTCAATTGTCGGTAGAGTGATGAGCTTTTCAAACTTCACCTCACGCGAAATGCTCGTCTTCGTGGCGCGGTAAAGTGCTTGAATCTGCCGAGCGCCCAATGCCTCGAAAATTACATCGGAGAACAAATTAGTATCAAGGAGGTCTTGCCTTTTACGCTTGATTGCCTCCACTAGATACGGATCGTCCGTCCAGTTTCCGGTACAAACGTAGTATACACGACAGACAGGATTGTCCTTCAAGCGGGATGCATTTTGGAGAACGCGCTCTTTTATTTCAACAAGCTTCCTCACCTCGTCATTTACCGGGAGCTTCTGATTGTCGGAGAAAACTTCGTTAACGAGGTTATCCCCCAACGCAATAATTGCTGCGCCATCGAAGCTGGAGGAGGATTTTGCCTGAACGATAATGAACTCAGCGTCCAAATACCCGTTCAGTGCCAATACGTCATTGATGTAGTCTGCGTCATCGGCAAGGCGACCATTCACTTTTACCGCGAAAGCGTCGACATTTAGGTCCTGGCCGTCACCTACAACCAAGTCGGACGTCTCGAACTCCTCAGTATAGTGGGAGCTGATGACACTATACGCCGCAAAATGCTCAAATTGCTTGTCAGGAGGCAATCCCGTCAGAGCGTGGCTTTCAACGAAATCTCTTACTAGAGCTTGGGTAACCGAATCCATCGAGCGTTCTCACTAGCTGTCGGCTGTAAGCTATCGAACAACGCATGGTGATCAAGGAAAACTTGCAAAGGTACTTCCCATGCTTGGGGTATCGACTATCGACCAGGTCTGCCTTCCCTGATTGAGCTCATAAAAGCCGCCGTGCCGCTCCCCACCCCTTCTGCGACTCTGCGCGTGCCGAGACTTGAGTTTTCACATTTTCGCCCCCTACTCAAAGCAGGGGAGAAGCAAATTCGGTCTTGATCTCAGGCCCGCTTCCGGGAGCGATGGGTGAATGTCGCGCCGTCACGCCTGGGCCAGGGGGTACTGCTCCTGCAGCAGTTTCAGGGTCGATTCGGCATCCGCCGGCACGCCGAAATGGAAGCTTTGCGCATACTCGCAGCCGGTCTGGCGCAGCAATTGGGCGTCGGCTTCCTCGCTCACGCCCTCGGCGACGACCGACAGGCCGAGATCGTGCGCCATCGACACCATGGAGCGCAGCAAAACGTCGCCCTTAGAGCTCGGGTCGTCGAGGAAGCTCTTGTCGATCTTGATCGTGTCGAAGGGGAAGCGGGTGAGATAGGCGAGCGAGGAGTAGCCCGTGCCGAAATCGTCGAGCGACAGGCCGATCCCGAGTTCCTTGAGCTTCGCCAGCACATGGGCGGATTGCTCGGGATTGTCCATGACGAGCGATTCAGTGAGTTCGAGCCGGAAGCATCGCGGCTTGATGTTCGACCGCGCGATCACCGAGCGCACGTCGCCCACCAGGTCGCGGCGGATGAGCTGGCGGCTGGAAAGATTGACCGACATGAACAGGGGCACGTCGCCGAGCTGCTTCTGCCAGGCGTGGAGATCCTCGGCCGCCTGCTGCATGGCGAAGAGGCCGAGCTGGACGATGAGGCCCGAGCTCTCGGCGATGGGGATGAAATCGGCCGGGGGGATGGTGCCGCGGCGCGGGTGCTCCCAGCGCAGAAGCGCCTCGAAGCCGGCCACCGAATGGTCCTCCAGCCGCACGATGGGCTGGTAGGCCAGCCGCAGCTCGCGCCGCTCGACCGCGCGCCGCAGATCCGATTCGATCTGCAGCCTGTCGGTGCCGATGGAGCGGAAGGCGGGGCGGAAGGGCTCTATGCGGTCGCCGCCGAAACGTTTTGCCTGATACATGGCAAGCTCGGCGTCCTTGAGCATTTCTTCGGCCGCGCTTTGCGCCGAGGTCCACGATACCAGGCCGATCGACGGCGTCAGGACGATCTCGCGGCGCGCGAAGGTGACGGGCGTGCCGATCGCCTGGCGCACGGCCTCGGCCACCGAGGCGATGCGCGCCGGATCCTGCTCCGACAGCAGCATCATGGCGAACTGGTCGCCGGCGATGCGCGAGAGCGAATCGCCGGGGTTCAGCAGGCGGTGCAGCCGCCGCGCGATGGTCAGCAGGATGGTGTCGCCGGCCGAAATGCCGAGCTCGTCATTGACCTGCTTGAAGCGGTCTATGTCGATGACGAGGACGGTGGGGCGAATGTTGCGCTCGCTGCTCGCCATGGCGATGGTGGCATCGAGGCGGTTCAGGAAGAGCTCGCGGTTGGGCAGGCCGGTCAGATTGTCGTGGACGGCGTCGTGCAGAAGGCGCTCCTCGGCCTTCTTCTGCTCGGTCACGTCGACCATGGTGCCGACGCAGCGGATCACCTCGCCGTCCGAGCCGATGACGGGGCGCGCGCGGAGCGAAAACCAGTGATAGTGCCCGTCGGCCCCGCGCACGCGGAAGCTCTGCGAAATGCGCCCGCGGCGGTGTTCGAGGATGACGTCGAGCGTGGTGCGGAACGTGTCGCGGTCGTCGGCATGGAGCAGCGGCAGCCACGAGCGCGCCGGCCCGTGCAGGGTGTTGGCGGGCAGCCCCATCTGACGGCTGATGTCCGGCCGGGTGATCACCCGGTCGCGCAGCACGTCCCAGTCCCACACGACGTCGCCCGAGCCGGTGATGGCCAGCGCCTGGCGCTCCATGTCGCTGAACAGCCCCTGGAAAAGCGCGCTGCCGGAAAAGGCGTGCTGCATGACGGTGAAGCCGATCAGGAGCACGATGAGGATCAGGCCGCCGCCGATGGCCGGCTGCACGATGTCGTTGTCCAGCCTGCCGGTGACCGCCATCCAGGCGCCGACCAGCCAGACCAGAACCATTATCCAGCTCGGAACGAGCATGATGGCGCGGTCGTAGCCCTGATAGCCCAGATAGAGGATGAGGCCGAACCCGACCACCGCCGTCGCGGCGAAGGAAAGGCGGGCGATGCCGGCGGCCATCGCCGGGTCGATTACCGCCACCCCGGCCAGAAGCACCAGGCCGAGGATCCACGCCAGCACGCCATAGCTGAAATGGTCGTGCCATCGATTGAGGTTCAGATAGGCGAACAGGAAGATGACGAAGGTCGCGGCCAGCGCCACCTCCGTGCCGGCCCGCCACAATTGCTCGGTCCCCGGCGAAATCTCGACGATGCGGTTGAGAAAGCCGAAATCGATGGAGATATAGGCCAGGATCGCCCAGGCGAGCGCCGCCGTCGCCGGGAACATGGACGTGCCCTTGACCACGAAGAGAATGGTCAGGAACAGCGCCAGCAGGCCGGCGATGCCGATCACGATGCCGCGGAACAGCGTGTAGGAGTTGACCGTGTCCTTGTAGGCGGACGGGGCCCACAGATAGACCTGCGGCAGGTTGCGCGAGGACAGTTCGGCAACGAAGGTGACGACCGTATTGGGATTGAGCGTGACCAGGAACTCGTCCGCGTCGCTGCTTTTCTGGCGGTCGAGGGCAAAGCCCTCGCTGGGCGTGATGGAGGCGATGCGCCGCGAGCCGAGATCCGGCCAGATCAGGCCCGATCCGACCAGGCGGAAATGCGGCGCGACGATGAGCCGGTCAAGCTGCTCGTCGGTGGTGTTGGCCAGCGCGAAGACGGCCCAGTCGCCGGTCGACCCGGCGTCCTGGGCCTCCACCTCGATGCGCCGCACGATACCGTCCGCGCCGGGCGCGGTCGACACCTGGAAATTCTCCCCCTGTCCCCGGTAAATCTCCACCGCATCGGAAAGGTCCAGCGCTACGTCGTCGGGCGAAATCTTGATGGGTTCGACCGCGGCTCCGATGGCCACGAAACCGGAGAGCATGAGCATGGCCGTCGCCAGGATCAGGAACAAGCGATGTGCGACTGGCGGGATACGCTGCAACGTCAGCCTCTTCGAATTACGGACAGATACATCTTATGCCCCAGCGACAATCGCGTATAAAAAATGGTCGTGCCATGAGCCATTGATCCGGAGGTAGGACCTGGCAAGTCCTTCGCGCTGAAATCCGGCTTTTTCAAGCAATCGTATTGAACGCTTGTTCTCGGGAATACAGGCGGCCTCCAGGCGGTGCAACCTCATGCGCTCGAATGCGAAGGGGATAACGACCCCGAGCGCGTCGAGCATGAGGCCCTGGCCGGCGAACCGCTCGCCCATCCAGTAGCCGACGCTGGCCGCCTGCGCGACACCGCGCCGCACATTGGACAGCGAGATGCCCCCGGCAAGCTGCCCGCTTTCCTTCTCGAAAACGAAAAAGGATATGCCGGCCCCCCGGTCGTATTCGGAGCGGTAGCGCTTCAGCCGAAGACGGAAGGAGCGGCGGGTCAACTCGTCCGGAGCCCAGCTCGGCTCCCAGGGTTCAAGGAAGGCGCGGCTTTCCCCGCGCAGCGCCGCCCAGGGCTCGTAGTCCTCCGGACGCGGTGCGCGCAGCCGCACCCTTGCGCCCTCGAGCGCCGGCATGTCTCGGCGGAAGAAGGGCGGCAAGAGCATGACCGCCGAAGTCTCAGACGGCCAGTCTGCGGGGCATCTGACGCCGCGTCATCAGCGTGTCGCTGATCGCCTCATACGGGGCGAGCGAGCCGACGGGACCGACCGCGGTCACCGTCGGCTTGGAGGTGAACAGCCGCGCGGAAAGGTCGGCAAGCCGCTCGACGGTCAGACCCGAAAGCCGGTCGATCAGCTCTTCCATCTCGATGGGGCGGCCATAGAGCAGTAACTGCCGGGCGATCTGCGAGGCGCGGCTGGCGGAGCTTTCGCGCGACATCATGAGCCCGGCGCGGTACTGGGCGCGCGCCCTTTCGAGCTCGGTTTGATCGATCCTCTCGCCCGCCCTTTGCAGCTCATGAAGGATGACCGGAACCAGCTCCTCGATATCGCTGCGCCCGGTCGCCGCATGAATGCCGAATATGCCGGTATCGGAAAAGCCCCAGTGAAAGGCGTAGACGGCATAGCAGAGCCCGCGCTTCTCGCGCACTTCCTGGAACAGCCTCGATGACATGCCGCCGCCGAGGATCATGGAAAGGACCTGCGAGGCGTAGAAGTCGCGCACATGATAGGCGCGTCCCTCGAAGCCAAGAACGATCTGCGCGTCCATCAGGTCGCGATCCTCGCGATAGTCGCCGCCCACATAGTGGGCGTATTGCGGCACGGCGGTCTCGGCCTTGGCGCGGAAGGTGCCGAGGCGCGATTCGACCTCGCGGACGAAGTCGTCGTGCTTCACGCCGCCGGCGGCCACGACGACCATGCGGTCGGCGCCATATTGCCGCTCCAGGAAACCGTGAAGCTGCGCGGAGGTGAAGGATTCCACTGTTTCCGGCGTGCCGAGAATGGAGCGCCCGACCGCCTGATGGCGGAACGCGGTTTCGGTGAAGCGGTCGAACACCACATCGTCCGGCGTGTCGTGGGCGGCGCCGATCTCCTGCAGGATGACGTGCTGCTCGCGCTCCAGCTCGGCCGGTTCGAACTTCGAATCCGTCAGGATATCGGCAAGGATGTCGATGGCGAGCGGCAGATTGTCCTGCAGGACGCGCGCGTAGAACGCGGTCGTCTCCACGCTCGTCGCCGCGTTGATCTCGCCGCCGACATCCTCGATGTCCGTGGCGATCTGCAGCGCGCTGCGCTTGCCGGTGCCCTTGAAAGCCATGTGCTCGAGCAGGTGGGCCATGCCGTGCTCGTCTTCCCGCTCATTGCGCGAACCCGATTTCACCCATATGCCCAGCGAAACGGATTCCATGTGCGGAAGGGTTTCGGTTGCGACCGTCAAGCCGTTCGACAGACGGCTTACCTCTACACCCATGCGGAACTCACTCCCTACCAGTATTAATCCGCCCTTGATCAGGCCCGGTGATTTTCAGGTTCGTGCGGGCTGCAAATGGCGCTTTTCCGCGCTGCCGGTGCTCAAGTACCTTATGTACGTGCCGAGCCGGCTCTCAAAAAGCGCCATTTTCGCCTTGCCAAACCTCAATCTCAACGGACCTTCCGGCGGTTGATATGATCTTCCACCATTTTCAGGTCCGATGGAAGGACCGTATACTTTTCTTCTCTTTCCATGAGGTCGCCCAGCCACTCCGGCAAGGAGGGCGTCACGCCGCATGCCGCCGCGACGGCGGCCGGGAACTTCGCGGGATGGGCGGTGGAAAGCACCACCATCGTCTCCCCCTCGCGCCGCCGCGTTTCGGCCACGCGAAGCGCGGTGGCCGTGTGGGGATCGGCCAGATAATCGTTGTTCTTCAAAAGATCCCGGATCGTCGCGGACGCCTCGTCCGCTCCCGCCCGCCCGGCCTCGAAGCGTTCGCGTATGCGGGCCAGCGTTTCGCCGGTGAGGGTGAACCCGCCGGACTGCTTGAGGCTTTCCATGTTGCCGCGAACCTCGGCCGCATCCCGCGAGGAAGCCTCGAAAAGCAGGCGCTCGAAATTGGACGAGACCTGAATGTCCATCGAGGGCGAGGTGGTCGCGACCACCGAGCGGGTGGTGTAGGCGCCGCTGTCGAGGGTGCGGGCCAGGATGTCGTTCTCGTTGGTGGCGATCACCAGGCGGCCGACGGGAAGGCCCATCTGTGCGGCGGCATAGCCGGCGAAAATATCGCCGAAATTGCCGGTCGGGACGGTGAAGGAGACGGTGCGGTCGGGCGCGCCGAGGGTGACGGCCGAGGTGAAGTAATAGACGATCTGCGCCATGATGCGCGACCAGTTGATCGAGTTGACGCCGGCCAGTCCCACACCGTCGCGGAAGGCGTGATCGTTGAACATCGCCTTCACCAGCGCCTGGCAATCGTCGAAATTGCCTTCGATGGCCAGCGCCTCGACATTGGCCGCGCCGGACGTCGTCATCTGGCGCTGCTGAACGGGGGAGACCTTGCCGTGGGGAAAGAGGATGAAGACGTCGGCCCGGCTCATGCCGGCGAAGGCATGGATGGCCGCGCCGCCCGTATCGCCCGAGGTCGCCCCGGCAATGGTCACGCGCTCGCCGCGCTCGGCCAGCACATGATCCATGAGGCGGGCCAGAAGCTGCATGGCCACGTCCTTGAAGGCCAAAGTGGGGCCGTGGAACAGTTCGAGTATGAAGTCGGACGGCCCGCTCTGGACCAGCGGGCAGACCGCCCTGTGGCGGAAGGTCGCATAGGTTTCGCCGATGATGGATTTGAGCTTCGCGTCCGCGATCTCCCCGCCCACGAACGGCTTGAGGACGCGGAAAGCCACCTCTTCATAGGGCAGGCCGCGCAGGGCGCGGATGTCGGCGGCGGAAAATTGCGGCCATGTCCGCGGCACGTAGAGGCCGCCGTCGCGCGCCAGGCCCTGCAACAGCACGTCGGCAAATCCAAGGACTGGCGCTTGGCCGCGCGTGCTCACATATTCCATCGTCATCATGTCTTCCGGTTGTCGGGGCGATCAGGAGTGAGAGCCTGACCGAAAGCTCTGCCGGTCCGGTCCGGCGGGTCTTTCGTCCCCGAGAAGAAGGCTGGACTTGCCAATATTCCCCGATATTGCCTGCGTCCATCCCTCATCTCAGGACCCAAAATCCCTCGCCGGCCCCAGCCGCCGAATTCTCGTTCAGGCTCTGAACCAAAAACCCGAAATCTACAGGTCGAATTTTCGTCGCGCGGTTGGTATAGAGCATCAACCTCACCATAGGAAAGTGCAGTTCATGGGGCTTTTCGTGCAAAGCATTTCAAAAAGGCGCATCGCCGCCGCCGCCTTTCTCGCATCTTCCGCCATTCTCGCCGGCTGCCAGCAGGGCAGCGGGCCCAATCTCGGCATCGGCGCCCAGAACGCCGAACCCGCGGCGGAGGCGATACGCGAGAGCGAATTGCGCGCCTATTGCCCGCCGGTTTCGCTGCGCGAAGGCACCGCCTATTTCCGCACCTATGAAAGGGGCGCCGAAGGAGACGACAGCAAGATCATCTACCAGGCGTCGATCGACGACGTCACCCGCGCCTGCAAATACCAGGGGACGCCCTCGATCACGGTGGCCGTGGCCGGCAGGATCGTGCCTGGCCCCAGCGGCCGGGTCGGCACCATCACCATGCCTATCCGCATCGCGGCCATGCGCGGCGACGAGGTGATCTATTCCCAGCTCTTCAAGCATCAGGTGTCGATCAGCGACACGGCGGGCGCCACGCAGTTCCTGTTCACCGACCCCGACATCGCCATTCCCGGCGGCATAGACCGGGGCGTGCAGCTTTTCGTCGGCTACGACGAGGGCCCTTACGACACGCCGTAGGACGCTGCGCCTCGAACTGACCTCCGCCAACCCGGTCGAAGACCGCAGGGAGAGCCGGGACCTCAGATATCGGCCGAAAATTCCGACAGGGCGGCGATGACGCCGCCGAGGTCGTGCATGCGGCTGACGGTCGTTTCCGCGCCCGCCTCCATCAGCATGTCGGCGTGGCGGGGATGGCTGTGGGAGGCGCCGGTGAAGCCGATGACCCGCATGCCGGCCGCCCGCGCGCCGGTGATGCCGTGGACCGAATCCTCGACCACGAAGCAGGCGCCGGGCCGCGCGCCCATGCGCTCGGCCGCGTGGAGGAACACGTCCGGCGCGGGCTTGGGAAGCTTGCTCGGCGTTTCGAGCGACGAAAAGATGACGCCCTCGAACAGCGGGGCGAGCCTCGTGCGCTTAAGCATGGCGTCGATGCGCTGCGAACTCGAGTTCGAGCAGATGCATTTCTTGAGCGACAGTCCGGCGACCGCCTCGGCGACGCCAGGGATCGCCTTGACCTCCTTGCGCAGCCTGTCGTCCACCTTCGCTTCGGCGTGATCGATCAGCGACGCCTGGAACAGCATCTGCGCCTCCTGCTCGATGGACAACAGGATATCCCGGAAGGTCAGGCCGGAATAGCGCTCCGCGAGCTCCTCGGCCGAAATCTCATAGCCCGCCTCGCGCAGCATCTGCGCTTCGACGCGCGCGGCGACGATCTCCGAATCGACCAGAACGCCGTCGCAGTCGAAGATGATGAGTTCGGGGGAGGGCATGGCATATCCATTATCGGGGAAGAAAAAACGCACCCGCCAAATAGGCCGTGGCGGGTGCGATATCAATCGCCGGAACAGCTATCGAATGGCGCAAGCGGCTATTCGATGGCGATTTCCGTGCGTTCCCCGGCGGTCACGGTCACCTTGCGGCGCTCCTCCGCCCGGTCGCCCTGATAGGTGACGAGCACCTCATATTCGCCCGGATGGAACGTATCCTGCGCTTCCTCGCCGTAAGTGCCGGTGATCTTCTCCTGCCGGCCCTGGATGTTCTTCGTGGCTTCGAGGAAATCGATGCGGTAGGCGCCCGGCGCCGAGACGGCAAGCACCCCGGCATTCAGGTTGATCACAGTCTCCGTGCGCTCGCCGGCCTTGACGCTTACCGGCTGGCTTGCCTGCGCCTGGCCGAGCCTGGCGACGAGCAGATAGTCGCCGGGCGGCACGTCCATGCCGCCGCCCGGGCCGTACTGGCCGGTGATCTTCTTGCGGTTGCCGTTGATGTCGGCCTTGGCCGCTTCGACGTCGAAGCGCACGCTGGAGCCTTCCACTTCGGGACCGCCTTGCGCATAGACGGCGGCGGGGACCACGACGCCCGATCCTATGACCATTTCGACGGCGATGTCGGCGCCGGCGGCAAGCTCCATGCTCTCCTCGGCTGTGGCCTTGCCGATCTTGCCGGTGATGGTGATGGGACCGGCCGCCGCATAGACCGAGGTCTTGCCGTAGCCGCCGTCCTGGCCGCCCTCGAAAGCGACATCGACCCGCGCGTTCTTGTCGGCCTCGACATCTTCGGCCGACCGCTTCGGCGTGACCGTCACGCGGCCGGCATCGAGCACGGCGACGATTTCCTGCATCGTATCGGCCGACAGGTCGACTTCCTGCTCTTTGGTGATGCGGCCAATCCTGGTGCGGACCAGATAGCGGCCTTCGGGCAGGCTGGCTTCGAACACGCCGCCATAGCCGCCGGCCTCGCTGCTGGCCGACGGCCCGTCGGCGAGGATGGGATGGAAGTCCCAGCGCACCTCGTTGCTGTTTTCGAGCGCCGGACCGTCATCGGACAGCTTGGCCGTGGCCTTGACGTTGAACTCCAGGGACGCCGGCTCAGGTTCAGGCTCGGGCGTGGCGGCGACGGTGCTTTGCAGCGCCTCGGCCAATTGTCCGGCATCGTCTGCCTTGAAATACCGGCCGCCGGTGCTTTCGGCCAGGCACGCCACCTGCCGGCCTTCGTCGTCGGAAAGTCCGAAGCCGACGACATGGGCGGTGAAGTCGATGCCGGCCGCTTCGAGCTCGGCGGCGAGCGCGCAGGGGTCCGCCTCGCAGGTCTCGAGCCCGTCCGTGACGAGGATCACGGTGGCCGCGTCCTCCTGGTATTTCAGCGTTTCGGCGCCCATGCGCACGGCGTCGGTCAGCGGCGTCTTGCCCTTGGGGTTGAGCCGGTCGGCGAACTGCGTGATCGCCGCGGCCGTGCCGGGCGCGGGGGGAACGGCAAGCTCTATGTCCGAGCAGGAGCCTTTCTCGCGGTGCCCGTAGGCGATGAGGCCAAGTTGGCTTTCCTGCGGGACCGAGGCCAGGACCTCGCGCAAGGCCTCACGCGCGATCTCGATCTTGGTGACACCGGAAATCTGGCCCCACATGGAGCCTGATGCATCGAGGACGATGATGGTTTTGCCGGTCTGGGAAAAGGCTGGAACCACCCAGAACAGGGCGGCTAGGAAGGCAAGCAGGCGAACTGGTCGCATGAAAGTTCTCCATTCAGGAACGCATCGCATCCTTTCCCCGAGGCAACATTACACAGTCCGCCGGCGCCGGCAATTCGGCAGCCTCCTTGACGGAAAATTTACCCTCCTCGGTAACCATAACGGCCAGAATTAACAGTGTCAGTTTGAGGTTTGCGTATGTCTGCTGTGCGTCGCCTGGAGGAGCTTTCCTCCGCTCCGGCCAAATCGGAATGGCTGGACACGATCGTGAAGGGCGACTGCGTGGCCGCGCTTTCGCGCCTGCCGGAAAAATCGGCGGACGTGATCTTCGCCGATCCTCCCTACAATCTGCAGCTCGACGGCGATCTTCACCGTCCGGACCAGTCCAAGGTCGACGCGGTCGACGATGCCTGGGACCAGTTCGAGAGCTTCGCCGCCTATGACGCCTTCACGCGCGCGTGGCTGCTGGCGGCGCGCCGCGTCCTGAAGCCGAGCGGCACGATCTGGGTGATCGGCTCCTATCACAACATCTTCCGGGTGGGCGCCATCATGCAGGATCTGGGCTTCTGGATCCTCAACGACGTGGTCTGGCGCAAGACCAACCCCATGCCGAACTTTCGCGGACGCCGGTTCCAGAACGCCCATGAGACCATGATCTGGGCCTCGCGCGACCAGAACGCCAAGAGCTACACCTTCAACTACGACGCCATGAAGGCGGCCAATGACGACGTGCAGATGCGCTCCGACTGGCTTTTTCCGATCTGCACGGGGGGCGAAAGGCTGAAGGACGAGGAAGGCCGGAAGCTGCATCCGACCCAGAAGCCGGAAGCGCTGCTGGCCCGCGTGCTCCTGTCTTCGACGAAGACGGGCGACGTGGTGCTCGACCCCTTCTTCGGCTCGGGGACGACGGGCGCGGTGGCCAAGCGCCTCGGCCGTCATTTCATCGGCATCGAGCGCGACCAGACCTATATCGACGCGGCCCGCAGGCGCATCGATTCGGTGGAAAGGCTCGACAGCGCCAGCCTGGAAGTGGTGAGCGGCAAGCGGGCGGAGCCGCGCGTGGCCTTCGTCAGCCTGATCGATTCGGGCCTGATGCAGCCCGGCGCGCAGCTCTACGACGCCAAGAAGCGCTGGACCGCCAGCGTGCGCGCCGACGGCACCATCGCGGTCGGCCAGGAGGCCGGCTCCATCCATCGCCTGGGCGCCCGCGTCCAGGGGCTCGACGCCTGCAATGGCTGGACCTTCTGGCACTATGAGCAGGACGGCGAGCTGAAACCCATCGACGCGCTGCGTCAGGTGGCCCGCCAGAGCCTTCAGGCGGTGGGCGCGTAAACCGCGATCCCCGCCGCCTCGAGGTCGGCCTTGAGCTGGCCGGCGCCGGTGAACTGCACCGCCTGCCAGCCGGCCGCCCGCGCGCCCTCGACATTCTTGAGGCTGTCGTCGATGAAAAGGGTTGCGGCAGGATCGAGCCCGAACGCCTTGGCGTGATGGTCGTAGATTTCGCGGTCGGGCTTGATGAGCCCGATCTCGCCGGAGACCGTGACGCCGCGCGGCTTGCTGAGGAAATCGAACATCTCGCGCGCCTCCCCAAAAGTGTCGGCGGCGAAGTTGGTCAGCATGGTCACGTCATGGCCGTCCTCGATCAGGGCTTCGAGAATGGCGACCGAATCCGCGTAGTGAGGCACCACCATCTCGTGCCAGTTCAGCCTGAACGCGCGGATGAGGTCGGCCCGGTCCGGATGATCGGCGATGAGCAGCGCTTCGGCCTCGTGCCACGGACGGCCGCGATCCTGCTCCAGGTTCCACTCGTGGGTGCACACATTGGCGAAGAACCAGCGGCGCTCGTCTTCGTCCGGGATGAGGCGGGCATAGGGGAGTTCGGGATCGTAGTGGATCAGGACTTTGCCGATGTCGAAGACGATGTGGCGAACGCTGCTCATGGATCTTTTTACCCTTGCTGCTGTTTCTTCGTGGCGCCTTCTATAGCCGCTTCTATTGCTTTTTTCATGACGGTGGGAAGGGCCTCGCCGGCAAGTTCGGCCGGCATCGACCACCAGTGGCCGGGCGGCGCTTCCTTCTCCGGTATTTCGGCGCGATAGACGCTCAACGTAAGCCGGAAATGGGTGAAAGTGTGGGTGATGGCGCCGCATTTCTTCCAGTCGGCCGCGAACGGGGCCGATTCCAGCCCGGTCGAGCCGTCGATCCGCGCATTCCAGGCGCTTCCGGGAACCTCGCTCATGCCGCCGAGCAGCCCCTCCGCGCGGCGCTGCCTGAGCAGCACGGCGCCGTCCGCGCGCACGGCGACGAAGGCCGCGCCCCGCCTTTGCGGCTTGTCGGCCTTGTCCGGCTTGACGGGGAAGGCTTCCTGCGTGCCGGCGGCCAGCGCCTTGCAGTCGGGAGCCAGCGGACAGAGGATGCAGGCGGGGCGGCGCGGGGTGCAGATGGTGGCGCCGAGATCCATCGTGGCCTGGGCGAAATCGCCCGGCCTGTCGCGCGAAAGCACCTCCTCGACAAACGCCCTTATCGCCGGCTTGGCCGCCGGCAGCGGCGTTGCGATGGCGGCAAGCCGCGCGACGACCCGCTCCACATTGCCGTCGACCACCGCCACCGGCCGGTCGTGGGCGATGGCGGCGATGGCGGCGGCGGTGTAGTCGCCGATGCCGGGCAGTTCCTTGAGGCGGGCGACCGTGTCGGGGAAGATGCCGGCGTGGCGGCCGGCGACCGTTTCGGCGCATTTCTTGAGATTGCGCGCCCGCGAATAATAGCCGAGCCCGGCCCATGCCTTCATGACGTCGTCGACATGCGCCGCCGCCAGCGCGCCGATGTCGGGCCAGCGCCGCAGGAAGGTCTCGTAATAGGATTTGACGCTGGCCACGGTGGTCTGCTGCAGCATGATCTCCGACAGCCAAACGCGGTAGGGATCGGGCACGATGCCGGCGCGGCGGTCGCCGGGGCTGACGCGCCACGGCAGGTGCCGGTGGCTGCGGTCGTACCAGGCAAGAAGCCTGTCGGCGAGCGGCAGATCGCCGGTTCCGCATCCGGCCATATGGGCTGCGCGCCTGTCGATTTGCTGTGTCATGGAATGGTCGATTAGTCTAATATCGGGCCAAAGGAAATCATTATGGCGCATCGACTGGCGGTATCGGCATGACGGGCAAATGGCGTGGCGGCCATGCCGTGCCGGTGAGCGATCTGGCGAGCGCGCTGCTCGATCCGGTGCTGCGCCGGCGCGCCGGGCTTTCCATTGACCTCGTCCAGAGCTGGGCCGAGATCGTCGGCGACCGCCTGGCCTCGCGGACGCGCCCGGAGAAGATCGCCTGGCCGCGCCGGATGCACGAGGACGACCCCTTTCAGCCCGCGACGCTGATCATCGCCTGCGAGGGCCCTGCCGCCCTGCATGTGCAGCACGAGACGATGGAGATCATCGACCGGGCCAACGCCTTCCTCGGCTTCAACGCGATCGGCCGGGTCAGGATCGTGCAGAAAAAGGTGGAAACGGCAACGAGCCGGAAGCCGCCGCCGCCGAAACCGCTATCGGCCGATCAGAAGGAAAAGCTCGGCCGCATCACGAGCAAGATCGACGATGACGGCCTGCGCGAAAGCCTGGAAAGGCTGGGCGCCAGCGTGCTCGGCCGCTAGGCCCCGCGGCAACCGCTCGCGATTTCGTGAGCGGGCTGTGGCAATATGCGTTTGGCTTGGACCCGGCTTTGCCCTATTTCACGCGAACTATCGCTTTCCGCCGAGGGGCGGGTAGCATTCTCACAGGAACAAGGGTGATTCGCATGACCGGAACGATTTCGCGCAGGCGCGTTCTTACAACCATCGCCGCACTTCCGGCAGTCTCGCTCCTGGCGGCTTGCAGCGACAGCGCCGAGGCGCAACAAGGCAGCACCCCGTCCTCCGAAACAACGGCTTCCGTGGACGCGCCGGAACCGACCGGAACCGTCGACATGGAAAAGCTGCTGCAGCCGGGGCCGCTCGAAGACAAGGCGCTGGGCGCCGAGGATGCGCCCGTGACCGTGGTCGAATATGCGTCGATGACCTGCGGCCATTGCGCCAGCTTCCACAACAACACCTATCCCGCGCTCAAGGAAAAATACATCGACACCGGCAAGGTGCGCTTCATCATGCGCGAGTTTCCCTTCGATCCGCGCGCGGAGGCCGCCTTCATGCTGGCGCGCTGTTCGGACGACAAATATTTCCCGATGGTCAATGTGCTGTTCAAGCAGCAGGACAACTGGGCGCGGGCGCAGGATGCCAGCGGCGCATTGCTGCAAATCGCCAAACTGGGCGGTTTTACACAAGAGTCGTTCCAGGCATGCTTGACGGACCAGAAACTTCTGGACGATGTGAGAGGCGTGCGAAACCGTGCGGCCGAGGAATTCGGCGTGGACGCGACGCCCACCTTCTTCATCAACGGGAAGAAGTATTCGGGAGCAATGTCGATTGAGGAGATGTCGGCGATCATCGACCCCCTTCTCTAAAGGGGCAGGCCGCGCCGGCAGCACCATGCGCGCACGCGGGAGCATGCGCGCATGAAATTCAGCAAGCTCCGCCTGCTTGGCTTCAAATCCTTCGTGGAGCCCGGAGAGTTCGTCATCGAGCGCGGGCTGACCGGCGTCGTCGGGCCGAACGGCTGCGGCAAGTCCAACCTCGTCGAGGCGCTGCGCTGGGTGATGGGCGAAAGCTCATACAAGAACATGCGCGCCTCCGGCATGGACGACGTGATCTTCTCCGGCTCCGGCACGCGGCCCGCCCGCAACACGGCCGAGGTCACGCTTTTCCTCGACAATTCGGACCGCACGGCCCCCGCCAGCTTCAACGATGCCGACGAACTGCAGGTTTCGCGCCGCATCGAGCGCGAGGCGGGCTCGGTCTACCGCATCAACGGCAAGGAGGCGCGCGCCCGCGACGTGCAGCTGCTCTTTGCCGATCAGTCGACCGGCGCCCGCTCGCCTTCGATGGTGGGGCAGGGGCGCATCGGCGAATTGATCCAGGCCAAGCCCCAGGCCCGCCGGGCGCTTTTGGAGGAAGCGGCGGGCATTTCCGGCCTGCATTCGCGCCGGCACGAGGCCGAATTGCGGCTGCGCGCGGCCGAGCAGAACCTGGAACGGCTCGACGATGTGGTGGGCGAACTCGAAAGCCAGATCGAGAGCCTGAAGCGGCAGGCGCGCCAGGCTTCGCGCTTCAAGAACCTTTCGGCTGAAATCCGCAAGGCCGAGGCGGCGCTGCTGCACCTGCGCTGGAGCCAGGCGAAGGAGCAGGAGGCCGAGGCCAAGTCGGCGCTTTCCGCCGCCACCAGCCAGGTCGCCGAACGGGCCAGCGCCCAGATGGAAGCCGCCAAGCAGCAGGCGATCGCGGCCAAGCGCCTGCCGGAACTGCGCGAGGCCGAGGCCTCCGCCGCCGCCGCCCTGCAACGGCTGACCATCGCCCGCACGCAGATGGAGCAGGAGGCCGCCCGCATTCGCAACCGCGCCGCCGAGCTTGAAAAGCGCGTCGAGCAGATGAATGCCGACATGGCCCGCGAAGAGCAGATGGTGCGGGACAATGCCGACATATTGAAGCGGCTGGCCGAGGAGGAAGCGGGCCTGCGCGAGGCGGAAGCCGGTGCCGGCGGCCGCGAGGAGGAGGCGCGCCAGGCGCTGGCCGAAATCAGCACGGACCATGCCGGCAAGGAGGACGCGCTTTCGCAGCTGACGGCGAAGAAGGCCGAAGCCAGCGCCGTGCGCAGCCAGGCCGAGCGGGCCATCCGCGACACGACCGAACGGCGCGACCGGCTGGCGCGCCAGCTTGCCGATGCGGACCGCCAGCTGCAGGAGATCGCCGCGCGCATCGGCGCGCTTCCCGACCCTGCCGAAAAGCAGCGCGAGCTGGAGGCGGCGCTGGCCGGCCAGGAGCAGGCGGAACGGGATGCGATCGAGGCCGAACAGGCGGTGTTCGCCGCGCGCGCGGCCGAGAACGAAGCGCGCCAGCCGCTTTCGGAGGCCAGGACGCGGCTGCAGAGCATAGAGACGGAAGCGCGCACGCTGGAGCGCGTCCTGAATGCCGGCGACGACGCCAGGTTTCCCGCCGTTCTGGAACAGGTGCAGGTGGCGCGCGGCTTCGAGACGGCGCTGGGCGCAGCGCTCGGCGAGGATCTCGACGTGCCGCTCGACCCGGCCGCGCCCGCCCATTGGGGCGGAGCCGGGGCCATGGAGGACGATCCGGTATTGCCGGCGCCGGCCCGCGCGCTGTCCGAACTGGTGCAGGCCCCGGCCCAGCTTGCGCGCAGGCTGGCGCAGATCGGCATTGTCGAGCCCGAAGACGGGGCGCGGCTGCAAGCCCTGCTGCGGCCCGGCCAGCGGCTGGTCAGCCGGGATGGCGCGCTGTGGCGGTGGGACGGCTATCGCGCGAGCGCCGATGCGCCGACGGCCGCGGCCCAGCGGCTGGCCCAGAAAAATCGCCTTGCCGAGCTGGAAAGGGAGGCAGGGCAGGCGGCCGAGGCCGTCGCCGGCGCCGAGACGGCGCTGGCCGAAAAGGAGCAGGCGCTCCGCCAGGCCGTGGCGAACGAGCAGGCGGTCCGCGAGCGGCTCCGCTCGGCCCAGCGCGCGGTGGGCGCGGCCCGCGAGGCGCTGGCGCAGGCGGAGAAGGCTTCGGGCGAACTGGCAAGCCGGCGCAGCGCGCTGACGGAATCGCGTAACCGGCTGGCCGAGGACCATGGTGAGGCGGTGGACGCCGTCGACAAGGCCGAGGCGGCGCTGGCCTCCGCCCCGGATCTTTCCGAGCTCCAGGCGCGGCTCGACAGCGCATCGTCGCAGGTGACCGAGGCGCGCGGCAAGGCGGCCGAGGCACGCGCGGCCCATGAGGGCCTGAAACGGGAGGCCGAAGCGCGCCGGCAGCGGCTGGAAGCGATCGCCCGCGAGCGCCAGAACTGGACCGCCCGCGCCGAAAACGCGAACAAGCAGATCGCCGCGCTCGGCGAGCGGCGCGCCGAGGCAGCAGGCGAACTGGCGAAGCTGGCCGATGCGCCCGACGAGATCGAGGCGCAGGGCCGCCAGCTCCTGTCGCAGATCTCGGAGGCCGAAGCGCTGCGCAGGCAGGCGGCGGACCGCCTGCAGGAGGCCGAGACCCGGCAGGCCGAGCTGGACAAGCGCGCCGCCGCCGCCATCCAGGACCTTTCCAGCGCGCGCGAGGGCAGGGCGCGGGCCGAGGAGCGGGAGGCCGCCGCCGAGGAACGGCGCAAGGAGGCCGAAGCGCGCATCCAGGAGGCGCTGGGCGTGGCGCCGCATCTGGTCATCAGGCAGGCCGAACTCGACCCTGCCGGTCCCATGCCGGACATGGCCGAGCTGGAGCGCCGGCTGGAGCGGCTGAAGATCGAGCGCGAGCGGCTGGGCGCGGTCAATCTGCGCGCCGAGGAAGAGCAGCGCGAATTGAGCGAGCGGCTGGAGCACATCGTCTCCGAGCGCGAGGACGTGATCGAGGCCATCCGCAAGCTGCGCTCGGCCATCCAGAGCCTCAACCGCGAGGGGCGCGAAAGGCTGCTGGCCGCGTTCGACGTCGTCAACGAGCAGTTCAAGCGGCTTTTCACCCATCTTTTCGGCGGCGGCACCGCCGAGCTGCAACTGATCGAATCCGACGATCCGCTGGAGGCGGGGCTGGAAATCCTCGCCCGCCCGCCGGGCAAGCGCCCGCAGACCATGACGCTGCTTTCGGGCGGCGAGCAGGCGCTGACGGCCATGGCGCTGATCTTCGCCGTCTTCCTGACCAATCCCGCGCCCATCTGCGTGCTCGACGAGGTGGACGCGCCGCTCGACGATCACAATGTCGAGCGCTTCTGCAACCTGATGGACGAGATGGCGAGCTCCACGGAGACCCGCTTCGTCATCATCACCCACAACCCGATCACCATGGCCCGCATGAACCGCCTGTTCGGCGTCACCATGGCCGAACAGGGGGTGAGCCAGCTCGTCTCCGTGGATTTGCAGACGGCCGAGCAGATGCGCGAGGCGAGCTGACCGAAGAGTCCTTGCCGATGTGAGGACCGATGTGGTTGACGATCCCGAAAATGCCGCGCCTCCGATTGCGGCACCACCTTTCCACTTCGTCATCCTCGGGCTGTTCGACCCGAGGATCCATGCCGTGCCAGTCGCAAAGGCCGCGCCGCCCCCGGCATAGGGTTCCGGGTGCCGGAAGCGTTGGGCGTGGTCACAGAAGGAACGGCATGGATCCCAGGGTCTCCGCCTTCGGCTCCGCCCTGGGATGACGAAGGTTGAGGGGTTGCAGCCAATCACCGAGGCCGGCGACTTGCGGCATCCCGTGCGGCGAACCCTATTCCTCGCTCCACACGGCCAGTTCGTTGCCCGCCGGATCGGCAAAATGGAAGCGCCGGCCGCCCGGGAAGGAGAAGATGGGCCGGACGATCCTGCCGCCGGCATCCTTTACCGCGGCCAGGGTGGCCTCGAGGTCGTGCGAGTAAAGAACCGGCAACGGCTTTGCCGCGCCCTCGGCCGGGTTGCCGTCGAAACCGCCGTCGAGCCCTTCGGAAAAGGCGGAATATCCGGGCCCGTAGTCGGTGAAGCTCCATGAGAACGCCATGGCATAGAATGCCTTGACGCTGTCCAGCGTGCCGCCGCCCGCCGGCATTTCGATGTAATCGAGCTTGCCTGTCTCGCGCATGATGTCCTCCTGAATGTTCTTGATATGTTCTAATCGTTTTCGCCGCTTCGCGCAAGACGGGAATCGCCGGGTTCGACCGTTCGACAAGCTCGGGGCTGGGGGCGTGAAGACCGACGCTGCCGTTGCAGCCGCAGCAGAAGGAGCCGCAAGCCCCTTCAATCGATATAGATGCGGATGCGGCCAATGGCAGGCTTGCCTCCCGACGTGCCGCCGCCTATCGCTGCCGTACCGGCTGTTTTGCGCCGGCTCCGGCAACGCACCAGGGGGACAAGCGGCATGACCAAGTGGGTCTACAGCTTCGGCGACGGCAAGGCGGAAGGGCGCGCGTCGGACCGCGACCTTCTGGGCGGCAAGGGCGCGAACCTTGCCGAGATGTGCAGCCTCGGGCTGCCGGTGCCGCCGGGCTTTACCATCTCCGCCGAGGCCTGCGCCCACTATTACGCCAATGGCCGGACCTATGCCGCCGACCTGGAGGGCCAGGTCGATGCGGCGCTCGAAGAAGTCGGCCGCATCGCCGGGCGAAGGTTTGGCGACCCGCAACGCCCGCTGCTCGTTTCCGTCCGCTCCGGCTCGCGGGCTTCGATGCCCGGCATGATGGATACGGTGCTCAATCTGGGCCTCAACGACGAGACGGTGGAGGCGCTCGCCGCCGAGTCCGGCGACGCGCGCTTTGCCTATGACAGCTACCGCCGCTTCATCCAGATGTATAGCGATGTGGTGATGGGCCTCGATCACGACGTCTTCGAGGAGATCCTTGCGGAGGAAAAGGCGCGCCGGGGCTACGATGTCGACACCGAGTTTTCGGGCGACGAGTGGCGCGAGATCGTCGGGCTCTACAAGGCGCGCATCCGGGAGGAGCTTGGCGAGCCCTTTCCGCAGGATCCGAACGCCCAGCTCTGGGGCGCCATAGGCGCGGTCTTCTCAAGCTGGATGAACGCGCGCGCCGTCACCTATCGCAGGCTGCACGACATTCCCGAAAGCTGGGGCACGGCGGTCAATGTGCAGGCCATGGTGTTCGGCAATATGGGCGAGGACTCGGCCACCGGCGTCGCCTTCACGCGTAACCCCTCGACGGGCGAGAAGCGTCTTTACGGCGAATTCCTCGTCAACGCCCAGGGCGAGGACGTGGTGGCCGGCATCCGCACGCCCCAGAGCCTGACCGAGGCGGCAAGGCTGGAGACGGGCTCCGACAAGCCGTCGCTGGAAAAGGTGCTGCCGGAAGCCTTCGCCGCCTTCGTGAAGATCGCGGAAAAGCTCGAGGCTCACTATCGCGACATGCAGGATCTGGAATTCACGATCGAGCGCGGCAAGTTGTGGATGCTGCAGACCCGCACGGGCAAGCGCACCACCAAGGCGGCGCTGCGGATCGCCGTCGACATGGCCGATGAAGGGCTGATCACGCGCGAGGAGGCGGTCTGCCGCATAGAGCCGGCCTCACTCGACCAGCTTTTGCATCCGACCATCGATCCGGACGCCAAGCGCGACGTCATCGGCATGGGATTGCCGGCCTCGCCGGGGGCCGCCACCGGCGAGGTCGTGTTCTCGTCCGAAGAGGCCGAGGAGATGAAGGCGCATGGCGCGAGCGTCATTCTCGTCCGCGTGGAGACGAGCCCGGAGGACATCCACGGCATGCACGCGGCCGAAGGCATATTGACCACGCGCGGCGGGATGACCAGCCACGCCGCGGTCGTCGCGCGCGGCATGGGCAAGCCCTGCGTCTCCGGTGCCGGCACGCTCCGGGTCGACTACCGCGCCGGCACGATGACCAGCATGGGCCGCACCTTCAAGAAGGGCGATGTGATCACCATCGACGGCTCCACGGGCCAGGTGTTGGCCGGCGCCGTGCCGATGCTGCAGCCGGCGCTGTCGGGCGCCTTCTCGACGCTGATGGAATGGGCCGACGCGGCGCGCCGGATGAAGGTGCGGGCCAATGCCGAAACGCCGGCCGACGCGCGTACCGCGCGGTCCTTCGGGGCCGAAGGGATAGGCCTGTGCCGGACCGAGCACATGTTCTTCGACGACGACCGCATCCTGGTCATGCGCGAAATGGTCCTTGCCGACACGCTCGAGCAGCGCCAGGCGGCGCTCGCCAAGCTTTTGCCCATGCAGCGCGCCGACTTCATCGAGCTTTTCGAGATCATGTCGGGCATGCCCGTCACCATCCGCCTGCTCGATCCGCCGCTGCACGAGTTCCTGCCCAAGACGGAAGCGGAAATCGCCGAGGTGGCCGCCGCCATGGGGGTGGATGCAAACCGGTTGCGCGAGCGCACGGAAGAGCTCCACGAGGTCAACCCGATGCTCGGCCATCGCGGCTGCAGGCTGGCCATCTCCTATCCCGAGATCGCCGAAATGCAGGCGCGCGCCATCTTCGAGGCGGCGGCGGAAGCCGCGCGCAAGACCGGCGCGCCGGTCGTGCCGGAAATCATGGTCCCGCTGGTCGGCATGGCGGCGGAGCTGGACTTCGTGAAGGCGCGCATTGACGCGGTCGCCACGGAGGTTCTTTCAGCCGGCGGCGCGGAGATCGACTACATGGTCGGCACCATGATCGAACTGCCGCGCGCGGCGCTGCATGCCGGCGAGATTGCCGGTTCGGCCGAATTCTTCTCCTTCGGCACCAACGACCTGACCCAGACCACCTTCGGCATCTCGCGCGACGACGCGCCCAGCTTCCTTGAAACCTACCGGAAGAAGGGCATCATCGAGAAAGACCCCTTCGTCTCGATCGACGTCGACGGAGTGGGCACGCTCATCCGGCTGGCCGTGGAGAAGGGCAGGGCCGCACGAAACGGCATCAAGCTGGGCATTTGCGGCGAGCATGGCGGCGATCCCGACTCCATCCTCTTCTGCGAGGAGGTCGGGCTCGACTATGTGTCGTGCTCGCCCTTCCGCGTGCCGATCGCCCGGCTGGCGGCAGCCCAGGCGGCGTGCAGGAAGGCGTAGCTTTACAGATGCGTTTCGCCGTAGCGCGCCTGCGATGCTCCCTCTGTCCTCAGCTTGGCGAGGGGCGCGGGCATCTTCCTCAAGGGGGAGATTGGCTGGCATGGCCCGTTTCGCCATCGTGACCAATCCCCTTGCTGGAGCATGATCCTTTGCGAATACGGGCCTCCAGATTCGGGATCGTTGTCTAATCCTTTTTCGTCTCGATGGTCACCCGGTCTTCGTAGAAGGCGCCGTGGTCCTTGATCTCGGCCATCTCGTCATAGGGCGCTTCATAGGCCCACATCAGGTCTTCGCCCGGCTCTCCGGGCATGGCCAGCCGCCAATAGCTCGCATCGCCCTTGTAGGGGCAGTGCGTCTTGGTATCGGTTGGCTCAAGGTTGGCAAAGCCGATATCTTCGAAGGGAATGTAGAGGACCGGCGGATAGCCGTCCTCCTTCAGCAGCTTGGCCCTTATGGTTTCGGCGACGGCCACATCTGCGACCCTGACGGTCACCGATCCCGCAAAAGGCTCGACCGTGATCTTCTTGTCGGGATTGCGGGCGAAGCCGGGGGAGGGCCTGTCCGTTCGTTTGATCATGGAACTGTGCCTCATGGCGTTTCAACGGCATGGGTAGAACGCATGATGCGCCGGACGCGTTCCGGATGGAAGCGGAACAGGGCGCGTGAACCAGTCGCGATCTAGCGATCGTCGCCGTCCAACTGCTGCATGAGGTCGGCATAGGCCCGGGCGATCCTGGCGACGGGCAGTTCGCTCGTTTCCGCATCCTCGACGCGCAGCGGACCGCCGCCGGGGGACTGGGCGACGATGGCCACCTTGCGACCTTCATCCGAATAAAGCGCGACGGCGGCGACCCAGTCGCAATCGGCCACGCCATCCATGCGCATGTGAAAGAGCAGCTTTCCGCCAATGCGGTCGAGCGCCTGGCGCACCGCGCCTTCAAGGCCCTTTTCGAGGAGGTCCTCGTGCCGCAGCGCAAGCTCCAGCTCTACGATTTCCAGCGGAAGAACGGTCGGCTGGTCCATTTCGGCAGTTAACGTTTCCATGACACCTCACACTCCCCCGGCCCCGCAAGACGCCGGAGGCAACGTTCAGCCCCGCAATAAGTTCCCGCTAATGAACAGGTTACCGGAAGATTCGGGCGCAATTGCGCTACTGGACATTTCGGTTGTTCCCCACACAATGCAAAGTAGGCGGGGGCAAAGTAGACGGGGGCAAAGTAGACGGGGGCAAAGTAGACGGGGGCAAACTGGACGGCGGGCAAGTCGACGGGGGCAAGGCCGACGAGGGCAGGAGAAAAGAGGGAGGAGACATCGATGCACGGGCTGATGCAGGAATGGCCGCTATTGTGCCACAAGATCATCGACCACGCCGCAAGGCAGCATGGCGGGCGGGAAATCGTGACCCGCAGCGTGGAAGGGCCGATAACCCGCACCACCTACGCCGGCCTGCGCGACCGCGCACTGCGGGTGGCGGCCCGGCTGGAAATGGAGGGATACCGCCCGGGCGACCGCATCGCGACCATGGCCTGGAACAGCGCCCGCCATCTCGAGGTCTGGTACGGCGCGATGGGCATGGGCGGCGTCTATCACACGCTCAACCCGAGGCTGTTCCCCGACCAGATCGCCTGGATCATGAACCACGCCAGCGACCGGTGCCTGTTCGTCGACCTGACCTTCCTGCCGATTGTCGAAAAGATCGCCAAGGACATTCCCTCGCTCGAAAGGATCGTCGTGCTCACCGATGGGGAGCACCTGCCCGAGACGGCGCCGCAGGGGGCGGTCGCCTATGAGGACTGGCTGGCGGAGGCGCCCGACGGGTTCCAGTGGCGCAGCTTCGACGAAAGCGCGGCCGCCGGCATGTGCTATACCTCCGGCACGACCGGCGAGCCCAAGGGCGTTCTCTACAGCCACCGTTCGAACGTGCTCCACGCCATGATGGCGGTGATGCCCGACGCGATGGGGCTTTCCGCGCGCGATGTGGTGCTGCCCGTCGTGCCGATGTTCCACGCCAATGCATGGGGGCTGGCGCAGAGCGCCCCGATGGTGGGCGCCAAGCTGGTGATGCCCGGACCGCGCCTGGACGGCGAGGGGATATACGAACTGCTGGAGGCGGAGAAGGTGACGTTCACCGCCGCCGTTCCGACCGTGTGGCTGATGCTGCTGCAATATCTGGAGAAGACGGGAAGGAAACTGCCCCATCTCCAGCGGGTCGTCATCGGCGGCTCGGCCTGTCCGCGTTCCATGACGCGCAAATTCCAGGATCACTACGATGTCGAGGTCATCCACGCCTGGGGCATGACGGAAATGTCGCCGCTGGGCTCGTTGTGCACCTTCAAGCCCGAATATCAGGCGCTTGCCGGCGAGGAAAGGCTCGACGTGCAGGACAAGCAGGGCTTCGCGCCCTTTGGCGTCGAAATGCGCATCGTCGACGACGAGCGGCGGGAGCTGCCCTGGGACGGCCGGACCTTCGGCCGGCTTGAGGTGCGCGGCCCGGCGGTGGCGAGCGCATACTATGGCGGCGCCGGAAGCGAGCAGTTCGACGCCGAAGGGTGGTTCGACACGGGCGACGTCGCGCATATCGACCGGTACGGCTATCTCAAGATCACCGACCGGGCGAAGGACGTGATCAAGTCCGGCGGCGAGTGGATTTCCACCATCGAGCTCGAAAACCTGGCCGTCGGCCATCCGGACGTGATGGAGGCCGCCGTCGTCGGCATCCATCATCCCAAATGGGGTGAGCGTCCCCTTCTCATCGTCGTTCCGCGCGATGGCGCATCGCCGACGAAGGAAGCGATGCTCGACTACCTCCGCGGCAAGGTCGCCAATTGGTGGCTTCCCGACGACGTGGTGGTGGTCGAGGAACTGCCGCACACGGCGACCGGCAAGATCCAGAAGACCGCTTTGCGCAGGCAATTCGGCGACTACCGCCTTCCCGGCAGCGAAAGCATGGCCTCACCATTGCTTTGACCCGGCACGGCCGACCGGATAGAAGGCGGGCGGGCGAAGGCTGCGGGATGTCGATGGCTGGAATCATGGAAGAGCGCCGTGCAAGAGCGGCCGACTGGTCTCGCTCGGTGTCGACGTTCGCGCTCGTGCTTTTCATCGTATCGGCGCTCGCCCACCGCTTTGCGCTGCTGGAGACCGTCCCGTTTCTGTGGATCCTGGGCATTGTCGGCGCGTTGGCGCTGGCCGGACTGCTGCTCGCCCTTTTGGCTCTCGTGCAGATGTGGGAGCACGGGCTTTTGGGCCTGGGCGCGGCGGCGGCCGGCCTCATCGTGGCGCTTCTGGTGCTGACGCCTTACGCCATATCCGCCTATCGGCTCGCAACGCACCCGCAACTGGTCGATATCTCCACAGATCCGGTAGATCCGCCCGCCTTGCGCCGGGCACGGGATCTGCGATCCCCGCCGATGAACCCGGTCCAACCGCCGACGGCACGGGAAAGGGCAAGGCAGGAAAAGGCATATCCGGAACTGACGGGGCGGCGCTACGAATATGCGCCCGAAACCGTTGCCGCCGTCATACAAGGCCTCCTTGCCGATCGCGGCTGGACGGTCGTGAGCGGCCCGGAACCGGTTGCGGAGGGCAACGCGCTCTCGATAGAGGCGGTGGCCTGGTCCTACTTCCTCGGGTTTGCCTCGGACGTGGCGATCCGCGTGGAGGATCGCGCCAACGCCACCTATGTCGAGATGCGGTCGGCCTCGCGCTATGGCCGGCATGATCTCGGCGACAACGCCAAGCGCATAGAGCGCTTCCTGAACGACCTCGACACCCGCATGGAATCGCTCGAGGCTCTCTGAGATTCCAGTGCGGGACGCTGAACCAGCTCTTTGAGTCTACGCAGTCCGGCCGCAAGGCCGGCTTCCGCTTTTTCTCGAATGCCCTATGCGGGATGATAGATCCCGTCGATGGACGGTTCGCCTTCGGCTCGCGCGCGGCCGCGGGAAACCAGGTCCTCGAGATGAGCCAGAACGGACAGGCCGGCGGCGCCGTGCAGCCGGGGGTCCGTGTCGCGGTAGATCGCGCGAACGATCTCGCGGATCGTCCGGTCGCCGGACGACAGCCGCTCCAGAATGGCGCGTTCGCGCATTTTGCGGTGCGTCTTCAGCCCCCGAAGGAACGATCTGGGTCTTGCCACGGCGCCGCCATGGCCGGGCAGAAGCAGCCGGTCGTCGCGCTCGAGCATGCGGTCGAGCGAGGCCATGAAGTCCGACATGGCGCCGTCCGGCGGGGCGACGATGGTCGTCGACCATGCCATCACATGGTCGGCGGAGAAGACGATGCCGGTGCCTTCCAGCGCGAAGGCGCAGTGGTTGGCGGTGTGGCCGGGCGTGTGGATGGCGCGGATCGACCAGCCGTCTCCTTCGACAGTCTGCTCGTCCGCCAGAAACATGTCGGGCTTGAAATCCGTATCGGCGCTGGCGTCGAGCGGGTTCAACTCGCCTGTCCGCAGCGGCCTTGCCGCGCGGTGCGGTCCCTCGGCGCAGACCGTCGCGCCGGTGAGCGCGGCGAGCCGGCCCGCCAGCGGCGAGTGGTCGCGGTGGGTGTGGCTGACGAAGATGTGGCTGACGGGACGGTTGCCGATGGCGCCGAGCAGGGCTCGCAAATGGGCCTCGTCCTCGGGGCCGGGATCGACCACGGCCAGCGAGGATGCGCCGACGATGTAGCTGTTGGTGCCGTGAAAGGTGAACGGGCTCGGATTGTTGACGGTGAGGCGCCGGACGCCAGGCGCGACCTCGACCGGCTGGCCGTAGCGAGGGTCGAACTTGGTATCGAATTCCATTGCAAGCTTCTCTCGTGGGCAAGGCCGCGCGGCATGTTGCCGCTTACCATGGAAGCGAATATAGAGAAACGCGGCAATGCGCCCGCAAGATAAATCCCATGGAGGCCTCATGTCCCAGGCTATCGCTTCAAGACCGCTCGTTTCACTCGCGCTGCCCGAAAAGGGCATGTCCCGCCTGTTCGCGCAGGGCCTGATCGCCCTGACGGGAACGCTGCTGCTTACCCTGGCGGCCAAGAGCAAGGTGGTGCTCGGCCCGGTCGATCTTTCGCTGCAGAACCTGGCGATCCTGCTGATCGCCGCTTCCTTCGGCTTCCGGCTCGGCGTGGCCACGCTGCTTCTTTATCTCGCCGAGGGCGCCATGGGCCTTCCCGTCTTCCAGAGCACGCCTGAAAAGGGCATCGGCCTTGCCTATATGGTCGGCCCGACCGGCGGCTATCTCGTCGGCTTCGTCGTCATGGCCGCGATGGTGGGCTGGGCCGCCGACCGCGGCTGGGACCGCAACGTGCTCAAGCTCGGCGGCGTCATGTTCGCCGCGCAGGCGGTATTGCTGTTCCTCGGCTTTGCCTGGCTGGCAACGCTGATCGGCGCCGACAAGGCGTGGCAGTTCGGCGTCGCGCCCTTCATCCTGCCGGATCTCGTCAAGGCCGCGCTCGCCGCCTGCCTGGTCTCGGCCGGCTGGAGCGTGCTGAAGGCCTTCGGCATCGGCCGCTAGCCGGCTCCGGCATGCGATGAATACGGAAAGGGCCATGACCGGCCGGTCGGTGGCCCTTTTCACGTCAAACGCCAATCCTCTTGAAGGAGAGCCATCGTGGCGGTTCTGGTGACGGGCGGCGCCGGCTATATCGGCAGCCATATGGTCTGGGAACTGCTCGACCATGGCGAGGACGTCGTCGTCCTCGACCGGCTGTCGACCGGGTTCGACTGGGCCGTGGCCGAGCCCGCGCGCCTGGTGGTCGGCGATATCGCCGACCAGAAGCTGGTCGAGGAAACCATCGAGCGCTGTTCGATCGACGCCATCATCCACTTCGCCGGCTCGATCATCGTGCCCGAATCCGTCGCCGATCCGCTCGGCTACTATCTGAACAACACGGTGAAATCGCGGGCGCTGATCGAAAGCGCGGTGCGCACGGGCGTGCGCCATTTCATCTTCTCCTCGACGGCTGCCGTCTACGGCACGCCGCAAGCCAATCCGGTTTCCGAGGAAGAGCCGCTGAAGCCCGAATCTCCCTACGGCACGTCGAAGCTGATGACCGAGCTGATGCTGCGCGATACCGCCGCGGCCCATGACTTCGCCTATACGGCGCTGCGCTATTTCAATGTCTGCGGCGCCGACCCGAAGCTGCGCACCGGCCAGTCCACCAAGGGGGCCACGCACCTGATCAAGGTCGCCTGCGAGACCGCGACGGGCAAGCGCCCGCAGATGGAGGTCTTCGGCGACGACTATCCGACGCGGGACGGCACCTGCGTGCGCGATTACATCCACGTCTCGGATCTGGTGAACGCGCATTACCTGGCGCTTGAGCGCCTGCGCGCCGGCGGCGGGAGCCTGATGGCCAATTGCGGCTATGGCCGCGGCTATTCGGTTCTCGACGTGATCGACACCGTCAAGCGCGTCAGCGGCACGGATTTCGCCGTGAAGCGGAGCGCCAGACGCCCCGGAGACGCGGTGTCCATCGTGGCCAGCGCGGAGCGCTGCGTCTCGAAGCTCGGATGGAAGCCGCAGCATGACGATCTGGAAGAGATCGTCAGCCATGCCTTGCGCTGGGAGGAGAAGCTGGCGCGCCGCAATCGGCTGTAAGCGGGCCGGCTATAAGCGGGGCCGGCTATAGGCGGGAACGGCCAAAGGCGGGGATGGCGGTGCGTATGATGATCGCGACGTCGCCGGCCAGCGTCCAGTTCGCCAGATATTCCGCATCCGTTTGTGCGCACAGGGCCGGCCGCGACATGTCGATGCCGCGCAACTGGGCAAGGCCCGTGATGCCCGGACGGCTCGAGAAGACCCCCAGCCGCTCGCGATGCGCGATCAGTTCGTCCTGGGTGGTGAGGCAGGGGCGGGGACCGACGAGCGACATGTCGCCCTTCGCCACGTTCCACAGTTGCGGCAGCTCATCGAGCTTGGTGCGGCGCAAGAAGCGGCCGACGCCCGTGATGGCGGTCTTTTGCGCTTCATGGGTGGGCACCGACGGCGTGTCGGCGCGCATGGTGCGCAGCTTGTAGCAGCGGAACGGCCTGCCGCCCCGGCCGACGCGCATCTGGCTGTATATGGCCGGGCCCTTCGAAGTGAGCCTGATGAGCAGGCCCATCGCCGCAATGACGGGCGCCGCCACGGCAAGGCCCGGCAGGGACAGCGCCAGGTCGAAAGCACGCTTGATCCTGTGGGCGCCGCTCCCGGAAGACAGTCCGGACATTTCACCCGCGCTCATGAAACGCCGCTTCCCCTGTCAAGCGGGCCGGCCGTACTGCGCCACCGGCGCCTCGTCTCCAGCGTCGGAGGCCGAGGAGGCGACGATGGCGACATCGCCTCCCTTTTCGAGATGCCCGAACAGGACCTGCCGCACCGCATCCTCGTCGCCGGTTTCAAGGGCTTCCCTCATCTGTGCGATCATGGCCGGAATACGCACCGCCTTCCCGTTCTGGGGATTGGCGCGAAGGATCTTGGGATGGCGCGTGGCGGTGACACCGGTCGGATCGTAAAAGAGCTCCTCGCTCAATTTCTCGCCATTGCGCATGCCGATCGTCTTGATCTCGATATCCCCGTCCGGATTGTCGTCGTCGCGGACGGTCAGGCCGGCGAGCATGATCATGTCCCTGGCCAGGTCGCGGATCCTGACCGGCTCGCCCATGTCGAGGAGGAGGATGTCGCCACTGTTCGACAGCGCGCCCGCCTGGACGATCAGCTCGGCCGCCTCGCGAACCGACATGAAATAGCGCGTCATCTTCTCATCCGTCAGGGTGACGGGACCGCCGGCCGCTATCTGCTCCTTGAACAAGGGCACCACAGAGCCGCTGGACCCGATGACATTGCCGAACCTGACCGAGGAGAAGACGCCCTGTTTTCCGCCCCTATCCGTCCTGTTGCCGTAGTGGCGGACGATCAGCTCGGCCCAGCGCTTGGTCGCGCCCATGACGCTTTTCGGCCGCACCGCCTTGTCCGAGGAGATCAGGACGAAGTTTTCGACATCGGCCGCGCAGGACTCCTTCACGAGATTCAGCGTGCCCAGAATATTGTTGCGCACGCCCTCGATCACATTCTGCTCGACGAGCGATACATGCTTATAGGCGGCGCAGTGATAGACCGTCTCGACGGAATGCTCGCGCAGGGTTCGCTTCACCAGCGCCTCGTCGGTGACCGAGCCGAGGACGGGAACGATGGCAAAGTCGCCGTAGCGCCGCAGCTCCCGCTCGATCTGGTAGAGGCCGAGCTCGTTCATCTCCAACAGCACGAGCTTGGCGGGCTTGGCCTGCGCGACGGTGCGGCAGACCGCCGAGCCGATGGACCCCGCCGCGCCGGAGATCAAGATGGTGCGCCCGGCAACGGTGGACCGCATCAGCTCCGGATCGGCCGGAACCGGAGAGCGGCCAAGCAGGTCGTCGATGTCGATGTCGCGGATATAGCTGACGATATACTTGCCCGAGGCCAGATCGGCGATCGGCGGGAGCACACGGATCTTGACCGGAAAACGGCCCAGGCTCGCCACCAGCTCGCGGCGCCGCCGCGAACTGGCCTGGTTGGTGGCGATGATGACCTCCGTCACGCCGAGATTGGGGATGAGTTCCTCGAGCCGATCCGTGGCGAAAACGCGAATGCCAAGAATGTCCATGCCCCGCAGCCCGGGGTCGTCGGACAGGAAGCCGACCACCCGGCGGTCCGGCGAGGCGTTCAGCGCCTCGACGAGATGCACGGCCGGATCGCCCGCCCCGTAAACGAGCACTTTCTGCTTGTCCGCCGCGCGCGGGACGCCGCTCCGCAGCAGCCATTTGACGGCGAAGCGGGTGCCGGCAACGGCGGCGATGCTGCCGACCCAGTAGAGCACAGCAATCGTCCGGGGAATGCCGGAGGCGCCGTAGGACAGCGTGAGAAACACGAGGCTGACCCAGATCAGCGTCGAGACGGTGACGGCCTGGACGATCGTCCAGATCGCCCGCTCACGCAGATAGCGCAGGACGGCGCGGTAAAGCCCCATATAGGCGAAGATCGGGATGGCGATCAGCGGCCCGGCGACGATGAACATCGCCTGTTCCATGTTCGGCACGAAAATGCGGTCGAACCGGATGCAGAACGAGACCCAGATGATGAACATCAGGCCAAGAAAATCAGCGGCAACCAGCATCAGGCGCTTCGTCCGCCGCGGACGGGCCTGAAGCCATTCACGGGCTCTGATCAACGTCATGGGCGGTCAGCAATCATCGGGCAGTCAACACTTGTTCTGCGTTCCGGAGGAGGCCGGCCGGTGCCGGCCGGATCCCCTCGACGGTTCCCGGCTCTATTAGCAGCAAACATTATTGAGGTCGAATAGCAAATGGTACCCTGCCGTAACAGGAGCGGAGGCAGGACGCAAAACCGGCATTTCGCCCTCCTGGACCGGCTCGACGCCGTTGCACTTCACCCGCAGAATCTCTATAGGGGCTTCGTCCGGCATCCGGCCTTCCGGACCGCCGGACGGAGTTGGGGCGTCGCCAAGCGGTAAGGCAGCGGCTTTTGGTGCCGCCATTCGCAGGTTCGAATCCTGCCGCCCCAGCCAGCCTTCGCTGGCAACCTCGACGAGCTTCGGTCGGATAAGCCAGCTACGGCGTTTTGGGAGCAAAGCAGGCGAAGGCCGTAACTCGAAGCGAGGAGGCGGATCAGATCGCAGTTGAATTCCTTCCGGGTTGACAAGCTGGATCATCTAAGCAGACGGAATCGGCCACGCGATTCCCATTTCACGAGGTCCGTGTCCTTCGGCGGCTCAAGTGTATAGTAGCTATATTCCGAAGCCTGCTCGAACCACTTATATTGCGCCCGTGTAAATCGCAGAAGCAGCAGGTTCTCGTAAATTTCGGTGTGAATCTGCTTTATGTTCGCGTTGCGAGCGAACGCGACCGACACAAATTCGACCATTCGGTAGCCAGCCCCAATCGTCCTTGCGCTGCCATCGGCCTCCCAAAGCTGCTGGCGCATGGCCGGGCCGTATGCGTCCCGAAGCGTTGGTGGGCAGCCCGACAAAGAAAGCAACCGCTGCGCGCTGCTGCTTGTCTTGACAAAAGTGCTACTTGGTAGCACTTTGCGTGGGAAAGGAGTGTGCTCATGACCGTCAAATCCTCTATCTCGCTGACCGACCGCCAAGACGCCTTCGTTCGCAGCCTTGTCGAAGAGGGACGGTATCCGAGCGTCAGTGCCGTGCTTCAGCAAGGTCTCGAATTGCTGCGTCTCAGGATGGAAGGCGAGGAGATCCAAGTTGAAGCGCTCAGAAATCTATTAGACGCACGTCGGGAGGGCTCGTTCGTTTCAGGCACAACGATGAAAGGCAGGATCGCAGCGATAGCCGACAAGAAGCGCCGCGCCCGTGACATATAAGGTCACGTTCTCGTCGGACGCGGAGCGTGATTTCGGACTCATCTTCGAATTTCTTCTTGAGAGCTACATCGATTTCGGCGAGGCGCTCGCATCGGCAATCGATCGCGCGGAAGAGCGTGTTCAGGCAATCCGCGCCGATATCGAGGACCTTGCCAAAGCGCCGCATCGCGGGTCACTGCATGAAGAAATCCTGCCCGGCCTTCGCCATCTAACCCTTGGCCGGGCCGTCGTCTGGTTCGATATCGTCGAAAAGAAAAACGATGTCCGGGTTCTCGCGGTCTTTTTCGGTGGCCAGGACCATCTACGGCACATGCTGGCCAGGCTTCTCGCATAGCGGTGGATTGCAGTGACTCGAGATCGAGAATCTCCCACCTGCCCGCATCGGAGCCGACAGATATTTGAGCCAGGTTAGATGGCCGTGCGTCCACTCGGACGCACGAAAGACGCTCTATCTCCTTGTTTTTCCGCATTTATGCGGACGCTAGGTGATTCCACCTGACTGCAAAATGCTATAGCCAGCTCAGCCGCCTTCGATCAGCCCTCTCAGCTCGTCCACCTTCTCCGTGAGCAAGGCCTTGTCGCCGCGGGTTTCCACGTTGAGCCTCAGGAGCGGTTCGGTGTTGGATGCGCGCAGGTTGAAGCGCCAGTTGTCGAAGGCCATGCCGAGGCCGTCGAGCGTCTCGAGCTCGGGGTTCAGCCGCTGGTAGTGCTCGGCC
The DNA here is from genome assembly GCF_036621415.1 of Nitratireductor thuwali. Taxonomy (NCBI): domain Bacteria; kingdom Pseudomonadati; phylum Pseudomonadota; class Alphaproteobacteria; order Hyphomicrobiales; family Phyllobacteriaceae; genus Nitratireductor; species Nitratireductor thuwali. Next base: position 3,401,845 of record NZ_CP030941.1, read on the forward strand.
ACCTTCTCGAGCACGCCCTTGGCGTCGTTGACGGTGAAGTTGATCTCGCCGGAGCACGGGAATTTGGCGATCCTTTCTTCCAGGACGTCGGCCAGCCTGGCGCCTGAGGCCGACAGTTCCGAGACGACGGCAAGCCACGCCAGCATGCCCGAATCGCAGTAGCTGAAATCCCGGAAATAGTGGTGCGCGCTCATCTCGCCGCCATAGATGGCGTTCTCCTCGCGCATCATCTGCTTGAAATAGGCGTGGCCCGTGCGGCACGGCTTGGCGACGCCGCCGGCCGCCTCGACCACGTCGATCGTGTTCCAGGTCAGTCGCGGATCGTAGAGGATGATGCCGCCCGGCGCCTTTTCCAGCATGTGCTTGGCGATCATGCCGACGAGGTAATAGCCCTCCACGAAGCGGCCGAGGTGATCATAGAGGAAGCAGCGGTCGAAATCGCCGTCCCAGGCGATGGCAAGGTCCGCGCCATGCTCGACGACGGCGCGGCTGGCTTTCTCGCGCTTTTCCGGAAGAAGAGGGTTCGGTATGCCGTTGGGCAGACGGGGATCGGGCTCATGATCGACCTTTATGAAGGTGAAGGGCAGGTGCCGTTCCAGAAGGTCGATCACCGGGCCGGCGCAGCCATTGCCGGCGTGGCAGACGATCTTCAGCGGCTTGAGGTCTTGTCCGGCCACTTCCGCCAGAAGCCGCTCGATATAGGCCTCGCGGTCGCATGTTTCGTGAAGCACGCCGCGCTCGGCGTAGCTGCTGGCGGTTTCGAAAAGCCTGTCCGAGCGCAACAGCTTCTCGATGGCGTTGAAGGCGTTGTCGGGCGTTGCGGCGGCCGCGCCCTTCAGCACCATCTTGATGCCGTTGTAGTCGATCGGATTGTGGCTCGCCGTCACCATCAGGCCGGCATCCGCGCCGGAGCGTGCGGTATGGAAATAGACCTCTTCGGTGCCGCACTGGCCGACCGGGAGCACGTCCACGCCGCTGTCGAGAAAGCCCTGGGCCAGCGCCTGCGCCAGCGCCGGGCTGTCGAGGCGCATGTCGTGCCCCAGAACGACCGATTTGGTGCCGAGCGAGGCCTTCGTCGCCTGGGCAAAACGATAGGCGAAGGGAACGTTGAGTTCCTGTGGAATTTGGCCGCGAACGTCATACGCCTTGAAAGGAGCGCCCATGCCTGTCCTTCTCCTGAGTTGGAAATGCGGCCGATCGCGGCCGCCGGATGCCCTGTACTATCCCTTCTGTTAGATGTGAAATCATGGCAAAGCAAATCACGGCGCTTCTTCGCCGATCACCGGCTGTGACAATGCGGCCGACAGATTGAACGTTCCCCCATGTTGCGAAAATTCCCCGGCCCGCCTATTCAGCGGTCTGTGTTCGAAGGCCCCGGCAACGCGCCGCAAGGTAGGAAGCCAAATGCAGTTCATCGATCTCGGCGCGCAGCGTGAGCGCATCCAGGGCAGGCTGGAGAAGCGTCTGGCCAAGGTGCTGGCCGAAGGCCGCTATATATTGGGACCGGAAGTCGCCGAATTGGAGCAGCAGCTGGCCGAGCATATCGGCGTCCGGCACGCGGTGGCCTGCGCCAACGGCACCGACGCGCTGCTGATCCCCTTGAGGGCCATGGGCATCGGCCCCGGCGATGCCGTCTTCTGCCCCAGCTTCACCTTCGCCGCGACGGCGGAAGTGGTTGCCCTTGCGGGCGCTTCGCCGGTCTTCGTCGACATCGACCCCGACACCTACAACATCGATACGGAAAGCCTGGAAGCGGCCATCCGCCATGTGCGCGAGGAGACGGCGCTTACGCCGAGGGCGATCATCCCGGTCGACCTGTTCGGCCTTGCCGCGGATTATCAGACGATCTCGCGCATTGCGGCGCGGGAGGAGCTTTTCGTCATCGAGGACGCCGCGCAGGCGACGGGCGGTTCCTCCGGCAATACGATGTGCGGCGCGTTCGGCGACGTGGCGGGCACCAGCTTCTATCCCGCCAAGCCGCTGGGCTGCTACGGCGACGGCGGCGCGATGTTCACCAATGACGACGATCTTGCCGAGAAGCTGCGGTCCATCGCCTTTCACGGCAAGGGCAAGAGCCAGTACGACAATGTGCGCATCGGCCTGAATTCACGCCTGGATACGATCCAGGCCGCCATCCTGATCGAGAAGCTGGGCCTGCTGGCCGAGGAAATGGACCTGCGCCAGGCCGTGGCCGACCGCTACGCCGAGGGGCTTGGGGACCTGGTCAAGGTGCCGCGCATCGCCGCGGGCAACCGTTCGGCATGGGCGCAATACGCCATCGAGACGCCGGAGCGGGACGCCGTGCGGGCGCACCTTTCCGAGAAGGGGATTCCCTCGGTGGTCTATTACGAGCGGCCGCTGCATGTGCAGGAAGCCTACAGCGCCTATCCGCGGACGCCGACGGGCCTGCCCGTTTCGGAGGGCCTGCCGGAGCGCATTCTCTGCCTGCCCATGCACCCCTATCTGACGCATTCGGACCAGGACCGGGTCATCGAAGCGGTGCGCGAGGGCGTCAGGCGGGCAGCGGAGTAGCGGCGGACGGTGGAGCGCGGCGAAACAACTTTCCGCCGCCGCTCCAAAAGACGCAAATAACGCTTACCCAGCGGCCCAACCTTGGTTTCGGTCTCCTTGAGGGTGGTACGCCCTGAATGTACTTTCGCTCCGTATCAAAGCGCGGATGCTGGCGTCAGCGCGCGCACAGGTGGAGTATGAGATGCCGGCGACCCTATCGCACCTTCAGCGGCTCGAAGCCGAGGCGATCCACATCATGCGGGAGGTGGCGGCGACCTTTTCCAAGCCGGTGATGCTTTATTCGATCGGCAAGGATTCCTCGGTGCTGCTTCATCTGGCGATGAAGGCCTTCTATCCGGCCAAGCCGCCCTTTCCCATCCTGCACGTGGACACGACCTGGAAGTTCCGCGAGATGATCGACTTCCGCGACCGCATGGCGCGCGAGCTCGGCTTCGATCTTCTGGTTCACATCAACGAGGACGGCGTGCGCGAGGGCATCGGCCCCTTCAGCCACGGCTCCAATGTCCACACCCATGTGATGAAGACGGTGGCGCTGCGCCAGGCGCTGGACAAGCACGGCTTCGACGCGGCCTTTGGCGGCGCCCGCCGGGACGAGGAGAAGTCGCGCGCCAAGGAGCGCATCTTCTCCTTCCGCACCAAGACGCATGGCTGGGATCCCAAGAACCAGCGCCCGGAGATGTGGAAGACCTACAACACGCGCGTCGCGCAAGGGGAATCGATCCGCGTGTTTCCGCTGTCCAACTGGACCGAGCTCGACATCTGGCAGTACATCCTGCAGGAGGACATTCCGATCGTCCCGCTCTATTTCGCCAAGAAGCGCCCCGTGGTGGAGCGCGGCGGCATGACCATCATGGTAGACGATGACCGGATGGAGCTCTTGCCGGGCGAGAGGATCGAAGAGCGCATGGTGCGCTTTCGCACGCTCGGCTGTTATCCGCTGACCGGCGCGATCGAATCGTCCGCCGATACGCTCGAGGCCATTGTCGCCGAGATGCTGACGGCGCGCACTTCGGAGCGCCAGGGCAGGGCCATCGACAAGGACGAGGCGGGCTCCATGGAGAAGAAGAAGCGCGAGGGGTATTTCTGAGGTGCTGGACGTAACCGAAACCATTCCCCTCGAGGCCGATGCCGGGGGCATCCGCGATTATCTGGCGCTGCAGGAGAACAAGACGCTCCTACGGTTCCTGACCTGCGGTTCCGTCGACGACGGCAAATCGACCCTGATCGGGCGGCTGCTTTACGACACGAAGCTGATCTTCGAGGACCAGCTTGCCGCGCTTGAGAAGGATTCGAAAAAGCACGGCACCACCGGCGAGGATATCGACCTGGCGCTTCTGGTCGACGGGCTGGAGGCCGAGCGCGAGCAGGGCATCACCATCGATGTCGCCTACCGCTTCTTCGCCACGCCCAAGCGCAAATTCATCGTCGCCGACACGCCCGGCCATGAGCAGTACACGCGCAACATGGCCACGGGCGCCTCCACCGCGGATGTCGCCGTCGTGCTGGTCGACGCGCGCCAGGGCATCCTGCCGCAGACGCGCCGGCACTCGATCATTGCCTCGCTGCTCGGCATCCGGCACGTCGTGCTGGCCGTCAACAAGATCGACCTGGTGGATTTCGACGAGGCGGTGTTCGCCGGCATCGTGGCCGACTACCGGGCTTTCGCGAAGGATCTGGGCTTCGCCACCATCCAGCCCATCCCGATGTCGGCCCGCTATGGCGACAATGTCACCCGGGCTTCCGCCAACACGCCTTGGTATACCGGCCAGTCGCTGATCGGCTATCTGGAAACGCTGGACGTGGAGAGCGACCTTCGCGACAAGCCGTTCCGCTTTCCCGTGCAGTATGTGAACCGGCCGAACCTGAACTTCCGGGGCTTTGCCGGCACGGTCGCCTCGGGCGAGATCGGGGTGGGCGATGCGGTCGTCGTGGCCAAGTCCGGCAAGCCGTCGCGGGTCAAGCGCATCGCCACCTATGACGGCGACCGCGAGCGGGCGGGCGAGGGCGAAGCCGTCACCCTGGTGCTCGAGGACGAGATCGAGGTCTCGCGCGGCAACATGCTGGTGGCGCCCGACGCGCGGCCCCATGTCGCCGACCAGCTGGCGGCCAATGTGGTGTGGTTCGACGAGCATCCGCTGATGCCGGGGCGCATGTATATTCTGCGCACTGAGACGGACGAGGTCAGCGCCACGGTCAGCCATCTCAAGCACCGGGTGAACATCCACAATTTCGCCCATGAGGCGGCCAAGTGCCTCGACCTGAACGAGGTCGGCGTGTGCAATTTCTCGCTGCAGGCACCGATCGCCTTCGACACCTTCGCGGAAAACCGCACCACCGGCTCCTTCGTGCTGATCGACCGCCTGACCAATGCCACGGTCGGCGCCGGCATGATCCTGCACCCCTTGCGCCGGGCGGCCAATATCCACTGGCAGGCGCTGGACGTGACCAAGGCGTCGCGGGCCGAGCAGAAGCACCAGAAGCCGGCGGTCCTGTGGTTCACCGGGCTTTCGGGCTCCGGCAAGTCGACCATCGCCAACCTTCTGGAAAAGAAGCTGCACGCGAGCGGCCGGCACACCTACATCCTCGACGGCGACAATGTGCGCCATGGGCTGAACCGCGATCTCGGCTTCACCGAGGAGGATCGGGTGGAAAATATCCGCCGCGTCTCCGAGGTCGCCAGGCTGATGGCGGATGCGGGGCTGATCGTCCTTGTCTCCTTCATCTCTCCGTTCCGGGCCGAACGGCGCATGGCCCGCGACATGATGCCGGAGGGCGAGTTCGTCGAGGTGTTCGTCGACACGCCTTTCGAGGAATGTGCAAAGCGCGATCCAAAGGGGCTCTATGCAAGAGCGCTCAAGGGCGAGATCAAGAACTTCACGGGCGTCGATTCCCCCTATGAGGAACCGGAGCGGGCGGATATCCATCTGCGCACCGTCGGCCGGGAACCGGAAGAGCTCGCCGACGAACTGGAAGCCTGGCTGCGGGAGAAGGGCTATTGCTGACCATGCCGAAGGCGGCTGCCCCGGGTGACGAGACCGCCCTGCTGAGCCTGTTCGAGGAACTCGCCGTTGAGGCCGGCGCGGCGATCATGCGCCACTACGAGGCCGGCGTCGCGGTCGAGGAAAAGGCCGACGCATCGCCGGTGACCGAAGCGGACCGCGAGGCCGAGGCGATCATCCTCGCCGGGCTGGCGCGGCTGCCGGTCGGCACCCCTTGCGTCTCGGAGGAGGCGGCATCGGGCGGCGTGATACCGGTATGCGGCGATGGCGGCTTCCTGCTGGTCGACCCGCTGGACGGCACGCGCGAATTCATCAACCGCCGGCCGGACTTCACGGTGAACATCGCGCTCGTGCGCGCTGGCGCGCCGGTGCTCGGCGTGGTCTACGCGCCCGCGCAGGGGTTGCTTTATGCCGGCCATCCGGGCGCCGCGTTCGAAGCCCGCTGCCGTGACGGCAAGACGCTGACGGACCGCCGGCCGATCCGCACTGAGACCATGCGACAGCCGCCCCGTATCGTCGCCAGCCGCTCGCACCTGACGCCGGAAACCGGGGCGTTCATCGCCCGCCATCCGGGCGCCGAGACCGTCTCGGTCGGCTCGTCGCTCAAATTCTGCATCATCGCCCGTGGCGACGCCGACCTTTATCCGCGCTTCGGCCCCACCATGCAGTGGGATACGGCCGCGGGCGACGCCATCCTGCGCGCCGCCGGCGGCCGAACGCTCAACCTCGACGGCAGCCCGCTCACCTACGGGCCGAAGGGCGCCGACGGCATCGAAGCCTTTGCGAGTTCGTTCTTTGTCGCCGAGGGGGCGGGAAGCCGGCCCGACTGAAAGGGCCATCGCTGGAATCTGGCCTTTTCAGGTGATCAGGCGGCCGCGCTCACATCGAACTCGAAATGGATGGTGTCATAGGGGAATTCGACTCCCCTTTGGGTGCGGTCGATAACGCCTGTATTGACGAGCAAAGTCACATCCCGGTGCACGGCCTGCACATCGCGCTTGACCCGGCGCGCGACTTCCCGGATCGACAAGGGCCCCTGCCCAGCCAGCGTCTTGACTATCGCGAGGCGGGAGGGTGCCAAGACCTTGTGCATGTCCTCATAGCTGGCAAAATTCAGCGTGGAGGTGACCTCGGCGGCCTTGCCCGCGAGGGCGCGTTCTCCAGCCTCGACAAAACGAGCTTTGACATCGGCCATGGTACTCAGGCGCACGGTCAGCGTGTTCATTGGAGTATCCTTTCCATGTCGGCGTGGAAGGCGTCAAATAGGGCCTCCAAGCGAGGTAAATTCGATAGGTTCCTCGCAATTCCCCAGGTGCCGGTGATCGCCCTTGCCGCGCTCGTTGTCGTAGCGCAGGACACATTCGTTGTTGATCACCAGCGCCAGCCTGTATTTGAACGGATGTTCGCTACCGGGGGCCGGGGCGGGCAGGAGCCACAAGACGACCTCGAAGAAGGCTGTGTCATTGATCACGGTCCGCGATTTCTCAATCAGCTCAGCCTTCATGCTGTTATTACTAACAACACTCAGTCGGCGTTGTCAATGATAACAACGCTTGCTGGCACCTTGAAAGAAACGGACGCTCAGCGCCCGCCGAGTTCGTCGCGGCGCGGCGGGTTGGCGCCGGCGCGCGATACGGTGACGGCGGCGACGCGGGTCGCGAAGGACAGCGCCTCGCGCACGGCCCGCCCGTCGAGCGCGGCAAGGTGATCCTTGGTCAGCCTGCCGGCCTCGTCGAGCCAGGCGAGGATGGCGGCATTGAAGGAATCGCCGGCGCCGACCGTATCCACCACATCGACCTTCAAGGCAGGCTCGAACACCGAGCCGCCGTTCCAGAAGCCGTGCGCGCCTTCGCCGCCCCTTGTGACGATCACCAGCTTTGCGCCATGGGACAGATATGCCCGCGCGGCTGCTTCCGCCCCGTCGAACCCGCCCAGCCAGGTCAGATCCTCCTCGGAAATCTTGACGATGTCCGCCAGGCCCATCATGCGCCGCATCCGGCTCCGGTGGGCTTCCCCGTCGGCGATGAAGGCGGGGCGGATATTGGGGTCGAGCATCGTGACGCGGCTGGTGGCCGCCCGCTCCATCATCGTCTCATAGGTGCTCCCGCAAGGCTCGCTCACCAGGCTGATGCCGCCGAAGAGCAGGGCCGGCACGTCGTCGCCCAGCGCCGGCAGGTCGGCGGGCGTGAGCATGCGCCCGGCGGAGTTCTCGTCGTAGAAATGATAGCTTGCCTGCCCGCCGGACAGGCTGACGAAGGCGAGCGTGGTGGGCCGGTCGCTGATCCGTGCGGGGGAAATGTCGACCCCGCTCTCCTCAAGGCTCCGGCAGAGCTGCCGGCCGAACAGATCGCGCGAAAGGCCAGAGAAGAAGCCGGTGGGAACGCCGAGCCGGGCAAGGGCGATGGCGGTGTTGAAGACCGAGCCGCCGGGATAGGGCACGAAGCCGGTTTCGCCGCCCTCCGTCTTTCGCGGCAACATGTCGATCAGCGCTTCTCCGCAACACAGGATCATGCGGCTTCCTTTCAAAACAAGAGCGGTGTCAGAGCGAATGTGCGGGACTTGACGGCGCCCCCACCAGGAAGCGCTCGGCCAGAGGCAGGCTGGCGCCGCCCAGCGCGCGCGCATGCTTGCCGACCGTTCCCTCCCGCACATCGGGAAGGCTGAGCCCCTCGGAGTCCTTGGTCTGCAGGAACCGCCTCGTGCGGCGGACGATCTCCGAGCGCACGGAAAGAGGCATCCAGCCCTCGATGATGGATTCTTCGAAGTCGATTACCGCGGCCGCCGCGATGATCGCGTCGGCCAGCCCTTCGGCAGCGCCCTCGATCCAGCGTTCCAGGTCCTCGCCGAGATCGCCCCAATCGTCGGGCGCGGTCCACAGATGCTGGGCTTCGCGTCCGCGGGCGACCAGCGCCTTCTCGAGCACGCTTATCGAAGCGACGTCGATGAGCTGCCGGGTCCTGCCGCCGGGGCCGGGCACCGGCATCGACCCCAGCGCGCCGGCATTGCCGGTGCGGCCGCCGAACAGGCGTCCCCCGAGCGCGATCCCGCCGCCGACGAACGCGCCGATGTAGAAATAGATGAAGTCGCATTGCTTGAGCGGCGTGCCGAACACCAGCTCGGCGCCGCATGCCGAGGTCGCGTCGTTCTGCAGATAGACGGGGAAGGGGCATCGGGCGGAGAGTTCACGGCGCATGTCGATCTCGCGCCAGCCGTCCATGGCGCCTGCCGGAGCGCCCGCCGCATCGGCCCAGTTCCACAATTCGAAGGGCATCGCGACGCCGAGGCCTCCGATGCGGTCCCACACGGCGCGGTCCTCGGCCTGGCGAAGCTGCGCGATGTCGTCCATCACGAAAGCGATGGTCTCTTCGGGCGTCGGCCAGGCATAGGAGTGCTGGCGCATCCGCCGGATCGTGCCGCGAAAATCGATCAGCACGAGCTCGGAACTGCGCCGGCCGATCTTGAGGCCGAAGAAATAGGCGCCGTCGGGGTTAAGGCTCATCGGGATCGACGGCTGGCCGACCTTGCCGCGCTGCGGGCTGCCGCGAATCAGCAGCGCGTCGGCCTCCAGGCCGCGCATGATCACCGACACCGTCTGCGCCGACAGGCCGGTCATGCGGGCGATCTCGGTCTTGGCCATGCTTCCGTGCTGACGCAGCAGGGACATCACCAGGCGCTCGTTGAAGTCGCGCATGCCGCTCTGGTTCGTCCCCAGATTCTGCCGCCCCGGATTCTGCCGGGGGGAACCTGGACTATCGCCGTTCCGTGTCGAGCCGCCTTCCACGCCCTCATCTCCTCCAGAGCCTTTCCGATTCTGATCGATCAAAATCGCGGCTCAACTCGTTTATGGTCGGGTTTCCGAACCGTATGGGTCTGCCGGCTTGTCCTGGAAGCCCTCCCGTGCCGCCTCCCGCATGAAGAATGCCCTTTGCAAAAGGGGCCTGTCAATAAATAAATAAGAGTGATTTATCTATTGACAGGCGTTCCCGCTTTTTGTTTTGTTGAATGACGCTGACGGGCTGGCCGTATGGCGTGTTGGTGCGCCTGCGGGCGTCATCGAGATTTTTCGGGAGGATTTACCGTGAACAAACATTCGTTGCTCAAGACCACCGCACTCAAGACAGCCGCACTGGCGATCGCCGGCGCAGGCTTTCTCGGGCTGGCGCAGCCGGCATCCGCGCAGGAGGTCGGCGCATGCCTCATCACCAAGACCGACATCAATCCCTTCTTCGTCAAGATGAAGGAGGGCGCGCGCGCCAAGGCTGAAGAACTCGGCGTCAACCTGTCCACCTATGCGGGCAAGGTCGACGGCGACCACGAGACCCAGGTGCAGGCCATCGAAACCTGCATCGCCTCCGGCGCCAAGGGCATTCTGATAACGGCTTCCGACACCAAGGCCATCGTTCCCGTCGTCAAGAAGGCGCGGGATGCGGGGCTGCTGGTCATCGCGCTCGACACGCCGCTCGAGCCCATCGATGCCGCCGACGCGACCTTCGCCACGGACAATTTCAAGGCCGGCGAGCTGATCGGCGAGTGGGCGGCCAAGACGCTCGGCGAGGAAGCGGCCAACGCCAAGATCGCCATGCTCGACCTGACGCCGAGCCAGCCGTCGGTCGACGTGCTGCGCGACCAGGGCTTCATGACCGGCTTCGGCATCGACACGAAGGATCCGAACGTGATCGGCGACGAGGACGATCCGCGCATCGTCGGCCACGACATCACCAACGGCAACGAGGAGGGCGGCCGCAAGGCGATGGAGAACCTTCTCCAGCGCGATCCCGACATCAACGTCGTCTACACGATCAACGAACCCGCCGCCGCCGGCGCCTATGAAGCGCTTTCTTCATTCGGCAAGACCGAAGGCGTTCTGGTTGTTTCGATCGACGGCGGCTGCCCCGGCGTGCAGAACGTGAAGGAAGGCGTCATCGGCGCGACGGCGCAGCAATATCCGCTGCTGATGGCGTCGCTTGGGGTCGAGGCCATCGCCAAGTTCGCGGAAACCGGCGAGGTGCCGGAGCCGAGCCCGGGTCTCGACTTCTTCAACACCGGCGTGACGCTGGTCACCGACCAGCCGGTGGAAGGGCTGGAGTCGATCGGCACCGACGAGGGCCTCGAGCGCTGCTGGGGCTGAGGCAGGCCGACCTGTCATCGAAACGCTCGCGGGACGGCACCTTGTCGTCCCGCGGCCTTGCTCCCTGGGACCTGCTCCCTTGGGATCGGCGGCAGGCAAAATAGATTCGATCTCCGGCGGGATTCACGCGTAGAATTCGTTGTGGCACCGGTGGCGGCTTCCCGCCGCCCGGCTGACCCACCGGCGCGAGCGCCGGCGGAATGACGGGAGGAATGATGATGAGCGATGCGGATGCGGCGCGCCGCAAGCAGGACTTCGAGGACGGCCTGGGCGGCAGCGACGCGCAAGTGGCCGCCTTCGAGGGCCATGAGAGGAACTTCGTCGACCGCCTGCAGCATTTCCTGCACGCCAACCCGACGATGGTGCCGGTCATCGTGCTGGTGCTGAGCGTCGCCGCCTTCGGCGTGATTGCCGGCGGCAATTTCTTCAGCGCGTTCAACCTGTCGCTGATCATGCAGCAGGTGTCGATCATCGGCATTCTTGCCGCGGCCCAGAGCCTCGTCATCCTGACCGCCGGCATCGACCTTTCGGTCGGCGCGAACATGGTGCTGGTCTCGGTCATCATGGGCAATCTCGCGGTCAATATGGGCGTGCCAGCGCCCTTGGCGATAGGCATCGGCTTTTGCTGCGGGGCGCTGGCCGGCATGCTCAACGGCTTCTTCGTCACGCGCGTGAAGCTGCCGCCATTCATCGTGACGCTCGGCACCTGGAACATCTTCTTCGCCCTCAATCTGTGGCTTTCCGGCGCCCAGTCGATCCGCAGCCAGGACATCGACGCCGCCGCGCCGCTGCTCAAATTCTTCGGCGAAAGCATCCGCATCGGCGGTGCGCAGTTCACGTTCGGCTCCATCTTGATGGTGATGATCTTCGCCGTGCTCTGGTACGTGCTCAACCGCACGGCCTGGGGCAGGCATGTCTACGCGGTGGGCGACGACAAGGAAGCGGCCGAGCTTGCCGGCATCCGCACCGACCGCACGCTCGTGCAGGTCTATGCGGTGGCCGGCCTCGTCTGCGCCATCGGCGCCTGGGCGGCCATCGGCCGCGTCGGCTCGGTCTCCCCGCAAAGCTTCCAGGAAGCGAACCTGCAGTCCATCACCGCCGTGGTGATCGGCGGCATATCGCTGTTCGGCGGGCGCGGCTCGATCATCGGGCCGCTGGTCGGCGCGCTGATCGTCGGCGTGTTCAATTCGGGACTGCGGCTCGCCGGCGTCGACGTGCTCTGGCAGGTCTTCGCCATTGGCTGGCTGACGATCATCGCCGTTGCGATGGATCAATGGATCAGAAAGGTGTCGGCATGACCAACCTTCAACCCGTGGCCCAACCCGTGCTCACCGGCCGCGGCCTGGTCAAACGCTATGGCCGGGTCGTCGCCCTCGACAATGCCAATTTCGATCTTTATCCCGGCGAAGTGCTGGCGGTGATCGGCGACAACGGCGCCGGCAAGACCACCCTCATCAAGGCGATTTCGGGCGCGATCCGTCCCGACGAGGGCGAAATCAGGCTGGACGGCAAGCCGGTCAGCTTCCGCTCGCCGCTGGAGGCCCGCGAACACGGCATCGAGACCGTCTACCAGACGCTCGCCCTTTCGCCGGCTCTGTCCATCGCCGACAACATGTTCCTGGGCCGCGAACTGCGCAAGCCCGGATTCATGGGGCGCTGGTTCCGGGCGCTGGACCGCGAGGCGATGGAACGGCAGGCGCGCGAGAAGCTCAGCGATCTCGGCCTCATGACCATCCAGAATATCGGCCAGGCGGTGGAAACGCTGTCGGGCGGCCAGCGGCAGGGCGTGGCGGTGGCCCGCGCCGCCGCCTTCGGCTCTAAGGTCATCGTCATGGACGAGCCGACCGCGGCGCTCGGCGTGAAGGAATCGCGCCGCGTGCTGGAACTGATCCAGGACGTGAAGGCGCGCGGCATGCCGATCGTGCTCATCTCGCACAACATGCCCCATGTGTTCGAGGTGGCCGACCGCATCCATGTCCACAGGCTCGGCCGCAGGCTCTGCGTGATCGACCCGAAGGACTACACGATGTCGGACGCGGTGGCCTTCATGACGGGAGCCAAGGAGCCGCCTGCCGAGGCCATGGCGGCGTAATTCTGCAGTCGCGGTTTTCAGTCCGGGATCATCTGGATGGCCGCTCGTCAACTCTCCGCGCCGCCGCGCGCCAGCTCCGTCGTGACCAGCGCGTGAAGCCGGGCGGCGAGCGGCGACAGCGCCCGGCTCTTCAGCGACAGAAGATGGTACGGCGTGACGACGATCGGCGTGTCCACGGGCAGGCGCGCCAGCCCGAGGCCGCCATTGTTGCCGCCGAGCAGTTCGGCGACCTCGCGGGAGAGCGGGGCGATGGCGTCGGAGGTCACCAGCAGCGCGATCATCGCCAGGAGCGAGGTGGTGTTGATGATGTTCTGCGGCAGCGGCGCCGCAGCTTCCATGAAGGCCGTTTCGACGGCTGCCCGCAGGGGCGTGCCGAGCGTCTGCATCACCCATTCATAGTGGCTCAACGCATGGAGGGACAAGGACGGGACGGCCGCCAGCGGGTGGTCTTTGCGCACGAGCAGTTCGACGACCTCGCCGCGTCCGCGCGCGATGGTGAAATGGCGGGGATCGTAGGGGCGGGGAATGCGGCCGAGGACGAAATCGAAATTGCCCGCTGACAATTCCCGTATCAGCGCATCGCTGGGGGCGACGTCGATATGCACGTCGGCATGGGGCGAGCCCGCCTTGAGCTTCTGGATGGCCGGCATCACATAGCCGACCGCCGCGCCGGTGACGGCGCCGACCCTCACCCGGCCGCCCTTGCCGAGCTTGAACTCGTCGATCTCCTGCATGGTGTCGCGCACCTGGCTCAAGAGCGTGTCGGCGTGGCGCGCGATGAGCTGGCCGAGATCGGTCAGCTCCATTCCCTTTGCGTGCCGCTCGAAGAGCTTGGCGCCGACGATCGCCTCGATCTGGGTCATCATCCGCGACGCCGCCGGCTGCGTCATGCCAAGCATGGAAGCGGCGATGCTAAGCTGGCCGTGTTCGGCGACCGCCGCGATGAGGCGGAAATGGGTGAGCTTGAGCCTGGCGGTGGCGTCGATGAGCATCCGGGCTGATTATACCAATATTGGCATGCAGTTAAGCGAAAAATGAATTTGATTGGTATGCACCACCTCCCTAGTCTCAATGACGGATCGGGGAGATCCGTTCACTCAAGAGACTTTGCCTGACCGCGGCCGAAGAACCGTGCTGGAGGGCTTGGGAGGAAAGCAATGCGAAAACTTACAGCGATTTTCACGTCGCTTGCGCTGGGTGCTGCCATGTTTGCAGGCACCGCGCAGGCACAGGACAAGGGTTATGTCGGCATCGCCATGCCCACGAAGTCCTCCGCGCGCTGGATCTCGGACGGTGAGTCCATGGTCAAGCAGTTCAATGAGGCCGGCTACGAGACCGATCTGCAATATGCCGAGGACGACATCCCGAACCAGCTCGCGCAGATCGAGAACATGATCACCAAGGGCGTCGACGTGCTCGTCATCGCCGCCATCGACGGCACGACGCTTTCCAATGCGCTCGAGAACGCCAATGCGGCGGACATCAAGGTCATCGCCTACGACCGGCTCATCCGCGACAGCCCCCATGTCGACTACTACGCCACCTTCGACAATTTCCAGGTCGGCGTGCAGCAGGCGAGCTCGCTCGTCGAGGGCCTGAAGGAGCGCTTCCCCGACCAGAAGCCGTGGAACGTGGAACTGTTCGGCGGCTCGCCCGACGACAACAATGCCTACTTCTTCTACGATGGCGGCATGTCCGTGCTCCAGCCGCTGATCGATTCCGGCGACATCGAGATCGTTTCCGGTCAGCAGGGCATGGACACGGTCGGCACGCTGCGCTGGGACGGCGCGGTCGCCCAGTCGCGCATGGACAACCTCCTGTCCGCCTACTACACGGACAAGCAGGTGCACGGCGTTCTGTCGCCTTATGACGGCCTGTCCATCGGCATCCTTTCCTCCCTCAAGGGCGTGGGCTACGGCTCGGGCGATCTCAAGATGCCCATCGTCACCGGCCAGGACGCCGAGATTCCTTCTGTCAAGTCCATCCTCGCGGGCGAGCAGTACTCGACCATCTTCAAGGACACCCGCGAGCTGGCCGGAGTCACCGTCGGCATGGTCGATGCCCTCTTGCAGGGCGGCGAGCCGGAGATCAACGACACCGAGACCTATGACAACGGCGTCAAGGTCGTTCCGTCCTACCTGCTCGAGCCTGTGCTGGTCGATGCCGACAATTGGGAAGAAGTCCTGATCGGCAGCGGCTACTACGAGATGGACCAGATCAAGTAGCAACGAGGCCGGCAGAAAGGTTCGCCCTTCGGGCGGACCGGGCCGGGGCGGCGCGCCCACGGGGGCGGGCGCGCCAGCTAACCCGGCGATCGGGGATGCTCCGCCCGTCCACACCGTTCAGGTGGGCCGATGCGTAGATTCAGCAATTGGCAGCGGCCTTTGCGCGCCCCAGGGGACGCGCGGCGCTGTATGTGAAAAAGCGGAACGCTTTCGATGGAACCCATTCTGGAGATGCGCGGCATCACCAAGGTCTTCCCCGGCGTGAAGGCCCTGGACGATGTGAATCTCAGGGTCGCACCCGGCGAAATCCACGCGCTGGTGGGCGAAAACGGCGCCGGCAAATCGACGCTGATGAAGGTCCTGAGCGGCGTCTACCCGCACGGCACCTATGAGGGCGACATCGAGTTCGACGGCAAGCCCGTCTCCTTTTCCGGCATCTCCGACAGCGAAGAGGTCGGCATCATCATCATTCACCAGGAACTGGCCCTGGTGCCGCTGCTGTCGATCGCCGAGAACATCTTTCTCGGCAACGAGGTCGCGACCGCCGGCGTCATCGACTGGCCGGAGACGAATTCCCGCACCGACGAACTGTTGAGGAAAGTCGGACTTCGGGAACGGTCTTCCACGCTGGTCGACAAGCTGGGCGTCGGCAAGCAGCAGCTCGTCGAGATCGCCAAGGCGCTGTCGAAGAAGGTCAAGCTGCTCATTCTGGACGAGCCCACCGCTTCGCTCCAGGAAAACGACAGCCAGAAGCTTCTCGATCTGCTGCTGGAGTTCAAGGCGCAGGGCATCGCCTCGATCCTCATCTCGCACAAGCTCAACGAGGTGAGCCGCGTGGCCGATTCCATCACCGTCCTGCGCGACGGGCAGACGGTTTCGACGCTCGACTGCCACGCCGAGAAGATCAGCGAAGAGCGCATCATCCGCGACATGGTGGGCCGCGACATGGCGCACCGCTATCCCGACCGGACGCCGAACATCGGCGAGACCTTGCTGGAGGTCTCGGACTGGAACGTCACCCATCCCGATCATTCCGACCGGCAGGTGATCCGGAACGTCTCCTTCAAGGTGGCGGCCGGCGAGGTGGTCGGCATCGCGGGGCTCATGGGGTCGGGCCGCACGGAGCTTGCCATGAGCATCTTCGGCCGCTCCTACGGCAACAGTATCAGAGGTTCGGTAAAGCTGCGCGGCAAGGAGGTCGACGTTTCCACGGTCGGCCGCGCCATCGACAGCGGCTTGGCCTATGTGACCGAGGACCGCAAGGCGCTCGGCCTGATCCTCGAAGAGGACATCCTGCGCAACACGACGCTGGCTAATCTGGCGCGCGTCTCGAGCAACGGCGTCATCAACGACGCCGAGGAGCGCAAGGTCGCCGAGAGCTACCGCAAGGCGCTTGGCATTCGCACGCCCAGCGTCTTCCAGAAGGTGATGAACCTTTCGGGCGGCAACCAGCAGAAGGTCGTGCTGTCGAAATGGCTTTTCGCCGAACCGGAAGTGCTGATCCTCGACGAGCCGACGCGGGGCATCGATGTCGGCGCCAAGTTCGAAATCTACACGATCATCAACGAGCTGGCAGCACAGGGCAAGGGCGTCGTGATGATCTCGTCGGAGATGCCCGAACTGCTCGGCATGTGCGACCGCATCTATGTGATGAACGAAGGGCGGCTGGTCGGCGAGCTCAACGGGCGCGAGGCGACCCAGGAAAAGATCATGTCGATGATCGTGAGGTCGTGAGGATGGCCACGGAAGAAGAACAAGACGGAACGTCCCTTGTGCGTCCGGATGGACGCACCGGGCTTAACAACAGGACAGAGCGTCCTTTGCGCGTCCGGATGGACGCACGGCGCTCTGGAGCCGCGGCAAGGCAGAAAAGGCGGGTTCGAACCCGGGGGAGAAAAGAATGGAAGGCGCTGCAACCTCTATCGGCGGCTATCTGAAAAACCATCTGCGCGACTACGGCATGCTGGTCGCGCTCGTGGTGATCATGGGCTTCTTTCAGGTCGTGACCGATGGAACGCTGATGCGGCCGGTCAACCTGACCAATCTGATCCTGCAGAACAGCTACATCGTCATCATGGCGCTGGGCATGCTGCTGGTCATCGTCGCCGGTCATATCGACCTGTCGGTGGGCTCGGTCGTCGGCTTCATCGGCGGGCTGGCCGCCGTCATGATGGTCAATTGGGACCTGCCGAGCTTCGTCGTCATTCCGGCCTGTCTTGCGACCGGCATCCTGATCGGCGCGGCACAGGGCTACTGGATCGCCTATTGGCGCATTCCGTCCTTCATCGTCACCCTGGCCGGCATGCTCGTTTTTCGCGGCCTGACGCTGTGGCTGCTCGAGGGGCAGTCGGTCGGCCCGTTCCCGCGCGAGTTCCAGCTTTTGAGCACCGGTTTCGTCGTCGATATATTCGGTACGGCAAAGCCGAACATCACCGCGCTTCTCCTGGGCGCGCTGACGGCCGGCAGCATCGTCTATCTGGCCGTGCGCAGCCGCCGCCGCAACACCGAGTACGGCATCGAGGACGAGCCTTTCCCTTTCTTCCTGGCCAAGAACGGGCTGGTCGCCTTCGCGATCCTCTACCTGTCCTATCTGCTGTCGACCTATCGCGGCTTCCCGAACGTGCTCATCACCATGGCGGTGCTGACGGCGGCCTATACGTTCCTGACCAACTCGACCACGCTTGGCCGGCGCATCTATGCGCTGGGCGGCAACGAGAAGGCGGCGAAGCTGTCCGGCATCAAGACCGAGAGGCTGACCTTCCTCACCTTCGCCAATATGGGCATGCTGGCCGCCCTTGCCGGGCTGATCTTCGCCGCGCGCCTCAATACGGCGACGCCCAAGGCGGGCGTGGCCTTCGAACTGGACGTGATCGCCGCCGTCTTCATCGGCGGTGCGTCGATGTCGGGCGGCGTCGGCAAGATCGTCGGCGCGGTGGTGGGCGCCTTCATCATGGGCGTGATGAACAACGGCATGTCGATCGTCGGCATCGGCATCGACTATCAGCAGGTCATCAAGGGGCTGGTGCTGCTCGCGGCCGTTATCTTCGACGTCTACAACAAGAACAAATCCAGCTGACGAGGCAGGACATGCATCTTTCGCAACTGAAAAAGGGCGGCGTCATCTTCCGCCGGGGCAATGACGCCCGCCTGGTGAACGGCGCCGAGAGCACCTATGCGCTGGCGGTGGAGGCCATCGACAGGGGCATGTCGCTGGCCGCCGCAATAGAAGCACGCGGGCTGGGCGATGCCGTGGACCTTGCGGCGCTCGCCGAAGAAGGCGCGCTCGACTGCCCCGTCCGCCATCCCGATCCGGCCCATATGTTCCTGACCGGAACCGGGCTCACCCATCTCGGCTCGGCCTCCACCCGCGACGCCATGCACGCCGACGAAAAGGGCATGAGCGACTCCATGAAGATGTTCAAGATGGGCATCGAGGGCGGCAAGCCGGAAAAGGGGAAGGAAGGCGTCCAGCCCGAATGGTTCTACAAGGGCACCGGCACATGCGCCGTCGCTCCCGGCGACCCGCTCCATTCGCCCGATTGCGCGCTGGACGGAGGCGAGGAGCCGGAGATCGCCGGCTTCTACGTCGTGGGCGCCGACGGCCAGCCGTACCGGCTGGGCTTCTCGCTCGCCAACGAGTTCTCCGACCACGTGACCGAGCGCATCAACTATCTGTTTCTCGCCCATTCCAAGCTGCGGCCGGCCTCCTTCGGCCCCGAGCTTCTGGTCGGCGACCTGCCGCGCGACATCAGGGGCACCTCGCGCATCCTGCGGGAGGGCAAGGTGGTCTGGGAAAAGCCGTTCCTTTCGGGCGAGGACAACATGTCCCACTCGATCGCCAATCTTGAATACCACCATTTCAAATACGGCCTGTTCCGCCAGCCGGGCGACCTGCACGTGCACATGTTCGGCACCGCCACGCTCTCCTTCGCCGACGGAGTATCGTGCGGCGAGGGCGATGTGTGGGAGATCTCCGCGCCGGATTTCGGCCTGCCGCTGAGGAACCCGCATGGGCGCGAGAAGAAGGGTTTTGCGGCGGTGAAGGCGCTTTAGGGCGGGAGCGGGAACATGCCCGGAGACGCCAGCGCTTCTTTACCCCCCCTCTGCCCTGCCGGGCAGAGGGGGGTGCGAAGGGGCGCTATCCATTCCGTCCGTTGCAACACATTCACATGGCATTCCGGCCATTGGTTCCGGAAAGGAAGCAGAAACGCATGAGCGCATTCAACCCCAAGCCCTGGCCGCGAAAGCTGCGCTCGCAAGAGTGGTTCGGCGGCACGTCGCGCGATCACATTTACCACCGCTCCTGGATGAAGAACCAGGGCCTGCCAGCCGATCTTTTCGACGGGCGGCCGGTGATCGGCATCTGCAACACATGGTCCCAGCTGACCCCCTGCAACGCGCATCTGCGCGACCTTGCCGAGCGGGTGAAGCACGGCATCTACGAGGCGGGCGGACTGCCGCTGGAGTTTCCGGTTTTCTCGACCGGCGAGAGCGCGCTCAGACCCACCGCCATGATGTACCGCAATCTGGCAGCCATGGATGTGGAGGAGGCGCTGCGCGCCAACCCGCTCGACGGCGTGGTGCTTCTGGCCGGCTGCGACAAGACCACGCCCGCGCTCTTGATGGGCGCCGCCAGCACCGATCTGCCGGCCATCGTCATCTCGGGCGGCCCGATGCTGAACGGCTGGTTCCGCGGCGAGCGCGTCGGCTCCGGCACGGCGCTGTGGCAGATGTCGGAGGCGATCAAGGCCGGCACCATGAGCCAGGAGGATTTCCTCGAGGCCGAGCAGGCGATGAGCCGCTCGCCCGGCTCCTGCAACACGATGGGAACCGCCTCGACCATGGCCTCGATGGCCGAGGCGCTGGGCATGGCCCTGTCCGGCAATGCCGCGATCCCCGCCGTCGACAGCCGCCGCCGGGTGATGGCGCATCTGTCGGGCAGGCGCATCGTCGACATGGTGAAGGACGACCTGAAGCCCTCCGACATCCTGACGCGTGAGGCGTTCGAGAACGCCATCCGCGTCAACGGGACCATCGGAGGCTCGACCAATGCCGTCGTCCATCTGCTGGCGCTCGCCGGCCGGGCGGGCGTCGACCTGACGCTGGACGACTGGGACCGGCTGGGCCGCGATCTGCCGACCATCGTCAACCTCATGCCCTCCGGCAAATATCTCATGGAGGAGTTCTTCTATGCCGGCGGCCTGCCGGTCGTCATGAAGGTGCTGGCCGAGGGCGGCAAGCTGCACCGGGACGCGCTGACGGTATCGGGCGGCCCGGTCTGGGACGAGATCAAGGACGTCCGCAACTGGAACGAGGACGTCATCCGCCCGCTCGACAAGGCGCTGACCCAGCAGGGCGGCATCGCCGTCTTGAAGGGCAACCTCGCGCCGCGCGGCGCCGTGCTGAAACCTTCGGCGGCTTCGCCGGAGCTGCTGCAGCACCGGGGCAGGGCGGTCGTCTTCGAGGACATCGACGACTACAAGGCCAAGATCGGCGACGACGCGCTGGATGTCGACGAGACATGCATCCTGGTTCTGAAGAACTGCGGGCCGAAGGGCTATCCGGGCATGTCGGAGGTCGGCAATATGGGGCTTCCGCCGAAGGTGCTGAGGAAGGGCGTCACCGACATGGTGCGCATCTCCGACGCCCGCATGTCGGGCACAGCCTACGGCACCGTGGTGCTGCATACCTCGCCGGAGGCGGCGGTGGGCGGCCCGCTGGCGGTGGTCCGCAATGGCGACATGATCGAAATCAACGTGCCGGCGCGCCGCCTGCATCTCGATGTATCTGACGAGGAACTGCAACGCCGGCTCGAGGCCTGGACGCCGCGGGTCGAGCGGCCCAATGGCGGCTACGCGCAGCTCTTCCACGACCATGTGGAGGGCGCCGATACCGGCGCCGATTTCGACTTTCTGAAAGGATGCCGGGGCAATGCCGTGCCGCGCGATTCGCACTAGAGCGCCGTGCGTCCATTTGGACGCACAAGGGCGCTCGAACCTTTTGAATCCACGCATCGTGCTTTCCGAAGACCGATCCGGATTTTTGGACCGATGCTGCAGGAGCGACCATGAGTGAACCGACGAAGATCGGTCTTGTCGGCATAGGCAAGATCGCCCGCGACCAGCATATCCCCTCCATCGAGCGTTCGCCGTCCTTCGCCCTGGCGGCCGGCGTCAGCCGCAATGCGAAGGTGGACGGCGTCGAGAACTTCACGGATCTGGAAGCCTTCCTTTCGGCGCGCCCGGACGTTCTGGCCGTCTCCTTGTGCACGCCGCCTTCATCGCGTTTCGAGATGGCGGTTTCGGCCATCAAGGCGGGGCGCGACGTGATGCTGGAAAAGCCGCCCGGAGCCACGCTCGGGGAGGTCGAGGCGCTGGTGGCGCTGGCCGAGCACCATCAGGTCAGCCTCTTTGCGACCTGGCATTCGCGCTTTGCGCCGGCCGTGGAGCCGGCCCGCAAATGGCTGAAGGGCAAGACGATCCGTTCGGTCGAGATCGTCTGGAAGGAGGACGTGCGGCGCTGGCACCCCGGCCAGGACTGGATATGGGAGGCGGGCGGTTTCGGCGTGTTCGATCCCGGCATCAACGCCCTGTCGATCCTGACGGCGCTCGTGCCCTCCGTGTTCGTGACCGGAGCGATACTCGAAACGCCGGAAAACCGGGCAATGCCCATTGCCGCGAAACTGTCGATGAGGAATCTCGACGGCGTGGCCGTCGAAGCCGTTTTCGACTGGCGCCAGGAAGGGCCGCAGACCTGGGGCATCGCCATCCGCACCGACCAGGGCGAGCTCAGGCTTTCCCGCGGCGGCGCCAGCATGAGCGTCGACGGCCGCATGCGCAAGGAGGAGCCGGAGGCCGAGTATGACGGTCTTTATGCCCGCTTCGCCGAGCTTGTCGCCAGCAAGCAGGTCGACGTCGACCTCAGCCCGCTGAAGATCGTCGCCGATGCATTTCTTTGCGGCCGCAAGGTCGACGTGGAGCCCTTTCATGAATAGATAGGGCAATGCCCAAGGCATCATTCACCCCAAATCTCCCAAACCCAAGGATCCTACGATGTCCCAAAGCTTCGAGCCCCGTGGAAAACATTTGATTGCCGGCGAGTGGGTCGCGGGGGACAAGAGATTTGCTTCCGATCCCGTTACCGGGCCCAAGCATGAGTTCTTCGTCGGAACGGCGGCGGATGTGGACCGGGCCGCCAAGGCGGCCGAGGAAGCGTTCTGGACCTATGGCTATTCCAGCCGCACCGAGCGCGCCGCATTCCTGCGCGCCATCGCCGACGAGATCGAAGCGCGCGGCGCGGCCATTACCGAGATCGGCGTCCAGGAAACCGGCCTGCCGGAAGCCCGCCTCAACGGCGAGCGCGGACGCACCACCGGGCAGCTTCGGCTGTTCGCCGACCATATCGAGAAGGGCGACTATCTCGACCGCCGCCACGACCCGGCCAATCCCGACCGCCAGCCGCTGCCCAAGCCGGACCTGAAGCTGATGCAGCTTCCCATCGGGCCGGTGGGCGTTTTCGGCGCTTCGAACTTTCCGCTGGCCTTTTCCACCGCCGGCGGCGACACGGCGTCGGCGCTCGCGGCCGGCTGCCCGGTCATCGTGAAGGGCCATCCGGCGCATCCGGGCACCGGTGAGATCGTGGCCGAGGCCATTGCCGCGGCCATCGAGAAGACAGGACAGCACCCGGGCGTTTTCTCGCTGATCCAGAGCAACACCAACGAGGCAGGCGAGGCGATCGTCACGCATCCGCTGGTCAAGGCGATCGGGTTCACCGGGTCGCTGGGCGGTGGGCGTGCGCTGTTCAACCTCGCTCAGGGCCGCGACGAGCCCATCCCGTTTTTCGGCGAGCTCGGCTCCGTCAATCCGCAGTTCCTGCTGCCCGCCGCCCTCGGCGCGCGCGGCGGAAAGATCGCCGAAGGCTGGGCGGCGTCGCTGACCATGGGCGTGGGTCAGTTCTGCACCAACCCCGGCGTCGCCATCGCGCTAGCCGGAGACGATGTCGACGGCTTCGCGCAAACGGCCAAGGGCGTGCTGGAAAAGGTCCTTGCACAGCCCATGCTGACCAGCGGTATCGCCGATGCCTACCGGCGCGGGCGCGACAAGGTGGTGGGGCTCGGCTGCGCCAAGGCCACGCTCGCCTCCACCGGCGAGGGCCGCAACAGCGGCCCGGACCTGTTGGAGACGACGGGCGAGGACTGGCTTGCCAATCCCGACCTTCACAATGAGGTCTTCGGACCGCTGGGCCTTCTGGTGCGGGTCAAGGACGAAGAGGAGATGCGGGCGGTGGCGCACAGCCTGGAAGGTCAGCTGACCTGCACGCTGCACATGGACGACGCGGACCGGACGCTGGCCGCCTCGCTGATGCCCATCCTCCAGCGCAAGGCCGGACGTCTCATCGCCAACGGATTTCCGACCGGCGTGGAGGTCAGCGACGCGATGATGCATGGCGGCCCCTATCCGGCCAGCACCAATGTCTCGACCACTTCGGTCGGCACGCTGGCGATCCGCCGCTTCCTGCGCCCGATCGCCTTCCAGGACATGCCGCCGGCGCTGCTGCCGACCGATCTGGCGGAAGTCTGACGGAAGTGAGCGGGGCGGAGCCTCGGCCGTTCTGTGCCGCCATCGACTGGGGCACGACTAACATGCGGCTGTGGCTGCTGGGCCGCAAGGGCACCGTCATCGCCCGGCGCGCCAGCGGCGAGGGCATGCGCGCCTGCATGCCCGACCGCTTCGAGGCGGTGATGGAAGCGCATCTGACGGCTGCCGGCGCGCCGGACGACCTGCCGGTGATCGTGAGCGGCATGGCCGGCGCGCGCGGCGGCTGGGCGGAAGCGCCCTATCTCGATGCGCCCGCGGACCTGCGCGACCTCGGGCGGAACGCCTTGCGCGTTCCTTCGGCGCGGCGCGATGTGCGGATTCTGCCCGGCGTCTGCCAGCGCATGGCGGGGCGGGAGGACGTGATGCGCGGCGAGGAAACGCAGCTGGCAGGCGCAGTGGCTGCCGGCACGGTGGCTGGCCTTTTCTGCCTTCCCGGAACTCATTCGAAATGGGCGAGGCTGGAAGAGGGGCGGCTGACCGGCTTCACCACCTTCATGACCGGCGAGCTTTACGCGCTGATGCGCCAGCACTCGATCCTGCGGGACACGCTGGGCGAGGGCGATGCCGATCCGGGCCATCCGGCCTTCGGCAATGCCGTTGATGAGATGCTGTCAGAAGGCGCCGTCACGGCGGCGCTTTTCTCGCTGCGGGCGGCCGCTCTCTTGTCGGGGACCGGCGCCGAGGAACTGCGGGCGCGGCTTTCGGGCCTGCTGCTTGGAAGCGAGATCGCGGCGGCTGTTAGTCAGGAGAGGCCGGAAGAGGTTCAACTGGTTTCAGCCGGCGGCCAGGCCTGGCTTTACGAAACCGCCTTCGCCGCCGCCGGCATCGCCAGCCGGACGCTCGACGGCGCCGAACTGGTGCGCCGTGGATTGTTCGATGCGGCGTGTATTCTCTGGCCCGAAAGGATGGCCCCATGACCGGAACCCGTATCGCGTGGCCGAAGCTGCGCCGCGATCTCGTGGCGATCCTGCGCGGGCTGACGCCCGATGAAGCGCCCGGCGTCATCGATGCTCTCCTGGATGCGGGCTTCGAGGCGATCGAGGTGCCGCTGAATTCGCCGGACCCTTTCCGCACGATCGAGCAGGCCGCGCGCGCTGCGCCCGAGGGTGTGTTGATCGGCGCGGGCACCGTTCTGACTGTGGAGGACGTCAAGCGTCTTCATGATTCCGGCGGGCGGCTGATGGTCAGCCCCAATGTCGAGCCCGAGGTCATCCGTGCGGCGGCGTCCCATGGCATGGTGACGATGCCCGGCGTCTTCTCGCCCACCGAAGCGCTGGCTGGCGTCAAGGCCGGCGCATCCGGTCTGAAGTTCTTTCCGGCAAGCGTGCTGGGCCCGTCCGGCATCAAGGCCGTCAGCGCGATCCTGCCCGCCGATGTGCCGATCGGCGCGGTCGGCGGCGTCTCCGACGGGGATTTCGCCGCCTACAAGGCTGTCGGCATACGCACTTTCGGCCTGGGTTCGAGCCTCTACAAGCCCGGCGACGGCGCCATGGAGACGGCGCGGAAGGCGCGGGCGGCGGTGGCGGCTTACGACGCGGTGTTCGGCGGCTAGGGCAGCCCTGCCGCCACGTTCACGTGGCGTGTCTCAGCTTGCGTAGACAGTGCCGAGATCGGCAAAGCCCTTTATCTCGATGGGATTGCCGAAGGGATCGCGGAAGAACATCGTGTTCTGTTCGCCCGGCTCGCCCTTGAAGCGGGTGGTCGGGGCGATGATGAAGTCGACGCCGGCGTTCTCGAGGCGCGAGGCGAGCGCCTGCCAGTCGTCGCGCTGCAGGATGACGCCCAGATGCGGCATGGGCACCATGTGCTCGCCGACCTTGCCGGTCGCCGCCGTGGCGAAAGGCTCGCCCAGATGCAGCGATATCTGATGGCCGAAAAAGTCGAAGTCCACCCAGCTCGGCGCGCTGCGGCCCTCCTTGCATCCGAGCAGCCCGCCATAGAAGCGGCGCGCTTCGTCGAGGTCGGTCACGTTGTAGGCCAGGTGGAAGATGGATCGCATGCGGCGCACTCCTGAAAGGAATTGATACGGGCGCGGCGCTGGAGTTCAGCGCCGGTTGGCGACCTTTACATCGAAATCGGCCGGCGGAACATGCTCCAAGGATGCCGATGCATGGGCACGCAATATCGTCGCCGGCAGGTCTTCCGCCGAGACGGGCCGGCCGTACAGGAAGCCTTGGCCGATGTCGCAGTGCACGGCCTTCAGGATGCGCTCCTGCTCGACGGTTTCCACGCCCTCGACGATAACCTTCGCGCCGATTTCCTCGGCTAGCATGCGCACGGCGCGGATGATGATGAGGTCGAGCGGCTCGTCCAGAACCGAGCGCACGAAACTGCGGTCGATCTTCAATTCGTTCCACCGGAAATTGCGCAGATAGGCGAGCGACGAATATCCCGTGCCGAAATCGTCAAGGGCGATCGACACGCCGATGGATTGCAACTCCTGCAAAGCCACGACCACGCGCTCGGCATCGTGCATCAGGACCGATTCGGTGACTTCCAGCTTCAGACGACTGGCTGGCAGGCCTGTCTCGCCAAGGATCCTTGTCACCGTGCTGACGAGCTTGTCGTCCATCGTCTGCGCAATGGACAGGTTTACCGAAACGGGGATTTCATTCGGGAAAAGGAGAGCGTCGCGGCACGCCTGCCGCAGAATGGAATAGCCGAGTTCGACGATGTCGCCGGCGGACTCGGCGATCGGGATGAACTCCACGGGTGAGATATCGCCAAGGACGGGATGGCGCCAACGTGCCAGCGCTTCCGCTCCGCTGAGGCGGCCGGACGCAAGATCCACCTGGATCTGATAGTTGGCGAATATCTGGCCGTCCTTGATTGCCGTCGCCAGATCGCGCTCGATGTGGCGCTGCCGCTCGATTTCCTCGCGCAGCGCGCGATCGAAATGCACCACCCGCCCTTTGCCGCGCGACTTGGCGACGCTGAGAGCCAGGTCGGCGTCCAGTATGAGATTGCGGTCCGGATCGTCGGCAGCGTCGCTGACCGCGATGCCGACCGATGCCGCGACCGATGCCGGAACCTTTCCAAGTTGCACGGGCTCGCCGACCGCCTGGCGGATGCCTTCGGCGATCACCATGGGCGACGAGCCGTCGGGCAGGTTGACCAGGGCGACGAACTCGTCTCCGCCGAAACGCGAGACTATGTTGTTTTCGTCGAACATCCGCGCTGCCCGGACAAGGCGCTCCGCGATGACCTTCAGCAACTGGTCGCCGGCCGTGTGGCCGAGCGTATCGTTCACCATCTTGAACCCGTCCAGGTCGATGGCCAGGACGCCTATGCGGTCTTCCGGGCGCCGCGCCGCGCCGCGCATCTCCTTCAGCGCGCCGACGAAGGCGCGCCGGTTCGGCAGTTTCGTCAGAGCGTCGTGACGCGCCAGAAAGCCGTTGCGCTCGGCGATCGCGCGCGCGGTCTGGTGGGCGCGTTGCAGCGAGCGGTTCTGGAAGAATATCGCCGCCAGCAGCCCGCTGCCGACGGCAAGGACGAGGACGAAGATGAGGTTCTGGTTGCGCTGGTTGCGGCTGAGATCCTGATAGGCGCGCGAAGACTCGATGACGCCGGCGGTATGGGCATCGCCGCCGATGCCGTCGATGGCCTTGCGGGCCGCCTGGAGCTCCGCCAGAATATGCTGCTGGGCTGCAGGATTCTCCAGGTCGTCGAAATAGCCCGACAGTTCATCGAAGCGCTGCTTCAGTTGGACCAACTGGGCCTTCCTGTCCGGGCGGCTGTCCAGGAAATGCTTGAAGACGCCGCGATTCCACATGTCGAGCCGCCCCTGCAGAATCTGGTAGTAGAGGCGGGCAGCCTCGCGGTCTTCCGCCGCGCCATTGACCGCATAGCGGGCCACATGCTTTTCGAGCGTCGTCGCCTCCAGACGTCCGTGCATCCCGATCCAGGAAAGATCGAGCCGCAGCGAGCGCTCGGCCGCGTTCTTCGACACCGCCAGCGACCAGAAATGGCTTGCGGCGACAATGGTGAGGAAGATCAGCGTGCCGCCGGCAAGGTAGCGGAATCTCGTTATCCAGCCCATCACATGCTCAGGGCGTGACCGTGATCCGGCGCACCTGCCAGGCGGAACGGGCGTAGTGGAGCTCGGTCTTCAGCGACGGGCGATCGTCGAAGGGATAGATCACGAAGAGAGGGCCCTTGTCGGCGATGGGCATGTAGTCGCCGTTTCTCTTGAAGGCGAGTATCACGCCATAGTCGGTGAAATCGGCAAGCGGGATGTCGGTCCTGTAGTTGTTCAGCGCGACGACCCGCACCGCGGTTCCCTTGGCGCCGACAGCTTCCATGAGCGCCGCCATCGGCACGCCCTCGAACGATACGACGCCATCCTCCCACGGGGTGGAGGTGGCGATGGTCGCGGACGGCATCTGCTCGAGCTGTTCGATCGTATAGTCGATACTGCCGCCCTCGATCGCGCCGTCTATCGTCAGCACGACCGCGTCCTGTGCCGCAGCTTCCGGCGGTGCCGCCAAAACCAGGATCGAAACAAAGGCGGCGCAAAGCATCTTGATCATCGGAAATCTCCCCCAATGGCACGGATTGTACCCGCCAATCCTCTACAGCAGGTAAAGCCGCTTGCCGAACTGCCGCGCCGGTGACCGCGGCGCAAGCAGGCCCGTCAGCACGGCGCGGACGGGAACTCTCGGCGGTGTCGCGGATTGGGGCCCAAGAGACGGGCCACCTATGATCGAGAGACAACCATGGACGAATGGCAGGCGACATCCCCGGAAGAACTGCGCCGGCTGAGAAAGGAATCCGCCCGGACATTCGGCGACATGCTGGTTTGCGAGGCTGTCCGGGTGATCCTGGAGACCGGCGGCGAAGAGGCGATCGGCCAGTTGCGGCGGCGCCTGGAAGGCCGGATCACAGAGAGTCCCGACCATGCGCCCGGCGACGACCGCACGCATCGGCTCGCTTTCGAGGAACTCGAACGGGCTATCCAGATCGCCCGGCACGGCACGACGCAGCTTAGAGGCTGGACCGAGGACGCACCGCCGTCAATTGAGGAACGCAAGCCTGGCAGTTCCTAGCATTGCAATTGTGATTTGCCGCCGCGCCCCCCAGAACGGGCTACCGCCGGGCGCGGCGGCTACCGCCTTCGCGCCGCGCCTCGGGAAATCCAGCGGGTACGGTTGAACGGCGCTGCGATTTCGACCACCTTGGGCCCATGACGATCCACGCCATGACCAGTCAAGCGGTCGGTGAGATCATCGCCGCCCGCACGGGGACCCCGCCCGCGGACCTGCAACTTGAACGCAAGCGCTTCGGCGGGGCCGAAGCCACCGAAACGGCCGTCGTGACGGCGCGCTATCTGGATGGCCGCAACCGCCCCGCCATGCTGCGCGTGGTGGTCAAGCACCTTGAAGGCAGGCCGGCGCGCGAAGCGGCCGTCTATCGGAACCTGGTGGCCGAGCATGCCGCTGAAATGGCGCCGGAACTGCTCCATGTGAGGATGCTGGGCCCCGATTCGGCGCTCATGTTCCTGGAGGCGGTCCGCCGCATCAATGCGTGGCCGTGGCGCGACCCGGCCGCCGCCGACGGCATGCTCGCGCAGTTGGGCCGCTTCCACGCCGCCGTCGGGGAAAGCGACATCGCCCTTCCGGAGTGGAACTTCGAGAAGGAGATCGCCTCCATGGCCCATGGCGCGGAATGGATGCTCGACGAGCACCGGAAGAACCCCGAACTCGCCGAACTGACGCGTGACCTGCGCAAGGTCGGGCGGATCGCCGAGGCCATGCCGCGCCTGCGCCGGCAGCTTCTGGCCGAAAAGCCCTTCGGCTGCCGTCCGATCCATGGCGATGTTCATCCGGGCAACGCCCTGGTGCGCCGCAGGAGGGGCAGGCACGAGCCGGTCCTCATCGACTGGGGCCGCGCCCGCCTCGGCTCGCCTCTGGAGGATCTGAGCAACTGGCTGCAGTCGCTGCATTTCTGGGAGGCCGAGGCCCAGCGCCTGCACGATACCTATTTCAGCCGCTACCTGTCCGCCTTCGGCATGCCGCGCAGGCTGACGGCCGATATCCGCGCGGCCTACTGGATCGCCGGCGCTTCGAATGCCTTGGCCGGCGCCCTTCTGCATCACCTCGTCATCGTCGCGGACCCGCAACAAAGGAAGGCGGACCGCACGACCTCCTTTCAGGCGGCGCGGCACTGGCTGCGCGTCATCCGCCGCGCCAACGCCTGGACCATGTGACCGCCCGCCGGTTCGCCCGCGCGTTTCCCAGCCGACCATGGCTGCCATGCCCGCCCCGCACGCCCGCTGCGGCCGAGGGCGGAACATTTCAATTCCAGCACTGTTGGAGGTGAATCCAAGGAGGCAGCGATGTACAGCATCTTCTACATCATCGGCGTCGTGGTTGTGGTGCTCTTCGTTCTCAGTCTGCTCGGTTGAATGGGAGGAAACAATGACGAATTCCAAGAGCGATACGGCGGCCAGGGCCGCGGAAACCGTCAGGGAAACGGCTGCCGAGACCACGGAATCGGCCAAGGCGGAAGCGACGACGAGAGCCGAGGGAGCCAAGTCCTCCCTGGCGAACGAGGTGTCGAGCATCGCTTCGGCCCTGAAAGCAGCCTCGCGCGAGTTCAGCGACGGCTCCACCGAATCGAAGGCCTTCGACCAGGTCGCAGAAGGATTGTCGGGCGCGTCGGAGGCGATACAGAAGAAGAGCCTGAGCGAGATGGTGTCCGATCTGAATTCCTTCGCCCGCAGGAATCCGGCCGCCTTTCTCGGCGGGGCGGCGGTGCTCGGTTTCGCCGCGAGCCGGTTTGCCAAGGCTTCGGCAGAACCGGCGGCGAAGGAATCCCGCAGCGGGATGACGGCCGGCGGTGGTGTCCCGCAGGCGACCAGTGAACCTATCAGACCAGAGGCCAAGCCATGACCGATCAATCGACCAAAACCAGCTCGGGCACGCTGTTTTCCGACGTCCTCACGCATTTGAGCAATCTCGTGCGCGGCGAGGTGGACCTGGCCCGTGCAGAGGTCAGTGAGAGCGTCCAGAGCGCGGCAACGGCCATCGGCCTGCTCGTCGGGGGCGTGGTCATCGCGCTGACGGCGCTCAACGTGCTGGCGGCCGCCGTGGTTGCCGGGCTGACCGAAGCAGGCATTGCCGGCGGCTGGGCGGCGCTGATTGTGGGCGGCGTCCTTGCCGTAGTTGCCTTCGCCCTTTGCTACAAGGGCATGAACGACCTTCGGCCGGCGAGCCTGGCTCCGACCCGCACCGCAAGGAACCTGCGCCGAGATGCAGCCGTCGTCAGGGAGACCCGCCATGAGCACTGATGCCCGAACACCCGAAGAAATCGAGCGCGACATCCAGCAAGAGCGGGCGCAACTCGCCTCGTCGCTGGAAGCGCTGCAGGAGCGGTTCTCGATCGAGGGGATCACCCGGCAGGTCGCGGACCAGCTGAGGCGGCACGGCGGCGAATTCGGGCAGTCGGCCCTGGAGTCGGCAAAGAGCAACCCCGTAGCGCTGGCTCTCACCGGAATTGGACTGGCCTGGATGATGGCGAGCGACGCGCGAAGGAACGGAGGCGGCGACGGCGCAGCCTCGTTCGGCGGCACGGCGGCGGTCGCCAGGCGGCCCGACGGGTCGCAGCGCTGGGATCGCATGAGAGCCGAGGCGAGCCGGCAGGGCCATAAGGCGAGGGCCTCGGCGGAGGACCTGCGCAACCGGCTTCAGGAAGGCACGGAGAACTTGTCGGAGGCCGCAAGGAAGCGCGTGGTGGAAGCCCGCGAAGCCGCCTACCGGGCGCAGTCCCAGATCGAGCGCGCTGCCGGAGGCGGCAACAAGAAGCTCGCCGACTACTACAGCGAACAGCCGATTGTCGCGGGCGCCATGGCCTTTGCCGCCGGCGCAGCGCTTGGCGCGTTCCTCCCGCATACAAGGGCAGAGGACAGCGCGCTTGGCGAGAGCTCGGACGAAGTTTTCGAGGAAGCCGAGCGCATCTTCAGGGAAGAGACGGAAAAGGCGAAGGAGGCCGTGAAATCGGCGTCCTCCCAGCCGGCCGCAAAGGCCAGAAAAGCCCAGGCGCGCGCTAGTGGCGACGGGCCTGGCGGCCGTAAGAGCGGGCCAGCCCAACCAGGCTAGATCCGTTTCACGGAAGCGCCGAACTGATCCGACCGTTTGATTCTACGGAGTTCCGGACGGAAAACGGGCTTCCACTTTTCCTGGGATTGCTCTACGCGTGATCCCGAAACGGGAACGCCGGTGTTCGGAAAGGTCATGCCCCTGCAAGGGGATAGGTCACGGTGACGGTTCAAGGAAGCGTCATCGTGATCTGGAGGCCAGGCTGGAGGATGGCGTGGCAGCAGCCCGCGGAAGGCAGAGCGCGGGCTTGCGCGCTCGCTCACAGGTCCGATTCATTCTCCTTCGACGGCAGTTCCTCTCCGAGCGTGTCCTCGACGTAGAGGGTTCGGGTGAGAACGAACGCCACCACGGTGAGCGGGCCGGCCAGCACGACCCCGAGGACGCCGAAAAGCGCGCCCATGGCCACGACCGACAGCATGAACAAGGCCGGCGGCACTCTCACCGCCTCGCGCTGCACGATGGGCGTGATCAGGTTCGACTCGACCTGTTGGATGGCCAGATAGAGAAGCGCCGTCCACAGGAGCGTGCTCCAGCCTTCGCCGAGGGCGAGCAGCAGCCCCGGCACGGCTCCGACGAACGGACCGATCAGCGGAACGAATTCCGTCAGGAAGGCGAAAAGGGCCAGTGCGAGAGGTGAGGGCAGGCCGATGGCCCAGGCGCCCAGACCAACCAGCGCGCCCACCATCGTCATCGAAAGCAACTGGCCCACGAGCCAGAATTTGAGCGCCCTTCCGGTCCTGTCCAGGGCTTCCCCGGCGTGGCCGTGCTGCGCCGGCGGGAACAGGAGAAGGAAACCGTTCCGGTAGAGTCCCGGATTGACGGCAAGGAACGCGCCGGCGACGACGACGAGAATGAACCCGGTGATTGCCGTGGCCGCAGTCTGAACCATGCTTGCAAGGTCGCTGAGGATCCTGTTGAAGACACCGCCGGCGGCCTCGCCCGCCTGCTCCAGCGAGTTCGGCAGGGAAATGCCGGTGCGGCTTTCGATGCTGCGGGCCGCCTCGGGCAGTTGCTGAACGAGACCTGCGGTCTGGCTCTGGATGTTCGGCCATGCGAACCAGAGTATCGCGCCGATCGCCATGATGATGAGAAGAGCCGATACGGCCAGCGACCAGTGGTGACCCAACGGGGTACAGCGGCGCACCAGATCGCTCGCGGCCAGCAGAATGGTCGCCACCACGACTGCGGCGAAAGCCAGGATGATCGTGTGCCGCAGATGCCAGGCCAGAAAAAAGGCGGATACGATGATGCTGGCAATCAGCACCCGGCGTGCGAAATCAGGCAATTTCCCGGATTGGCCGCCGCTCCCGCCCGGCCCGGATGCGCCTCCGCTCTTGTGCGACATCTTTGCTTCCATCTGCTGAACGGCCGAGCCCAGCCTCGCGGCCGGCGGTCAGTTTTCGAGCCGGTCGAACTGGTCCGCTTGCGCTCCGTTTCCGTAGATCACCTTCAGCGGAACGGTGGGTTTGCGGCATTGTTCCATCGTGGAATGGTGGACCACCGGAACCGGAACCCTGCCGCTTGCCGCCGCGGCGGCTCCGACGGCGGTCCGCCGACGCTCATGACGCCAGGGCGTTCAGCCAGTTTCCGATGGTGTCCTGCGGCGCCTGCTCCTTGCCGACGGCGATGGTCTTGCCCCGTCTCATGTCCCTGATGTCGCTGGGCGCGCGGCCAATAGGCCGCGAAAGGCACGGCTGAAATGCGAGGCGCTGGCAAAGCCGGCGTCATAGGCAAGTTCGGAGACGGCCAGCCCTTCCGCGGCGTTTGCGCCGGTTTGGCATGATCCGACCCCGCACGGGGACACTCCAAGAACAACATTGAAGTCCGCCTGAGAGCCTGGAGCGCGCCCGTAACCTCATTCCTGCAGGCCCGCGAACAGGAGCCGCAGGACTGACGCTCGGTGTGGCATGTCAAGGCTTAGCCTGACGGCCAGTGCCTCTCGAGAAAATCGAGTAGAATACGGCTGGCGAAGCGTGGGTTGTCCTGATTCGAGCAGTGGCCGGCACGAGGAATGATCTCGAACCGCGCGTCCGGACATTGCCGGGCCCACTTCCGACTCAAGGAAAGCGTCGCTCCGACCTTGTCGTTGTCTCCTACGGCGATCATGAGCGGATGAGGGATTTTGTAGTCCGGCTCCCATCGGAGGCCTGTCTGGACCGCGTGCCAGATGTCGAGGATTGCACTCTTGGTCAGGTTGCCGCTGACCTCTCGGATATAGTCCCGAACCTCGGGGTCAAGGGCAGCGCGACGTGCAATGGCTTCCACCAGAAGCCGGTGCGGAAACGCCGCCATTGCCTTGCCTGAAGCGGCAAGCAGCAAACGCATCGCCGGCCCAAGCTTCGTATGGGTAAGCGAGGCTGCATCGAAGCAGACCAGAGCCGCGACCCTGTCGCGATGGGCATACGCTACTTGCTGGCTGATAAAGGCACCCATGGAAAGCCCGACAAGGGCCGCCCTTTCGATGCCGAGGTAATCCAAAAGCGCAATGAGATCAGCCGCGCCACGTTCGAAGGAGAAGCGTCCAGTCAACGGTTGCG
Source organism: Nitratireductor thuwali (assembly GCF_036621415.1). Classification (NCBI taxonomy): domain Bacteria; kingdom Pseudomonadati; phylum Pseudomonadota; class Alphaproteobacteria; order Hyphomicrobiales; family Phyllobacteriaceae; genus Nitratireductor; species Nitratireductor thuwali. The sequence goes on from NZ_CP030941.1 coordinate 3,436,051, forward strand.
AGAGCCCGTGTCCGCGCAGGTCCCAGGTTATCACACGGTACTTTTCCGCGAGCACGGCAACCTGTGGGTCCCAACTGCGATGATCGAGCGTCGCACCGTGGCTGAGGACGACAGGTTTCGACGATGGATCGCCGTGGCACCAAAAATGGAGCTTGGTTTCAGCTACTTCGATTTTCAAGGCCAACCTCCAACGTGCATCCCAGTGGAAGCGGTGTCCGCCGAAGTGCGGCCGATCACGCCTCCTTTAGGCGTTCTTCTCGAAGAATGGCGTCGACGAGGTTATGACTTTGACGGCAGCGGGCCGATCCATCCATGAGGGGCTGCCGGAGCTGGAAAACCCCCCAAGCAAAAATTCCTGTCCTCCGCATGCGAACGCATCCGCATCCGCATGAAGGCCATGTCTCATTCATGCTCGCAGGTCAAAGGCTCGGAATCAAGCAGGTGGGCGATGGCACTTGGCTGATCAGCTTCATGCACCATGATCTGGGATTATCGACCTGGAGCAGAGAACCTTGCAGACCATCGACAACCCGTTCGGCACGAGGTTGTCCACCATGTCTCCGGAATGAAATGTAACCCATGTGTCCGGGTCGTACATTTGAAGTCATGGTCGGAGTGGCAGGATTTGAACCTGCGACCCCCTCGTCCCGAACGAGGTGCGCTACCAGGCTGCGCTACACTCCGTGACCCGACGGCGGGCTTATAGCGGCGATGCCCTTTCTCCGCAAGCCGAAACCTGGCGGTCAGTAAGGGCTTTCGACATTTCCCGTCTCGACATAGACGGACTTGATCTGCGAATAATGGGCGAGCGCCGCCAGGGCGTTTTCGCGGCCTATGCCGGAGTTCTTCACGCCGCCGAACGGCAGTTCCAGCGGGGTCAGATTGTAGGTGTTGATCCAGCAGATGCCGGCCTGCAGGGCATCGGCCACGCGGTGGCCGCGCGCCAGATCGGCGGTGAAGACGCCGGCGGCCAGGCCGAACTCGGTGCCGTTGGCGCGGGCGACGGCTTCGTCCTCGTCGCGGAAGGTGAGGACGGACATCACGGGGCCGAAGATTTCCTCGCGGGCGATCCGCATGTGGTCCTCGACATTGGTGAAGATCGTCGGCTCCACGTAAAAGCCGTTCTCGAAGCCCTGCAGGCTTGGCGCTCCGCCGCCCAGATGGAGCGTCGCCCCTTCCTGTTTGCCGATCTCGATATAGTCGAGCACCCGCCGGCGCTGGTCCTGCGAGACGAGGGGACCGAGATGGGTGTCGGGATCGAGCGGGTCGCCGAGCCTGATCTTGCGCGTGCGTTCCGTCAGCTTCTCCATGAAGCGGTCGCGAATGCCTTCCTGCAGGAAGACGCGGGTTCCGTTGGAGCAGATCTGGCCGGTGGAATAGAAATTGCCGAGAATGGCGCCGCCGACGGCGTTTTCCACGTCGGCATCCTCGAAGACGACGATGGGCGACTTGCCGCCAAGCTCCATCGTGCCCTGCTTCATGTGGCTGCCGGCCAGCGCCATGACCTTCTTTCCGGTGGCAACCGACCCGGTGAGCGAGACCTTGGCGGTGGCCGGATGCGAGATCAGTGCTTCGCCCGCCTCGCGCGCGCCCTGAACCACGTTGAAGAGGCCGTCCGGCAAACCGGCCTCGGTGAGGATTTCGGCCAGCTTCAAGGCCGAGAGCGGTGTGTTCTCGGACGGCTTGAAGATCATGGCGTTGCCCATGGCGAGCGCCGGGGCGGCTTTCCAGGCGGATATCTGGATGGGATAGTTCCACGCGCCGATGCCCACGCAAACGCCGAGCGGCTCGCGCTTGGTATAGCCGAAGGCGCCGCCGCCGAGATCGACATGGTCGCCGCGCTCGGCGGCGATGACGCAGCCGTAGAATTCCAGCGCCTCGGCGGCCGAAGCGGCGTCGGCCACAAGCGTTTCCTGGAGCGCCTTGCCGGTGTCCAGCGTTTCCAGGCGCGAAAGCTCCTCATTGCGCTCGCGCAGGATCTGCGCCGCCCGCCGCAGCACCCGGCCGCGCTCGATCGGCTTCACCTTCGCCCAGGCGGCTTGCGCGGACCGCGCCGCCTCGACGGCCAGTTCGACGATATTGGGAGTGGCCAGGTGAAGGCGGGCAATCGTCTCGGCGGTCGCCGGATAAAGGACGTCGAGCGCCGGCCCCTGCGTGTCCTCCACATAGGCGCCGTTGATGTAGTGCGAGGCTGTCGGTTGGGCGCGCATGGCCGCTCCTGATGTTGACGTCAGTAGGTTACAGCGTCCTTCGAGCGTTCGATAGGACGCTCGGCGCCGTCGCGGTCCGAAACCCGCCAATGGGGATTGATCCACGGCTCCTGATTTGAAGGGGGAAGGGGCGTCTTGTCCAGGATGAGGTCCGCCGCCTTCTCGCCCACCATCATCGACGGCGCGTTGAGATTGCCGTTGGTGATGCGCGGGAAGATCGAGGAATCGGCCACCCGCAGGCCCTCGACGCCGATCACCCTCAAGGCGGTATCGACCACGCTCATCGGGTCGTCGGCGGCGCCCATACGGCAGGTGCCGCAGGGATGGTAGGCGCTCTCGACATGTTCGCGGATATGGTCGTCGAGGGCTTCGTCGGAAACGACGCCGTCGCCCGGCGAAAGCTCCCTGCCGGCATAGGGCTTGAAGGCTTCCTGCGAAAAGATTTCCCGGGTGAGGCGGATGCAGTGGCGGAAGTCGGCCCAGTCGTCCTCATGCGCCATGTAGTTGAAAAGGATCTTCGGGGCATCCTTCGGGTCGGGCGAGGCGAGGCTGACATGGCCGCGCGATTTCGAGCGCATCGGCCCGACATGGGCCTGGAAGCCGTGGGCCTTGGCCGCCGCCTTGCCATCGTACCGGATGGCGACCGGCAGGAAGTGGTACTGGATGTCGGGATATTCGACGCCGGCGCGCGAGCGCACGAAAGCCGCCGCCTCGAAATGGTTGGACGCGCCGTGGCCGTTCTTGAACAGGAGCCATTGCGCCCCGATGAGCGCCTTCGAGAACAGGTTCAGGCTCGAATAAAGGGTGATCGGCTGGCGGCATTCCTGCTGGACGTAGAGCTCCAGATGGTCCTGGAGGTTCTGGCCGACACCCGGCCTGTCGGCCACCACGTCAATGCCGAGACGCCGCAATTCGTCGGCCGGCCCGATGCCCGAATGCAGCAGAAGGGCGGGCGAGTTGATCGCGGAGGCGGCGACGATGACCTCGCGCTTTGCCTTAACAAGTTGAATCTTTTTGCCAGCTTCGATCTCGACGCCTGTCGCGCGTTGATTCTTTATGACAATCCTGCGGACGAAGCCCCTGACAAGATTCACGTTCCGCCGCTTCAGCGCCGGCTTCAGATAGGCGTTGGCGGCGGACCAGCGGCGGCCCTTGTGGATCGTCTGCTCCATGGCGCCGAAGCCTTCCTGACGGGAGCCATTATAGTCTTCCGTGGTCCCGAAACCGGCTTCGCGCCCGGCTTCGATGAAGGCCTTGTAGAGCGGATTGACGCGCCTGCCTTGCTGCACGTAAAGCGGTCCGTCGGTTCCCCGCCAGCCTTCCTCTCCGTGGCGCGCATTTTCCATGCGCTTGAAATAGGGCAGCACGTCGGCGAAGGACCAGCCATGCGCGCCGCTTGCCGCCCAATGGTCGAAGTCGCGTGCGTGGCCGCGCACATAGACCATGCCGTTGATCGAGGAAGAGCCGCCGACGACCTTGCCGCGCGGCGTGGCGAGACGGCGCCAGCCGAGATGCGGCTCGGGCTCGGTGCGGTAGCCCCAGTCGTAGCGGGCCATGTTCATGGGAAAGGAGAGGGCGGCCGGCATCTGGATGAAGGGACCGAAATCGCTGCCGCCGGCTTCGACGACGATCACCGAATGACGGCCGTCCTCCGACAGCCTGTAGGCGAGCGCGCAGCCGGCCGAGCCGGCCCCGACGATCACGTAATCGGCTTCGAGAGACATGTTCATGAGGACCTGTCCGCTCTTACCTGCAGTTCCAGATAATCCTGCACCAGGGCGCTCGCCGAGACCGCATCGGGAGGGCCGTCCTTGAGCGCGCGGCGGATGTAGAGCCCGTCGATCAGCGCGGCGATGCCCTCGGCGGCGCGCCGGGCCGCGGCATCCCTCATGATCGGCCGCAAAGCGTAAAGGAGGTTCGAGTGAAGCCGGCGCGCATAGATGCGAAGCAGCCGCCGCAGGGATGTGCTGTGCTGCGCCTCCACATAGAAGGCAAGCCAGGCCGAAACGATCTCCGGCTGAAACTGCTTGTGCGAGAAGTTGACGGCGATCACCGCCTCCACCCGCTCTATGCCTTGTTTGCCGGCCACGGCCCGGCGCAGGTCGCCGCCAAGCTCCGCCAGGATGTGACGCATGGCGGCGTGGAGCAGGTCTTCCTTGCCGCCGAAATAATGATGCGCAAGCGCAGTCGAGACGCCGGCGCGTCCGGCGATGTCCGACATGGTGACGTCGAGCGAACCGCGCTCGCCGATGGCGAGTATGGCGGCGTCGATGAGCGCGCGGCGGCGTATGGGTTCCATTCCGATCTTGGGCATCGGACGATCGTATCCTTGATTGACTGATCAATCAATGAAAAACATTTGGCGGCGATGTTGCATTGCGGTATAAAGTTCATGGTTGAACAATGCCTGCCGGGAGGCGTGATCCTGACGGATGGTGCTCCTGGTCGGGCAACCACCCCGCCGGATCACGAGAACAGGCGGCGTTTCATGCTGTCCGGCGGCCCGCGGTGCCTTGCGTTTCGGGCGCTGGACAGGGACGTTGTGGATATTGGATCTGCATCGTGCTGAATTGGGTTATCGCACCGATGCTGCGGCAGGAGGAGGAAGTCATGACGGCAAGCATAGTGGGCTGGGCGCACTCGAAGTTCGGAAAGCTGTCCGATGAGACGCTGGAAGGCCTGATCGTAAAGGTCGCCGCGGAGGCGATGGAGCATGCCGGCATCGGCCCCGAAGACGTCGACGAGATCGTGCTCGGCCATTTCAACGCCGGCTTTTCCGCCCAGGATTTCACCGCCAGCCTCGTGCTGCAGGCCGATGACCGGCTGCGCTTCAAGCCGGCGACGCGCGTCGAAAACGCCTGTGCCACCGGTTCGGCCGCTGTCCGCCAGGGGCTGCGGGCGATAGACGCCAACGCGGCGCGCATCGTGCTCGTGGTCGGCGCCGAACAGATGACGACCACGCCCGGCCCCGAGATCGGCCGCAACCTGCTCAAGGCGTCCTACCTGCCTGAGGAAGGGGACATTCCCGGCGGGTTCGCCGGTGTCTTCGGCCAGATCGCCGCCGCCTATTTCCAGCGCCATGGCGACCAGTCCGACGCCCTGGCGCGGATCGCCGCCAAGAACCACAAGAACGGCGCCAACAATCCGCTGGCCCAGATGCAGAAGGATCTGGGCTACGAGTTCTGCCGACACGAGAGCGAGCGCAATCCCTTTGTCGCCGGCCCCTTGAAACGCACGGACTGCTCGCTCGTGTCCGACGGCGCGGCGGCCATCGTTCTGGCCGATACGCAGACGTCTCTGTCCATGCGCCGGGCGATCGCCTTCCGCGCCAACGAGCATGTGCAGGACTTCCTGCCCATGTCGAAGCGCGACATACTGGCGTTCGAGGGCTGCGGTCAGGCCTGGAGCCGGGCGCTGAAGCGCGCCGGCATCACAATCGACGAGCTGTCCTTTGTCGAAACCCATGATTGCTTCACCATTGCCGAACTCATCGAATACGAGGCCATGGGGCTGGCCAGGCCCGGCGAAGGCGCGAAGGTGGCGCTCGAGGGCCAGACGGAGATGGGCGGGCGCCTGCCGGTGAACCCTTCCGGCGGCCTCAAGGCGAAGGGGCACCCCATCGGCGCGACCGGCGTTTCCATGCATGCGCTGAGCGCCATGCAGCTTGCCGGCGAGGCGGGCGGGATACAGGTGCCCGACGCCGCGCTGGCCGGCATCTTCAATATGGGCGGCGCGGCGGTGGCGAATTACGTGTCGATTTTGGAGCGGATCAAGTAGGCTGGTTTCCGGACGGGCGGCTGGGCCTGTCGCCCCGCCCGGCTCTACGGTTGTGACCTGCCGCCGCGACCCTGCGCCACCACCCCCCTCTGCCTTGCGCTAGCCTTTGTCCGGCGTGGCCGCCACGGCTGGCTGAGGCCAGAATGCGACGCGGCCGAAGCCGGGGAGAAGGAGGGCCGGGTCGTGAAAGTCGGCGCCCGCCACAAGGCCGAGCAGGTTGACCTCCACGCCCCATCGACTGGCCGCGAACCCCGCCAGGCCGCCCAGCGAAAAACGGATGCCGCCGCGCGCGCGGTCATAGGCGAAGAATGCCCAGCCGGGCTGATAATCGCGGCCGATGGCATTTGACGGCATGGTAACCCCCAGATCGGGCACGCTGCGCAGCACATGGGCGACGAAAGAGTTGGAGTTCGGTCCCGGCCAGATCGAGTAGTCGCCCCGCGCCGCGTAGGGATAGGCGGCGATGGCTTCCCGGACGAGCGGAATGAGCCTTTTCGCCTGGTCGCCCGAAATGGCTTTCACCACATAGGGCGGGTTGGAATACCAGCGGCCATCGGGCGGGTAGGCGTTGCGGCGGATCGGACTGCCCCAGCCGACCTTGTCGTAGCGCTCATAGGCGCCGCCTTCGTCCTTGAGCACGATCCACGTGTGGACCGAAAGCGCGCCCTTCAGGCCGCCGGTGCGGGCGGCAAGCACATAGATGACCGGACCGTCCGCCAATTCGGCCGGCGTAAGCAGGCCCGACGCGCTCCAATCGGCCGCGCGCCAGGAGGCGGGGCGCTCCTTCATGGTCCACCATGCGCCGAACAGCAGGACGGGCAGGATGAAGAGGCTGAAAATAATCGCGATCGTGAGCTTGATTTTCCGCACGGCGCCCGTTCTTTTCCACATCCGACAAGACGAAGCTGAACCCAGCGCAGCATAGTGGTGAGACAATGGCAAATTCTGTTCGGGCGGCAAATCCCGTTCTGGTGGAAGTGACGCGCGGTAAAATTGTCGAGAGCCGCCACTGCGGCGCCGTCGCCGTCTTCGACGCGGAAGGCAAGGCGGTGCTGGAGATAGGCGACACGCAGCGGCCGGTCTTTCCGCGCTCGGCGGTGAAGGCGATCCAGGCGCTGCCGTTCGTCGAAAGCGGTGCTGCCGATGCGTTCGGCTTCGGCGAACGCGAGATCGCGCTGGCCTGCGCCTCCCATTCGGGCGAGCCCGAACATGTCGCGCTGGCCCTTTCCATGCTCGAACGCGCCGGCCTCGGAGAGGAAGCCTATGAGTGCGGCGCGCACTGGCCGACGCGGCAGGAGGCAACGGTCAAGCTGGCGCAGGGCGGCGGGGCGCCCGGCGCGGCACATAATAATTGCTCGGGAAAACACGCCGGGTTTCTCTGCACCTGCCGGCACATGGGCATTGACCACAAGGGCTATGTCGCCCTTGGCCATCCGGTCCAGGAGGCGGTGCGGGAGGCGATGGAGGCGGTGACCGGCGCCGCCCATTCGACCGATCTATGCGGCACGGACGGCTGTTCCATCCCCACCTATGCGGTGCCGCTGCAAAGCCTGGCCAGGGGCTTTGCCCGGTTGGCCACCGGCAACGGGCTGGGCCGCGAACGCGCCCGCGCGGCCGGGCGGATCATCGCGGCCTGCATGGCGGAGCCGTTCTTCGTCGCCGGCACGAAGCGCGCCGACACCGTGATGATGCAGATGGGAAAGGGCCGGATCTTCACCAAGACCGGGGCAGAAGGCGTCTACTGCGCTGCCATTCCCGAACGCGGCCTGGGCATTGCGGTCAAATGCGATGACGGCGCCGGGCGCGGTGCGGAGGTCATGGTCGCGGCCGTGCTGGCCGGGCTGTTGGGCAAGGACGACCCGCTGGCCGCCGAACTGGACGGGCTGGCGCGCCCGACATTGAGGAACTGGCGCGGTATCGAAGTGGGCGGGATGCGCCCGGCGGTAGCGCTGACGGAGACCATGACGTAGGGTATCCGGGGCGTAGGACTCCGGGGCTTAGGATATCTGGTTGCCAGCCACCGTCAGATGCGCGAAGCCGCTGTCATTGCCGGTCGCCAACTCGCCCGTGGCGGCATCGGCCCAGCGGTAGCCGACGATGGCTCCGTGCTCGCTTTCCGAGATGACGTTATCGGAGATGACGGCCGAACCGGAGCCTTCGACGACGGATACGGCAATGCCGGTTCCCGATCTGCGGATGACGTTGCCGGTGGCCGCAACGTTGCGCAGGAAGGGTCCCCAGCCCAGGTGCATACCGTAGGTCGGCGCGTTCTCGACGACATTACCGGTGGCCGCGCAGTCGGCTTCCACCGCGATGCCAGTGCCGAAACCCGGCGCGCTGGCCTCGTACGGCCCCGACTTCGACAGGTTGCGGACGAGGTTTCCGGTGCAGGTGGCGAGCCGTCCGCCTTCGTTAAAGTTGACGATGGAGATGCCGTTCGCCGCGCCGTCGACGATGTTGTTGGCGATCACCGCGCCTTCGAAGGAGAATTCGCTGTAGATCGCGGTCTCGCCGGAATGCAGGCAGCGATTGCCGATCACCTGGAGATTGCTGCCGCCATTGGAGCGGATCGCCGAGAATGCGCAGGCGGATACGTGGTTTCCCGAAATCGAGACGTCGTTTGCGCGGTAGACATTTATGCCGTTGCCGAACTGGCCGGTGCCGCCCTGGTCGGCCCGAATGTGGGCGATGCGGTTGCCGGTGACGCGCGTGCCGTCGGCGCCATAAGCGCTGCGATGAACGAGAATGCCGCCATTGGCGCAGTGGCGCACGTCGTTTCCGGCGATGTCGAGGGCGCCGGCGTCGACGCTGAAGATGCCGATATCGGCGGCGTGCTCTATTCGTGTCCGCCGGATGCGGCCGGAGGCGCGTTCGAGCGCGATACCGCTCCTGCCGCTGTTGACGACGGCGCAGGAGGCGATGTCGAGCGCTGCTACGCCGCGCAGGTCGAGAAGCGCGTTGGCTCCGCCCGAAAACCAGCGATGCGCGCCGTCGAAGGTCAGTCCCGCCAGATGAAGGACGCCGATGTCATCGCCCCGGAAGATGGGGCCGTCGCCTGCGGGCACGAGCCGCGTGGCGCCCTCGATCCCCATGAGCCTCGTGCTGCGCGGCAGAAGGATGCCGGAAACCAGGTAGGTGCCGGGCGGCAGGAAGATGGGCTGGTCACTGGAGGAAGCCTGCTCCAGCATGGCGGAAAAGGCGCGGGACTGATCACCGGCTGCGTCCGGCCCGACGCCGAAGGTCGCGGCGCTTACGGCACCGGACATGGCCGCCGCGGCCGGGCTTTGGGCTGTGGCCCAGCCCGAGACACCGAATGCCGCACCGGCTGTAAGGAACCTGCGTCTGTTCAATTCCGGCACATCCTCTTGGCTGCGCATAAGGGTGATGCAAGGGCTGTGCCGGTGGTGAGGATTGTGCGCTCCTATGTGTTGCAGCCTTCAAACCGGGACGGTGAAGTCCCGAAAAAAGGCCGCGATACCTTCCTCATCGATCTCTCCCGAAGCGGTCATCAGTACGAGTTGTATGACTTCCTCCTGCTCCGCCTCCATGCTGAGCCCGTTGAAGAACAGGAAAAGATCGGCGGCCGCGAGCGCCGTCCGCTTGTTGCCGTCGACAAAGGGATGGTTCTTGGCAATGCCAAAGAGATAGGCTGCCGCTAGCGTACACAGGTCGGTGTCTTCATAGGCCTGCTTCTGCAAAGGGCGATGCAAGGCCGACTCCAGGGCACCCTCGTCGCGGATGCCGCTGGCGCCGCCGTGCAGACGCAGTTGTTCCAGATGAAGCGCCTCGACGAAATCGCGCGAGTGAAACTCGATCACTTGGCGAGAACGCGATAGGCTGTCTCGTATTTCTTCATGCGCTCGCGCGCTATCTTCATTTTGCGCTCGAGTTCCTGCGGGTCATCCGAGTGCGGCTTGAGCCGCAGTTCATGCCCATCCTCAAGCAAGTTCAGTGTATCACCGGCCCGCAGATTATGCCGCTCCAGCACCTCCTTGGGCAGGATGACGCCTTCGGAATTGCCGATCTTTCGGATGGTGACGTTCATGGCTGACTGCCTCGTTTCGGAGTATGTTATAACACAAGATATAACATGGAGGCGGATATTTCAAGACGCCGCGCGCTTTTCGCTGGCCAGCAACTCGCCGAGCAGGCGCTCCGCCGCCTCGGGGATGACCGTTCCGGGCGGGAAGATCTCCGTCGCGCCGGCCTTGCGGACGGCTCCATAATCGTCTGGCGGAATGACGCCGCCCGCTACGATCATGATGTCGCCCCGGCCGCGCCTGTCCAGCGCCTCCCGGAGCTCTGGGATAAGCGTCAGATGGCCCGCCGCGAGCGAGGACGCGCCGACGATGTGCACGTCCTTTTCGTCGGCAAGCGCGGCAACCTCGTCCGGCGTCTGGAACATGGCGCCGACGGTGACGTCGAATCCCAGGTCGCCGAAAGCGGTGGCGATAACCTTCTGCCCGCGGTCGTGACCGTCCTGGCCGATCTTTGCGATCAGGATGCGCGGCGGCGTGCCCGTCTTTCCCTTGAAGGTCTCGACGAGCCCCTGGACGCGGTCGACGGCGGCGTTCTCGCCGATCTCCTTGCGATAGACGCCGGAAATGGTGCGTATATCGGCGACATGCCGGCCGAACACCTTTTCGAGCGCCAGCGATATTTCGCCGACCGTGGCCTTGGCGCGGGCGGCGCGGATGGCGAATTCGAGGAGATTGCCGCCTTGCTCCGCCGCCTTGGCGAGCGCTGACAGCGCCGTCTCGACATCGCCGACATTGCGCGTGCCCTTGAGCTGCTGCAGCTTGGCAAGCTGGCGTGCGCGCACCTCGGCATTGTCGACCTTGAGCACGTCCACTTCCATATCCTGCGAGGGCCGGAACCGGTTGACCCCGACGACCACCTGCTGGCCCGAATCGATGCGCGCCTGGGAGCGCGCGGCGGCCTCCTCGATCCGCATCTTCGGCACGCCCTTTTCGATCGCCGCAGCCATGCCGCCTAGGCTTTCGATCTCCTCGATGTGAGCCAGCGCGCGGGCGGCGAGGTCGTGGGTCAGCCGCTCCACGAAAGCCGATCCGCCCCAGGGGTCGATGATCTGCATGGTGCCCGATTCGAGCTGGAGAACGAGCTGCGTGTTGCGGGCGATGCGGGCGGAATGGTCGGTCGGCAGCGCCAGCGCCTCGTCGAAGGAATTGGTGTGCAGCGACTGCGTGTGCCCCTGCGTCGCGGCCATGGCTTCAATCATGGTGCGCATGATGTTGTTGTGCGGATCCTGCGCCGTCAGCGACCAGCCGGATGTCTGGCAATGGGTGCGCAGGGACAGGGAGCGCTGGTCCCTTGGCGAAAAGTTCCGCTTGATGAGTGCCGCCCACAGCATGCGCGCCGCCCGCATCTTGGCCACTTCCATGAAGAAGTTCATGCCGATGCCCCAGAAGAAGGAAAGGCGCGGCGCGAAGCGGTCGATGTCGAGGCCGGCGGCAATGCCGGCGCGGGCATATTCGATGCCGTCGGCGATGGTGTAGGCGAGCTCCAGATCCGCCGTCGCGCCGGCTTCCTGCATGTGGTAGCCGGAAATCGAGATGGAATTGAATTTGGGCATGTGCTCCGCCGTGTAGGCGAAGATGTCCGAGATGATCCGCATCGACGGCTTGGGCGGGTAGATATAGGTGTTGCGGACCATGAACTCCTTCAGAATGTCGTTCTGAATGGTGCCCGCGAGTTGCTTCTGGTCGACGCCCTGTTCCTCCGCCGCGACGATGTAGAGCGCCATGATCGGCAACACGGCGCCGTTCATGGTCATCGACACCGTCATCTGGTCGAGCGGGATTCCGTTGAAGAGCTGGCGCATGTCGAGGATCGAATCGATGGCCACGCCGGCCATGCCGACGTCGCCGGCCACGCGCGGATGGTCGCTGTCATAGCCGCGATGGGTGGCAAGGTCGAAGGCGACGGAAAGACCTTTCTGGCCGGCGGCCAGATTGCGCCGGTAGAAGGCATTCGATTCCTCGGCCGTGGAGAAGCCCGCATATTGGCGGATCGTCCACGGATGGCGGACATACATGGTGGGGTAGGGGCCGCGGACGAAGGGGGCGAAGCCGGGAAAGCTGTTCAGGAACGGCAGGCCCTCAAGGTCGGCCTCGCCGTATCGACGCTGGACCGGGATGCCCTCCGGCGTCTCCCGGGTCTCGGAGGTCGCCGACTTCTCGGAAGCCGGCGAAGGCGGCGACCAATCGATCCGGGAAAAGTCGGGAATCATGCGGCCACCCCAGATATTTCCTCTAGTCGCCGGCCGGGACGAGCATTTCGTCTATCCTGATCGCCGATAGCTGCTCGCACGAAACCGCACCATCTTCGGGCATGGGTTGGCGGCCGGCCTTGAGGATGTTGATCGGGCGCTCGTTTTCGGCGCGATAGACCGTGGTGCCGACGATGGCGCGTGTCCCATCCGCGTATTTGGCGTGGCGCCGGATACGGGCTTCGGCGATGCGCTTCTGAATGCGGCCCGCTGCCAGGCTGCGCAGGACGCCGCCCTCGGCCTCGATGCGGCGGAACTCTTCCCAGGCCTTCTCGCACAGGCTGGCCGTGAGCGCTTCGATGGCACCGGATCCCGCGGCCGGATCGGCGACGAAATCGAGATGGCTTTCGCCCGAAAGCAGAAGCTGCGTGTTGCGGGCCAGCCTGCGGGCGAAGCCGTCCGGCAGGCCGTGGGCGATCGTATGCGGCAGGACGGCGATGGAATCGGCTCCCCCCGCGGCGGCAGCGAACGCGGCGATGGTCGAGCGCAGTATGTTCGTCTCCGGATCGAGACGCGCCATCATGCGATAGGACGTCTCGGCGTGGACGGTGACCGGAGAGGGGTCGATCGAACACGTCTCCAGCATGCGTGCCCAAAGCTTCCGCACGGCCCGTATCTTGGCCATGGACAGGAACTGGTTCTGGTCGACGCTGGTGGCAAAGCCGATATGCGGCGCCGCGTAAACGAGCGGCTGGCGGGCCTGCTCGAACATGCGCAGGTGCGAGACCGCCGAGGACAGCATGATACCCAGTTCCTGAGCCTCGGTCGCGCCGGCATTGTGAAAGACGCGGCCATCGGCCTCAAGCAGAACGCCCGGCAGGGCCATCGCGAAGAAACCTGCCAGCGACTGCGGCATGGAGGCTTCCAGCGCGTCTATCGACATGCGCAGCCTGCCGGTGCCGGCGAAAAGGGATGCCGGGTCCACGCCGAAGGAAAGCGAAAGCTTCTCTGGATCGGCGCGCCTTCCCTGGAGAAGCTGGGCCACCCAGTCGATGGAGGCGCGGCTTTGCGGATGGACGTCTATGCGCAGCCGCACATCGCGCAAGGCTATGTCGGCGAGCACCGCCTCAAGCGCCTGCGGCCCGGCTGGCAGGCCGTAGCCGAACGCATTGGGCGCGCCGGCGAAGATCAGCGACAGCCCCGTCGCGCCCTGCTCCAGGTCCTCGCGCGCCTGCGCGTTGGCCCGCGCCTCGTCGGGATCGTCGATGCGCTGGATGATCGTCCAGGGAACGGAAGGCCGGACGCGGGTGAGCGCCTGCGCGTCCTCCGCCCGGTCATAGAGCGGAGCCACGCTTATTCCGTCATCCGTCTCATGCGACAGCGCGGCCACGCCCGCCTCGCCGCCGAGGGATTTTGACACGAGCGAGAGCCATTGTTCCCTGTCGATCTCGGGAAAATCCGCCCTGGTCAGGACCGTGCGATCCATTCTGCCTCCTCAACACCCGACGGCGTGCTTTCAGAAAAGCACGATACGTGGCTTCATCAATTTACAGTGTCGTTTGCGCCTCCAAAAGGGCGCACGGCACCTTGATCAAGCCGCGAGTTTAGGATGCCCTTCCTCGCGCTGCAATGCACTAGCGGGAGACAATGTCTCAACGTGCTCAAGTGGTGAATCCGCGGCTACCTCAACCGGCGCATGCACGCGGACCGGGCGCAGGCAAGTATGGATTGTCGCAGCGGCCGGCACTGACTATAGGATTGGACCTTGCAGGAACGGGCGGGCAACAGGAGAGGCGAGGGCATGACGTCGGAAGACAGCATTTTTCTAGGAGCCAGCCGGCATAACGACGACACCTATCAGCGGGCGGAGCGCCTGCTGCTGAAATACGCCAACCGGCATGGGCTGGTGACGGGCGCGACCGGCACAGGCAAGACGGTGACGCTGCAGATATTGGCCGAAGGCTTCTCCAACGCCGGCGTCCCCGTTTTCTGCGCCGACGTCAAGGGCGACCTCTCCGGCATTGCTGCGATGGGCGAGGAAAAGGATGTCCTGGCCAAGCGGGCGGCAACGATCAAGCTGGACCCCTACGAGTTCCAGGAATTCCCCGTCATTTTCTGGGACCTTTTCGGCGAGAAGGGCCATCCCATCCGCACAACCGTTTCCGAGATGGGGCCGCTGCTTCTGTCGCGCCTGATGGACCTGTCGGAAGCGCAGGAAGGCGTGATGAACATCGCCTTCCGGATAGCCGACGAGGAAGGCCTGCTGCTGCTCGACATGAAGGACCTGCAGGCCCTTCTTTCGCACATGGCCGAGCGCTCCGACGAACTGAGCACCCGGTACGGGAACGTGTCGAAGCTCTCGGTCGGCGCGATCCAGCGTTCGCTTCTGGTACTGGAGCAGCAGGGCGGCACGCATTTCTTCGGCGAACCCGCTCTGAAGATCGCCGACATCATGCGCACCACGCGCGACGGGCGCGGCGCGATCAGCGTGCTCGCCGCCGACAAGCTGATGATGAACCCGCGTCTTTACGCGACATTTCTTCTCTGGCTGCTTTCCGAACTGTTCGAGGAACTGCCCGAGGTGGGCGACCCCGACAAGCCCCGGCTGGTGTTCTTCTTCGACGAGGCCCATCTCCTGTTCAGCGAAGCGCCCAAGATCCTCATCGACCGGGTCGAGCAGGTGGTGCGGCTGATCCGCTCCAAGGGCGTTGGCGTCTATTTCGTGACGCAGAACCCGCTGGACGTGCCGGAGACCGTGCTGTCGCAGCTCGGCAACCGCATCCAGCATGCATTGCGCGCCTATACGCCGCGCGAGCAGAAGGCCGTGAAAGTGGCCGCCGAGACTTTCCGCCCGAACCCCGATTTCGACTGTTTCGAGGCCATAACGCAACTGGGCGTCGGCGAGGCGCTGGTGTCGACGCTGGAGGCCAAGGGCGTGCCCTCCGTGGTCCAGCGCACCCTCATCCGCCCGCCATCTTCCCGGATGGGGCCGCTGAGCGAGGCGGAGCGGCAGAAGATCGTCCAGCAGAGCCCCGTTGCCGGACAGTATGACGAGGGCGTCGATCGGGAGTCGGCGTTCGAGATGCTGCAGGAGAAGGCGGCCGCAAAGGCCAAGGCCGAAGAGGAGATGCGCGAGCGCGAGGAGGCGGACGACCGCGAAGGCTCACGCTGGACGCTGCCGGATTTCAGCGGCGGCTCCTCCCGGGGCTCAAGCACGAGGCGCACAAGCTCCTACCGCAGGCAGACGGTAACCGAGGCGGCCGTCAAATCCGTGGTGCGATCCATCGGAACGACGCTCGGGCGTGAGCTTATCCGGGGCATCCTGGGGAGCTTGAAGCGGGGACGGTAGAGCGGTTCCGTGCGCCCGGATGGACGCACGGAAACATGGGGATCAGACCGTGCGAATGCCGCCGCCGGTCACCAGGATCGGCGATCCTTCGGGAACCCGGTCGTAAAGATCGATCACATCCTGGTTGATCATGCGCACGCAGCCGGACGAGACCGATTTGCCGATCGTCCACCATTCGGGCGATCCGTGGACGCGGTAGAGCGTGTCCTTGCCGTCCTGATAGATATAGAGGGCGCGCGCGCCGAGCGGGTTCTGGAGGCCGCCCTCCATGCCGCCGTTCCACGTTCCCGTTTTCTTGTCGAAGACGGCTGCATATTTTTCCAGCTCCGGCTGGCGCTCGATCATCTCGGCCGGCGGGAACCATTTGGGCCAATGCTGCTTGCGAGCGATCTCGGCGCGACCGGCCCACTCGAAGCCGGCACGGCCGAGGCCGACGCCGTAGCGCAGGGCACGCCCGCGCTCGCGCACGAGATAAAGGAAGTGCTGCGACGTGTCGACGACGATCGTGCCAGGCCGCTCGCCGGTCGGGTCGGCAACTTCCTGCCGGAGGTAGCGTGGGTCGATCTTGTCGATGGGGATGGCCGGGAGCTCAAAACCGCCGTCGACCATGGCGCCGTACATGGCCCGGTAATGCGCCGGTCCCGTAGGTTCGGGCCGTGCGGGGACGGGCGGTGCGTCCGAGGGAACGGTCACGCAGCCTGAAAGGGTCAGCGCAGCGGCCCCCGCGCCCGTGGCTGAAAGAAAGCGTCGGCGGGTGAGTGAAATGGATGACTTTTTATCGGATGGCATCGGGTCTCTTCGCTATTTCGGTCAAAAATATTCTCTATTCGTGAAATGCAAGACCGCCCGTCACAGTTGCGTTGCGGACCATCCCCATATCTCCGAGGAAAGCAAGCGGATATGTCCCCGTGATTCGGGCCAGACGGTGAAATTGCCGCCGCCGGCCGCAACTTCCCGAGGCATATTGCTTTTATGCAACGCTTCGGGCAATGCCGCGCTTCATCAACTCGTTGTGACAAGTCCTTCAAGAGAAGGCAAAATCAGCGCCGGGCTGAAGTTCTCGTACTCGTCCGGCTGCTGCGAGCGATTGACCCAGACGGTCCTGAAACCAAACTTGGTTGCGCCCGCGATGTCCCAGCGGTTGGAGGACTGGAACGAAACCGCGTCGGGATAAAGGCGCCATGCGGTGGTAACCATCTCATAGACGGAGGCATCCGTCTTGAAGCGCCGGACGGCGTCGGCCGACAGCACATCGTCGAGCACGGTGTCGAGGGCGGCCGAGCGGACCGCCGCGTCGAGCATTGCCGGCGAGCCGTTCGACAGGATCGCAAGCCGCGCCCCGCCGGCCTTGAGCTTTTTCAGGACGGAGGGCACCTCTGGATAGCAATCCAGATGCCAGTAAGCCTCCAGCAGCCTGTCCCGCAGCGACCGATCGGCGGAAGGGACCTTGCGGAAGGCGAAGTCGAGCGCCCGTTCGGTCAGCGCCCAAAAGTCGCTGTAGGACCCCATGAGCGTTTCGACCCAGGAATATTCGAGTTGCTTGGCGCGCCAGATTTCGGACAGGAGCTGGCCTTCCGGGCCGATTTCGCCCGCATGCCGGCGCACGGCCGCATGGACGTCGAACAAGGTGCCGTAGGCATCGAAAACAAAAGCGGTGTAGCGCATGGTCAAACCCTTGAAATATGCAGACAATTGAGCGCAAGGACGGCCTTGGGTCAAGAAGGCCGGTGTCCCGCCCAAGCGCCTTTCCCTCTTCCATCCCTCAACGCCGACCGCGCACATCCGCTCCCTCGGCTTGCGCGCGGACGGAAGGGCGCGGGAGACCGCCTCGGCCAAGGCCCGTTCTCCTCGCCCGAACGGCCTCTACCCCCCGGCCAGGCAAAGGGCGGTGTTTGACGCCGCGCGCGGACGCGCTATTGATCTGGCCGTGAAAGAATAAAGAGGAACTTCCCGATGAATGCCGTGCCCGCAGCGCAATCCACCACCTGGACATTTCTCGACGGCGACTGGCACGAGGGCAATGTCGCCATCGCCGGGCCGCGCACCCATGCCATGTGGCTGGGCTCCTCCGTATTCGACGGGGCGCGCTGGTTCGAGAACGTCGCCCCCGATCTCGACCGCCATGCCGCCCGCGTCAACGCCTCGGCCACGAATCTCGGGCTCTCGCCGACAAAATCCGTCGAGGAAATCGTGGGGCTGACCTGGGACGGGCTGAAGAAGTTCGACGGCCGGACCGCCGTCTATATCCGGCCGATGTACTGGGCCGAGCATGGCGGCTACATGAGCGTGCCCGCCGATCCGCAGTCCACCCGCTTTTGCCTTTGCCTCTACGAGGCGCCGATGATCGCGCCTTCCGGCTTTACCGTTGGCGTGTCGCGCTTCCGCCGGCCGACGATGGAAACGATGCCGACCAATGCCAAGGCCGGCTGCCTTTATCCGAACAACGGCCGGTCCATCCTTGATGCCAAGGCGCGCGGCTTCGACAATGCGCTGGTGCTCGACATGCTGGGCAATGTCGCCGAGACGGGCTCCTCCAACATCTTCATGGTCAAGGACGGCGAGGTCTTCACCCCGGCGCCGAACGGCACTTTCCTTTCCGGCATAACGCGTTTGCGCGTGATGACGCTGCTGGCCGGGGCAGGCTACAAGGTGACCGAAAAAACCCTGCGGGTTCAGGACTTTATGGAAGCCGACGAGATTTTCTCCAGCGGCAATCATTCGAAGGTCGTGCCGATTACAGGTATAGAAGATCGCAAATTGCAGCCCGGACCGGTGGCCAAACGCGCGCGCGAACTATATTGGGAATGGGCGCATGCCGACCTTGCCGCCTGAGTGAGATCGGGAGCGCTCGACCGGGGCAGGCGTTGTCAAAATGCCTTTCCGACCCCATTTGCCAGATGTAGATTTTCAACCATTACGAGGGAGACCGATATGGCCTTTGAACTGCCGGACCTGCCTTACGACTACGAGGCGCTTCAGCCCTACATGTCGAGGGAGACGCTGGAATATCATCACGACAAGCACCACAAGGCCTATGTCGACAACGGCAACAAGCTCGCTGCCGAGGCCGGAATGGACAATTTGTCCCTCGAAGAGGTGGTCAAGCAGTCCTTCGGCAAGAATCAGGGCCTCTTCAACAATGCCGGGCAGCACTACAACCACATCCATTTCTGGAAATGGATGAAGAAGGGCGGCGGCGGCAAAAGCCTTCCCGGCGCCCTCGAAAAGGCCATCCAGAGCGACCTTGGCGGCTACGACAAGTTCAAGGCCGACTTCACCAATGCCGGCGCCACGCAGTTCGGCTCGGGCTGGGCCTGGCTGGCCGTCAAGAACGGCAAGATCGAGGTCATGAAGACGCCGAACGGGGAGAACCCGCTGGTGCACGGCGCAACGCCCATCCTGGGCGTGGATGTGTGGGAGCATTCCTACTACATCGACTACCGCAATGCGCGGCCCAAATATCTCGAGGCTTTCGTCGATAACCTGATCAACTGGGACTATGTCCTGGAGTGCTACGAGAAGGCCACCGGCTGACACCGCGATCCGAGAATCCAGACTGACGAGAACCCGGCTCCGGCCGGGTTTTCCTTATCGGAGGATCACTCACGAAAGCGTGATCGAATATCGAGGATTGTTAAGTTTCTTCAGCGCGCCAGCCGCTAAGGTGCAGCCGGGTGAAAAAGACCGGAGAGCGCAAATGAAATCGATCCTCCTATCCATTTCGGCCTTGATGATCTCGGTTGCAGGCGTTGCCGCGGCTGACGATCCGGTTGCCGTCCGCAAGGCCTTGATGCAGGCCTCGGCAGCTTCCGCCGCCGCGTCCGGCGGCATGATGAAGGGCGAGATCGCCTACAACCCGGCTGTCGCCAAGGCGGCGATCGCGACGCTGAACGCGGTCTCGCATGCCTATGGCGATTTCTTTCCGGAAGGCACCGGCGGCGAGGATACGTCGGCGTCGCCGAAGATATGGGAAGACGGTGATGCCTGGCAGCAGGCGTTGAGCAAGTTCCAGACCGACACGCAGGCCGCCGTCGAGGCTGCAGGCAAGGACGGTCCTGCCGATCTGGCCGCTTTCCAGGCAGCAATCGGACCTGTTTTGTCCAACTGCAGGAGCTGCCACGAGACCTTCCGTCTGCAGACGAACTAGGCACATGCGGCGCAAGATGCTGGCGCTTCTTGCCGTATTGGCGGCAGCAGGTGCCGTTTTCTGGTTCCTGACCGGGGCGGACGGGCTCGATGCCCGTGCGCTGGCGGCCATCGAGCCTGGCGATGCGGCCCGCGGCGAGCGGGTTTTCTGGGCAGGCGGCTGCAGCTCGTGCCATGCCCGGCCCGATGCGCAGGGCGACGCCAAGCTGGAACTGGCCGGCGGCCTCGCCCTGGCCACCGGCTTCGGCACTTTCGTCGCCCCCAACATCTCGCCCGATCCGAACGACGGCATCGGTGCCTGGAGCGAGGAGGATTTCGCCAATGCCATGCTGCGCGGCGTCTCGCCCGAGGGCGCGCACTATTATCCGGCGTTTCCCTACACCTCCTACGCGCGCATGGCGCCGCAGGACGTCGCCGATCTCTTCGCCTTCATCAAGACGCTGCCGCCCGTTTCCGGCGAAGCGGGCGGACACCAGCTTTCTTTCCCGTTCAATGTCCGCCGGGGCCTGGGGCTTTGGAAGATGCTCTACCTCGACGATGAGCCGGTGCTGGCGATCGGCGAGGACGCACCGCAAGAGGTGCGGCGCGGGCAGTATCTGGTCGAAGGGCCGGGTCATTGCGGCGAGTGCCATACGCCGCGCTCGTTCACGGGCGCGCTGAAGAAGGCCGAGTGGCTGGCGGGCGCGCCCGCGGCGGAAGGCGACGGCATCGTGCCGAACATCACGCCGGGCGAAGGGGGAATCGGCTCCTGGTCGGCAAGCGATATCGCCTATTACCTGGAAAGCGGCTTCACGCCCGATTTCGATTCCGTCGGCGGGGCAATGGCCGCGGTCCAGGCCAACATGGCGAAGCTGCCGGCCGAAGACCGCGAGGCCATCGCCGCCTACCTCAAGTCGGTTCCGCCCCGGCCGAACGGCTATCCGGCTTCCCGGTGACCTTCATCATGCCCGTGACCTTGAGCATGAAAGCGTAGGCGAGCGCCACTTCCTCCAGCCGGGAAAAGCGGCCGGAGGCGCCGGCATGGCCGGCCTCCAGATTGGTGCGCAGGAGGATCGGCTGGTCGCCCGCATTGTGCTCCCGCAGCCTGGCCACCCATTTGGCCGGCTCCCAATAGGTCACCCGAGGGTCGGTCAGGCCGGCGAGGGCGAAGATCGCCGGATAAGCGCGCGGGGCGACGTTGTCATAGGGCGAGTAGCTGCGGATCAGCGCGAAATCCTCGGCGCTGGCCAGCGGATTGCCCCATTCGGGCCATTCCGGCGGGGTGAGCGGCAGGGTGTCGTCGAGCATCGTGTTGAGCACGTCGACGAACGGTACCTGCGCCACGATGGCGCGGAACGCCTCGGGCGCCATGTTGGCGACCGCTCCCATCAGCATGCCGCCGGCCGAGCCGCCCTCGGCCACCAGCCGGTCGTGGCTGGTGTAATTTTCGGCCACGAGATGGCGGGCGCAGGCGATGAAGTCGGTGAACGTGTTCATCTTGCTCGAGCGCTTGCCGTCCTCGTACCAGGAAAAGCCCTTGTCCTTGCCGCCGCGCACATGTGCGATCGCGTAGACGAACCCGCGGTCGACGAGCGACAGCGGCGTGGTGCGGAAGGAGGCGGGGATTGTGATGCCGTAGGAGCCGTAGCCGTAGAGGAGGCAGGGGGCCGAGCCGTCGAGCGCGGTGTCCTTGCGGTAGAGCAGCGAGATCGGCACCAGCGCGCCGTCCCCGGCGGGCGCCATGAGGCGGCGGGTCACATAGTCGGAGGGCTCGTGCCCGCTTGGCACTTCCTGCGTCTTGAGGAGCGTGCGCTCGCGCGTGCGCATATTGTAGTCGAACTCCTGCGCCGGAGTGGTCATCGAGGAATAGGTGAAGCGGATCGTCCCGGTATCGTATTCGGCGGCGCCAATGAGACCGAGCGAGTAGGCCTCCTCGTCGAAGGCGATGGCGTGTTCGGCGCCGCCCGCCCTTTCGCGGATGACGATGCGCGGGAGCCCGTCGACCCGCTCTATGCGCACAAGGTGATCCTTGAATGCCTCCATGCCGATGATGAGCCGGCCCGGCTGGTGCGGCACGACCTCGCTCCAGTTCGCGCGGGAAGGATCCGCAGCCGGCGCGCGCACGATCTTGAAATCCTTGGCGCCGTCGGCATTGGTGAGGATGAAGAACTCGTCCCCGGCCGCCGCGAGGTCGTATTGAACCCCGGTCTCGCGCGCGGCGACGAGTTTCGGTTCGGCATCCGGCGTGGCTGCGGACAGGATCCGGTATTCCGTCGTCTCGTGGTCGTGGATCGAGATCATGATCCAGTCATTGGCAAGGCTCGCCCCGACATTCATGAAGAAACCGGCGTCGGTCTCCTCATAGACGAGGCGATCGCTCGCCGCGTCCTGGCCGATGCGATGATAGAAGACCTTCGAGGGGCGGTGATTGTCGTCGACCAGCGTGTAGAAGAAGCCGGCCGACCCGGCGTCGAACGCGCCCGAGCCGGCTGTGTTTTCGATCCGGTCGGCAAGGTCGGAGCCCGTTTCGAGGTCGCGCAGATGCAGCGTGTAGAATTCGGAGCCCTTGTGATCGGCGCTCCATAGCAGGCGGCGATGGTCCGGCGCATGCTCGATCGAGCCGATGTTGAAATAAGCCTTGCCCTCGGCCTCGCGGTCGCCGTCCAGAAGGATTTCCTGCTCGCCGCCTTCGGCGGGCCTGCGGAAGAAGTACGGATGCTCGCCACCCTTGCGGAAGGCGCTGCCATAGGCATAGGGGCCGTCCTTCATCGGTATCGAGGAATCGTCCTCCTTGATCCGGCCCTTCATCTCCTCGAACAGGGCTTTGCGCAGATCCTCGGTATCGGCCAGCATCGCCTGCTGGTATGCGTTTTCCGCCTCCAGATGCGCCCTTATATCATCGGCAAGAAGGGAGGGATCCTTCAGCACCTCCTGCCAGTTGTCCGCCCTCAGCCATCCGTAGTCGTCGATCAGCTCGACGCCGTGCCGGATCTGGCTTCTGGGCCGCTTCTCGGCTTTTGGAGCCTCAAGAGCCGGAAAGACGGATTTTGTCGGCATGAAGTGAACCTTTCTGGAGGACATGGAGACCAAGGTCTGGAGGGCCGGGGGGAACCGGCCTTCAGCTCCCATTCAAGATGGGTTTGAGACGATCGGCCATCGGGATAGCCGATGGTGCAAGGAGGAAGCAATGCGCATTTTTCTATTGGCTGCCGCGCTCGGCCTGAGCATGATCGGCAGCGCCGCCGAGGCGACGGTCTTCGCCGCCTGGGAGGTGACGAACGTGCCCTGGGGCGACACGCTCAACGTGCGGAAATACCCCGCCAGCCATTCCCAAAAGCAGACGGCCTATCCCAACGGCACCGTGCTCCAGATGACCGGCCGCTGCACTGGCGGGCTCGATCTCCTGTCGATTGCCGGCGATCCGGAGTGGCACCAGAAACAGGCCGTGCGCTACCGCTGGTGCGAGGTCTGGCACGATCCCGCGCGCAATGGGGACTTCGTCACCGGCTGGGTTTACGGCAGATATATCCAGCCCGCCGATTGATGCGAGGGTGGCCGGAGCACCGGTCACTTCGGCTCGAAATCGAGGGCATGACCGTTCATGCAATAGCGCAGGCCGGTGGGCTGTGGACCGTCGGTGAAGACGTGGCCGAGATGAGCGTCGCAATCGGCGCAGCGGATTTCCGTACGGGTCGAAAACCACGACCTGTCCACATGCTCGGCGACGGCATTCTCCTCGACGGGCGCATAAAAACTCGGCCAGCCCGTGCCGGAATCAAACTTGGTCTCGGATGAGAACAGCGGCCTTCCGCAGCCTACACAGCGATAGAGGCCAGGCTCCTTGTTGTCCCAGTAGGGGCCGGTAAATGCGCGCTCCGTGCCTTGCTGGCGCGTGACGTTGTACTGCTCCGGCGTGAGTTGCTCGCGCCATTCCGCGTCCGTCTTCTGCACTTTGAGATGCGTGTTGTCCGACATGTTCGTGCTCCTGACAATCGTGGCCCCTATGTAGTGCCGGCAGACCGGAAATGTCAGTCCTTCACGGAAACTTCAATCGCGTAGCTGCCGTGTGAATAAAGGGGCCGATTGTCGCGCCCGCCTTGCCCCGGGGAAAATGAGCGTCTATGTCCATTCGGAGTTTAGAGGTGTTCTTTTTCACCCGGGCAGTCGATATTCTTTGGAGCGGGGGACCTTCATGGAGGCGGATGGGCATTGGCTGACATTTCTTGTTCTGATGCTGCCTTTCGCCGGCGCTGCCATCGCACCCGTTCTGGTCCGCTTCTCCGGCCATAACGCAGCCTGGCTGCTGGCCCTCATTCCCGCCTTCATGTTCTATCATTTCACCGGATTCCTCGGCCCTGTCGCCGACGGGGAGACGGTGGTCGCGGGATATTCCTGGATACCTTCGCTGGACGTCGATTTTTCGTGGTACATCGACGGGCTGTCCCTGACCTTCGCCCTGCTCAT
Source organism: Nitratireductor thuwali (assembly GCF_036621415.1). NCBI lineage: Bacteria > Pseudomonadati > Pseudomonadota > Alphaproteobacteria > Hyphomicrobiales > Phyllobacteriaceae > Nitratireductor > Nitratireductor thuwali. Next base: position 3,460,205 of record NZ_CP030941.1, read on the forward strand.
TTCCGGGATAGGCGCGCTGATCGTGCTTTACGCGGGCGGCTATCTGAAGGGGCATGCGCATCTGGGGCGCTTCTTCTCGTTCATCCTGATGTTCATGGGCGCCATGCAGGGGCTGGTGCTCGCCGATGGCTTTCTGACGCTGTTCGTCTTCTGGGAACTGACGTCGATCACCTCGTTCCTGCTGATCGGCTTCGATCATGCCCGCGAAGCCTCCCGGCGGGCCGCGCTCCAGGCGCTGATCGTGACCGGGCTGGGCGGCCTGTCGCTGCTGGCCGGGCTGCTGCTCATCTGGAACATGACCGGCCTCGGCTCCATGTCGGCGCTGCTGGAGGCCGAAAGCGCGCTGCGCGAGGCGCCGCTTTACCTTGCCGCCCTGCTGCTGGTTCTCGGCGGCGCCTTCACCAAGTCGGCGCAGTTTCCGTTCCATTTCTGGCTGCCCAACGCGATGGAAGCGCCGACGCCGGTCTCCGCCTATCTGCATTCGGCCACGATGGTGAAGGCCGGCGTCTATCTGGTGATGCGCCTCAACCCGGTGATGGGCGACACCGTCGCCTGGGAAACGATCCTGCCGATCTTCGGCGGCACGACCCTGATCGTCGGCACGCTGCTGGCCGTGCGGCAGACCGACCTCAAGCTTATGCTGGCCTATACGACGGTCGCCTCGCTGGGGCTTCTGGTCATGCTGACGGGCTTCGGCTCGGAGAAGGCCGCCGAAGCGGCGGTGCTCTATCTGGTCGCCCATTCCATGTTCAAAGGCGCGCTGTTCATGGTCGCCGGCGGCATCGACCACGAGGCCGGCACCCGCGACATCACAAGGCTGGGCGGCATAGGCCGCGCCATGCCGATCACCTTTGCCGCCGCTGTCCTGGCCGCGATCTCCATGGGCGGGCTGCCGCCCTTCTTCGGCTTTCTGGCCAAGGAGGAAATCTATGCCGGTCTCTGGCAGGGCGGCGGCTGGAGCGGGCTGATGACGCTGGTGGCCATCGTCGGCAATGCGCTGATGTTCGCGATCGGTTTCGCCGTTGCGCTGAAGCCCTTCACCGGCCCCGAGGTCGAAACGCCGAAGCACGCCCATGAGGGCCCGGTGCTGTTGTGGCTCGGGCCGCTGGTGCTCGGCGTCGCCGGCCTGCTGACGGCGCTCGCTTCGACCCTGAGCCACCGCTTCATCACCAATCCGATGGCGAGCGCGGTGGTGGGCGAGCCGGTCGAGGTCTACATCTCCGTCGTGCCGCATGTCGGGCTGCCGCTGGCCCTGTCGGTGATCACCATCGTGCTCGGCGTGCTGGCCTATCTGATGCTGGCGCGCGGGCGAGAGGCCATGGCGGCGACGCTGAAGGCGATAGGGTGGGGGCCGGACCAGGGCTTCGATCAGGCCGTCAGAGGGTCCGTCCGGTTCTCCTCGGTCGTGACCGGCATCGTCCAGAACGGGCGCCTCGACTATTACATGACGGCGACCTTCGTCGCACTGGCACTGGCGCTGTTCGTTCCGATGATCCTGTTCGGCGAACTGCCCGCGGTGCCCGCTTTCCCCGACCTTCGGTTCTATGAATGGATCGTTCTGGCCATCGCCTTCATCGGCCTCGGCGCCGTCCTTTATGCGCGCGACCGGTTGACCGCCATCGTCTCGCTGGGCATTCAGGGCTTCGCCGTGGCGCTGCTGTTCATGCTTCTTGGGGCGCCGGATCTTTCGTTCACCCAGTTCATGGTGGAGACGCTGTCGGTTGTCATTCTGGCGCTTGTGATGACACGCCTGAGGCTTTCGCAGGCGGACCACCGGCCGACAGGCGAGAAGGCCGTGGACATAACCATCGCCGCAGCCTGCGGTGCGGCGCTCGGCCTGATGCTCCTGCGCGTGACGCAAGTGCCTTTCGACGACACGCTGAGCGTTTTCTTCGCGGAATACTCGCGGGCGATCGCCCATGGCCGCAACATCGTCAACGTGATCATCGTCGACTTCCGCGGGCTGGACACGCTGGGTGAGATCGCCGTGGTGATGATCGCCGGCCTCGCCATCCTCGCGCTGGTGCGCATCCGCGCCGGCAAACCGATCGCTGCCCCGAAGGGAGAAGGGTGAGATGCGAACGCTGATCTTCCGCACAATCGCGCCGTATCTGACCAGCCTGATGGTGCTGTTCTCGATCTTCGTCCTGCTGCGCGGCCACAACGAGCCCGGCGGCGGGTTTATCGGGGGGCTGATCGCGGCTTCGGCCTTCGCCATATATGGCATCGCCTGCGGTGTCTCGCCGGTCCGCCGCTCGCTCTATTTCCATCCCATGGCCATCTCGGGATGCGGGTTGCTGGTGGCCGCGGTATCGGGCCTTGTCTCCATATTCATGGAAATGCCGTTCCTGACCGGCCAGTGGGGCGTCATCAACCTGCTCGGCATGCCGGTGGATATTTCGACGGTGCTCTTTTTCGACATCGGCGTCTATCTCGTCGTCGTCGGCTCGATCACCTCGATTGCGCTGGCGCTGGAAGAAAGGGAGCGCGCCTGATGGAGACCGCACTCCCCGTAACCGTCAGCATCTTCTTCGCCGTCGCGATCTATCTGATGCTGTCGAAGCACATTATCCGCATTCTCCTGGGCGTTGCCATTTTCGGCAACGCGGTGAACCTGTCCATTTTCACCGCCGGTCGCGTGACGCGCGAGGTTCCGCCGATCATTCCTGTGGAACTGATGACGCCCGATTTGCCGACGGCCAATCCGCTGCCCCAGGCGCTCATTCTCACGGCGATCGTGATTTCCTTCTCCTTCTTCGCTTTCCTGCTGGTCCTCGCCTTCCGCTCCTACCAGGAGCTGGGAAGCGACGATACGGACTCCATGCGGGTCGCCGAACCCGAGGGCGAAGACCTACCCCCGCTTGGATATTGAACGGCATGGCAGTTGATCCCGGAAAGACAGTGGACATGGCGCGCGCGATGGTGATGGAGCCGGTCGCCGCCGCCGATTGGCTGGTGGTGGCACCCGTCGTCATCCCGCTCGTCTTCGGTGCCGTGATCCTGATGCTGCGCCACGAGACCAAGCTGCATGCGTGGACTGCCATCGCCGCGCTCGCCGCCACCCTGGCGGCCAATATCGGGCTCCTGGCGCGTGTCGTCGAAAACGGCCCGCTGGTAATGACGATGGGGCGCTGGCTGCCGCCTTTCGGCATCTCGTTCGCGGCAGACGCGCTGGGCGCGTCGCTGGCGCTGGTGGCAACGCTGGTGGCGCTGGTCTGCGCGGTCTATTCGATCTCCGACATCGGCGCGATCGGACGGCGATACGGGTTCTATCCCTTCATGCTCCTGATGATGGCCGGCGTCGGCGGGGCGTTCCTCACGGGCGACGTCTTCAATCTCTACGTCTGGTTCGAGGTCTTCCTGATCTCGTCCTTCGGGCTGCTGGTGCTGGGGTCCGAGCACCGCCAACTGGACGGCGCGACGAAATACGCCATCCTGAACCTCGTCGCCACGACGCTCTTCCTGACGGCGACGGCCTTTTTGTACGGCATCTTCGGTACGCTGAACATGGCCGACATTGCCCGCAAGGTCGACGGTTTGCGCGATACCGCGCCGCTGATGACGCTCGGCGTGATGTATCTCCTGGCCTTCGGCATGAAGGCGGCCGCGTTTCCCGTCAATTTCTGGCTGCCGGCTTCCTACCACACGCCGCGTATCGTGACCGCTGCGCTGTTCGGCGGCATTCTGACCAAGGTCGGCGTATACGCGCTGCTGCGCACGCTGGTCATGCTTTTCCCGCCCGAGCTCGAATTGCTGTCGGGCCTGATTGCCTGGGTGGCGGGGCTGACGATGGTGATCGGCATCATGGGCGCGCTGGCGCAGACGGATCTGCGCCGTGCCCTCGGCTTCGTCGTCATATCGGGCGTGGGCGTGATGATGGCCGGCCTGGCACTCGGGACGGGCGAGGGGCTTTCCGGCACGATCTTCTACGCTTTCCACTCGATGATCGTCATGGCTGCGCTTTATCTCCTGGCCGGGGTGATGAACGGTGTCGGCGGAAGCTACTCGATGCGCACGCTGTCCGGCCTCTATAGCGCCCATCCCATGCTGGCCGCCTTTGCGCTGCTCCTGATGCTGGCCGCCGCCGGGCTGCCGCCGGCCTCCGGCCTGTGGCCGAAGGTGATGCTGGTCCGCGCTTCGCTCGATGCGGGCTATCCGTGGCTGGCTTTTGCGATCCTGGCGACAGGGCTGCTGACGACGCTGGCACTGGGGCGGATCTTCATCCTCACGATCTGGCGCCCGCGGGCGCAGGAGAGCCTGGCCGCCCCGGTTTCGCCGAGGCTCGGCTACGCGGTCCTTGGGGCGCTGTCGCTGCCGATCGTCCTCATGGGGCTTTATCCCGACCCCTTCATCCGCGTCGCCCAACTCGCCGCGGGCGGTCTTCTCGATGCAGCGCCCTATATCGGGGCCGTATATCCCGAGGGAGCCGGCCAATGACCCTCTACCTGATCAACATACTCCTGGCGCTTGCCTGGACGGCGGTGACGGGTTCGTTCTCGCTGGCCAATATCGTGCTCGGTTTCGTGCTTGGCGCGGGCGCGATCTACCTTATCCGGGAACAGGTGGGCTCGCTCGGCTATTTCGCCCGGCTCGTCCGGCTGACCGGGCTGGCGGCGCTTTTTCTCTACGAGCTGGTGCTGTCGGCATGGCGGGTGGCGGTGCTCGTGCTGACGCCGAACATGGACCTGAAGCCGGGCATCTTCGCCTACCCGCTGAAGGCCGACCGCGATTTCGAGATAACGCTCCTGGCCAATCTCATCACCCTGACGCCGGGAACGCTCGCCGTCGACGTCTCCGAAGACCGCAAGTATCTCTATGTGCACGCGATCGATTGCTCCGATGTGGAAGCGCTGAAGCGGGACATAGCGGAGGGCTTCGAGCGCAAGATAATGGAGGCGTTCCGATGACCGATGGCAGCTACTTCCGGGACCTGGCGGAGCTCATCGCGCTCGCCGTGCTGAGCGCCTCCTTCCTGGTCGCCGTGGTGCGCGTCGTGCTTGGCCCGAGCCTGCCGGACCGGGTGCTGAGCCTGGACATGCTGGTCTTCGTCGCAATCGGCTTTATCGTCGTTTTGAGCATCCGGACCGGATATACGCTCTACCTCGACATAGCGATCGCACTGGGCCTGGTCGGTTTCCTGGCAACGATCGCCTTCGCGCGCTTCATCCTCAGCAGGCGCTATGAGGAAGAGCCCACCGCCAAGGACGAGCCCGGCGGCGCATATGGGGAGAGCAACAATGATTGACCTGCTGCAGAACCTGCTGGTCGGAACGCTTCTCATGATCGGCGCGGCTTTTACGCTGGTCGCCACCATCGGGCTGCTCCGCCTGCCTGACGTCTATACGCGCATGCACGCGGCGTCGAAGGCCGGTACGCTCGGCGCCGGACTGGCGCTCGTGGCGCTTGCCATCTTTGCCGAAGACCATGCGACGGTGACACGCGCGCTGGCGGCGGTCGTTTTCCTCATGCTGACCGCGCCCATATCCGCGCATCTGCTGGCCAAGGCCTCCTATGAGGCCGGCTACCGCCTCTGGGACGGTTCGGTTCACGACGACATGGCCGACGCCGACAAAGCCAAGCCATCCGACTGAGCTTCCGGTCCTTTCGCGCGTCGAAATGCCTGCGTCCGCCGGCACGCCGTGTCCTTTGTCCTCCGCGGTCGTCATCCGCTTAGATGCGACCGCAGCACGGCTGGCCCGGCGGCAGGCATTTCGACGCGCGAAAGGACGCGGTAATTGTTTTGGCCGGGCGCCGACTTCTCCGCATCTTCAAATCCGACATTCGAGCCTATGCGGCAGTATTGCCGGCAGTATCGCTTTCGAAATGTTGCGCAAGAATTGAAATTAAGTATAACAGACATATATCATTTTGAGCCGTGAAGGAAATTGTGAGTTGACCGCATTCAACAAACCATGAATACGTGTTTATGTTTGCGGATGGGGACTCTCAAACGAAGCTTCTCAGAGAGATGAAAAATGAAACGTTTGGGTGGCGGCAAGCGTTCAAACGAAATGATGTTGGGGCAAGGTAATGGAAATGACAGAACAACAAACAACCAATGACGAAATGCTCATTGAGCTGACGGCAGACGTCGTCGCTGCTTATGTGAGCAACAACCCGGTCCCGGCTTCCGAGCTGCCGAACCTGATTGCCGACGTGCACAGCGCCCTGGGCCGGGTCAACCGCACCTCCGAGCAGCCGCCGGCCGAAAAGCAGAAGCCCGCGGTCAATCCGAAGCGCTCCGTTCACGACGACTTCATCATCTGTCTCGAGGACGGCAAGAAGTTCAAGTCGCTCAAGCGCCACCTGATGACCCATTACGGCCTGACGCCCGAGCAGTACCGCGAGAAATGGGGCCTTGACGCCAACTATCCCATGGTCGCTCCCAGCTATGCGGTGGCCCGTTCTCAGCTTGCGAAGAAAATGGGCTTGGGACGCAAGCGCAAGGCCCGTTAAGCCGAGGGCTGAATAATCCTTCATTGCTGCCACCGGCCCGGAAATCCCTAAGGTTTCCGGGCCGGCGCGTTTCTGGAGCCGGCGGTTCAAGCTGGCGGCCTGCCATCGCCCGCGGCCGGCGGGCGCCGGCGGCGCTGCCGTCTGATCGTGACCGCATCGAGCGATGAACGCCGGCGCTTCAAGATCGCCGCATCGCCCGCTTCCGTTCGGCTGCTCTCCATGCATAAGCGGGCGAAAGCGTTCTTCAGGGCGATGTGCCGGTTGAGATCATAGCTCCAGTGACCGCGAAGGCCCTTCAGCCTTTCGCGCTCGAGCAGGCGTGAGACGCGCCGCTGGACTGCCGTGCGGGCCTCGCCTGCCGAGCGCAGCGCTTCCTGCAAGTCGACCCCCGTCATGATGAAGAATGCCGCGTTCTGCCGCGCTTCCGCGACACGCTGCTGTCTGGCGCTGCGAAACGCCGCCATATCCGCCTTAAGAGAATGCATGCCTGACCTCCGTGTTCGCCGACCATTCTGCAGCAGGGCGGACAAGCGGGGATAAATCGGCGGCATATTTGGCGGGGTGGAAGATTAAAAGGCAATCGAAACAGTTAGTTATCGATTCTCCCTGTTGGTTTTTGTTCTTTATTTGTTCACGGTTACCGCGATAGGGGATATAAGGAATATATTCCTTTTAACCCTGGGGGAAATTCAGTGCCGACGATTCCAATACACGACCTTACCGCCCAGGCGAGCAATCAAGCGATGGCCGAGCCTTCCATCGGGCACTGGCGCCGGCTGAGCGCGGTGAACGATGAGCGGATCACCGATATCTGCGAAGGCATCATGGACCTGACCGCAGCGCTTTTCGATGTAAGCGGCAGGGAGCTGCGCAGCCCTGGCCGCAGTTCCACGAGCGTGGCGCGCGTTCGGCAGATCGGGATGTATGTCGCTCATGTGGTGCTGCGGCTGAACATGACCGAGATCGGGCGCGGCTTCGGCCGGGACAGGACCACGGTCATGCACGCCTGCCACATGATCGAGGATATGAGGGAGGATCCAGACTTCGACCAGATCATCATAACGGCGGAGCGGGTGACGGCCGCCGCCTTCCGGTACATGGAGGCGCGCTGACATGAAACGAGGCGATGCAGATACCACGCGCGCAGGGTGCGAGCGCACGCGGCTGATCCGATTTCTGGCAAAGGGGCCGGGCCGTCTGGAAAATGCGGCGCGCGCGGATCGCGTACTGGTGGACGGCGGCGACAGGGGAACGGTTTCGGCAAGCCCGGACGTGGTCGCGGAACTGACCCGGGCAGGCATCATCGAGCGCCGGGCCGACCGGATCGAACTCACCTCCGATGGCGTGGCGAGCAGCCGGCGGGCCGATGCGGCGGGCGATGCCTTCGCAACCCAGCACCGATCCCTCGACACGGTGCGCACCGAGATAGGCGGCCAGTGGACGGATATGACGATCAATCTCCGCGAATCGCCGCTCGCCCGGCTGGCAAGGCAGCGCGGACGGCACAAAGCAGCCTTTCTCGGCGAGCGGGAATTTCGCGCCGGAGAGCGCCTGCGCGCCGACTATACGCGTGGCCAGATCATGCCGCGTCTCGGCGCGAACTGGAGTGAAGCGGTGGCGAGCGGGCGGCGCGGGAGCCACGAAAACGGCATCGGCGAACTGACCGATGCGGCGCTTTCGGCACGCCAGCGCGTTGAGAAAGCCCTCGACGCGGTCGGCCCCGAGCTTTCGGGCGTTCTCGTCGACATATGCTGTTTTCTAAAGGGGCTGGAGCAGGTGGAGGCCGAGCGCGGCTGGCCGGTGCGCTCTGCCAAGATCGTGCTGAAGACGGCGCTCGGCGCACTCGCCCGGCACTATGAGCCGCGGCACGCGCGGCAGCGGCGGTCGGTCCTGCATTGGGGAGCGGCGGATTTTCGTCCCAGCATCAAACGGTGAGCGGCAGGTCGGGGGACTAAGCGGCGGCGACGGCGGCGTTTGCCTCGTCCTTGATGCGCTGGACCATGGCGCGCAGCCCGTTCGCGCGCTGTGGGGTGAGGTGTTCGTCGAGGCCCAGCTCGCGCATCGTCCCTTCGGCATCGATGGCGGTGATCTCGCTGGCGCGGCGGCCGGAAAAAAGCGCCATCATGATGGCAACGAGGCCGCGCACGATATGCGCATCCGAATCGCCTTTGAAATGGATGACCGGATCGGCGCCTTCGCCGGTTTCGGTGACGAGCCAGACCTGGCTGACGCAGCCGCGCACCTTGTGGCGGTCGTCCCGCGCCTCGTCGGGGAAGGGGCCAAGCTCGTTGCCGAGTTCGATGATGTAGCGGTAGCGCTCCTCCCAGTCGTCCAGGAAGGCGAAATCGTCTCGAATGGCGTCAATAGTGATGGTCATGCGCTGCATATAGTGGCTGCGCGGGCCGACGTCACGGTTTTTCGGCGTTCTTTTCGGAGGCTTCTATGCTGCCGGTGGTCAGGGCGGGGCCGTCGGGCCGAGGCGTTTGGACGGCCGTTTCAACGACTGCTTCGCCCGTTGGCTCCGTGTCCATCAGGCCGGAAGCGATGGAGACGGCCTGCCTGGCGCGGGCCGCGATCGTCGCCAGGGCGGCGCGGCCGGTTTCGCAGACCTCCGGTTTGCGCTCGCAGATGCCGACCATGTCGACAACCGCCTCCCGGGCGGCGAAGAACGCCTGGATGGGACCGACGGCGTCCGGGCCTTCGCCCTTGGAGCCGGTGTCGAGCGGGATGACGAGCAGCACCAGTGAAAGCCAGAAGGCGGATCGTATGATAAATCCCATTTGACAGTCCCCAGAATGCCGCCCCGGTTTCCGGGGCTTTCCTTCGAACAATCTCGCACAGGCAGGCCAAGGACAAATTGAGAAATTGGCTAAAATTGGAGGCAATTGAAATTCAAAGCGGCGAAGGATGGCTGTTGAATCGATCTTTCGACGAAGGCGCAAGTGCCGCTTAATCTTCCGTTTACCAGCGAAGCTTCTGAAAAGGCACGAAAAGCGCCGGCAGCGGCGGCTTTCGGCGTCTGCGCCCGAGGGTTTTTCAACGGGCGCAACCGGCCACGCTTTGTTAACCATGCCGGCATTCGGGCGCGCCGTGGGAGCGAAAAAGTGGTGGATATGGGCATTGAACGGGCTCCTGGCGCGCGCACTTATCCATTCCTTAAAAGGTGGGTGCGAGTTTCGCTTTCAGAACGAGAATTCGTCCAGATGCAGACCTGGCGGACACGAGTAGAGCGCGTCGAGTTGAGTACACGAGCCTCCATAGCAGCAGAATGGCCCATGGGCGCCGCACAAGCGTGCGCGCGGCTGTTGCATCCTTCCGTCGTGGAGGATGCGGAGCGTGCGCGGCAGAAGAGGCTTCTGGGCGTGCTGCTCGCCGGCCCCGTGCTGGCCGCAGCCGGCCTTCTGCTGGTGCTGCCCGGCCACATGGATGGTGCCGCTTCGGCGGCCTGGGCGGCGATGATGCTCGGCCTTGGCTTGCTGCTTCCCTTTGTGCTGATCGCCACGGCTCTGCGCCAGCTGGTGGAGCCGGCCGCCCTCGTCGCAGGCGTTGCTGCCGCCGGATCGCTGACCGCCCTTGCGGGCGGAGCGGCGGCGCCGATGGCCGGCCTCTGCGCTGCGCTTGCAATCGAGGCGGCATGGGTAGGGCGCTCGCGCCCGGCCGCGGCGGCGGGCATGGGTGCGGCAGGCATTGCCATGATAGCGGGCGCCCTGTTTCCATGGGAAGCGGCGGGCACCCTGTCGCCGGCCTGGGGCTGGCTCGTCATCAGTGTTTATGGCGCCACGCTGGCCGCCCGGATTCCGTTTTCCAAGGGGCAGGCCGCAACGGAAGAGGGTGGCGACGGGCCGCTGGAGATCGAGGAACTGACGGGCGCGGCCGTGTTCCAGATGACGCCGACCGGCGACATCGTGCAGGCATCGGACCGGACACGCCAATTGCTGGGCGTCGCGCCCGAAATAATGCTTGGCAGCGGTCTCTTCGACCGTCTGCTCGTCGCCGACCGGGTGGTCTATCTTTCGGCGCTGGCCGATCTGCGCGACGGCTGCGACCGGAAATCCCTGCGCGTGCGGCTTCGCCGGGCCGTTGGAGAAGCGGGCGAGGGCGCGTACCGGCCCTTCTTCCTTGAACTCGTGAGGCGCGGGGACGCAGAAGCGATCGCCGGCGTTCTATGCGAGGACCGGCTCGCCGCCGAGCTCGAGCAGGCCTTTGCCGAGGCGCGCGAGAACGCGCAGGCCGCGGCGCTGTCGAAGACGCAGTTCCTGGCGTCGGTGAGCCACGAATTGCGCACGCCGCTGAACGCCATCGTGGGCTTCTCCGACGTGCTGGCGAACGAGATGTTCGGACCGTTCGCCAACGAGAAGCAGCGCGAATATGTGGGCCATATCCGCGAAGCGGGCGATCACCTGCTTTCCGTCGTGAACGCGATCCTCGACGTTTCCAAGCTCCAGTCCGGCACCTATGCGCTCGGCTCGGAACCCTTCGAGTTCGATCAGGCGGTCCAGATGGCGATGCGCATGAACGCGCAGAAGGCGCAGGAGAAGGGCATATCCCTCGACGCAGACATCGCCGACGACGTGGGCGTGGTGGATTGCGACCGCCGGGCGGTGCAGCAGATCCTGATCAACCTCCTGTCCAACGCCGTCAAGTTCACGCCCGCCGGGCAGGTGGAGGTTTCCGCGCACCGTCTGGGCGACAGGCTCGACTTCACCGTGAGCGATACCGGCATCGGCATAGCGGCCGACGACCTGGAACGGCTGGGCACGCCGTTCATGCAGGTGCACAGCGACTATACGCGCCATGTCGAGGGGACAGGCCTCGGCCTGACCCTGGTGAAGGGCTTGGTCGGTCTTCTCAACGGGGGCATGAGCATCGACAGTACGCCCGGGAAGGGTACGAGCGTGACGGTGTCGCTGCCGGTGGGCCATCGGCACCGTGCGGAGGAAGACAGCGAGGAGCATGGCCCGACCTGCCGGGAAGTCTGGAATAGCGAGTGGAAAGATGACGCATTACGCAAGACAGCCTGAAGAGCGTGCCGGCCCGGCCGGGTGGATCGCCGCAGGTTTTGCGGGATTGGGCAGTGCCATGGCGCGCAACCCGATGGCCGTCGGTGGAACGACGGCATTCCTCATTTCGCTGGCCTTCGTCTCGGCCAACGCCATCTGGTACCAGCCGCAGCCGCATCCGAGCGCCTTCATACCGACGCGCGCTCCGGTGCGAACCTTTGCGCCGGCCCCCGATATCGTGTCCGACGTGCCGGCACCGCGCACCGCGCCGCGCGACGTGCTCGCTTCGAACCAACCGGCTGGCCGACCGGCTGACCAGCCGACCGAACCGGCCGCGTCCGATCAGATGAACGCCAACGGCGATCCCACCGTCGGCTCCGTGCAACGGGTGCTGAGCGATCTCGGCCTCTACCGGGGGCCCGTCGACGGCATGAACGGCCCGCAGACCCGCGCGGCGGTCGAGAATTATCGCCGCATCGTCGGCCTGAGCGGCGGCGGCGAGATCGACGACCCGCTGCTTCGCCAACTCGGCCTTGGCCAGGACGTGGCCGATCTTGCGCCGGTTCCTGCGCCCAAGCCGGCGCCTCGCCCGCAAGCCGCGAACCCGGCCGGAAACGCCCCCGGAAGCACCGCCGGAAACGCCAATGACGGCATGCACACCGCCTCGGTGGAACAGCCCGACGAGACCGTAAGGCGGGTGCAGGCGGGATTGAAGGCGTTCGGCAATGACGGCATCGAGATCGACGGAATGATGGGCGCGCGCACGCGCGAGGCCATCCGCGAGTTCCAATCGCTTTTCGGCCTGCCGGTGACGGGCGAGCCCGACGAGGCGCTGCAGGCGAAGATGCGCGAGATCGGCCTGACCAACTGAGGTCTGCCGAATTGACGCTTGGGCAAGGTGGCTTCATGCGTATCACCAGCGACCTTTGGGTTTCAGCTCTCGTCCGACGGGTGTTCGCCGATGGCGGGTTCGCAGCCATACGCAGGCGCGGCGCGCGCGAGGCGGGCGCCGTCATGGTGCTTTTCCGCAAGCCCTTTGGCGAGGTCGATCTGTTCACGCCCGCGCCGCAGACGAGCTATGACGCCGCACGCCCCCACGAGCGGCAGTTCATCGCCGCCAAGACGGCGTTGCAGGATGCGGACATAGACCAGATCATCGAGCGCGAGCTGCGCTTCGACAGCGACATCTGGGTGGTGGAGCTGGAGACGGGACGCGCGGCGGAGGACTATATAACGCTTGTCGAGCCTTGAACGGCATATCGGGCGAGGGCACCGGTCTCCTCGGCCGAACGCTTGCGCCACAGCGCCAGCTTTTCGCGCGCGGTCTCGGCGTCGAGCGCACGGTAGCGCTCCAGGAAAAGGCGGATGCCGGCCGGAAAGGCGACCTGCGAGGGATAGACGGCGGCGGTGATCAGGAATGCCTTTTCGGTGTCCAGCCCGAGAGCCCGCAGCGCCGGCATAAGCGCGGAATAGGTAACGCCGTCGCAGAGCCGGGCGGCGACAGCGGGGGAGATGGCAAGGAGCCGGGAAAGGGTTTCCGGCAATTTCGCCGGCCCTACGGCCAAAGCCGCCTCGCGCAGCGCGTCATAGGCTTCCCGGGTATCGGGCAGCGCCGGTTCCGCCGCCTCGGTGGCGGCTGTTCCGGCCGCCTCGCTCATGAGGCCGCGCAACTGTTCGCGCATCTCCTCGACCGCGGTTGCAGCCGAACGGGGCTCGGGTCCCGATGACGCTTTCTCGACGCGGGACAGGAGCGCGCGGACGAGCGCGGCGACCATGGGATGGAGATTTTCGCGGCGGGCGATGACGCGCGCATGGGCAAGGCCGTGACGCGCGATGAGGGCGATGAGATCGACATCGGTGAGTGCGGTCGAACGCACGAGAAGGGGCGCAGCGGTCTCGACCGGTTCGTCGCACAGGCGCTTTACCAGGCCGCCGGGCGCGGGATCGCATTCGCTGAGAGCGGCGGCGGCAAAGCGGCGGGCTTCCGTGGAAACGCGGTCGAAAAGGCCGAGCGCCAGATCGTCGAGCTGGACCACCTCCTCCCGGGTAGGCCGCGAAAGAGAGCAATAGGCTGTCACCGCGGCGCGGAACAAACGCTCGCAATTGCCCGGGCCCCCTCCAAACGCAATATGTCTGAAGTCCGCAGATGACACGCAGAAAACGCCTACCAACAGATACAACAATGGCCCGCCGCAACGCTATCCGGCGCGGCGGACCGGTACATTGGTCAAACTAGACGGAATGGATTAGCGATCCATTAACCCAGCCATTAAGGATTGCGTTCACCATTTGCCCAGCACACGGTTTCACAGAAGCGCCGCGACTCTCACTGTTTGGTTGAAAGCAATCCCGGAAACGAAAACCGGCCTCCGCTTTTTCCGGACAGATCGAGCAGGCAGCGATCCGGCGGGTAACCAATCGTTAACCATAAACGGCGCAGGTTCGCGTCAGGAGGCGTTGTGTAGCTGCTCCAACCCATAAGGGAACGCGAGACATGGCGACAATCCTGCCATTCAGGCGCCAGACCGCCGCGAGACCCGCCCGCCAGGCGGCCCCGCGCGATGCGCAAATCATCATCTTTCCAGGCGTTCGGTATGAGCGGCGCACGAGCGTCGATGCGGCCGCGAACAAGCGGCAGCCTGCCGGCCGCCCGCGCGCCAAACGGCGCGGAAAGGGCTGACGGCCGCCGCTGCTAGAGCATCGGCCCGAAAATCGGAATCGATTTGCGGGAAGCACGATGCGTAGATTCAATAGTTTAGAGCGGCTCGCAGCGCATATTCTCAAGGAAAGCGCCGGCGACCCCGGACCAGGTCTCGTCGGGCACGAACAGGCGAACCAGCGCCACGCCCTGCTCGACTTGCGATTCCACGAATACCGACTGGGCAAACGCGGCCGGCACCTCGCGACGCAGCGCCAGCATTTGCGCGGGGCTGGCAACGACCACGTCCAGATCCTCACCTGCCGCCGCACGGTCGCTGATGGACAACACATTGAGACCGTGGTCGTCATAGATGGCCATCGACCAGAAGGGCACGCGGCCGGTGGCGCGGATGTGGAGCAGACCTTCCGACAGGTCGAACCGGCAGGCGGCGGCTCTCAGGAAGGGGTTGCGCGGGGTCGGCACGCGCCCCTCGGCAACCGTTGGCGACAGGACCACCGTCTCATAGGCCTGCGCCGTCGTCGACAGGCGCGTCCACACATCGCGCACCGAATAGGCCGGCAGCATGAAAAGAATGACGACATGGACAATGCCGGCGCCGACCAGCCCCAGGACGAGTGCATAAAACAACCTAGCCCACATTTCTCACCCTCCCTGCGCCCTGCGTCGCTCTTGCGCCCGTAGGCGGCTCGCCGCAAGCGCGTCCCCGGCCGGTTGAGACAGGTGACAGCGTGCCTCGAACGGCTTGCCCGATGGTCCACATCGCGCCGCGCCGTTCTCTTACCCCGTCCCCTGTTCGAACGGGCGCAGGGCACGGGGAGTGTGGAAAATGCGGGCTAAGCACCGCAGCCGGTCCGCAGGATGCCGGGCATCGATATCTGCTCGATGCCGGCGCTGGTGGAGACCGGCGTGTCGAACAGGGTCAGCACCAATTGCATCGACCCCTCTCCGGAAAGAGCGAGCCAGTTGCCGGGGGCCGGATAGGGCGACGCGGTGATCTCGATCCCCTCGGGCGCCTGCAGGATCCTTTGCGAATGGAGCGCGGGCGCCCGGCGCCCGGTGGGGGGCAAGGGGACTCCCGTGGGGTCGGCTGCGTAGAGCGTCCAGAAGCGCGAGACGGGGAGTTCTCCCGACAGACGGTAGGCGCATTCGCGGCGGAGCGCCCGGCCGTCGGTGTCATGCGTGGCGGTGAAGGCGATGCCTTCCGCCTTGCCGAGCGGAATGCCGCCCTCGCGAACGAAGCGGGCGCGCGAATAGGGGTCGGCCTGCGGCGTGCCGGCGTTTGGAAAGGCGGTCCATGGGCCGACGCGCAGGGCGTCGATGGCCGGCGCTTCCTCGATCATCATCCAGACGCTGCCGGCCCCTGCGCCCAGCGCCACGGCGACCGCGACCAGCAATGGAAGAACCGTTTTCACCATGATGGAAAGGTGCTCAAAGCGCAGAAAGGGTTTCGGAGGGGGTTTTCGGCTTGAGCGGAACCGCGCGCCGGAACCGCTCGGCGATCTCCTTCAGCGCGTCTGTCGTGGCCGGCGGCATGGCGCGGGCCGGACGCAGGCCGCTGCCTTCCTCGCCATTGCCGCCATTTGCCGCGGCCACCGCCGCCGGATCGGGCTCGGGCAACGGATTTTCGATGCCGGGAATGGGCTTCAGCTCGATGTTCTGGTGGGCGTAGGCCATGAAACGCTGCCACACCATCGCCGGCAGCGAGCCGCCGGTCATGCGGCGGGTGGGGCGGTAATCGTCGTTGCCCAGCCAAACGGCGGCCGTGTAATTGCCGGTGTAGCCGACATACCAGCCGTCGCGATAGGACTGGGTGGTGCCGGTCTTGCCGGCCGAGCGCACCATGGGAAGGGCCGCGCGGCGGCCCGTGCCCCATTCGGGAACCTGGACGAGAATGCTGTTCATAGACGACACGGCCTGCTGCGAAAGGACCCGGCGGGGCGGCGGCGCATCGCGGGAAAAATCATAGATCACCTCGCCCGAATGGGTGAGCAATTGCAGGACGCCGTGACGCATGCCCGCATAGCCGCCATTGGCGAAAACGCTGTAGCCGGTGGCCTGGTCCATCACGGTCATGTCTGATGTGCCCAGCACCATGGTCTTGTGGCCGTTGAGCTCCGTCTCCACGCCCATGTCGCGGGTGAGTTCGACGATGCGGTCGATGCCCAGATGGTCGCGGGCAAGGCGCACGGGCACGGTGTTGTACGACTTTGCCAGCGCGGTCGTCAGGTCGACGCGGCCGGCATAGCCGCGCGTATAGTTCTGAGGCGTCCAGTTGCCCCAGGAGATCGGCGCGTCGGAAATGACGGAGCTGGGCGTGAAGCCGGCTTCCATGGCGGCGGCATAGACATAAGGCTTGAACGAGGAGCCGGGCTGGCGCTCCGCACGGGTGGCGCGGTTGAACTGGCTCTGGCCGTAATCGCGCCCGCCGACGATGGCCCTGACGGCGCCGTTCGTCTCCAGCACCACCACGGCGCCTTCCTCGACGTCGTAGTCCTTGCCGTGCTGGCGCAGATGAAACTCCAGCGACTCCTCCACGGCATGCTGCAAGTCGGGGTCGATGGTCGTGCGCGCGATGAGCGAATGGGTGGCGCCGCGGGGAACGATGCGCTTGACCTCTTCAAATGCCCAGTCGAGGAAATAGTCGGGGCTATCGCGGTGCCCGCGGTCGACCGGCGTGGCCGGGTTGCGGCGGGCGGTCAGCACCTGGCCCTCGGTCATGAATCCCGCCTGGACGAGATTGGTGAGGACCTCGTTGGCGCGGGCGCGGGCGGCGGGCAGGTTGATATGGGGCGCATAACGCGCCGGCGCCTTGAACAGGCCGGCGATCATCGCCGCCTCGGCGACCGTGAGGTCCTTTATCTGCTTGTCGAAATAAAAGTCCGCCGCCGCCGCGATGCCGAAGGTGCCGCCGCCCAGATAGGCGCGGTCGAGATAGAACTGGAGGATCTCCTTCTTGGTCAGGTTGGCCTCCAGCCAGATCGCCAGGAAGGCTTCCTTGACCTTGCGTTCGAGCGTTCGCTCATTGGTGAGGAACAGGTTCTTGGCAAGCTGCTGGGTGAGGGTGGAACCGCCTTGTACGATGTTGTTGGCGCGCACATTCTCGCTCACCGCGCGCAGAAGGCCGATGGCGTCTATGCCGAGATGCTCGAAGAACCGCCGGTCCTCGGTGGCTAGCACCGATTTGATGACGTGATCGGGCATCTCGTCGACGGGCACGGAATCGCGCTGGATGATGCCGCGCTGGCCGATCTCGTTGCCGTAACGATCGAGAAAGGTGACGGCGTAATCGTCCTGCGCGCGCCAGTCTCCGGCGGTCTCGTGGAAGGCCGGCATCGCCAGCGCCAGCATGACGACCGAGCCGACCGCCAGCAGCGTTAAGGTCTCGCTGAAGAACTCCGCCACGGCGCGGCGCGGACCGTAGAGGCGGAAGCGGCGGAAGAAGATGGTGAGGTTTTCCCACAGTTCAGACGCCTTGAAACCCGCCTCATAGAGCGTGGAATCGAGCCATGCATCGATCTCAAGCAGCCTCGTGGCCCGTGGAGCCTTGGCTTTATGGCGCTTGTGCTCTTCGTCCATGGTGGGCCGTCGGGCGCCTTCTTCCCTGTTGCCGAGCCCGGGCCGGTTCCCTCATGGGATCGCTCGGGCAAAGCCTGCATTTTTAAGCATATTTAGCACATTCTAACCCGTGGGAAGGGAAATTGTGCCGGTGCGGAGGGGGGTGACCTGGATTTACGGTAAATGCGGCGGGCGGGGGCAGACGGCGGCGCGGGGGACTTAACCAGTAAAGGAAAATATTCCTTGACTGCGTGACGGTCCGCTGATAGGGTTCAGGCATCGTCGGAAAAGTGGGTTCGAAGGTGGCCGGGGCGGCTGGTTGGTTGCGCCGGGGCTTGTCGCCATTTCAAAGTGTTACAGCGTCCTTTGCGCATCCAATTGGATGCGCGGCGCTGTGTCTTTTCCGGATTTGAGGTTTTGGAGCGCCGCGGTTTTGCCGGGGCGCTTTTTTATTGGCTGAAGGAGGTGGGTATGGCGACTGCGGCGGAGAGGCCGTTGCGGGCGGTGCGCGCGATCTTCGAGGGGGCGGAGCCCTCGCTGGAACTGCTGGCGGAGGCCACGCAGCGCTCGCTGGCATCGCTGCAGAGGCAGGCGGAGCGCGAGGGCTGGAACGGCGATGGCCCGGTGGATGCCGGGGCGCTGGAGGGGCGGCTCTTGCGGCTTTCCGACACGCTGGTGCGCGAGTTCGAGAAGTTGAGCCGCGCGGGAAAGGCGGCCGGCAGGTTCGACAAGGGGCGCATCGATGCGCTGAACTCGATGCTGAGGATGATCGAGAAGATCGGTGACATGACGCGCCTTCCCCAACGCGCGGCAGACAGGCAGATAAAAAGCGATGCAGAAATGGCCGCCGCCCTCAAAGCGATCGATCAGCGCATCCTCATGCTTGCCAGAGAGCTTGCCAGCTGTCTCGACGACGGCGAACTGGTCGCCGGAACTGACGGAAAAGATTCTTGACGAATGGGTGATGTCGGCGCGGCTGTCGCAATACCCGATACTGGGGCTCGCTCCCGTCTGGCTCGTGATGGGCGGGCGCGGGGCGGGCAAGACGCGGCTCGGCGCCGAATGGGTCAACGGGCTGGTGCGCGGTCTGACGGTGTTCGGCGGGGGGCGCTACGGCCGCATCGCATTGGTAGGCGAGACGCTGGGCGACGTGCGCGAGGTGATGATCGAGGGACCTTCCGGCATCCTCGCCGTCTCGCGCGGCGGCCTGCCCCGCTACGAGCCGAGCCGCCGGCGGCTGCTCTGGGACAATGGCGCGGTGGCGCAGGCCTTTTCGTCGGAAGACCCCGACAGCCTGCGCGGGCCGCAATTCGACGCGGCATGGTGCGATGAGCTGGCCAAGTGGAAGAACGCGGAGGCGTGCTACGACATGCTGCAGTTCGGGTTGCGGCTGGGCATGAGGCCGGTGCAGCTTGTGACGACGACGCCGCGGCCGGTGCCGCTGGTAAAGCGGCTGCTCGCGGGCAAGGACACGACGCTGACCGTCATGCGAACGGCGGAGAACGCGGACAACCTGGCGTCCGGTTTCCTCGCCGCCGTCGAGGACCGGTATGGCGGAACGCGGCTCGGACGGCAGGAACTCGACGGCGAACTGGTCGAGGATCGCGACGACGCCCTGTGGACGCGCCCGGCGCTGGAAGGAATGGCGGGCGCCATGCCCGCGGCCTTGCGCCGTATCGTCGTCGCCGTGGACCCGCCGGCCACCAGCCGCAAGACGTCCGATGCCTGCGGGCTGGTGGTGGCCGGGGTCGACGAGACGGGGACGGGCTGGGTGCTGCATGACGGAACGATGCGCGCCGCGCGCCCGGAAGCATGGGCCGGGCGTGCCGTGGCGCTCTACCGCCGCTTCGACGCCGATGCGATCGTCGCGGAGGTGAACCAGGGCGGCGAGATGGTGACCAGCGTGCTGCGCACGGTGGATGCCACCGTGCCGGTGAAGCCGGTGCGCGCGAGCCGGGGCAAGTGGACCCGCGCCGAGCCGGTGGCCGCGCTTTATGCGCAAGGGCGCGTGCGCCATGCCGCCCGCTTTCCCGAGCTCGAGGACGAGATGTGCGACTTCGGCATTGACGGCCTGTCGGACGGGCGGTCGCCGGACCGGGTGGACGCGCTCGTCTGGGCGCTGACGGAACTGATGCTGGGGCGGGAAGGACGGCCCCGCGTGCGGGGACTGGGCTGAGAGATCGCAACGGCTGCGAGGCGGCAGCCGCCGCATCCGCGACACCAACCAACTCATAATCGGGAAATCGACATGGCTTTGAATTGGCCCTGGACCTGGCGTCCGGGAGGGAACGGCGCGCCGGCGGAACGCAAGCAGGCCTCCATGGGAGGCTTCGTGGCGCTCCACCGGGAAGCCGAAGCGATATGGACGCGCAAGGATTACGCCTCGCTGGCGCGCGAAGGGTTCATGAAAAACCCCGCCGCCCATCGCGGCGTGCGCATGATCGCGGAAGCGGCCGCCGCCATTCCGTGGCTGGCCTATGAGGACGCGGCGGAACTGCGGTCGCATCCGCTTTTGGACCTGCTCGAGCGGCCCAACCAGCGGCAGGCGGGCGCGGGTTTCATGGAGACGCTCTACGGGCATCTGCTGCTTTCCGGCAACGCCTATGTGGAACTGGTGGAGGCGGGCGCGGGGGCGCGGGAGCTGCATCTTTTGAGGCCGGACCGGGTGACCGTGCTGGCCGATGCGGCCGGCTGGCCGGTGGCGCTGGAGCACCGGGCGGGGAATGCCAAGCGGCGGGTCTCGCTGGAGGAAGACGGCAACGGGCTGCACCTGGCGCTGTTCCATCCGCTCGACGACCATTACGGCTTCGCGCCGCTGGCCGCGGCGCTGATGGCGCTCGACATCCACAACGCGGCCGGCCGCTGGAACAAGGCGCTGCTCGACAATTCGGCCCGGCCTTCCGGCGCGCTCGTCTATGCGCCCAAGGAGGGCGGCAATCTTTCCGACGACCAGTTCGACCGGCTGAAGGTGGAACTGGAGCAGGGCTATTCCGGCGCGACCCGCGCCGGCCGGCCGCTGCTTCTGGAAGGCGGCCTCGACTGGAAGGCGATGAGCCTCAGCCCCAAGGACATGGACTTCATGCAGGCCAAGAACGGAGCCGCGCGCGACATCGCGCTGGCGCTCGGCGTGCCGCCCATGCTTCTGGGCATTCCCGGCGACAACACCTACGCCAACTACCAGGAGGCCAACCGGGCGTTCTACCGCCTGACCGTGCTGCCGCTGGTGGGTCGTATCGCCAAGGAACTGGGCGGGTTCCTGAGCCACCGTTTCGGCGAAGACCTGCGGCTGTGGTTCGACCTCGACCAGGTGGAGGGGCTGTCGGCCGAACGCGAGGCGCTGTGGAAGCGCGTGGGCGAGGCGGATTTCCTCACCGACGAGGAGAAGCGCGAGGCGGTGGGTTACGGCGTGCCGGGGCGGGGTTAGGTGATGGAAAGGCGGGGGTCGATGGCGATCGAGGCGCAGCTTGCCGAGCAGGTTGCCTGGTATCGCTTCCTCTTCGCCGCCCGGCGGCTGGAGCGGGCGCTCAAATACAATCCGAACTGGCAATCGCAGCCGCGCGTGCCGGCGGGTCGGCCGGATGGCGGGCGATGGACGGATGGGAGTGGCCGCGCGGAAAGCGGGACTGAGGGCGAGATTGTGCGACTCGTCCAAGCGGAGGCGGGTCAAGGCTACAGGATCGATCTTTTGGACGAGGAAGCGGCTGGCGGACACGCAATACGGAGCCATGTGGGCCGAAGCCCCGAATCGCTGCTTGCGCGTGTTCGCGGGGAGCACTACTTCGGGTTTATATTCGAGATACGCCGCAAGCGTGACGGGTCGTTCCCCACAGTGGCAGCAGCGAACAGGTTGGTCAACGCTACCCTCTCACGTAATCGCTCGGTAGTAGAGGCAGTTGCAGGTGGCGAACTTGGCAGAGCATTTGTCACGGCGGAATTCCGATCGAAGACCGGCATTGAAGCCTACGGATACGGGGAGCATGCTGCACCTCGCTTGCGCGATACCTATGGCGTCGGCGTGCTTATCGCTCACGATCCCAACACGCACCGCAGATTCCGCGTAGTTGCAGCCTAACCCGCGAAACGAATGAGGCAGTGACCATGAAAATTCCAAAGGAATTCCGGCACATGGCGCTCCTCATGCATCAGGATATTGATCTTGTTGCCCCAACCGAGGAGGAGCTTTTTCCTTATCTCGCAGGGGGCCTGACCGAGGATGAACGAGCAACCGTCATTCACTTTGTCGAAGAATTGCTCGCCGCAGACCTTAGCGGGAACCAACTGGCCGACATTTGGTCGGACGCTGGAGCCGATTGGATATTGCCAGATAAGCAGGCGCCTCTCTTTTTTTCGTATCTGCTGAGCGAGCTGCATAAACAATGACGATGTGATCAAGCACGACAGGTGGGCTTGACGGCGCGTTTGTCACCGCGGTTTTTCGCGCGAAAACGGGAATCGAGGCGGTTACAGACGGTTATGTGCAGCCCTATTTGCGCGATACTTTTGGCGTCGGCGTGTATGTCGTTCACGATCCGAGCCGGCGCCGAGGATTTCGGGTGCATACCGCTTATCCGAGAAACGAGTGAGAAGCACACATGAAGATTCCCGATGCGTTTCGCCGCATGGCTCGCCATATGCATGCCGACGTCGATCTCGTGGTCCGATCTGAAGACGAGTTGCCCGATTATCTTGCAGGAGCTTTGACGCCGCACGAACAAGCCATGGCGAGTCGTTTTGTTGAAGAACTGCTTGCTGCCGATCCGAGCGATGCTGAACTGGCAGAAATCTGGTCGAAGACCGGATCGGATTGCTACATTCATAACGGATATGCACGCCGTTTTTATACAGACCTGTTAGAAGCACTGCGCAGCCAACAGCGCAGTGGCGATTGAGGATGCTCCTGTCGCCGAAGCTTGGTGAAAGCCGGGGATGCCGCGGCGCGCCGCTGCCTAAAACTGCTCAACAGAGACGACTATCGAAAATGGGAGGATTAGATGCAGCTCCGCGGTCTCGATGATCTGCTTCTGTTCCTGAACTTTCTCAATAGTCGGAAAATCTGGTATCGCCTCGAGCACCTTCGCGATGATGCCGTCATGGTCTCGGTCCATATGGTTGGCACACGGCTCGAGGTAGAGTTCTTCAAGGACCGCATCGAGTACAGTAACTTCGAAGGCGATGAGAGCGTGTTCGACGATCAGGATCGGCTGTTTGCATTGATCGAAGATCGAGGAAGCTGCGTTCAGGGTTCTTGAAGAACGGGGGGTATCGCTGGTGGGATCGTGAGGCATGATCCTTCCGCGGCGTGATGCCTTTTCCTGCCAGAACAATGTTGAAGCCGCCTTCGGGGCGGCTTTTTTCTTTCCGCCGAATGGCGATGAGGCGCGCGGTGCGCCGCCGCTGCTGACAAGGGAAATTTCGACATGAACGGACTTTCGGAGGCGGCCGCGCTGTGGCTGGCCAAGGCCGTCGGCGCGGTCGCCGGCTCGGCGATTTCCATCGCCTATATCCTGCCCGACGGCAGGCGCGAGGCGGCGATACGCTTCGGCGTGGGTGTGGTCTGCGGCGTGGTGTTCGGCGGTGCGGCCGGGCTCAAGATCGCCGTCGAGCTGGGCATAGCCGACAGGCTGACGCCCGGCGAGGTGATGCTGATGGGTTCGGCCGCGGCCAGCCTGTGCGCCTGGGGCGGCATCGGCTTTGTCATGAGGCTCCTGTCCGGCGCGGCCGGGCGGCAGACGATCAATACTTCCGAACGACCCAGAACAGAGCAATCAAGGATAGAGCGGCGATGATGAACAAGGCTTCCGCAGGGCCCGGCGAGCGCAAGCTCGCCGGGCTGGACCTGGAGCATGTGAGGGCCGACGGCAGCTTTTCGGGCTATGCCAGCCTTTTCGGGCAGATGGATCTGGGGCGCGATATCGTGGAGCGGGGCGCTTTCGCCGCTTCCATTGCCAAACGCGGCGCGGCCGGCATCCGAATGCTGTTCCAGCACGACCCAAGCCAGCCCATCGGCACCTGGCGCGAGGTTCGCGAGGACGAGCGCGGACTGTTCGTGCGCGGCCAGCTCGCCACCGGCGTCGCCAAGGCGCGCGAGGTGCTGGAACTGATGCGAAGCGGCGGGCTGGACGGGCTGTCCATCGGCTTCAAGACCGTGAAGGCGGTGAACGACCAGAAGGGCAGGGTGCGCCGCATCCGGGAGGCCGATCTGTGGGAAATCTCCATCGTCACCTTTCCGATGCTCCCCGACGCCCGGGTCGAGCAGGTGAAGGGGCGGAGCGGGACAGGGCTGCCAAGCCCCCGGGAATTCGAGCGCTGGCTGACGCGGGATGCGGGGCTGACGCGAAGCGAAGCCAAGACGGTGATCGCCAAGGGCTTCGCACACCTGATGCGCGAGCGGGACGCCGCGCCGGGATCGCCAGAACGCCTGGTGGCGACCATCCGCCAGGCAACGAGACTCCTGACCGATAGGAACTGAAATGAACGCAATGAAGAACACCCACGGACTGGAAGTGAAATCGGCTGCCGACGACGACATGGCTGGCGCCTTCCAGGAATTCATGTCCACCTTCGAGATATTCAAGGAAAACAACGAGCGGCGCATCAAGGAGATCGAGACGCGCTCGGCGGCCGATCCGGTGACTTCGGAAAAGGTCGACCGCATCTCCCGTGCGCTCGACGAGCAGAAGCAGGTCATCGACAAGATCGCGCTGAAAAAGGCGCGGCCGGCGCTGGGGCGCGACGGCGTGAGCCTGGTCGCCCAGATGGAGCACAAGCAGGCCTTCGAAAGCTATGTGCGCTGTGGCGACGAGCGCGGCCTGCGCGCGCTGGAGGAAAAGTCCATGTCCTACGGCTCCGGCCAGGACGGCGGCTTTCTGGTGCCCGAGGAAACCGAGGCGGCGATCGGCAAGCGGCTGTCGAGCCTTTCGCCGATCCGCTCCATCGCCAGCGTGCGGCAGGTCTCGTCGGCCGTGCTGAAGAAGCCCTTCGCCATCGGCGGGCCGGCTGTCGGCTGGGTGGGTGAAACGGCGGCGCGGCCCGAAACCGCCTCTAGCACGCTGGACGAGCTGCAGTTTCCGACCGCCGAGCTCTATGCCATGCCGGCGGCGACGGCGGCGCTGCTGGAAGACAGCGTGGTCGACCTCGACGCCTGGATCGCAGGCGAGATCGAGACGGCCTTCGCCGAACAGGAAGGAGCTGCCTTCATCAACGGCGACGGGACCAACAAGCCGCGCGGCTTTCTCGACTATGCGCAGGTGGAGGACGGCTCGTGGAGCTGGGGCAATGTCGGATACCTGCCGACGGGCGTCGACGGCGCGCTGCCGGCTACGGGCGAATCCGACATCCTGATCGACACCGTCTATGCGCTGAAGGCCGGTTATCGCCAGAACGCCAATTGGGTGATGAACCGCCGGACCCAGGCCACGCTCCGCAAGCTGAAGGATGCCGACGGCAATTACATGTGGCAGCCGCCCGCCTCGCCGGGCAGCCGCGCCATGCTGATGGGTTTCCCCGTCGTGGAAGCCGAGGACATGCCGGATATCGCCAACGATGCCACCGCCATCGCGTTTGGCGATTTCGGCCGGGGTTATCTGGTGGTGGACCGCACCGGCGTGCGCGTGCTGCGCGACCCGTATTCGGCCAAGCCCTATGTGCTGTTCTACACCACCAAGCGCGTGGGCGGCGGCATCCAGGACTTCGAGGCGATCAAGCTTCTGAAGTTCGGCGAGAGCTGACCGCGAGCTGCACAATCCAAGCGGCTTCCATTGCGGCCCCGGCTATTCCCGCCGGGGCCGCTTCTTTTGATCACAGCGAGACTTGCCATGACCCTTTTTCGAACGGTCGCGCCGGCGGCCGAGCCGCTGACGCTTGCCGAGGCGAAGGCGCATATGCGCGTGGCCCATGCCGTCGAGGACGATCTTATCGCGGGGCTGATCCGGGCGGCGCGCGAAGAAGTGGAGCGCGCGACGGGGCTGGCCCTGATCAACCAGTCGTGGCGGCTGGTGCTGGACGGCTGGCCGAAGGGCGGGACGGTGCTTTTTCGGCGCGGACCGGTGCGCGAGGTGCTGTCGGTTACGGTATTCGGCGCCGATGGCGGCGCATCGCTGATCGCGGCGGAAACCTATCAGGCCGACACGATTTCCGACCCCGCCCGCCTGCATCTGGAGGACAGGCCGCCGCCCGGAACGGCCCTGAACGGGATCGAGATCGACTTCACCGCCGGCTATGGCGAGGCGGGAACGGACGTGCCGGATCTGTTGAAGCGGGCGCTCTTGATGCTCGTCGCCCATTGGTACGAGTTTCGCGGCATCTATGGCGCCGACAGCCAGCCCGTTTCGCTTCCCGAAAGCTATTTGCGGCTGATTGCCGCCCACAAGGGGCCGAGGCTGCGATGAGAGGCGCGTTCATCGACCCCGGTCGGCTGCGCCACGAGCTGTTGCTTCAGCAAGCGACGGTCGCGGATGACGGCGCGGGCGGACACAGCGAGACGTGGACGGAAGTCGCCCCGGTCTTCGCGCAGATAGAACCTTTCGGCGCGCGCAGCTTCTTCGGCGCCGGCCAGGACATGGAGGAAGCCACGCACCGGGTGATCATCCGCCATCGCGGCGATGTTCGCAGCGGCATGCGCTTCCTCAGAGCCGGACGTATCCTGCACATCGTCCGCATTCACGACATCGACGAGACGGGGCGCTATCTCGCCTGCCATGTGCGCGAGGAGGGACGATGAAGATCTGCATGCGGATGACCGCGGACGATCTGACGCGGACGTTGCGGGCGGTGATGCACGACGTGGCTGCGAGGGTGGAGGCGGGGGCGGCCGATGCGCGCGGCGGCGAATATCGGCGCGTCCGCAGGCGGGCCGAAAACGACGCCGAAGAAGGAGGCCGGAATGATCGCGAGCCTTGAATTGCAGAAGGCGGTCTATGCAGCGCTGAGCGCCGACCCCGATCTGCTGCAGGCGCTGGGGGCGGCGAAGCTGTTCGACATCACGCCGGCCAGCGTGGATTTTCCCTACATCACCTTCGGCCGCGCCAGCACCTATGACTGGAGCACGGGCACGGAGGAGGGCAGCGAGCACCTGTTCACGCTGAACATCTGGTCGAAACGGCGCGGCAGGAGCGAGGCACTGGAGCTGATGGAGCGGGTGCGCGCGCTGCTGCATGACGGCGCGCTGAATTTGACCGGCTATGCGCTGGTGAACCTCAGACTGGAGTTCTCCGACATGCGCTTCGACGAGGATCTGGCCGTCTATCACGGCCTGATGCGCTTCCGCGCGGTGCTGGAACCGGCGGCTTAGCCGTTCAACAACGAAATCTGTTCGCAATAGGAGGCCGGGATGGCTGCAAAGAAGGGCAAGGACCTGCTCCTCAAGCTCGACGAGGACGGGCTTGGCAATTTCATGACCGTGGCCGGGCTGAGAGCCAGGCGGCTGGCGTTCAACAGCGAGACGGTGGACGTGACCGACGCCGATTCCGTCGGGCGCTGGCGCGAGCTTCTGGCCGGCAGCGGCGTGCAGCGCGCCTCGATCAGCGGTTCGGGCATTTTCAAGGACGCGCAGTCGGACGCGGCGATCCGGGCGCGGTTCTTCGCCGGCGAAATCGTGGGCTGGCAGCTTAGCATTCCCGACTTCGGCACCGTGTCCGGCGATTTTCAGATCACCGCGCTCGAATACTCGGGCAATCACGATGGCGAGGTGACCTTCGAGATTGCGCTGGAATCGGCCGGCCCGGTCAGCTTCGCGGTGACCCCATGAGCGTGAACCGGCGGCGGGGCGAGGTGGCGGCAAGGCTCGACGGCCGCGAATACAGGCTGTGCCTGACGCTGGGCGCGCTGGCCGAGCTCGAGGCGGCCTTCGCTGTAGCCGACCTGAACGCGCTGGTTGCGCGGCTGGGAGAGGGTCGGATGGCGGCGGCCGACATCGTCGCGATCATTGGCGCGGGCCTGCGCGGCGGCGGTCATGAGTTGAGCGACGCGGACGTGCGCACCATGCGTTGCGAGGACGGTGCTGCGGGGTTTGCAAGGCTTGCCGGAGAGCTGTTGGCGGTGACGTTCGGAGCGTCGGAAGGGGCGCAGCAGGCCGACACGCCAAACCCTTGAACGCCGCAGCGGGCGTCGTTCGCCCGTTTCCCTGGCGGCAAGCCATGGAGGCGGGGTTCGGCCTGTTGCGGCTATCACCGGCGCATTTCTGGTCCATGACGCCGCGCGAACTGGCCGCGGCCTTGGCCGGGCTAGGGGCCGGGCTGGGACTTGGGGCGGGCCAGGCGCCGGGGCGCGGCGACCTCGACAAGCTCATGCAGGCATTTCCCGACAACCGCCAGACTTTTCCCGATAACAGACTGTGAGGGCCATCATGGCTGAACCCGTCGAAATCCCCATCACTGCCGATACGGAACCGTTCGAGACTTCCCTGAAGAATCTCGAAAAACTGTCCGGGAGCTTCGGGTCCCAGCTTACGGGCGCGCTGAAGAGCGCGGCGGTGAGCGGGAAATCACTCGATGACATCCTGCGCAAGATCGGGCTGAACCTGGCGGGCATGGCCCTCGACCGGGGGCTTCAGCCGCTGCAGAGGCTGGGCGGCTCGCTGTTCAGCAGCTTGCTCGGCGGGCTCGGCGCCGCGTTGCCCTTCGCCAAGGGAGGGGTGGTTCCCTTCGCCGACGGGGGCGTGGTTTCGAGCCCCACATATTTTCCGGCCGGCGGGCGGATGGGGTTGATGGGCGAGGCGGGGCCGGAGGCGATCCTGCCGCTGGCGCGCGGCGCCGATGGCCGGCTGGGCGTGGCCACGGGCGGCGGAGGCGGCAGCGTCAATGTCGTGTTCAACGTGTCGACGCCCGACGCCGCCTCCTTCCGCAAATCGGAGGGGCAGGTATCGAGCATGCTGGTGCGCGCGGTCTCGCGCGGCGCCCGCCGGGCGTAGGAGCACGAGATGGAAAGCTTCCACGACGTGCTGTTTCCGCTCGGCGTCTCCTTCGGGGCCACGGGCGGGCCCGAGCGGCGCAACGAGATCGTTCAACTGACATCTGGCCGTGAAAAGCGGAACGCGCGCACGGCGCTGTCGCGCCGGCACTACGATGCCGGGACGGGCGTGCGCTCCGTCGACAATCTTTATGCGGTCATCGCCTTTTTCGAGGCGCGGCGCGGGTCGCTCCACGCCTTCCGCTTCCGTGACCCTTTCGACATGAAGTCGTGCGCGCCGCGCAACATACCCAGCCCCTTCGACCAGACAATAGGCACGGGCGATGGAAGCACGGACCGGTTTGCGCTGGTGAAGACATATGGCGAGGGCGCCGATGCCTATCAGCGCCCGATCCCGAAGCCGGTGGGCGAAAGCGTGCTGGTCGCGGTCGACGGCACCGTCCGACAGATCACGGCGGACTATTCCATCGCATCCGAAACCGGCGAAGTGGTTTTCGAGCCGCACGCGGTGCCGCAGGCCGGCGAGACGGTGCAGGCCGGCTTTGTCTTCGACGTGCCCGCCCGTTTCGACACGGACCGCCTTGTGGCGAGCGTGACGGCGTTCGAGGCCGGGCAAATCCCATCCATTCCGCTCGTGGAGGTGCTGCGATGACGGCGCTGAATCCGGACCTGGCCCTGCATCTGGAACAGGATGTCACGACCATCTGCCATTGCTGGCGGCTGGTCCGCCGCGACGGAACGACGATGGGATTCACCGATCATGACCGGGCGCTGACCTGCGACGGCACCGCGTTCGCGCCCGATACGGGGCTGACGGCCAGCGAAGCGCGCAGCTCTCTTGGGCTCGGCATCGATACCGTCGATGTGGAAGGGGCGCTATCGGCATTCGACATCGACGAGGCCGACATCGTGGGGGGCAAGTTCGACGGGGCGCGGGTGGAGACCCTGCTGGTCAACTGGCGGAATCCGCTCCAGTTCACGGCGCTGCGCAGCGCCGTGATCGGCAAGATCACCCGCAGCGACGGCCGGTTCGTCGCCGAACTAGAAAGCCCGCAGGCCGCGCTCGACCAGATCAACGGGCGCACCTTGCGCCGGTTCTGCGATGCGGAACTGGGCGATGCCCGCTGCGGCTTCGACCTGACGACGCCCGGTTTTCGCGCCGAGGCGCAGCTTGTGTCGGTGGAGGGCAATAGGCTCCATGTGAGCGGGCTCGACGGGTATGAGCAGGGCTGGTTCGACGGGGGCGTGGTCACATGGGTTGCCGGACCGGAGGCCGGCCGGCGCGACCGCGTGGCCGCTCACAGGGCCGGCCAACAGGGCGCGAGCCTCACCCTGTGGCGCGAGACGGCGCCGGAGACAGTGGCGGGAACGGCAATCGTGGTGACCGCCGGTTGCGACAAGCGCTTTTCGACCTGCAAGGCCAAGTTTTCGAACAGCGTGAACTTTCAAGGTTTCCCTCATCTGCCGGGGGACGACGCGGCCTATGGCTACGTGACCGAAAGCCAGGTGCATGACGGCGGGCCGCTGGTCGAATGAAGCCGGCGCGAGGGAATATCGCCGAGGCGGTGGCGCGCGAAGCCGCAGGCTGGCTCGGTACGCCTTATAGGCACCAGGCGAGCCGCAAGGGCGTCGGGTGCGATTGCCTGGGGCTCGTGCGCGGCGTCTGGCGGGCGCTGTACGGGGAAGAGCCGGAGGCCCCGGGTCCGTACAGCATGGACTGGGCCGAGGCAGGTGGCAGCGACCGACTGCTCGAGGCGGCGTCGAGGCACTTCATTCCCGCGCGCATGCCGGGGCCGGGGCGGCTGATCCTGTTTCGGTGGCGCCCGCATCTGCCCGCAAAGCACGCCGCGATCTGCATCGGGGCCGAGCGGTTCATCCATGCCTATGAAGGGCACGGCGTCGTGGAAAGCGCGCTGGTGCCGCAATGGCGCAAGCGTATCGCCGGCGTCTTCGATTTCCCGGAAAACCCAGAGGACTAGAGATATATGGCCACGATCGTTCTCCAGGCCGCGGGCGCGTTTCTCGGTGGCGTGCTCGGGCCGGTCGGGTCGGCTATCGGCTCGGCCGCCGGCGCATTGGCAGGCTACGCCATCGACCGGGCCCTGATCGAGGGCACCAAGCGCTATGAAGGTCCACGGCTCGGAGCGGCGCGTCCCTTTTCGGCCGAAGACGGCGCGCCCCTTCCGCGCGTTTATGGAACGATGCGTATCGGGGGCACGCTGATCTGGGCAACCCGCTTCGAGGAAGCCAGCACGACCACCAGGCAGGGCGGCAAGGGCGGACCGAAGGTTACCACCTATAGCTATTTCGCCAATGCCGCCTTCGCGCTGTGCCAAGGCGAGATCGCGGGAGTGCGCCGAATCTGGGCAGACGGGCGCGAGATCGACCAGACGAAGGTGGAGATTCGCGTCTATCGGGGCGGGAGGAACCAGCCCGTCGATCCGCTGATCGAGGCCAAGCAGGGCGCCGGCAACGCGCCGGCCTATCGCGGGACGGCCTATGCGGTGATAGAGCGGCTGCCGATCGACGAATACGGCAATCGGCTTCCGCAGTTTCAGTTCGAGGTGGTCCGCACCGCCGGCCTTTTGAACGAGCGCGTGCGGTCGGTGGCGCTGATACCGGGCGCCACGGAATACGGCTTGTCGCCGACACTGGTGACGAAGGAGATCGCGCCGGGTGAGACCGAAGCCGTCAACCGCCATACGCTGGGCGGCGGTACCGATCTTGACGCCTCGCTCGACGAATTGCAGGCGCTGTGCCCCAATCTGAAGACGGTCTCGCTGGTGGTAACGTGGTTCGGCACCGACCTGCGGGCTGCGGCTTGCCGCATCGAGCCGATGGTGACGCAGGCCAGTCCCGGCGGCCTGTCGCAGTCCTGGTTCAGTTCGGGGATATCGCGGGCACAGGCGCGGGTCGTCTCCCAGGTGGACGGTCGCGCCGCGTTCGGCGGCACGCCCTCCGACCGTTCGGTGATGGATGCGATAAGCGCCATCAGGGGCCGCGGCCTAAAGGTGGCGCTCTACCCGTTCATCATGATGGATGTGCCGCCGGGAAACGGCCTGCCGGATCCCTACGGAGGCGCAGCGCAGGCCGTCTATCCCTGGCGGGGGCGCATCAGCTGCCATCCGGCGCCGGGGCAGCCGGGCACGGTCGACAAGACGCCGGCTGCGCGCGTGCAGATCGAGAACCTGGTGGGCAACGCCGAGCCGGGGCAGTTTTCCGCTGCTGGCGACACGATCCCGTTTGTCGGCAGTCCGGGTGAATGGAGCTATCGGCGCTTCATCCTGCATTACGCCCACCTTGCTGTCGCAGCCGGCGGTGTCGACGGCTTTCTCCTAGGCTCGGAACTGCGCGGGCTGACCGCGGTGCGGGAGAACCAGAACCGGTTTCCATTCGTCGAGGCGCTGGAGGCATTGGCCGGCGAGGTGCGCGCGCTGATCGGGGAAGGGCCGGTTCTCACCTATGGCGCCGACTGGACCGAATATTTCGGGCATCAGCCGGCGGACGGAAGCGGTGACGTGTTCTTCCATCTGGACAGCCTGTGGGCGCATCCGGCTATCAATTCGGTGGCCATCGACAATTACATGCCGCTGTCGGACTGGCGCGACGAGGATATCGGCGGCGGCAATCCGGACGGTTTCGCAAGCCCCTACGATATCGAAAGGATGCGGGCGGCGATCACATCCGGCGAGGGGTTCGACTGGTATTACGCCAGCGCTGCGGACCGCGCCGCGCGCCTGCGGACGCCCATTTCCGACGGGGCCTACGGTGAGCCATGGGTCTATCGGTACAAGGACTTGAAGAGCTGGTGGTCCAACCAGCATTTCAACCGGATCGGTGGCGTGCAGCAGCCATCGCCGACGGCGTGGCAGCCGAAATCCAAGCCCATCCACTTCACTGAACTCGGCTGCGCGGCGGTGGACAAGGGACCGAACCAGCCGAACGTCTTTCCCGATCCCAAATCGTCGGAGAACGCGCTGCCCTATTTTTCCTCGGGCGGGCGCTCGGACATGGCGCAGTATGCGCTGCTTTCGGCGCACTACGATCACTGGTTGGAGAGTGGCGAGGAAGCCAATCCTGTTTCTCCCGTCTATGGCGGGACGATGGTCGATACGGATGAAATCAGCATCTGGGCCTGGGATGCCCGGCCGTTCCCTTCCTTTCCCCTGTTCGCCGATACGTGGGGCGACGGCGCGAACTGGACGACCGGCCATTGGCTGAACGGACGGCTGAGCGGCGTCGCGCTTCGCGACCTCATCCAGGCTGTCCTGGCCGACCACGGGCTGCCGCCGGCAGATACGGACGGCGTGGACGGCATGGTGTCGGGCTATCTGGTTGCGCAGCCCGCGACGGCGCGCGCAGTTCTAGATCCCCTGGTCGGCCTCTTCCGGCTGTCCGTGCGGGAGACGGCCGAGGGGCTCGTGTTCGCGACCGAAGGCGCCAGTGCCGGCGAAGCCGCAATCGCGGGAGATCGGGTGCTTCCGGCGGATTCGGCGGTGGTGGAGCGGGTGCGCCGGCCCGACCACGAAATGCCGAAATACGTCCAGGTGGATTTTCGCGATGAGATGAACGAGCACCGCTCGGCCACGGCGGCGGCCGGGTATCTGGGGGCCGAGGGAAACGGCACGAGCTATGTAGGCTTCCCCGGCGTCCTGCCTCAGGAAGAGGCCGAGCGGCTGGCCGACGACTGGGTGCGGCGCCTGTGGGCGGGGCGGGAACAGGTGCGGTTCTCGCTGCCCCTCCAGCGGCAGGCGATCCATCCGGGAACGGTATTGAAGCTCGATGCCGAGGGGCCCGAATATGTGGTCGAGGAGGTGGAGGACGGTCTTGTACGCAGTGTGAGGGCGCGGCGGCTGGTGCGGATCGCGCCGTCGACGCCGGCCAAACCCTTGCCCGACCGGTCCCAGCCGCCTGTCTAT
Organism: Nitratireductor thuwali; assembly: GCF_036621415.1. NCBI lineage: Bacteria > Pseudomonadati > Pseudomonadota > Alphaproteobacteria > Hyphomicrobiales > Phyllobacteriaceae > Nitratireductor > Nitratireductor thuwali. The sequence goes on from NZ_CP030941.1 coordinate 3,493,702, forward strand.
GCCGACAGCCGGCCGCACGCCCTGATGCTCGACCTGCCGCTGCGCGGCGGCTCGGACAAGGTCGAGGACCAGCTTCGCATCGCCGCTCGCGCCAGGCCATGGAAAACGCAGGCTCTTCTGGCCTCGCCCGAGGATACGGGGTTCGAACTGCGCACGACGCTGCCGCAGCGCGCGACCATGGGGACGCTGGTCACAGCGTTGCCCATGGGCGCGGCCGCCGGACGGATCGACCGGTCGGCGGCCGTCGATGTGCGTCTCCTCGACGGCGAACTGGCGAGCGTTTCGCGCACGCAGTTGCTGAGCGGTGCGAACGCGGCGGCGATACGGTCGCATATCGGCATCTGGGAAATCGTCCAGTTCGAAGCTGCCGAGGAGGTATCCGCCGGGACATGGCATCTTACGGGCCTGTTGCGCGGGCAGCTCGGCACCGACGACGCCATGGCGGCGGGCGCGGAGGCCGGATCCCCGTTCGTGCTGCTTGACGATGCGGTGGCGCCCGCGGGGCTGCGGCCGAGCGAGATCGGCCTGGAGCTGAACTGGCGGGTGGGGCATGCCGGTGGCGACATCTCGGCGGACGCGTTCACGCAGGTGACAGCGGCTGGCGGCCTGCGCGCCTTGACGCCCCTGTCGCCGGTCCATCTCGCCGGCCGGGCCGGTCAGGACGGCCTTGCCGTCAACTGGATACGCCGTGGCCGCATCGACGGCGATAGCTGGCTGGGCGAGGACATTCCGCTTGGCGAGGCGCAGGAACTCTATCGGATCGACGTGGCGCCGCCGGGCGGCAGTCCTGTGCGCAGCGAGACGGTCGGGAACAGCCAATGGAACTACACGATCGAGATGGCGATCGACGATTTCGGCACGCTGCCGGAAACGGTCGAGATCACCGTCCGCCAGATCAGCGAGACAGTCGGCCCGGGCCTGCCGGCGCGCCGCGCCTTCGCCGTCGGCTGAGGTACTAAGAGAGCAAAAGGAGAAGGAAGAAATGACGATGACAAAACCCTGGTATCTGTCGAAGACGATCTGGGCCTCGCTGGTGACGATTGCCACCGCGCTCGCCGGCATGTTCGGGCTGCCAGTCGACGGGCTCGATGCGGCCGCGCTGTCGGAGACGCTGCTGCAGGCCATTGCCGCCATATCCGGACTGGTCGCCATACTGGGCCGTGTGGGCGCACGGAGCCTGATCGGCTGAAACCCTCCGCCCGCCCCGTGCGATGCGCGGGGCGGGCGCCTGGCGAGTTATTCATTCCCCATTCAGACAGATTGCGTTAAACGAGCGGTATGAAAAAGCACCACGCCGTCTCCGTAGTCACTGCCGCAATCGCATTTGTGGCCGCATGTGCAGGTGGCACATGGGCGCAGGAAGAAGCGCCGGAGCTGCTGGCCCAGAATGGGGCCGACTGCTATGCGATCGGCCAGCGCATCGCGGCGGAGAATCGCGGGGCACTGGCTAAAGCGACCGCTCAATCCCAGGGTGGCACCACGGTTTGCAGCATTGTGATACTGGTTCCCGGCAAGGACGGGGAACGCCCGAAGCGCGCCGAATTCACGGTGCCGGCCGGCTAGACCATAGATAGTTCGGTATATTCCTGAGAGGCATTTCATGCGAGTTCTCGTTGTCGAAGACGATCAGGATCTCAACCGGCAGATTTGTGACGCTCTCGGCGATGCGGGTTATGTAGTGGACCGAGCCTTCGATGGCGAGGAAGGCCACTTCCTCGGCGATACCGAACCCTATGATGCGGTGGTCCTCGACATCGGCCTTCCGCAGATGGACGGGATCAGCGTCCTGGAGCGCTGGCGGCAGGACGGCCGTGTCATGCCCGTACTCATCCTGACCGCGCGCGACCGCTGGAGCGACAAGGTTTCCGGGATCGACGCCGGTGCGGACGACTATGTGACGAAGCCGTTCCATATGGAAGAAGTGCTGGCGCGCCTGCGGGCGCTCATACGCCGGGCCGCCGGCCATGCGACATCGGAGCTGGTTTGCGGGCCGCTGCGCGTCGACACCAAATCCTCGCGGGCCGATATCGGCGGCGTCTCGCTGAAGCTTACCTCGCACGAATACAGGATGCTGGCCTATCTGATGCACCACAAGGGCTCCGTCGTCTCGCGCACGGAGCTTGTCGAGCATCTCTACGATCAGGACTTCGACCGTGATTCGAATACGATCGAGGTTTTCGTGGGCCGGCTCAGGAAGAAGCTCGGCGTCGACCTGATAGAAACGGTTCGGGGCATGGGATACCGCATGCGCGAGCCGGATGCCTAACGGCCGGCAGCCGAACGTCTTTTCGAATGGCACGCTTCGCGACCGGCTGAAGCGCGTGGTCGGCATGGTGACCTTTCGGGTGGTCGCGTTCTCCTCGGCATGGGCGATCATCGCGCTTGTCGTCATTGCAACCGTCAGTTCGGCACTCTTCCGGCAAGTCAGCCACCGCGGGTTCGACAGCGTGTTGTCGGCGCATCTTTTCAACCTGATCGCCTCGGTCAGCGCATCGGAAACCGGCCGCCTGTCAGGCACGCCCAATCTCGGCGATCTTCGCTTCTCCCAGCCACTTTCGGGCTGGTATTGGTCGGTCGAGCCCGCCTCGCAGGCTCTGCGCAACAGCCTGCATTCGCCTTCCCTTGCTGCGTCGGCCCCGCCGGACGTTCCGGACAACGTGCCGTTCGATGAAAATTTCCAGCGTGAATATGTGGTCACGGGCCCTGGCGGCGAACAGGTGGAGGTGCTGGAGGCCGAGGTCGTGCTCGGGGAGGACGAACGCATCGCCCGGTTCAGGGTCATGGGCAACCTGAGCGAGCTGGAAGAGGAAATCGCCGCCTTCGCCCGCAGGCTGTTCGGCTATCTGGCGATCTTCGGCCTGGGCATGATCCTGATCAATGTCGTGGCGATCCTTCTGGCTCTGCGACCGTTACGCGGCATCCGGCATGCGCTCGCGAACATCCGTGCCGGCAGCGCCGAGCGCCTTGCCGGCCCCTTCCCGACGGAGATCGCGCCCTTGGCCGAGGAAACCAACGCGCTGATCGAAAGCAATCGGCGGATCGTCGAGCGGTCGCGGAAGCAGGTGGGCAATCTGGCGCACTCGCTGAAGACGCCGCTCGCGGTGCTCATGAACGAGGGCGATGCGCTCGGCGGCGAGCGTGGCCGGCTGATCGCCGGGCAGGCCGCGGCAATGCAGACGCAGATCGACCATTACCTGCAGCGGGCCCGCGCGGCAGCCCAGCACGGCACGCTGTCGTTTCGCACGCCGGTGAACGCGACGCTGGAGCGCCTGGCGCGGGTGACGGCGAAGCTGAACAGCGACAGGCGGCTGGACCTGAAGCTGCCCGACGCGGAACTCGTCTTCGCGGGAGAGCGCGAGGATCTCGAGGAGATCGCCGGAAATCTGCTGGAAAATGCCATGAAGTGGTCTCGCTCCCGCGTCGTGCTGTCGCTGCATGCAGTTTCTGGCGAGGAAGGAAGCGAGGGCTGCTTCTCCATAGTGATCGAAGACGACGGGCCCGGAATCCCGCCGGAACAGGCCCGGCAGGCGCTGAAGCGCGGCCGGCGTCTCGATGAGAGCAAGCCTGGAACCGGCCTCGGCCTGGCGATCGTCGCCGACCTGGTGGAAGAATATAACGGCAAGCTTGCCTTGGAGCGTTCGCCTCTCGGCGGGCTGAAAGCGGTGGTAACGCTGCTGTGCGCCTGATACACGCCGGGGTTGGATGCCGGTGGACAAATTTCCGACAAACATGATCTATTAACCATGTTCTCGGTAGGCCCAGGGCGGCCGGCAAAAGGGTGGAATCGGGAATTGGCGAGCACCATGAAATCTGCGGCACTGGCTATGCTTTCCGCGATCGCGCTATCCGGCTGCGCCGCGGGCGTCCTCGGCGCCCCCCCGGAGCCCAATGCGCTGACGCAGCCCGACGCGGCCGGGCAGCAGCCCATCAGCGGCATCGTGGGGGCGGGACTGTTGATGAGCGGCCTCGGCGACGATCTCAGCCGAAGCGAAAAGATCGCCGCGCTCGCAGCGGAGTATAAGGCGCTGGAAACGGGCATGGCTGGCGAAGCGGTTACCTGGCGCGACGAGAAATCGGGGCGTGCGGGAACGGTCATCGCGGCGCAGCCTTACCGTGTCGGATCGCAGGATTGCCGGCCCTTCACGCATATGATCGAGGACAACGGGCAAAGCCGGTCCGTGCGTGGCACCGCCTGCCGTAACCAGGATGGCAGCTGGACGCTCTTAAACTGAGCCGGCTGCCGCTTGTCGCTTCCTTGAATGCCAAAAGGCCGCATCTACGTCAGGTTGGCACGGGGTCGAGCGACGGGGTATGGGTGGCTATGATGTTCTGGATCTTTGCCGCACTGCTCACATTTGCCGCTTCTCTGGCGGTGATGCGCCCCTTCCTGCGCAAGAATTCCGGGCCTGTGGAGGGCACCCAGCACGACATCGCCGTCTATCGCGACCAGCTTGCCGAGCTCGAGCGCGAACACGAGCGCGGACTGCTCGACCGACGCGAGGCCGAAGAGGCGCGGGCTGAAATCGGCCGGCGCATCCTGGCGCTCCAGAAGAGCGAGCCGTCTCGGCAACCGCCCGGCAGCTACCGGAGCATGCTCGTCAAGATCGTGGCGATCGCCGCCGTTCTTTCGGTGCCGGCGGTGAGCTGGGCAACGTATCAGCTCATCGGCCGGCCGGACATGCCGGCGCAGCCGCTCGCGGCGCGGCTCGAGAAGGATCCTGCCCAGGCTTCGCTGGAGGAACTGCTTAAACGCGCCGAAAACTATCTCGCCGAAAACCCGCAGGACGCGCGCGGCTGGGACACGCTGGGTCCCGTCTATCTCCGCCTAGGACGGTATCGGGACGCGGCCAACGCGTTTCAGAAGGCGATCGACACGGCCGGCAGCACCGCCGAACGCGAAGCCGCCCTTGGCGAAGCCCTCGTCGGCGTCGGGGAGGGCGTGGTGACCGGCGAGGCCGAGGCGGCGTTCACGCGGGCCCGCGAGCACGATCCGGAAAATCCCCGCGCCCGCTTCTATCTCGGCATGGCGGCTGCGCAGGAAGGCGACAATGCGCGCGCCGGCGAAATATGGCGCGCCATGGCGGAGGAACTCGACGATGCCTCCCCCTGGAGGGAAGCGGCCGCTTCCGCCCTTGCGAGCCTTCCGGGGGCCGAGACGCAGGCGGGCCCCTCCCGGAACGCCGCGGCGGCCGACGGCATGTCGGCGGTCGAGCGTCAGCGGATGATCGAGGGCATGGTGGCCAGCCTCGACGCGAAGCTCCGCGACAATCCGCGGGATGCGGAGGGTTGGCGCCGTCTGATAAGATCCTATGTCGTGCTCGACAGGCCATCGGACGCTGAAAACGCCCTTGAGCGCGCGCTGGCAGCTTTCGAAGCCGGCAGCGCGGAGGCGGATGCGCTGAGCGCCTTCGCGAAGGAACTGGGCGTTTCGTCAACGGAATAGGTAGATCGTGACCCGCAAGCAAAAACGTTTAGCCGTCATCGGCACGGGCATGGGCTTTCTGGCGCTTGCGGCGCTGCTCGTCTTCTATGCGCTGGGTCAGAAAACGTCCTACTTCTATATGCCCGCCGACCTGCTGACCCGGCCGGCCGCGGCCGGCGACCGCATCAGGCTTGGCGGTCTGGTGGAGGCCGGTTCCGTCGTGCGTGGCGAGGGGACGCAGGTGCGCTTTGCCATCAACGATGCCGACAACTCCGTGCAGGTCACCTATAACGGCATCCTGCCGGACCTCTTCCGGGAAGGGCAGGGCGTCGTGACGGAGGGCATGCTGGGCACCGACGGCGTCTTTGTCGCCGATACGGTGCTGGCCAAGCACGACGAGAACTATATGCCGCGAGAGATGGCGGAGAGCCTGAAGGAGCGGGGCGTTTGGCAGGAACAATGATCTTCCGGTGCCGCCGATGAGCGTCGAACTCGGCCATTTTGCGCTGATACTGGCTTTCGCCCTGTCTCTGGTGCAGGCCTCGGTGCCGCTGGTCGGCGCGCGCCTGGGCGATCGGCGCCTCATGCAGATCAGCGAGCCGGCAGCGATGACCGGCTTCGCCCTGATCTCCTTCGCCTTTGCGGCCCTGATGCTGGCTTACGTCCAGTCGGACTTCTCGGTGCTCAATGTGTGGGAAAACTCCCACTCGGCCAAGCCGCTCCTGTTCAAGCTGACCGGCACCTGGGGCAATCACGAAGGATCCATGCTTCTGTGGGTTCTCATCCTTGCACTATTCGGCGCGATGGTGGCCTTCTTCGGAAGCAATCTGCCGCCCTCGCTGCGTGCCAATGTGCTTGCGGTGCAGGGGATGATCGCATCGGCCTTCCTGCTGTTCATCCTTGCAACCTCCAATCCCTTCGCCCGGCTGCAGCCCGCGCCCATCGAGGGCCGCGACTTGAACCCGATCCTGCAGGATGTGGGGTTGGCTGTTCATCCGCCGCTGCTTTATCTCGGCTATGTCGGCTTTTCGATCTCCTTCTCCTTCGCCGTCGCGGCGCTGCTGGACGGGCGCATCGACGCCGCCTGGGCGCGCTGGGTGCGCCCCTGGACGCTCGCCGCATGGGCCTTCCTCACCGGCGGCATCGCCATGGGGTCCTACTGGGCCTATTACGAGCTCGGCTGGGGCGGTTTCTGGTTCTGGGACCCCGTCGAGAACGCATCCTTCCTGCCGTGGCTATCCGGAACGGCGCTGCTGCATTCGGCGCTCGTCATGGAAAAACGCGGCGCCCTCAAGATATGGACGGTCCTGCTTGCCATCCTGACATTCTCGCTCTCCCTGCTCGGCACCTTCCTGGTGCGCTCGGGCGTGCTTACTTCCGTCCACACATTCGCGAGCGATCCGGCCCGCGGCGTTTTCATCCTCGCGATCCTGATGCTTTTCATCGGCGGCGCACTGGCGCTGTTCGCCTGGCGCGCATCCGCGCTTGCTCCGGGCGGGCTGTTCCATCCGATATCGCGGGAAGGCGCGCTGGTTCTCAACAACCTGCTGCTCACCACGGCCGCCGCGACGGTGCTTGTCGGAACACTCTACCCGCTGCTCGTGGAGGCCGTGACGGGCGACAAGATCTCGGTCGGCGCCCCGTTCTTCAATCTTACCTTCGTGCCGCTCTTTCTTCCTCTGCTGCTGGCCATGCCTTTCGGTCCCGTGCTGGCCTGGAAGCGCGGCGACCTGGTTGCCGCGACGCAGCGCCTCCACCTTGCATTCGCGGTGGCGGCCATCGCCGGCTTCATGGTCTATTTCCTCGTCGACCGGGCGACGGCCTTCGCAGCCATTGGCGTTGGCATCGGTCTCTGGCTGGTCTGCGGGGCCATAGCCGATCTGGCCGTCAAGGCGGGGGCCGGCAAGGTCGGGCTGGGCGTCGGGCTGCGCCGCCTGTGGGGCCTGCCGCGCGCCATGAAGGGCACCGCGCTGGCCCATGCCGGCATGGGCCTGACGGTGCTCGGCATCGTCTGCGTGACCACGCTGGAAGCCGAGCGCATCGTAACGATGCAGCCCGGCGACAGGGTCGAGATCAGCGATTTCTCGTTGCGCTTCGAAGGCATGCGTCCTTTCACCGGCCCGAATTATTCGGAGGAGCAGGCCTTCTTCACGCTGTTCTCCAGCGGCGGTCGGGAGATCGGCGAAATCGTCTCGTCCAAGCGCTTCTACACGGCGCGCGGCATGCCCACGACCGAGGCCGGCATCGAGACGCTCCTCCTCAGCCAGCTCTATGTTTCTATCGGCGACGCGACGTCGGCCGGCGGCCTGGTGGTCAGGGTATGGTGGAAGCCGATGGTGACGCTCATCTGGCTCGGCGCCCTGGTGATGATGATCGGCGGCACCGTTTCGCTTCTCGACCGGCGGCTTCGCATCGGAGCGCCCAAGGCAAGCCCCAAGCGCCTCGCAACCGCGGGAGAAGGCAGATGACCATTCGGCGCTTCGTGCTGATCGCCATCGCCGCGCTGCTGCTGGCAGCAGGGGGGCGAGGGGCGGGCGCGGTACAGCCCGACGAGATACTTTCCGATCCGGTGCTGGAACAGCGGGCACGGGACCTGTCGGCCGGACTGCGCTGCATGGTCTGCCAGAACCAGTCCATCGACGATTCCGACGCCGAGCTGGCGCGGGATCTGCGCGTTCTGGTGCGCGAACGCCTTGCGGCGGGCGACAGCGATGCCGAGGTAATCGACTATGTCGTCTCGCGCTATGGCGAGTTCGTTCTGCTGCAGCCGCGCGTCAGCCCGCGCAATGCGCTGCTCTGGGCCACGCCCGCCTTGATCCTGCTTGCCGGCGGCCTCGTGCTTGCCGTTGGCGTGTTGCGGCGCAGGAAGAAGACCCCGGCGCCTCTGACGCCCGAGGAAGTGGCGGCACTAAAAGGCATCCTCAACGAGCGGGACTGAATTCTCGCGCTTGTGTTCGCCGGCGGCTCGTCAAGCCCATGCTATGCCCTTAAGCTCCCTCTGCGATGGGTGCCGTCCTTCCGATAACCGGTCTCGGCGGTGCCGCAGCTTTGAGGAGGCGACATGACTTCCAGCGTTCAAAGGCTTGAATTTTCAGGCCACTCCGGTGCGAAGTTGGCCGCGAGACTGGATCTTCCCAATGGGCCGGTTCGCGCCTATGCGGTCCTTGCCCACTGCTTTACCTGCTCCAAGGATCTGAGGCCGCTGCGCCGCATCGCCGCCGACCTGGCGCGCGAAGGCATAGCGGTCCTGCGCTTCGACTTTACCGGGTTGGGCTCCAGCGGTGGAGAATTCGCTTCCACCGACTTTTCCTCCAATGTCGCCGATCTGCGCGCTGCCGTGGATTATCTGCGCGAACACCATGAAGCGCCTGCCGTGCTCCTGGGGCATTCGCTTGGCGGAGCGGCGGTGCTGGCACTGGCCAAGGATGTGCCCGAGGCGCGCGCCGTGGTCACGATCGGTGCCCCGGCCGATGCTTCGCATGTGCTTGCCAGCTTCGGCGCAAGCCTGGAGGAGATCGAGCGGCAAGGCGAGGCAAACGTGACGCTGGAGGGCCGACGGTTCACCATCACGAAGGATTTCGTGGCCGACGTACGCGACCAGGCCATGGCCGAAGCCATCGGCGCCATGCGCAAGCCGCTGCTCGTTCTTCATGCGCCGCATGACGAGGTCGTCGGGATCGAGAACGCCGAGCGCATATTCACTGCCGCCAAGCATCCCAAAAGCTATGTCTCCCTCGACGACGCCGACCACCTTCTGAGCGATCCCGAAGATGCGGCCTATGCGGCGTCCGTCATCTCCGGCTGGCTCTCCCGCTATGTACCTGGAGACATGCCCCAGGGCGAGGAACCTGTCGAACATGTGCGGGTGCGCGAGACGGGAGGCGGACGCTTCCAAAATGCCGTGCAGGCGGGACGGCACCGCCTGTTCGCCGACGAGCCGGAGAAGGTGGGCGGCATGGATAGCGGGCCATCCCCCTATGACTACCTCTCCATTGCATTGGGGGCCTGCACGTCGATGACGCTGCGCCTTTATGCCGAGCACAAGAAGCTGGCGCTGGGGCGTATCAATGTCGAGGTCTCGCACAGCAAGATGCATATCGAGGACTGCGAAGAAGATGTGGAAGACGGCAAGGGCGGCCGCATCGACCGGTTCGAACGGATCATCTCGGTCGAGGGCGAGGTTCCGGCCGAACTGAAGGACAAGCTGGTGGAAATCGCCGGCAAGTGCCCGGTCCATCGCACGCTGGAGGGAGATGTGCGCGTCGTCACCTCGGTCAGGGAAGGCGTCCGGACCTAGGCAGGTCCAGAATGCAGGAACATTACCAAAGTTTCATACCGCGGAAATAGCGCGGTAAGGTGCCGTAACCTATCTGAAGGACAACGGAGCGGCGCTCCTGCCGCTCGGTCCCGTTAATTTCAGCATAATGGCAAAGGAGCCTCTATCGATATGAGTGCAAACAACTCGACTATATCGAAGACGCGCAAGAGACTGGTGGCAACCGCCGCCTCCGTGGCGATCGCCGGTGCGGTCGGTCTTGGCGCCGTCACCACGGGCGCGGTCCCCGTACTGGCCGAGCCGGTGAAGCTGGATGCGCCCGTACAGGCGCCGAGTTTTGCCGACGTCGTGGAGCTGGTTTCACCGGCGGTGGTCTCCGTCAGGGTCAATGGCAGCGTTCAGGAGGCGAGCGGTCCCGCGGCTCCCTTCTTCGATATGCCCGGTTTCGAGGATCTTCCCGACGACCATCCGATGAAGCGCTTCTTCGACCAGTTCAGGGAGCCGCCGCGCGGTGAGCGGCGTGATCGCGGGCCGCGTCCGCCCCGGCCTGTCTCGCAGGGCTCCGGCTTCTTCATCTCCGAGGATGGCTACCTGGTCACCAACAACCACGTGATCCAGGGTGGCGACCAGTACACCGTCGTCATGGATGACGGCACCGAGATCGATGCAGCCCTGGTGGGAACCGACCCCCGCACGGACCTGGCCGTCCTCAAGGTGGAGGAGAAGCGCAAGTTCACCTATGTCGATTTTGCCGATGACGACCGCGTCAGGGTCGGCGATTGGGTCGTGGCCGTGGGCAATCCCTTCGGTCTCGGCGGTACCGTGACGGCCGGCATCGTTTCGGCTCGCGGACGCGAGATCAGCGCCAATCCCTATGACGACTACATCCAGATCGACGCGGCCGTGAACCGCGGCAATTCGGGCGGTCCGGCCTTCAACCTGTCGGGCGAGGTCATCGGCGTGAACACGGCGATATTCTCGCCTTCCGGCGGCAATGTCGGCATCGCTTTCGCCATTCCGGCCTCGCTCGCCAAGAGCGTCACGCAGCAGCTCATCGAGAAAGGCGAGATCGAGCGTGGTTGGCTGGGCGTCGAAATCCGCCCCGTCACGGCCGAATTCGCCGAATCGCTTGGTCTCGATGAAGAAAAGGGCGCCTTCATCCAGGGCACGCAGGAAGGCCAGCCCGCCGCCAAGGCCGGTATTCGCGCCGGCGACGTCATTCTCGCCGTTAAGGGCGAGAGCATTGACTCTCCCCGCGAACTGGCCCGCAAGGTGGCCGAATTGCCGCCGGGTGAGAAGGTAGAGGTCTCCGTCTGGCGCAATGGCAAAGCCATAACGCTCGAGGTGGAACTGGGTGAAATGCCCACGGACCAGCAGGTTGCTTCCGCACCCTCGGAAGAGCCTGCACCGGAAGCCGATGCGGCTGCGGCCGGCTTCGGCCTCACGGTCACGCCGTCCGAGGATGGCGTTGGCCTGGTCGTCACCGACGTGGAGCCCGGCAGCGTCGCCGACGAAAACGGCATTCAGCCCGGCGACGTGCTTCGTTCGGTCAACACCCAGGATGTCAGTTCCGTCGAGGATCTGAAGGCTGCCGTCGAGGCGGCCGAGCAGGCAGGCCGCCAGGCGATCCTGCTGCAGGTGGTGCGCGACAGCGCCAACCGCTTCGTCACGCTGCCCGTCGGCTAAAGGGCGGCAGGAACCCACCGGCTTTCCCCCAAAAAAGGCCGGTGTCAGAGCGTGACCCGCTCGGGGCGCGGCGGTGGGTTTTCCCGCCGCCGCGTCTTTTCGATTGAAAGCCCGAAGGTGCTATAAGGCCAAGATGAAGATTCTGGTGATCGAAGACGACGGCGAAGCTGCCAGCTTTGTGAAGAAGGCCTTCGCCGAGGCCGGCCACACCGCCGATGTCGCGCCCGACGGGGAGACAGGTTTCTCGCTGGCGCAGACCGGCAGCTATGACGTGCTGGTGGTGGACCGCATGCTCCCGCGCCGGGACGGCCTTTCCGTCATTTCCGAATTGCGCGCCAGCGGCGACACCACGCCGGCGCTCGTTCTTTCCGCGCTTGGGGAGGTCGACGACCGGGTAACGGGACTGCGGGCAGGCGGCGACGATTACCTCACCAAGCCTTACGCCTTCTCAGAGCTGCTCGCCCGGGTGGAGGTGTTGAAACGCCGCGGGGGCGCCAAGGAGATCGAGACGGTCTACAGGGTCGGCGATCTGGAGCTCGACCGCCTTTCGCACTCGGTCAGGCGCGGAGGGCAGGATATCACGCTGCAGCCCCGCGAGTTCCGCCTGCTGGAATATCTCATGCGCCATGCGGGCCAGGTCGTGACGCGCACGATGCTGCTCGAGAACGTATGGGACTACCATTTCGATCCGCAGACCAACGTGATCGACGTTCATATTTCCCGCCTGCGCGGCAAGATCGAGCGCGGCTTCGAGACGCCTGTGCTCCACACGGTGCGCGGCGCCGGCTATATGCTGAAGGCCGGCTAGTGGCTTCCATGCCGGCGATCATGCGAACGACGGCGGCGCGGCTTTCCGCGCTGTACCTGATACTGTTCGCGATCTGCGCGGTCTTTCTCGTCATTTACATGACGTCGTTGTCGGTCCGCATGCTTACGGCCCAGACCCGCGAGGCCATCCATGAGGAAGTCGCCAGTCTGGACCAGGCATATCGCCGCGGCGGCCTGCCGCGGCTGGTGCGGGTGATGGAGATGCGGGCGCGTCAGCCCGGCGCCAATCTCTATCTCATTGCCGATGCCACCGGCTCGATCCTGGGCGGCAATGTCGAAAGTCTGGAACCGGGCGTGCTGGATACGACCGGCTGGACCGCCCGGCCATTCGCCTATCTGCGCTACGGCGAGACACGTTCGCAGCGTGACGGCACGGGCCCTTCGGGGTACCACAACGCCGTGGCCCAGATATTGCGCCTGCCGAACGGGATGATCTTGCTGGTGGGACGTGATCTCGGCGAGCCCGAGAAGTTCCGCAAGGTGGTGCGCCGCTCCCTCATGGCGGCTCTCGGCATGATGGGTTTCGGCGCGCTCCTTATCTGGTTCTTCGTCGGCCGCCGGGCGTTGAAGCGCATCGACAGCGTGTCCGAGGCAAGCAACGAGATCATGGGCGGCGATCTTACCCGCCGGCTGCCGGTGACGGGCACCGGCGACGAGTTCGATCGCCTGTCGGAAAACCTCAATTCCATGCTGGACCGCATCGCGGCCCTGAACGAGGGGCTGAAGCAGGTCTCCGACAACATCGCTCACGACCTGAAGACGCCGCTGACACGCCTGCGCAACAGGGCCGACGCGGCTTTGCGCAGCGGCGCCGACAGTGCCGCCTGCCGCGAGGCGTTGGAACAGACGATCGCCGAATCGGACCAGCTCATCCGCACCTTCAACGCCATTCTCATGATCTCCAGGCTGGAGGCCGGCTATTCGGCCGAAACCACCCAGCCGGTAGAACTCGACGCCATCCTTGCCGATGTGGTGGAGCTCTATGAGCCGCTTGCCGAGGAGCAGGGCGTAGCCCTCGTGGGCACCGTGGAGGAGAGCGTGCGAATTGACGGCAACCGCGAGCTGATAGGCCAGGCGCTCTCCAACATCGTCGACAATGCCATCAAATATTCGGCCGGCGCCGCCGAGGCGCCGCACGTCGCGGTATCGCTCGAGCGGTCGAAGCGCGAGGCGCGGCTTCTGGTCACCGACAACGGCCCGGGCATACCGGCCGGCGACAGGGAGCGTGCAACGGAGCGTTTCGTCCGTCTGGAAGCGAGCCGCAGTCAGCCCGGTTCGGGCCTCGGCCTCAGCCTTGCCAAGGCCGTCATGAAGTTCCACGGCGGCCGGCTGGAACTTTCAGGGGGCGAGCGGGGGCTTGCGGTTGCGATGGTCTTCCCGTTGGGCAAGACTGAGTGAATGGAAGGGACACGAAAAAGGCAAGCGCGACCAAGCGGCTGGTTCTCCACGCCGCCGCGGCCGCTGACCGCGCTCGATGAAGAGCACGCCCGCGAGGAAGCCAGAACGCTTGCCGAAAATGCCGGGGAGGAGGGTTGCCCCCGCCTTGCGCGACTGCTCGCGGAAGAGGGGCCGTCCGCCCGTTTCCTCGGCGCCGTCTTCGATCTTTCGCCCTATCTGCGCGACTGCGCGCGAAGGGACCCGCAGGCGCTGGAACATCTATTCGATCAGACCCTTGAACAACGGCTTTCGGCGCTGACGGCTGCGATCGACGCCGCGCCCTTCGCCGAGGAAAATTCCGAGAGCGCCATGATGGCGCTGCTGCGGCGCCTGAAACGCGAGGCGCATTTCCTCATCGGGCTGGGCGCCATGTCGGGCGAGGCCGGTGCGCAAAAGACCGTTGAGCGGCTGAGCGCGCTCGCCTGCGCCTGCGTTCGCGCCGCCGTCGACTTTCTGCTTCTCGACGCCCACCGCCAGGGAAAGCTGGCGCTGCCCGACCCCGCGCGCCCTTCGCGGGGCTGCGGATGGATCGTGCTGGCCATGGGCAAGCTCGGCGCCGGCGAACTCAACTTTTCGTCCGACATAGACCTGATCGTTCTGATCAATCCCAACGCTCCCGCCGTGACCGATCCGATCGATGCGCCGGAAATTTTCGTCCGCCTGACCCGCCGGCTGGTGCGCCTTCTGCAGGACCGCACCGAGGACGGCTATGTCTTCCGGACAGACCTGCGCCTGCGCCCGGACCCCGGCTCCACCCCGCTGGCCATTCCCGTCGAGGCGGCGCTCCACTACTACGAAAGCCGCGGCCAAAACTGGGAGCGGGCCGCGATGATCAAGGCGCGTGCCATCGCCGGCGACATCGCGGCGGGAGAGAACTTCCTGCGGGAGCTCCAGCCCTATGTCTGGCGCAAATATCTGGACTATGCGGCGATTGCCGACGTTCATTCCATCAAGCGCCAGATCCACGCCCACAAGGGTCATGGCGAAGTGACGGTGCGCGGTCACAACGTGAAGCTCGGGCGCGGCGGCATCCGCGAGATCGAATTCTTCGTGCAGACCCAGCAGCTTATCGCCGGCGGCCGCTTTCCCGAACTGCGCGGGCGCGGAACCGTGGAGATGCTCGGACAATTGTCGGAGCACGGCTGGATCGACGAGGAAGCGGCCGAAGGCCTCGCCGAGCAATACTGGTTCCTGCGCGATGTCGAACACGCCATCCAGATGGTGGACGACGAGCAGAGCCACATCCTGCCCGAGGACGACGAAGGCCTCGACCGCATCGGTCGCATGCTCGGGATGGCCGACGGCAAGGCTTTCGCCGAGGCTTTCAGGAAGGCGCTGCATCTGGTCGAAAGGCACTATGCTGCTCTGTTCGAAACCGCTCCGCAGCTCTCGCGCGGCCTCGGCAACCTCGTTTTCACCGGCGACGGCGACGATCCGGGAACTCTGGAAACCCTTTCCGGGCTCGGCTTCGAACGTCCGAGCGACATCGGGCGCATCATTCGCGGCTGGCATTTCGGCCGCTATCGCGCCACCCAGTCCGCCGAAGCCCGCGAAAGGCTGACCGAGCTCACGCCGGCGCTGCTGGAGGCCTTCGGCAGGACCCGGCGGGCCGACGAGGCGCTGCTGCGTTTCGACGAGTTTCTCTCAGGGCTGCCTGCTGGCATCCAGCTCTTTTCGCTGCTTCAGTCGAACCCGCGCCTTCTGGAACTGCTTGCCACCATCATGGGCGCGGCGCCGCGCCTTGCCGCCATCATCACGCGCCGCCCCCACGTCTTCGACGGGCTGCTCGACCCGCATCTTCTTTCCGAACTGCCGAACAAGGCATATCTTGCGGAACGGCTGGAGACCTTTCTGGCCGGTGGCCGTGCCTTCGAGGAAGTGCTCGACCGGCTGCGGATATTCGCCGCAGAGCAGAAGTTCCTCATCGGCATGCGCCTTCTCACCGGCGGCATCGATGCCGATCGCGCCGGAAAGGCGTTCTCCGACCTTGCGGATCTCACCATTGCCGCGGCCTTCGATGCCGTCCACGAGCAGTTCGCCCTCACGCACGGCAAGGTGCCGGGCGGGCGGGCGGCGATCCTCGGCATGGGCAAACTGGGCAGCCGCGAACTGACCGCCGGTTCGGACGTGGACCTCATCCTGCTCTACGATCACGCTGCCGACATCGACGAATCGGACGGCGCGAAGCCGCTGGCGCCCTCGCAATATTACGCACGGCTGACCCAGCGCCTCATCGCCGCCGTATCGGCGCCGACCGCCGAGGGCGTGCTTTACGAACTCGATCTGCGCCTGCGCCCGTCGGGCAATAAGGGGCCGGTCGCCACCCATATCGAGGCCTTCCGCAAATATCAGCGCTCCGACGCCTGGACATGGGAGCACATGGCGCTCACCCGCGCCCGCCCGATCGGCGGCGACGAAAGCCTGTGCGCGGAAGTGCGCGAAGAGGTCGAGCAGGTCGTCGGACTGCCACGCGACACGCGCACCATTCGCACGGATGCGGTAAAGATGCGGCGTCTGATCGAGGAAGAAAAGCCGCCGCGCGACATATGGGACCTCAAGCTCATACCGGGCGGCATCATCGATCTCGAATTCATCGCCCAAAGCGCCGTCTTGTCCGGAAAATGCACCGCGGAGCCCCGTCCGACCCGCACCGATGCGGTCCTGGCCAATCTTGCCCCCGATTTCGCCGATGCGCAGACGAGCGACGATCTCGTCGCCGCCCATCGCCTCTATATGTCGCTGACGCAGATCGTACGGCTTTGTCTCACCGGCCCGCTCGATCCCGACGACGTGCCGCCGGGGCTTGCCGACCTCATCCTGCGCACCGCCGATCTCCCCGAACTTTCAGTCCTGGAAGCCCATGTGAAGGAGACCGCGGCGAAGGTCCGGGCGCATTTCGAGCGGCTGCTGCGCCCGTAGCCGCCTGCCGGCTCAGTTATCCTCGCGCAGCGATCGCAGTATGGCGCGGTAGCTGCCCGCCAGCTTCTGTTCATCGAGCGCTGCCTCGTTATTCCAGGTGGCGACGACGCAATGGGTGTCTCCGTCGGCACCCTCGACCCAGGTGGTGAAGTTCAGCACGCCGGCCTCCGAGCCGCCCTTGTAGGCGACGCGCTGCCAGCGCTCGGGCTCGGCCAGGCCAGGATTGATGTGCAGCGGCGGCAGCGACGCCACGGCTTCCATCAAGTCGCAAAGCTCGCGGGCCGAGAAGAATCATTCTATGTCGACCGTGGGCTCCGTGGCCAGCTCTTCCGGCAAGGGCGATGACGCGATCTGTTCCAGAATGTCGCGCCGGCCCTCGGCGCTTGCCTCCGCCCAGGCATCCCGCAGTTCGGCGTTGCCGGCGCCCTTGAGGATGAAGAGCTCCCGCGTCGTGAGGAAGGGCACATTCCGCGCCGCCTCGGCCTCGACCGCCTGCCGGCCCACGAGCCGAATGAGCGCGTCGGTCGCCGTATTGTCGCTGATCGAGATCATCAGTTTGGCGAGCGTGGCGACAGTGAGCGGCGACCCGTCCGGCCAGTCCTGAAGGATGCCGGAGGGCAGCGACTTCCACTCTGGGTCGAGCGATACGACCGTTTGCGGGCCGAGCGAACCCTCCTCATAGGCCCCGGCGAGCGCCTTCAGGATGGCGAGCTTGGCGGCCGACCCCACTGCAAGCGGTTCGCCGGCATTGTGAGCAGCCCGCTCAGCGCCGTTGCTGACGACGAGCACCGCTGTTTGCCCCGGCAGATCGGCAATCGCTTCGACCTGCTCCGAAATCGTCCCCGCCGCCACCGGCTGGAACAGCAGGCCGGCGATGCGGCCCTCCGCGTCGAGCACGATCCGGGTGGGCACCTCTGCCCGTTCGAGCGTCACCGTATAGTTCTGCCCCTGGCCCTCCACCGACTGAAACGGCCCGTGCTGCTCCCGCAGCGCAGATACGATCTCGCTCACACGCTCCGCTGGCACCTGCGCCAGAAAATCCTGCGCGAACCATTCGGGCTCCGCTTCGCCCGTCTTGAACATGCGCTCCAGTAGCGACCGGGCGCTCGTGGCCTCGTCTGCCAAGGCCGACGGCGGGAACAGGATGATTGCCAGGGCGACGGCCACGCCGAAGATGAAGCGCATACGCTGTTCTCCTGCTTATTAGGGTACCGCAAGCATGCAGCAGAATGTGGCGATGTTTGCGCGCTGCCGGAGCATTGCTTTGCTACGCGGCCCTTGCCTGCTCGGCCACCGGTATCCTGACCGAAACGACCGTGCCGACCCCTTGGGTCGAGCGGATCTTGAGCGCGCCGCCATGCAACTCCGTCAGCGAGCGCGAGATCGCAAGGCCGAGGCCGGAGCCCGTGTGGTTCTTTGAGAACTGGTTCTGCACCTGCTCGAACGGGCGGCCCAGTTTCCTGAGCGCCTCGCGCGGAATGCCGCAGCCCGAATCCTCGATGGTCAGGACCACCGCCTTCGAGGTCCGCCGCGCCCGCAGCGTTATGTGCCCGCCTTCGCCGGTGAATTTGACTGCATTGGAAAGGAGGTTGATGACCACCTGCTTGATGGCGCGGCGATCGGCATAAAGCGAAATGGAATCGGGAATCCTCGTGCGGACCTCGATCTGCTTCTTGTCGGCCTGCAGCGCCACCACCCGCACGGTCTCGCGGATGAGCGGGCAAAGGTCGATGCGTTCCCTGTCGACGGAAAACTGGCCTGCTTCGATCTTCGACATGTCGAGGATGTCGTTGATGACGCCCAGCAGATAAGTGCCGCTCGAATAGATGTCGCCGACATATTCGTCGTAGCGATCCGAGCCCAGCGGGCCGAAAAGGCCCTGCTGCATCAGTTCCGAAAAGCCGATGATCGCGTTGAGCGGGGTGCGCAGCTCGTGGGACATGTTGGCGAGGAACTCGGACTTCGCCCTGTTCGCCGCCTCGGCGCGCTCGGTCTCGCGCATATATTTCCGGTTGAGTTCGACCAATTCGCGCGACCGCTCCTGCTCGGCCCGCCGCGCCACGCTCAGATCGTGGATCGTCGCCATCAGGCGCCGCTCGCTGTCGACCAGCTTTTCCTGGTGCTGCTTCAACTGGCTGATGTCCGTGCCGACGGACACCGTGCCGCCATCGCGGGTTTTCAGTTCCGTCACCTGCAGCCAGCGCCCGTTCGCAAGCTGGCGCTCGAAGGTCACGCCCGCGCGCGGATCGGCCGACCCGGCCAAGCGGCGCTCGGAGCGGATCGAGTTCATGCGCGCCTCGATGTCGGCGCGTCGCACGCCCGGCACGATCTCGGCCGGATCGAGCCCGGTATATTGCTGATACTTCGTGTTGCACATGACGAGCCGCTCAGCCGAATCCCAAAGCACGAAGGATTCGGTGATGTTCTCGATCGCAGTGCGCAGCCGCTGGTCCGCAGCTTCCGATTGCTGGACCAGCGTGCGCTGCTCCGTCACGTCGACGGCGATGCCGATGAGGTGGATTTCCTGCGAGTCGGGATCGACGACCTGTGCGCGGGCGCGCATCCACACCCAGTTTCCGCTGGCGTGCCGCATGCGGAAGACCTGGTCGATCTGGTCGGTCTCCCGCGCCACGATGCGGTTGGCCAGTTCGAAAAGATCGCCATCGTCGGGATGGATGATCGCCGCGACGTCGCCGAAGGACAGCATGACGTCCGCCGCCTCATAGCCCAGCATCTCGTACATGGATCGCGACCAGTACATCTTGCCGCGGCCCATGTCCCAGTCCCACAGGCCGCATTTGCCGCGCACCAGCGCCAGATCGATGCGCTGGTGCGCCTCCAGATATATGCGGTCCGCCGCCTGCGCCCGCGCGGCCTGGCTGAAATAGGCGTAGAGGATCGCCATCAGCACGCTGGCCGTCAGAACGAACAGGGTCGCGTTGAGCGACACCGATTTGCGCCACTTGCCGAAGACCGCATCGCGCGAGGCAAGCGCCACTGCCGCGCCGCCGCCTTCCATGACATTGATGGCAGCCAGCCAGTCGGCGCTGCCTATCCGCACGTCCAGCACGCCGGCGCGTTCGCCGAACATGAAGAGCGGCTGCCCTCCGGAGAAAACCGTCTCCAGGTTCCTTCCGTTCAGATCATGCCCGCGCTGCGAGGAGGCGATGACCTTGAACCGGTCGTCGGTCACCGCCAGCACCCAGCCACCGCCTGCCGCCAGGTGCCGGTTTGCGGCATCGATCAGCCGCACGGCCTCGCGCGGCTCCAGGGGGTCGGCGCCCGCGCTCTGCGTGAGCGACATGGACTGCGCCAGGTTCGCAGCGGTGATGGCCAACACGGTCTTGACGTCGCGCTCGATGTCGTCGCGCCAGCTCATCAGCGAGAAGGCCCGCGCCGCCGCGATGATCAGCAGAAAAATGACGATGAGTATGGGGATCGCGCGGCGCAGATAGGGCTCGATGGCAAGAAGCTGTTCGTAGGCCGGCGCGGCGATGATCTTGGCATTGCCGGCGACACCGATGCCGCCTCCCTGCCGCCTGCGCCAGCGCGCAAATATGCCCCCCGTGGGCATGGCCGCCCACGGCTCCGCCTTCGCCATCCGAAGGGCTCCCTCGTGTTGTTTCCCCGATGATTCGCCAAACCGCACCTGCGAATCATCCATAAGGAATCAGAGGTGATTCGCCTTGTCCAGAGCCCAGCGGAAAAGTTGATAAATACTTACCGGCAGGTCAGGCGAGCGTGCGTTCCACGATGTCGCGCAGATCGCGTGAAAGCTCCTTTGCCTGGGAGATGGTGGCGAGGGCCTCGCGCGCGTGCTCCTGGCGCTTTTTCTCCAGCGACCTCCACGACCTGAAGGCGATGGCCAGCCGCGCGGCCAGCTGGGGATTGTCCTTCTCGATCGCCAGCACCGTCTCGGCCAGGAACCGGTATCCCTCGCCGTCGGCGCGGTGGAAGCCGGTCTGGTTGGCGCTGGCGAAGGTGCCTATCAGCGCCCGCACACGATTGGGGTTGGCGAGCGAGAAGGCCTCGTGCGCCATCAGCCCGCGAACCCGCTCCACCGCGTCCGGGCCGGGCGTGGTGGCCTGCACCATGAACCATTTGTCGAGCACAAGCGGATTGCCGCGGTAGCGTTCCTCGAACTGCGCAAGGGCCTGCGCGGTCTGCGGGCTGTGCGGAAACTGGTGCGCGAGAACGGCGAGGGCGGCGGCCATCGCCGTCATGTTGTCGGCCGTCTCGAATTGCCGCGTGGCATGTTCAGGCGTGCCGGTGCCGGCGCTCAGATAGTCGAGAAGCACGTTGCGCAGCGCCCGCCGGCCGGCGCTCGCGGCATCGGGCGTGAACGTTTCGCCGCTGTCGAGCGCTTCATGGAGTTCTCCGAAAGTGCCGGCGCACTGACTGCCGATGGCCTCTCGCAGCCCGGAAATGGCGGCATGGATGGCGTCGGGATCGATACTGCTGCCGATCTCGCGCGCAATGTCGGCCTCCGCCGGCAGCGTCAGGGCCTGGGCGCGGTAGGCGGCCCCCAGCGTTTCGTCGGATGCGATCTCGGCCGGATAGGCAAGCAGCTCATCGGGAAATGCGGCCTCCTTGCCGCCTCTGATGCGCTGTGTCGCCTCGATCAACGCTTCCGTGAAGAGCGTGTTCAGCGCCTGCCAGCGCGAGAACAGGTCATTGTCGTGGCGGGCCAGGAACATGCGGTCCTCGGCGGAGGCTTCGAGCGAAAGCGTCACGGGCGCGGAAAACCCGCGATTGAGCGAGACGACCGGCCGCGCGCCGATGCCTTTGAAACGGATCACATGCTTGCGCTTGCGCACATGGATCACGCCGTCCTCGACAGTGGCGCCGTCGGCGCCGTCGAACGTCATATCCTCGCCGTTCGACCCGACCAGGCCGAAGGCCAGCGGGATGTGCATCAGGCGCTTGCGCGCCTCCGATGGGGTAGGGGGCACGCTCTGCTCGATCTCCAGCGTGAATTCCCGCGCGCGCCCGTTATAGCGGCCGCTGGCGGTTATGTTCGGGGTGCCGGCCTGGTGGTACCAGAGAGCGAACTGGGCGAGGTCGGCGCCGGAGACCTCCTCGAAACAGCGCACGAAGTCCTCGATCGTGACCGCCTGGCCGTCATGGCGCTCGAAGTAAAGGTCCATGCCCGCCCGGAACTTGTCCGCGCCCAGCAGCGTGCGGATCATGCGCACGACCTCGGAGCCTTTTTCGTAGACGGTGGCGGTGTAGAAATTGTTGATCTCGCGGTAGCGGCGGGGCCTTACCGGGTGGGCAAGCGGGCCTTGGTCTTCCGGGAACTGATGCGCCCGCAGCGTCCTGACCTCGGCAATGCGCTTGACTGCCCGCGAACGTTGGTCGGCGGAGAATTCGTGGTCGCGATAGACCGTCAGCCCTTCCTTCAGGCAGAGCTGGAACCAGTCGCGGCAAGTGATTCTGTTTCCAGTCCAATTATGGAAATATTCGTGGGCGATGATGGCTTCGATATTGGCGAAATCCATGTCCGTGGCCGTCTCCGGGTCGGCCAGCACGTATTTGTCGTTGAAGATGTTGAGGCCCTTGTTCTCCATCGCGCCCATGTTGAAATCGGAGACGGCGACGATGTTGAAGACATCAAGATCGTATTCCCTGCCGAAGCGCTCCTCGTCCCAGCGCATGGAGCGTTTGAGCGCGTCCATCGCATAGGTCGCGCGCGCCTCCTTGCCGTGCTCCACATAGATGGCAAGCGTCACATCGCGCCCGGATGCGGTGGTGAAGGTGTCATGCACCGCGCCGAGGTCGCCGGCCACCAATGCGAAGAGATAGGACGGCTTGGGGTGCGGGTCGTGCCAGACCGCGAAATGACGGCCGTGCTCGAGTTCTCCGCTGTCGGTCGGATTGCCGTTGGAAAGCAGCAGCGGTGCCGTTTTCCTGTCGGCCTCCAGACAAACCCGGTAGACGCTCAGGACGTCCGGCCGGTCAAGGAAATAGGTGATGCGGCGAAAGCCCTCGGCCTCGCATTGGGTGCAGAAAACGCCGTTCGAGACGTAGAGCCCCATCAGCGCCTTGTTGGCCGAAGGGTCGGTGCGCGTCACCAGCGTCAGCTCGAACCTTTTTGCCGGCGGCGTGCTGCGCAGGACGAGCCTGTCCGCTGTCGCCTCGTAGTCCGATTCGGCGACCGGCGCGCCATTGACCAGCAGGCTTTCGAGCGTCAGCCCGTCGCCGTCCAGAATCAGCGGCCTGTCGGCAGCCACGCCGTCCCGCCTTTCCACCGTAAGCCGCGCCTCGACCCTGGTATCGGCGGAATCGAGCTGGAACGTCAGGTCGGTCTCGGGGATGAGGTAGTCGCTCGGGCCGTAGTCCTCGAGACGGAACACCTGGCCGGTATCGGTGCGCATTCAACATACTCCGGAAGGGTCCAGGCTCGCCGCGATGCTGGACCAACAAAATCGACTGTGGCTCTTTACACGATGGAGCGGGTCGACAAAACTGGCATCATCTCTATGTCTTCATTGGTTTCCATTTCACGGGCAAGGAACTCGGTATGACGGTTCTCACACCGAAATTCGGCATGGGCGCATCCGTGCTGCGCAAGGAAGACCGGAACTTCCTCACCGGCAAGGGGCGCTACACGGACGACATCACACCGGCCGGCACGCTGCATGCCCATGTGTTGCGTTCGCCCATGGCGAAGGCCAGGTTCACCATCGGCTCCCTGGACGAGGCAAGGGCCGCGCCCGGCGTGCACCTGGTACTCACCGGCGCCGACACGGCCCATCTGGGGAACCTGAAATCCGGCGCGATGCAGAAGCAGCCCGACGGCACGTTTGCGCCCACCAAGGACATTCCGATCCTGTGCCGTGAACGCGTGCAATATGTGGGCGACGCCATCGCCTTCATCGTGGCCGACAGCCGCAGCCAGGCGCAGGACGCCGCCGAGCTGATAGAGATCGACTTCGAGGACGAGGACCCAATCGTCGATACGGCGGCCGCGCTGGACGATGGCGCACCGCTGGTCTGGCCGGACCTCGGGAGCAACCGGGCCTTTCGCTACCATGTCGGCGACAAGGCGAAGTCGGAAGCCGCGTTCGCCAAGGCCGACCGCGTGGTCGAGACCTCCTTCAAGAACAACCGCCTCGTTTCCAACTACATGGAGCCGCGCGCGGCGCTGGCCGAATGGGACGCGGCGAGCGAGCATTTCACGCTCACCACCGGCTCGCAGGGCGTGCACTCCATGCAGGAGATATTGGCGAAGCAGGTCTTCGGAATCGGCAAGGACAAGCTGCGGGTGATCACGCCGGACGTGGGCGGCGGCTTCGGTCCCAAGACCTTCGTCTATCGCGAATACGCTCTGGTGATGGAGGCGGCCAGGCGCCTCGGCAGGCCCGTCAAATGGACCGGCGACCGCACCGAGCATTTCATGACCGACGCGCAGGGCCGCGACAACGTGGTCAAGGCCCAGATGGCGCTCGATAAGGACGGCCGCTTCCTTGCGCTCCGCGTCAATCTCATCGCCAATATGGGCGCCTATATCTCGCAATACGGTCCCTTCATTCCCTTCGTCGGCGTGTCCATGTCGACGGGCGTCTACGACATCCGGGCGCTCGACGTGACCATCGACGGCGTCTACACCAACACCTGTCCGGTCGACGCCTATCGCGGGGCCGGGCGGCCGGAAGCGGCCTTTCTCCTCGAAAAGCTGGTCGATGAATGCGCCCGCCAGACGGGCCTTGGCCGCGACGAGATCCGGCGCCGCAATTTCATCCGGCCCGAGCAATTCCCCTACACCACGCAGACCGGCCGCAAATATGATGTGGGTGAGTTCGAGGGGCACATGAACTTGTGCATGGAGCGCGCCGGCTGGGCCGACTTCGACAAACGGGCGGAAGCGGCGGCCCGGCGCGGCAGGATCCGCGGCATCGGCATGGCGACCTATATCGAGGCATGCGCCTTCGCCGGCTCGGAGCCCGCCCACGTCACGCTCAACGGGGACGGCACGGTGACGCTGGCCATCGGCACCCAGTCGAACGGCCAGGGTCACGCCACGGCCTACGCGCAATTTGTCGCCGAAAAGCTCAATCTCGACATCGACAGGATCACCGTCCACCAGGGTGACACGAGCGTGCTGGCCAAGGGCGGCGGCACCGGCGGCTCGCGGTCCATTCCGCTGGGGGGCGTCTCGGCCTCCCGCGCCGGCGAGGACCTTGCCGAAAAGATCAGGAAGATCGCCGCCGACGAGCTGGAGGCCTCCGCCGCCGACATCGAGCTGGTGGACGGCACCGCCCGCATCGTGGGCACCGACCGCAGCCTTGATTTCTCGGCCATCGCCAAGGCCGCCAGGCAGCCGGACGACCTCAAGGGCTTCGGCGAATTCGTGCAGGACGAGGCGACCTATCCCAACGGCACCCATATCTGCGAGGTGGAGATCGATCCGGCCACCGGCGATACGCTTCTCGTCGGCTACTGGATCGTCGACGATTTCGGCGCGACGGTGAACCCGGTTCTCCTGGCCGGGCAGGTTCATGGCGGCGTTGCCCAGGGTGCCGGCCAGGCGCTGACCGAGGACACGGTCTATTCCGAAGACGGCCAGCTCGTCACCGCCACCTTCATGGATTACGGCATGCCGCGCGCGGACCTTCTTCCCGACATCCATTTCGAAACCCGCAACGTGCCCTCGACCACCAATGCCATGGGTATCAAGGGCGCGGGCGAAGCAGGCACCATCGGCGCGACGCCCGCCGTCCATAACGCGGTCGTCGATGCCCTGTGGCGTGCATACGGCATCAACCACATCGAGATGCCGTCAACGCCGTCGCGCCTGTGGAGCGCCATCCGGGAGGCTTCGGGAAAAGGGTGAACCCGGATTTGCCTAGCCCTGCATGGCGGAAAGCGGGGGCGCGCGCGCCGCTTTCCGCTCGTGCCGTCCCTTATGCTCCACGCGGGGCGCGCGCATGCCGGCCATAACCGATTTGGGCTCTTCGAGCCGACCGCTGATAGGCATTGCGCTGAAGGTCGTATCGGTGACGATCTTCGTCTGCATGTCCTCTCTGATCAAATATTCGGGCGACGTGCCGCCAGGGCAGATCGTCTTCTTCCGATCCTTCTTCGCCATCTTCCCGATCTTCGCCATGCTCGCCTGGCAGCGCGAGTTGGCTACCGCCTTCCACACCTCCAGGCCGTTCGGGCATATTGCGCGCGGACTTGTCGGCGTCGTGGCCATGGCCTTGGGCTTCTACGGCCTGACGAAGCTGCCGCTGCCCGACGCGATCACGCTGAACTATGCCCAGCCGCTCATCGTCGTCGTTTTCTCCGCCCTGTTCGCGGGCGAAACCGTGCGCATGTATCGCTGGAGCGCGGTCGTCGTGGGCTTTGTCGGCGTGGTGATCGTCGCCTGGCCCAAGCTGACCCTGTTGAGCGGCGAGGGGGGCATGGCGGCGGAGCAGGGGCTCGGCGTCATTGCCGTCCTGGCCGCCGCGGCCTGTTCGGCCGTCGCCATGCTGCTTGTGCGAAAGCTGGTGCAGACCGAAAGGACGGCGACCATCGTCCTGTGGTTTTCGGTCACCGCCACCGTCATGTCGCTCGTGTCGCTCCCCTTCGGCTGGATTGCGCTATCCAACGGCCAGATGCTGGCGCTCGTGGGTGCGGGCCTTTGCGGCGGCGTCGCGCAAATCCTGATGACGCAATGCTATCGCTATGCCGAACTGTCGACGATCGCGCCCTTCGAATACACGTCGATGGTCCTTGCCATCGTTATCGGCTATTTCGTCTTCAAGGACGTGCCGACGCTCTACACGCTCGTCGGCGGCCTCATCATCGTGGGCGCCGGCCTTTTCATCATCTGGCGCGAGCATCGCATCGGCCTCCAAAGAAGCGCGGCCCGGCGTTTCGTGCCGCCGGGCTCGTAGATGCCTGTGCTTTTGAAGGCGCCTACCACAAAGGTCCGTGGCGCTCCTCTTCCTTCAGGCTGCCGGAGCCGAAGTGAAAGCGCGCACCGGCCATAAGCGTGCCGGTCCTGACCTTGTCGGAGGTCGCATGGGTCTTCACCTTTGCGGTCTCATGGCGATATCCGGCAAAGACGCTGAAGGGGCGCTCGTCGAAACGGTAGTTGGCGAGCGCGGACAGTGATGTCACGTCATAGCGCGCCTCGTCCGACGAAAGGCGGTCTATCCCGCCTTCGAGGTCGAAGCGGATATTGTCGTTGTAGTAGTAGCGTATGCCGGCCTCCGCCAGGAGATGGTCCGCGTCCAGACCGGCAAGGGAGCTCTTGCCGAAACCGACTTTTCCGATGAGCGTCATGTTGTCCAGGAAGTAGGCGCCTTCCAGCCCGCCGACGGTGTCGGTAAGTTTTTGCTCCGCGCTCGGGGGAGCCAGGAGGGACGACAAACGAGCCTTCGCCTTGGAGCCCTGGAGAAAGGCCCCCAGCGCGTACCGGTCCGGGTGGCGCTGATAGGCGTGCAGCGTGCCCGAAAAGCTCGTTAGGCGCAGATCGTCGATCTTGCCCTCGTGGTAGGCGCCGTCCAGCTGGATATTCCATCCATCGGGAAGGCCGGTATGAACCGTGCCCCGCAAGGCCCATCCGGCTCCCTTGAGTTCGCCATTCTCGAGCTTGCTCTCGGACTTGTGCAGATGGCCCTCGACATAGCCGGTCGTTCCGCCGCCTATCGCGGCAAGGCCGGACTCCAGCTTGGCCAATCCTTCATGCTTGGACGCGCATCTGCATGGAGGCTGCGGAGACAGATCCGCAGCGTCCGCCATCGATCCCATGCTTCCTAGAAACAGCGCGCAGGCGATTGTAAGCCCCCCGAAAGACTCTTGAGCGGTCATGCCGGCCTCCGGGTTTAGTGACACGACAAGAATGAAAAATTCTAGTTAAGGTTGAGTTAATCGAAGAAAGTGTCTTAAAAATTGCATATGCAGGTCCGCCCGGTTCCTGCAGGGCGACGAACTTCTCGCCGTCCGCGCGCTCCCGGCGCCTATTTGCCGGGCCGCCCCTCGCGCTGCCGCAGAAAGCGCGCCGTGGCATCGTCGGCGGGAAAGAACGTCTCCAGCGCCAGCTCCGACAGGGTGACGTCGAGCGGCGTTCCGAACACAGTGGTGGTGGTGATGAAGGAGAGTTCTTCCTGCCCCGCCCGCAGGCGCAGCGGAACCGCGATCGTCTCGGCCTCCGCCGGACGTTTGCCCCTCTGCGCGGCTCCCGCCGGATAGGCCGCAAGTTCCTTTTCGAGCGCATAGAGCTGCGGATCGGCAAACTGCCCGTTAAGCTGCTTCAGCCGCTCCAGCACATGGTTTCGCCATTGCGCCAGATTGACGATGCGCGGCGCAATTCCCTTCGGATGCAGGCTGAGCCGCAGCACGTTCACCGGCGGCGAAAGCAGCGCCGTCTCTTCGACGCCCTCCAGAAAGGGCGCGATCGCCTCGTTGGAGGCAACCATGTTCCAGTGCCGGTCGATGGCGATGGCCGGGTTGGGGGCATGGCCGTCGAGGATCCGCTGCACCGCGTCCATCGCGGGCTTCAATGCCGGATCGTCCAGGCTGCGCTCGGGAAAGGAAGGCGCGAAGCCGGCGGCCAGCAGCATGCGGTTCTGTTCGCGCAGGGGCAGCGAAAGGCTGTGCGCCAGAAGCAGCACCATGTCCCGCGAAGGCCTGGCACGTCCGCTCTCCACGAAGCTCAGATGGCGCTGCGAGATGCCTGCCTCCAGCGCCAGGTCGAGCTGGCTCAGCCGCCTCCGCTTGCGCCAGTCCCGCAGCAGGTCGCCGGGGCTGTCATTTTCCATGCTTCTCGTGTCCATGGCCGCAAGCTACCTCGCCTGAAGCATCGATACCATTACCTCCCGCGTAATCGCCTTGAGCGCCGGAAACGGTCAATCTTTCGGCGTGAACCGGCGAGCGCCGGCCCAATCGAGGAGAAAGATCATGAGCCAACCCATCACCCCATATCTCCGCAAGGTCCTCCTGCTGGACGCGGCCGTCAGCGGCGCTGCGGGCGTTCTGATGATCGGCGGCGCCGGCGTCCTGTCCGGCCTGCTGGCGTTGCCATCCACGTTGCTGTTCTGGTCCGGCCTCGTGCTCGTGCCGTTCGTCGCGGTGCTGGTCGCCGTCGCCCGCCGGTCCAGCGCACCGCGCATCGTGCTCATCGACATTGTGGGCGTAAACGTGCTGTGGGTGATCGCCAGCTTTGCGATCATGGCCATTGGTATCGTCCAGCCGAACCTTCTGGGTGTGCTCTTCATCACCGCGCAGGCTCTGGCGGTGGCCCTGTTCGCCGCCCTTCAAGCGGCGGGGCTACGCGCGGCCGTGGTGCCCGGCTAAGGTTCCAGCCGCGCTTTCACCGCGAGGAAATCCCGCCATGCCAGCTTCTTGTGCGCCGGATTGCGCAGCAGATAGGCGGGGTGCAGCGAGGGCAGGGTGGCGATTTTCTCGCCGCCCGCCGTTTCGTGCTCGGCCCATTTGCCGCGCATCCGCATGATGCCGGTCGTGGTCCGCAGCAGCAGCTTGGTCGACGGATTGCCCAGTGTCACCAGCACTTTCGGTCTCACCAGTTCGATATGCCGCTCGATGAAGGGACGGCATATCTCGGTCTCGATGGGCGAGGGGTCGCGGTTGCCGGGCGGCCGCCAGGGGATGACGTTGGAGATGTAGGCGGATGTGCGGTCGCGTCCGATCGCCGCCAACATGCGGTCCAGCAGCTGCCCCGAGCGCCCGACGAAAGGCAGGCCCTGCAAATCCTCGTCGCGGCCCGGCGCCTCGCCCACCAGCATCAGGTCGGCTTGCGGATTGCCGTCCGCGAAGACGAGGTTCTTGGCGGTCAGCTTGAGATTGCAGCCGTCGAACCCTTCCAGAATCGACCGCAACTCGTCGAGCGTTGCCGCCTGCCGCGCCAGTTCGCGGGCCCTCGCCGCCTGAGCCTCGTCGGGTACGCTGGCCGCCGGCGCAATGGCAGGCGCGGCCGCGCGCTCGGATCGGGCGGCGGGGGCCGGGGCGGGCGCCGGAGGAGGGGACGGCGCGCCACGTGCGGCACTGCCGTGCGGCCCGGCCGGTCTCTCCCGTGCCGCAGGTCCCTCCGAAAAGCGGTCGACAGCCTCCTCGCACAATGCCTCCTCGACGCCGGCGTCGGCATAGAAGGCAAGCAATTCCCGCAGGCCGAAACTCGTGTCGGAGGCTTCTGTTTTCATGGCGCCAATCTTGTCTCTCGCGCGCCCCAATGCAAGCTCACGAAAGAGGAATGCGGGGGTCCTGCACCAGATAAAACGGCGAAACGGGTGTCAGGTCGGTGATCAGGATGGAGAAACTGGCTGTTTCATCCGGGTCGACCTTGCCCTCGCGGAAAAGCAGCCGGTCATGCGGCTCGAAATTGCGATCATGAAGCTCGAAACTGTCGGATCCCATTCCGCGCGGCTCGAACCGCCGCTGGTCGAACGACAGTCCGTCGCCATAGGTGCTGGGCTGGCCCGGTTCCTCCTGCAGTTCGAACTGAAACTCGATCCAGCCGAGCCCGCTCGCGTTGCGTGTGCGCAATGTCAGATAGAGCGCGGTGCCGGGCGACCCCGGTATGGTGCGCGGGCCGGCGTCCGGCCCGTATCCACGGATGACGAGCACGACCGGGCTCGCCGAGTAGAACTCCTGGGTCAGCACAACCGGATCCCGCCGCGTCCCCTCGCCATGGGCCTCCACGATGCGGAAGCCGCCCATCTCGTCGGAAAACCGATAGCCGCCAACCGGCCATTGCCCGTCGTCCGCAGGCCCTGCCGCGGGAGTGATGAAGGCGGCCGAAACGGCCACCAGAATTTGCGAGAGGCTCCACATGTCCTCACCTTCGGCCGGCGCGTGTTCGGCCATCGCGTGCCGCTGGCCCATTGTAGCGCATGCACGGCCCCCGGGGGAGAGGGGATCGGAGAGGCCTTGAATTACCTTTACGTAAAAGTATAAATTGCAGACGCGTTCCGGCCCGCGCCGGCCCTGTTCGGGCGAGCGAACATGCGCTATAGGCCGGGACGACGATAAGAGGCAGCCGGCGCATCGTTGGCGTGGCAACCGGGGAGACAGGAATGAGCGAGACCGAGCGCGAAAGCATGGAATTCGACGTCGTCATCGTCGGCGCGGGGCCCGCAGGGCTGGCCGCTTCCATCAAGCTGAAGCAGCTCAATCCGGAGCTTTCCGTGGTCGTTCTGGAAAAGGGCGGCGAGGTCGGCGCGCATATCCTTTCCGGCGCGGTTGTCGATCCCATCGGCATCGATCGCCTGCTGCCGGACTGGCGGGAGGACGAGAGCCACCCCTTCAAGACGCCGGTCGCGGACGACCGGTTTCTGGTCCTCGGTCCGGCAGGGTCGCTGCGCCTGCCCAATTTCATGATGCCGCCGCTGATGAACAATCACGGCAACTACATCGTTTCGCTCGGCAATGTGTGCCGCTGGCTGGCCGAGAGGGCGGAGGCGCTGGGGGTCGAGATATATCCGGGCTTCGCCGCCACCGAGGTGATCTACAACGACGAAGGGGCCGTCATCGGCGTGGCCACCGGCGACATGGGCGTGCTGCGCGACGGCAGCCGCGGCCCCGCCTATGCGCCCGGCATGGCGCTGATGGGAAAATACGTGCTGATCGGCGAAGGCGCCCGCGGTTCGCTCGCCAAGCAGCTGATCGCCAGGTTCAAGCTCGACGACGGCCGCCAGCCGCCCAAATTCGGCATCGGCCTCAAGGAGCTGTGGGAGGTGAAGCCGGAGAACCATCGGCCGGGCCTTGTGCAGCATTCCTTCGGCTGGCCGCTGGACATGAAGACCGGCGGCGGCTCCTTCCTCTATCATCTGGAGGATAACAAGGTTGCGGTCGGCTTCGTGCTACACCTCAACTACAAGAATCCCTATATCGCGCCCTTCGAGGAGTTCCAGCGTTTCAAGACGCATCCGGCGATCGCCCCGACTTTCGAGGGCGGCAAGCGCATCTCCTACGGCGCGCGGGCCATCACCGAGGGCGGCTTGCAGTCCGTGCCCAAGATGTCCTTTCCCGGCGGGCTGCTCATCGGCTGCTCGGCCGGTCTCGTAAACGTGCCGCGCATCAAGGGGTCGCACAATGCCGTGCTGTCCGGCATCATGGCCGCCGAACACGTCGCGGAGGCTCTTGCCGAAGGCCGGGAGAACGCCGACCTGACCGCTTTCGAGGAAGCCTGGCGCGCGTCCGACATCGGCAAGGATTTGAAGCGCGTCCGCAACGTCAAGCCGCTGTGGTCGCGCTTCGGCACGCTGGCGGGCGTCGCCCTGGGCGGCATCGACATGTGGACAAACCAACTCCTCGGCTTCTCCTTCTTCGGCACGCTGAAGCACGGAAAGTCCGATGCCGAGGCGCTGGAGCCGGCCGAAAAGCACAAGCCTATCGACTATCCCAAGCCGGACGGCGTGCTCACCTTCGACCGCCTGTCCTCGGTCTTCCTGTCCAACACCAACCACGAAGAGGACCAGCCGGTCCACCTGAAGGTCAAGGACATGGAACTCCAGAAGCGTTCGGAATTCGCCGTCTTCGCCGGCCCCTCGACCCGCTATTGCCCGGCAGGCGTCTACGAATGGGTCGATGCCGACGGCAACGCGCTGGCCGGCGGCCCGGGAGCCTCCAAGAAGGGTGGCGAGGCCAGGACCAGCCGCGAGGCCCGCTTCGTCATCAACGCGCAGAACTGCGTCCATTGCAAGACCTGCGACATTAAGGACCCCAACCAGAACATCGATTGGGTGCCTCCCCAGGGCGGCGAGGGGCCGGTCTATTCGGGGATGTAGCTCTGCTTCACAGAGGTCCTGGCCTGCATGATCGGCTGTTCCTCGCTGCCCGGCTCGATCTCGAACGACATCAGCACCGGCAGGTGGTCTGATCCCACGTCTTCCAGCCGCTCGATCGACAGCGTCCGCACGCGGCCCTTGGTCAGAATGTGGTCGATCGGCAGGCCGGCATAGCGGCGCAGGAAGTCCGGCAAGGGCCGCTTGAGCCATGTCGGTCCCACCCATCGAGGCGCCGTCAATCCGCCCGCGGCCTCGACCATCCGCGTCGTCACGCTCCACGGCGATGCGTTGAAGTCGCCGGCCAGAATGGCGGTGGGGCCGAGCGATGCCAGCGCCGGACGCACCCGGTTCACATGTTCATGCTGGTCGAATGGCCAGGGCCAGCCCAGATGCAGCGCCGCGACGGTGATGGTGTTGCCGCCCAGACTGATGCTGGCCGTCGCCATCGATCCGCGATCGAGACAGGCAGTTGCTGCCGGATGCCGGAAGGGTCGGCGCGACAGGATGGCGACGCCCCCGATATGGGCCCGAGCCCTGCAGACGATGCGATGGGGATAGGCCCCTTCGATGAAGGCGAGCTCGGCCCGCCACATGTCGGAAACCTCGGTGAGAACCACCACATCCGCGTTCGAGTGGCCGATCAGGGACAGTACCGCCTTGGGCGTTGCGTTGTCGTAACGCAGGTTGAGATGCAGGAGCCGGTAGCGCGCCGAAGGCTCTTGCGATACGGCCGCTACCGCCAGTCCGCCGCCACCATAGGTCAGCGTCGACCCGACAGCACCTGCGCTCAACACCAGCGCCATCAGTGCGATCTGGCGCCAGCCGCGGAAAAACAGAAGCGGCAGGGCCAGAAGAGCCACCAGCGCGGCCAGGTGAAAGCGGAAATGTACCAGCGCGTCGAACGCCGGATGCAGCGCGCCCCAGTAGCCGGCGACCAGCGGCAATGTGGCAGCCATGGCGGCGATGGCGAGCAACGGGCAGGCCCAACGGCGGTGGCCCCGCAATTCCGACGCGCCTCCTGCTTCCGCCGTCTCCGCCATCGTGCGCCTGCTACTGGAAGGCCGTTTCGGAGAAGCTTCTGAGCTTGCGCGAATGCAGCCTTTCCGGCGGCATCGCCGCCAGCTTTTCGACCGCACGTATGCCGATCTGCAAATGCTGGGCGACCTGCCGCTTGTAGAAATCGGTGGCCATGCCCGGCAGCTTCAGCTCGCCATGCAGCGGCTTGTCGGAAACGCACAGAAGCGTGCCGTAAGGCACGCGGAAGCGGAACCCGTTGGCGGCTATCGTGGCCGATTCCATGTCGAGCGCGATCGCCCGCGACTGCGAAAGCCGCTGCACCGGCCCCCGCTGGTCGCGCAGTTCCCAATTGCGGTTGTCGATGGTTGCCACCGTGCCTGTGCGCATGATCCGCTTGAGATCGTAGCCGGAAAGCCCGGTGATCTCCGCGACCGCTTCCTGCAACGCCACCTGCACCTCCGCCAGGGCCGGCAGCGGCACCCAGACCGGCAGGTCGTCGTCCAGCACATGGTCTTCGCGCACATAGGCATGGGCCAGGACGTAGTCGCCCAGCGCCTGCGTGTGGCGCAGGCCGGCACAATGGCCCAGCATCAGCCATGCATGCGGCCGCAGCACTGCGATGTGATCGGTGATCGTTTTCGCGTTGGACGGGCCGACGCCGATATTGACCATGGTGATTCCGCAATGGTCGGGACGGGTCAGGTGGTAGGCCGGCATTTGCGGCATGCGCTGCAGCGCCGTTTCCGGCGGCGTGGTTTCTCCGGCCTGCGTCACGATGTTGCCGGGCTCGACGAAGGTCTCGTAGCCTTCGCCTCCCCGCGCCATCGCCCCGCGCGCATAGGCGCAGAACTCGTCGATATAGAACTGGTAGTTGGTGAATAGCACGAAGTTCTGGAAATGGTCCGGTGCCGTCGCCGTATAGTGCGAAAGCCTGTGCAGCGAATAGTCGATGCGCTGCGCCGTGAACGGCGCCAGCGGCATCGGGTCGCCCGGCGACGGCTCGTGGGTGCCGTTGACGATGTGGTCGTCGGTGGAGTTCAGATTGGGCACGTCGAAAAGATCGCGCAGAGGCCGCTTGAGCCGGTCCGCGACCGAGCCTTCCACATAGGTGTCCCTCAGGAAGGCGAAGTGCAGCGGTATCGGCGTGTCCGATTCGCGGACGATGATCGGCACCCCGTGATTGCGGATGAGAAGCCCGAGTTGCTCGGTCAGATAGGGGTCGAAAAGATCCGGCCGGGTGATCGTGGTGCGGTAGGTGCCAGGCTCGGGCACATGCCCATAGGCGAGCCGCGTATCGATCTGCGCAAAGGATGAGGTCGCGAGGCTGACTTCCGGGTAGTAGGCGCGATATCGGCGCTCGCTCTCGCCCGTCTTGGCCACGTGGACGAAGGCATCCCGCAGGAACGCCGTGTTCCGGTCGTAGATGGCTTTCAGCGCATCGACCGCCGCGCGCGGATCGGAAAAAGCCTGCCGCGCGCTGGGCTCGGGGCTGGAGATGGTTTCAATCGGCTGAGGATAGATTCGCTTGTCCATGTCCCATTATAGGCACTCACGGTGACAGTTTCGAGGCCTTGTTGCTCACCGGCGGCAATGTGCGAAAAAGTCTACTGTGCCCGCTGCAGGCTCACCATGAGCACGAAGCCGGCCCCGCTGGACTTCTGGTAGGTGCCCTCGATGATATTTTCATTGCCCGCCCGCACCGTGCCGACAGCTGCCAGAGGAATGCTGACCATGCAGGCAAGGGCGATAAGCCCCGGGAGCATGCGCATGCCGTTCGTCATGAAATTTCTTGCCTTCATTTCTCACCTGCCCGCCCGCCCCGGGGCGACTTGCGAGCCGTGCTCAGATAGCGCACAGGCTCTTGACACTATGATCGAGGCAGGAGTCCACCGTCAGGTTGCCGCGCCAATAGCCGCCCGAACGACTGGCCTCGGCAACCATGACCGCGGCCACCATGCCGGCGATCGCCATCAGCACACAGATCGCCGTAAAGCCACGCGTTGCCAGCATGAGGTGTCTCCTTCATCGTTCCGGCAATATGCCCGGACGTGCCTGAACGGCGACTGAGAAGGCTGTTCATCGGCCGTTCAACTTCGTAAATGCGAATAAACTATCCGTTCCAGATATCGTAAACGGCCCCATATGTCGAGCGTTCCTCCCGGTCTTTTTGCCGTCATTGCGATGTGGCGGAAACGTGCCTATGTCTTGGAGGAAACAGGAGAGAGGCGAATGAGCGAGCAGCATCAACCGATAGAACTTCACTATTGGCCGACGCCCAATGGCTGGAAAGTCTCCATCATGCTGGAGGAACTGGGCGTTCCCTACGAAGTTCACTACGTGAACATCGGCAAGGGCGAGCAATTCCGGCCCGAGTTCCTGAAGATCGCGCCCAACAACCGCATGCCGGCCATCGTCGATCCGGAGGGTCCGGGCGGCGAACCCATCTCCATCTTCGAATCGGGAGCCATCCTCCAGTATCTGGGCCGCAAGTTCGGCAAGTTCTATCCGCAGGACGAGCGCCAGCGCGTGGAAGTGGAGCAATGGCTGTTCTGGCAGATGGGTGGTCTCGGCCCGATGGCGGGGCAGGCGCATCACTTCCGTCAATACGCCCCGGAAAAAGTTCCCTATGCGATCGAGCGCTACACCAACGAGGTCAACCGCCTCTACGGTGTGATGAACAAGCGCCTCGCCGACCGCGATTTCCTGGCCGGCGACTATTCCATCGCCGACATCGCGTCGGTCGGCTGGGTCAAGCCGCATGAACGCCAGGGCCAGGACCTGAACGACTTTCCCAATCTCAAACGCTGGTTCGAGACGATCATGGCCCGCCCGGCGGTCCAGCGCGGCCTTGCGGTCGGTAAGGAAAAGCGCGGCAACATCGCCGAGGACAAGGAAGCGCAGAAGGTTCTGTTCGGCCAGCGCGCGAGCTGACCTTCGACGCGCTGCAAAAGGGCCGTGCGTTTCGCGCGGCCCTTCTCTTTGCGCGGCGCGTTACATGCGCGACCAGGTTTCGTTGCGGCAGATCAGCCCGCCAAGCACGCAACCGCCCATCTTGAACGAGTTGCCGCTGAGGCTGCCTTTGCCGGAATAGGTCTTGTCGTTGGCCGGGTCCGTCACGGTTCCCGTATACTGCCCGTTGCTTTCCGGCTTGAACTTGCCGATCTGCTTGCCGGCGTGCTCGCCCGTCTTCAGCGTGATGCAGTACTGGCCGCCGCACGGCACGATCTCAGCCGTGTTGCCCGATTTCGTCTTCCAGCGGCCCTCGATGGGATCGGCGAGCGCCGCTCCGCCCGCCATCAGCAACGCGATACCCGTCAATAGCACTCTGCGCATGGTCCCGTTCCTCCCTGTTCGACCGCTCAATTGGCTTACGCAGACGTAAGAGTAATACAACGGCGCGGCAAGCGAAAGAGGATTTCACCTGCTTCCGCCAGCCGGTCCCCAGCCGCTCCCATGCGTGCCGAAACCCGTTTCGTGGTTAGGAAAGCGTTGCCCCCTCTCGTCCTCATTTTAACGAAGCAGCGTGCGAAAGCCCGGCAATCCCGACTTCCTATCCTTAACGGATCCTACCTGTTTACCGAATGTTTGAACTTTGTTTTCGCCTGATTAATCAAGCTGTTTAACGCCGATTTCAATCCTCTCCGCCATTCTTCGATCCATCGCAGCACCGCTCCAGGGGACAAGGAGGGCGGGCCGCTCTCAGGAAGACAGGGGACTTGAAAATGGCACGTTTTGACTTTCAGGAAGCAGGTTCAGGCGCCATCGGGGCAGGTGCGCAGGCCGATGTGATCTTTCAGCTCGGCATGATGTATGCGACCGGCCGCGATTGCGACGTCGACCTGGTCGCGGCGCATAAATGGTTCAACATCGCGGCCATCAAGGGTTCGGCCCGCGCTGCCGAGCTGCGCACCGAACTGGCGGCCAATATGTCCAAGATCGAGATCGCCCGCGCCCTGCGCGAGGCGCGCGAATGGATGACCATGCATTGAGCTTTACGGCATCGGCGGAAAAATGGAGGCCGATCAAGGGTAGTGCGGGGGCACCGGCTTACGAGCCGAAGAGCGCCGCGCCAGGCTGAAGAAGCCGGCGCGGCGCTGTTGTTTTGCCGGGTCCGGTTCTGCAAGTTGTGATTTACCGCCGCGCTCTCAGCCCGCCTCGTCGAACTGCACCAGCACCATCCCGTCGGTGACCTGCGTCCCCTCACTGGCAATCTCGGCGACGACACCGTCGTGAGGCGCGGTGATCGTGTGCTCCATCTTCATGGCTTCCAGCACAAGCAGGGCCTGCCCCTTGGCCACGGTATCGTTGGCCGCCACCCGCACCAGTTTCACCAGCCCCGGCATCGGCGCGCGCAGGCTGCCGCCGCCCGCTGCGGCTTCCTCGGCCAGGCTGAACGGATCGAAGCTCTGGAAGACATGGCATTCCGGCCCGTCGAATACCGCGACATGCCCCGGCCATTGCACGACCCGCGTTGCCTCGTCCGGGCCTAGCGTGACGGTCTCCTCGGCACCCTCGCTGTCGCGCAGCGTGATCGAGAACCGCCCGCCGCCGAGGGCTTCCAGGGCATAGGTCCACTCTCCCTGGGCTCCCGCCAGCCGCCCGCGATGTCCAAGCCGGCTGAAGTGCCCATAGCCTTCAAAGGCGTCGAAGGGGTCGTCACCGGCCGGTGTGCGCTTAGCACCGGAAGCTGCCAGCGCCGCCAGCGCAACGGCATGCGTTCCGGCGGTCCGGCCCTGCCGCAGCGTATCCATATGACGGCCTATCAGGCCTGTATCGATATCGCCTGACGCAAATTCCCCGTTGCGGGCGAGCCGCGCCAGGAACGGCACATTGGCCGTGCATCCGGCGATTTCCGTCTCGTCCAGCGCCTTGCCGAGCGCCTCCAGCGCCTTCGCCCGGTCGTCGGCACGCACGATCACCTTGGCGATCATCGGGTCGTAGAAGGGTGAGATTTCATCGCCCTGCCGCACCCCGGCATCCACGCGTACCGATCCGCCATCGAGCGCTTCGGGGAACTTCAGATGATGCAGCCGGCCCGTCGCCGGCAGGAAGTCGCGCGCCGGGTCTTCCGCATAGATGCGCGCCTCGACCGCGTGGCCGGAAAGCCTGATCTCCTCCTGCCGCAGCGGCAGCCTCTCGCCGGCCGCCACCCGCAGCTGCCATTCCACGAGGTCGACCCCCGTCACCATCTCCGTGACGGGGTGCTCCACCTGCAGCCGGGTGTTCATCTCCATGAACCAGAAGCGATCCGGCCGCAGCCCGCCCGACGCGTCGACGATGAACTCGATCGTGCCGGCGCCGCTGTAGCCTATCGCTTTGGCGGCGGTGACCGCCGCCTCGGTCATGGCGGTGCGCATGGCTTTAGTCATGCCGGGAGCAGGGGCCTCCTCGATCACCTTCTGGTGCCGCCGTTGGGCCGAGCAATCGCGCTCGTAAAGATGCACGGCACCGCCGTGATTGTCGCCGAACACCTGCACCTCGATATGGCGCGGCTTGTCGATCAGCTTTTCCACCAGCACCTGGGCATCGCCGAAGGCAGCCTTGGATTCGCGTTTGGCGGACGCCAGTGCTTCCGCGAAATCCTCCGGGCGGTCGACCCGGCGCATGCCCTTGCCGCCGCCGCCGGCCCGCGCCTTGATCAGCACCGGGTAGCCGATCTCGTTGGCCTTGGTGGCCAGCACCACATGTTCCTGCGCCTCGCCGTGATAGCCCGGCACCACGGGCACGCCGGCCTTTTCCATCAACCGTTTGGCCGCATCCTTCAGCCCCATAGCGCGGATAGCCTTGACTGACGGGCCGATGAAGGTGAGCCCCGCGGCCTCGACCGCCTCCACAAAGCCGGGGTTCTCCGACAGGAACCCATAGCCCGGATGAATGGCCTCGGCCCCCGTCTCGCGCGCGGCGGCGATGATTTTCGCGCCGTCAAGATAGCTTTCCGCTGCTGCGGCCGGGCCGATGGGCACCGCGCGGTCGGCCAGGGAAACGTGGAGGGCGTTGCGGTCGGCATCGGAATAAACCGCCACCGTCTTCACCCCCATGCGCTTTGCCGTGCGGATGACCCGGCAGGCGATCTCGCCCCGGTTGGCGATCAGGATCGTGCGAAACATTGAACCTCCCGAAAAAAGACGGACCACGATGGCGGCTTCACTCAGGTGAGATCACCCGACACCCGCACAAAGGCGGAAAAGTAAAAGACAGCCGATCTTATAGACCGTGGAACGGGTCCCCGGCCAGCACGCCGCGCGCCCTGGCCGCACATTCCCCTTTACGGTGGAGCGGGGCGTTCCCGCGGAACGGCGTCGATGACCGAGGCGGGCGCTTAGGGGCCCCACGTTAACCGTAACCATACCCTTTGGACACTGATCGGCATGCCCGCTGCCGCCTAATGGTGCTCACGAATCTGTATCCGGCCGTGAGTCGGTCCGTGGCTGTCCCCCTGCTAGCAGGCCTCCGCCACACCCGCGTCCTTCGACAGTACCCGCGTTGCCCGGCACCGGGCCTTCACCGTGACACCGCTCGCGCAATGGGGTTTCCATGTCCAATCTGCTTCAAGTCCTGCTTTCTTGTTTCGCCGCTCCTCACGGGAAGATGCATCCCGGTGCCATCGTCCGGCGTCATTCGCTGGTGTTCTCACTCTGCGGGCTCACGGCCCGCGCCGGACTTCTCGCGCTGTTCCTGGCCGGAATCCTCCTGACATCCGCGCCGCAGACGGCAAGCGCGCAGAACATTCCGCCGACGGCCCCATGTTTACCCACTGCGGGAGGAGTCACGCCGGCGGGATGGACAAATGCTGCCGGCTCCCCCGACTGCTCGACGCTGCAAATATGGGGATGGAACAGCGCGCCATGGATCAATGCTCCACTTCCGACGCCTCCAACAGGCGATACGACCTTTGCGAGTATGGTTCATGGCGAGGCCATTAGCACCCAGATGACGGGCCTCATAGCGGGGCGCGATTATCGAGTGACCTTCTTTGGCCTGGCGAGGGGAAATAATTCCGCCTACACCGAGCCATGTGCAGGAATGATCATTTCCACGACGGGTCATTCGGAATTCATCCCATTTCCTGACACCAGCAACTGGACTCAGCAGGTCTTTGAGTTCACGGCGACCGCCGCAACCCAACCGCTGACAGTTGCGGCGGACAGTGCAGGTGGCCCCACCGCCTGCTTGATCAGTTTTGTCCTCGGTGCCGACCTGATCGAGGTCGTCAAGACGGCTTCGAGCGGTGCGTCGATGGCGGGCGATACGGTTACCTTCACCATGGAGGTAGAGAACACGAGCGCCGAGCCGCTGACGGGCGTGGCGATCAGCGAGGATGTCTTGGAGCGCGCCGATGGCACGCCGCTTTCGCTGACCACCGGCCCGGACTTCGTCTCGAGCAGCGGCGGTTCGCCTGAAGGTACGCTTGCGGTGGGCGAGACCGCTACCTATGAAGCCACTTACACGCTGGTCCAGGAAGACATCGACGCGGGCGGGATTTCCAACCAGGCGACCGGCGTCGGAACCGCAAGCACGGGCGAATTCAGCGCCGTTTCACGCTCCTCCGCGGGTGGAAGCCAGCAGGCAACCGTCGTGACCATCGCGGCGTCTCCCTCCTACGATTTCATCAAGGAATCTGCCCACGACGACGCCGACGGCAATGGGCGTGTCGATGCCGGTGAGACGATCAACTACACCTTCACCATCGAGAATACCGGCAATGTGACCTTGACCGATGTGGTGGTTACGGATTCGCGCGCGGTCCTCTCGGGTAGCCCGATAGCCGGGCCGCTGGCGCCGGGGGCGGTGGATGCGACCAGCGTGACCGGCACATACACGGTGACGCAAGCCGATATCGAAGCCGGTGACCTCGACAATCTGGCCTCGGCCACGGCCAAGGACCCGGGCGGCAATGACGTGACGGTAACCTCGCGTCCACCCGGCGGGACGCCGGGCGATCCTACCGGCGTTCCGGGTTTCGCGCAGGTCGCCGATTACGATTTCATCAAGGAAGCGGCCCATGACGACGCCAACGGGAACGGACTGATCGATGCCGGCGAGGAACTTTCCTACACCTTCACGGTCGAGAACACCGGCAATGTATCGCTGACGAATGTGGCCGTCACCGACAGCCGCGCCACCGTCTCCGGCAGCCCGATTGCCGGGCCGCTGGCGCCGGGCGCGGTGGATACGACCAGCGTGACCGGCACCTATACGGTCACCCAGGCCGATATCGACGCGGGCAATCTCGACAATGTGGCCGACGCAACGGCCAAGGATCCGGGCGGCAACG
Organism: Nitratireductor thuwali; assembly: GCF_036621415.1. Classification (NCBI taxonomy): domain Bacteria; kingdom Pseudomonadati; phylum Pseudomonadota; class Alphaproteobacteria; order Hyphomicrobiales; family Phyllobacteriaceae; genus Nitratireductor; species Nitratireductor thuwali. The sequence goes on from NZ_CP030941.1 coordinate 3,535,299, forward strand.
ACGTGAACAAGCAGTCGCGGCCGCCTTCGGGCAATCCGGGCGACCCGACCAGCCCTCCCGGTGGGGTCAACAAGGTCGCCGACTACGATTTCGTCAAGGACGTGACCCATGTCGACGCCGACGGCAACGGCCTGATCGACGCGGGCGAGCGGCTTGATTACACCTTCACGGTCGAGAACACCGGCAACGTGACGCTGACCGATGTGGCGGTGACGGACAGCCGGGCGACGGTGTCGGGCAGCCCGATCGCCACGCTGGCGCCGGGCGCGGTGGATGCCACCTCGGTCACCGGCACCTATACGGTCACCCAGGCCGACATCGATGCCGGCAATCTCGATAATCTGGCCGATGCGGTGGCCAAGGATCCGGACGGCAACGACGTGATCAGGCAGTCGCGGCCGCCTTCGGGCAATCCGGGCGACCCGACACGGCCGCCCGGCGGCGTCACCCAGGTCGCCGATTACGACTTCGTCAAGGAGGTGACCCACGACGACGCCGACGGCAATGGCCGGATCGATGTCGGAGAGAAGCTCGTTTACATCTTCACGGTCGCCAATACCGGCAATGTGACGCTGACGAATGTCACCGTCACCGACAGCCGGGCGACGGTGTCGGGCAGCCCGATCCCGTCGCTGGCGCCGGGGCAGGTGGATTCCACCTCGGTCACCGGCGTCTACTTCGTCACCCAGGACGACATCGACGCCGGCACCATCGCCAATGTGGCCGATGCCAATGCCAAGGACCCGAACGGCGGCGATGTGCCGAAGCGCTCGCGCCCTCCCGGCGGCAGTCCGGGCGACAGCACCGACCTGCCTGTCGATGCCGACGCCTCCGTCGACTTCGTCAAGGAAGCGACGCTGGAGGATGCGGATGGCGACGGGTTTGCGGATGCGGGGGAGCGGGTGGTCTATGCCTTCACGGTCACCAACACCGGCAATGTGACGGTGCATGACGTGACGGTGGAGGACGACCGGGCGGAGGTGACCGGCGGTCCGATCAGCCTTGCGCCCGGGCAGGTGGATGCGACGAGCTTCACCGGCCATTACGTGATCACGCAGGCCGACATCGATTCAGGCTCCTTCGCCAATGTCGCCACCGTGAACGGCAAGGCGCCGAATGGCGACGACGTGACGGCGGTGTCACGGCCGCCTGAGGGGGTGCCGGGGGATCAGACGGTGATCCCGTTCGCGCCCAACCCGGCCATCGAACTGGAGCTGACCGGTTCTGTGGTCGACGCCGACGGCGACGGTTTCCCCGATGCCGGCGAGGCCGTGGCCTACCGCTTCACGGTGAGGAACACCGGCAATGTGACGCTGTCGAACATCACCATTCCTTCGTTCGACGTGGAGCTCAAGGACGCCGCGCCCGCCTCGGCGGCGGCGATCCGGCCGCTGGCCCTGGTGCCGGTGGGCGGCACGCTGGCCAGCCTGGCGCCGGGGGCGGAGGATGCCGTCACCTTCGCCTCGTCCTATCCGCTGGCCCAGGCCGACATCGACGCCGGGCGCCTCGATGCGGTGGCGGTCGTTTCGGGGTCCGCCCCCAATGGCGATGCGGTGACGGACATGTCCGACGATCCGGCCGAGGCCGCCAATGCCGATCCCGAGGGCGACGGCGAACCGGACGATCCGACGGTGCTGCTTTTGCCGCAGAACGCGGTGCTGGCGCTGGAAAAGTCCGGCATCATCGACGATGCCGACGGCAACGGCTTCGCCGATCCGGGCGAGGGGATCCTTTATAGCTTCACCGTGGAGAACACCGGCAATGTGACCGTCGACGACGTCACCCCGTCCGATCCCGGCCCGCGCTTTGACGGCCATGCGCCGGCCGGCAGCCTGTCTTCCTTCGATCCGGGGCCGGTGCGCCTTGCGCCGGGGCAAGCCCAGGTCTTCACCGCGACCTACAGCCTGGCCGAGGCCGACCTCGACCATGTGCTGGGCGTCGAGGAAGGCGTGGTCAACGAGGCCGCCGCCACCGGCCGCGCGGCCCGCGACGGGGGTGAGGTAGTCTCGCCGCCGGCCTCGGCGGTTCTGACCCTGCCGGGCTTTGCCATCACCAAGACGGCACGGCAGAAACAGGTCATGCGCGGCGGGCGCGTGCCCTACACCATCACCGTGCGCTCGCTCACCGACGGGGCGGCGACCGGCACGGTGGTCGACCAGATGCCGTCCGGCTTCGCCTTCCTTGAAGGCTCGGCCAGCGTCGACGGGGTTGCCTTCGCGCCTGAGGTCGAGGGCCAGTTCCTCACCTTCAAGGACCTGACCATCGCCGCCGATGCGGACACGGTGATCGAACTGTCGCTGGTCGCGAGCGCCTCGGCCAAGCCCGGCAAATATGTCAACCGGGCGCGGGTGCTGGCCCCCAATGGCCGCCCGCTCACCCGCGACGCCACGGCGACCGTCGAGGTGGTGGTCGAGCCGGTGTTCGACTGCGGCGACGTCATCGGCAAGGTGTTCGACGATGCCAACCGCAACGGCTATCAGGACGACGGCGAGCGCGGCCTGCCGGGCGTCCGGGTGGCCACGGTCAGCGGGCTGCTGATCACCACCGACAGGCACGGCCGCTTCCACGTGGCCTGCGCCGACCTGCCCGACCAGCGCATCGGTTCGACCTTCATCATGAAGCTCGACCCGCGCACCCTGCCGACCGGCTACCGGATGGTGAGCGAGAACCCGCGCACGGTGCGGCTGACCGCCGGCAAGGCCTCGCGCCTCAACTTCGCGGCCGCCATCGGCCGCCTGGTGCGGCTCGACCTGACGGCCGAGGCCTTCGAGCCCGGCTCGACCGCGCTCAGGCCCGAATGGGAGCAGGGCCTCGGCCAGCTCATCGCGCTGCTGTCGGCCGAGCCCTCGACCCTGCGCCTTGCCTATATCGACCAGGGCACCGACCGCAGAACCGCCGCCAAACGCACCAAAGCCGTCCGCAAGCTCATCCAGCACCGCTGGAAGCAGTCCGCCCCCAAATACACCCTCCACATCGAAACCCGCGTCCAGACCGGCCAGTCACGCGCCAAAGGGGCCATCAAAGCACCGGTCTACCAACAGGAGAAAACAAGATGAGCCCCTCAACGAACGCGAGCCGAGCCGACATCATGAACAAGCAACTACGGTATCAGAACATGAGACATGCACGAGATGGATTGCTCTTCGCGACGAGCGCCTTGGTATCAGTCTTCCTCGCCACCTCGCCGGTTCGGGCTGCCGATCCAGCCTGGTTGTCGGTCGACGGCGCCAACGCAAGCGAGCTTGCCGACGGCATGACGCCGCCGCCCGCGCGCGCCGCCGGTGTCGCCGGCTGGCTGGTCGACAGCCCCGACGCCAGCCAGCTTACCGAAGGCATGGAGACGCAATGCGTCGGCCCGGCCTGCCACTCCTTCATCCGCGGCAAGATGATCGACAATGCCGGTACCCGCAGCCAACGCGTCGGCAGCAATGTCGAACAGGACACGATCTACGACCAGCCGGGCATACCCTTCATGATCTCCGTCGACGGGCAGATCGTGGATGAGTCCGGCAACATCACCGACAGCGGGGTCTTCGGCTCCGACCCCGGTGCGCGTAACGTCGACCGCCAGCGCAAGGCCGATGTCGATCTCAGCGCCGTGGACATCCAGGTCAAGTTCGACGGCCTCGACCAGACGCCCCTGCTCAACGTCTCGACCGTGCCCGTGCGCCGGACCTATGCTGCCGGGGAGCCGGTCAGCTTCCTGGCGACCACCAACTATCCGGCATTCATCGAGCGCGCGGAAATCCGCATCTTCCGGGAAGGAGACAATCCCTCGCGGCGCCCGGTCGATATCGTCCCGGCCATGCTGAACGGGGAGACGGGCTGGATCATGCCCGCCGGATATGGAAGCGACTATTCCTATACGCTGCGCGTCTATGACAGCAAGGGACGGTTCGACGAGACCATTCCGCTGTCGCTGGCGCGAACCGGGCAGGAGATCGCGGCGGAATCGCGAGGCGCGGTGGCGCCGGGCATGGCCGAGGATCGGACCGCGATCCGCAATATTCCCGTCCATGGCGGCGCCGTCACCGTATACGGGCGAAACGTCCCGGAAGGCTACAGCATCGCGGCCTTCAACGAGTTCATGCCGATCGATCCCAATGGCGCATTCGTCGCCCAGCGCATCCTGCCGCCCGGCGATCACGTCGTCGACGTCGCCATCGACGGCCCCATGAAGGCCGGCGCGCTCTATTTCTCGCGCGACATCAACATTCCCGCCAATGAGTGGTTCTATGTGGGCCTGGCCGACTACACCGTCGGCAAACGCACCGGTGACGAAGGCATAGAAGGGGTGCGCCCCGGCGAATATGACGAAGTCTACCAGAAGGGCCGGCTGGCCTTCTATCTGAGAGGCAAGATCAAGGGCCGGTTCCTTCTCACCGCCGCCGCCGACACCGGTGAGGACGACATCAAGAACCTGTTCCGCAACCTCGATGAGAAAGACGCCAAGAAGCTTCTGCGCAAGATCGACCCGGACAAATACTACCCCGTCTATGGCGATGATTCGACCTCGGTCGAGGATGCGCCAACGAAGGGCAAGTTCTACGTCCGGCTGGAGCGCGGCGACAGCCACGTCATGTGGGGCAACTACAAGACCCACGTCACGGGCACCCGGTTCCTGGCATCGAGCCGCGGCCTCTACGGCGCCAACGCCGTGCTGCGGTCGCAGAATACGACGTCCTTCGGCGAGCGCAAGGGCGAGGTGACGGCCTATGCCGCCTTGCCCGACACGCTGCCCCAGCGCGACGAGTTCCTGGCGACCGGAGGGTCGGCGTATTTCCTCAAGCGGCAGGACATCACCATCGGGTCCGAAACCGTCACCATCGAGACGCGCGACCATGTAACCGGCCGGCTGGTCGAGCGCCGTGCGCTCGTCCATGGCGAGGACTATACGATCGACTACCTGCAGGGCGTGATCATCCTGAAGCGTCCGCTTTCCTCCACCAGCGCGGGCATGGGACCGGTCCGCGACGGCGCGCTTGGCGAGAACAAGGTCTATCTCGTCACCCAATACGAATATGTGCCCGATGCCGGCGACATGGACGGCTATATCTATGGCGGCCGTGCGCAGCGCTGGATCGGCGACCGCGTGCGGGTCGGCGTGACGGGAATGAGCGAGGAGACGGGCGACGCCGACCAGCAGGCCCTGGGCGCCGACATCGTCGTGCGGCGGTCGGAGACGACCTATTTCGAGGCCGAGGTGGCCCGCTCCTCCGGCTCGGGCTTCGGAACCTCGCGCTCGGTCGATGGCGGCCTCACCATTACCGACGATCCCAAGGCCGGGATGGCGGACCGGTCGGCGATGGCCTGGATGGTGGGTGCCCAGATGGACCTGGCCGACTTCCAGCGTGTCGGCATTCCCGGCGTGATCGGCGGCTATTTCGAGCGCAAGGAGGCGGGCTTCACCTCCATCACCGAGCAGGTCCGCACCGACCAGCGGTCCTGGGGCCTGCACATGGACGTGCCGATGACCGGCGCGGTCGATCTGGAGGTTTCCTATGACGACTTCAAGGACGGCGACGGCAAAAAGAAGCGCGACGGCGAAGTGGCGCTGAGCTGGCAGTACGACGCCTACTGGAAAGTCGCCTTCGGCGTGTCCTATTCCGACCTTTATTCGCCCGGCGCCGTGAGCTCGGGCAAGAAGGGCTATAACGGCCGGCGCATGGATGCCGGCGTTCGGGTCGACTACCGCCAGGACGAGGATTACCTTTATTACGGCTTCGCCCAGACGACCTTCGACCGGAAAGGCGATATCGAGAAAAACGACAGGGTTGGCGTCGGCGCGGAGGTCCTGCTGACGGAAAAGGTCGGCGCCAAGGGCGAAGTGTCCTACGGCACCAGGGGGCTGGGTGGTCTTGCCGCCATCACCTATGACCCGACGGTGGAGGATCACTATTATATCGGCTACCGGCTGGACCCCGACCGCGCCTTCGATATCAGCCGCTCCGACGCGCTCTACGGTGTCGATCGGGGTGCCATCGTCGGGGGCCTCCGCCGCCGCCTCAACGAGGTGACCTCGGCCTATTCGGAGACCAATTACGACCTGTTCGGACGCAAGCGTTCGCTCGCCCAGACCTACGGCGTCGTCTATACGCCCGATCCGCTCTGGACCGTGGATGCGGGCTTCGAGGCCGGCCAGGTCAAGGACGATAGCATCGACAGCCTCACCGGCCTGGAAAGGACCGACTTCGATCGGTATTCCGGCTCGCTGGCGGTCGCCTACAAGGATGACGATCTGGGCCTCAGCGCCCGGATTCGCGGCGAAGCCCGCTTCGAGCGCTCCGAGGACGACAGCCGCAACCGCAATACCTATGTGCTTGCCACCGGCGGCACCTGGAGCCATGACGAAAGCGGCCGGGTGCTGGCCAATGTCGACGCCGTCCTTTCCGAATCGGACGAGGGAATCGTCAATGACGGCGACTATGTGGAAGCCTCCATGGGTTATGCCTACCGGCCGGCCTATCACGACCGCCTGAACGCGCTGCTGCGCTACACGTTCCTCTACGACCTGCCGGGCAACGACCAGATCAGCTCGATGACCGGGAGTTCCGGCGGGCCGCTGCAGCGCAGCCACATCGTTTCGGCCGACCTGACCTACGACCTCCTGCCGTGGCTTTCCGTCGGCGGCAAGTACGGCGCCCGTTTCGGCGAGGTGCGGTATCGCATGTCGGGCTCTGGAGGCGGTTTCGGCGAATGGGAGGATTCGGCGGCCCATCTGGGCATCGTGCGCGCCGACCTTCATATCGTGAAGAACTGGGATGCCCTCGTCGAAGGCAGGGCGTTCTACACGCCCACCATCAAGTCGGCGGACTACGGCTTCCTGGCCGCGCTCTACCGCCATGTCGGCAACAACTTCAAAGTCGGCGCGGGCTATAATTTCGGCCGGTTCTCCGATGACCTGCGCGACCTGACGCTGGACGACAAGGGACCGTTCCTCAACGTCGTCGGAAAGTTCTGACCTGCCGGAAGCTGCCTCCCCGCGCCGACGGCGCGGGGAGGCCCCAGACGATCTTCCCGACTACTCGGCGACGCCATAGATGCGGGCAATGTCCTTCAGCATCAGCCGCGCCGCCAGAATGCCGCCGCCCGTGTTCCATATGACGTCGTCGACCGCATGCACCTTGCCGGCCTTGACCACATCGAGGCTTTGCCAAAGCGGATCGTTCAGCACTTCCTCCGTGGCTTTCTCGCCTTCGCCGTCGCCCGTGTCATAGGTGAAGTAGATGAGGCGGTCGCCTTCCATGTCCGGAATGCTCTCCTTGCCCACCCGCAGCGCGAACTCATTGACATCCTGGTTCGGTGGACGATTGAAGCCGATCTGGTCGAGGATGAAGCCCGAGAAGCTGTCCTTCTGGTAGATACGTATCTGACCCGCCAGGATGCGGACTATGGAGACGCGCTCGTCGGTGCGCGCGCCGAGCTTTTCGCGCAATGCGGCAATCTCGGCATCGAACGCTGCCAGGATATCCTCTCCCTGCTTCGCCTGACCGACGGCCTCCGCGTAGAGCTTGAAATTGACCCGCCAGTCGCCGCGCAGCCGCTCTGAAAAGACCGTTGGCGCGATGGCCGAAAGCTGCGGATAGATGGCTTCCTGGCGCGTCTTGTTGCCCAGGATCAGGTCCGGCTGGAGCGCCGCGACGAGCTCCAGATTGACCGCGCTCTCCTTGCCGACCGGCGTGACCTCGGCCATCTGTTCGGCGATGTGCGGATACCAGGGGTCGCCCGTCCAGGAGTTGACCGCGCCGACCGGCGTGATCCCCAGCGCCAGCAGCGCCTCCGTGCCCTCATTGGTCAGGACGACGATCCTTTTCGGCGCGTCCGGCACGGTGGTAACCCCCATCGCATGGGCTATTTCGCCGGCGTGCGCCGAAAAGGCGCAAAGCGTAAACAGCGCTGCCGCCGCCAGTTTCGATAACAGTTTCATCGGGGTGCTCCTTTCAGGCGTTGAGGTGTCGACATGCCGAAATGTGATCGTCGGCGTCAAGTTGTAAGTTGACTTCCATGGTCATATTCAGCAAACGGCCCGGATTGGAGAAGGCCATGAAAGCCCTGACCGCCGTTCTGATTGCCATCCTTGTCCTGTTGGCCGCCGCCAGCCTGCATCTGGGCGTGCGCTTCACGCCGCCGGCCGAGGTCTGGCGCGCATTGACGGCGGGCGGCGGAGACCAGACGGCCCTGATCGTCAATACGCTGCGCCTGCCGCGCGCGATGATCGCCATGATCGTGGGCGCCGCGCTCGCCATTGCCGGCGTTCTCATGCAGACGGTGACGCGCAATCCGTTGGCCGAGCCCGGCCTGCTGGGCGTCAATGCCGGGGCGGCCTTCGCGGCGGTGCTGGTCGTCACGCTGACCGGGGAGGAAGCCCTGGCGCCCCTTATGGCGGCCGCATGCGCGGGCGCGCTGCTGACGGCCGCCGTCGTCTACGGCGTCGCGCTGAGCGGGGGAGGGCGCGCCGCGCCGCTGCATCTGCTTCTGGCCGGCATCGTGGTCGCCGCGCTGCTGGCCTCGCTGACGCAGATCCTGCTGATTTCGAACGAGCGTACCATGGAGGAGCTGCTCTTCTGGCTTTCCGGCTCTTTTGCCGACCGCAACCCGCTCTTCGTCCTGCCCGCCGCCGGCCTCGTCCTTGCCATCGGCGTCGGCTGCCTGGCTGCGGCGCCGCAGCTCGACATTCTGTCGGCCGACGAGACGACCGCTTCGGCGCTCGGCCTGTCGGTCGTCCGCATGCGTTTTGCCGCCATTGCGGGCGCCGCGCTTCTGTCGGGGTTCTCGGTGGCGCTTGCCGGTCCGGTGCCGTTCGTCGGGCTTGCCGCCCCGCATCTGGTGCGCCGGCTTGGCGTGCGGGGACACGCCCGGCTGCTGCCACTGGCAGCCATTGCCGGGGCGGCGCTGGCGATGGCCGCCGATATCGTCTCCCGGTTCATCATTTATCCCTCGCAGGCCCCGGTCGGCGCCGTCATGGCGATGCTCGGCGTTCCTGTACTCCTGATGCTGCTTCACCGGCGGGCGGCGGGGGTCGGCCTATGAGCGCCATCGTGCAGGGCGCAGCGGACCGGCCTGCAATGCCGCGACATGCCCCGGCTCCCATGCTGGGGCTGGTGGCAGCGGCGCTGCTGGCGGCAATGCTTGCCGGATTGAGCATGGGCAGCTCGCCCATGCCGCTCGACCGCCTGCTGCCGGCGCTGATCGGGCAGGGCTCGGCGACCGACATGCTGATCCTGTGGACCCTGCGGGCGCCGCGCGTGCTGCTGGCCGGTGTCGCCGGCGCCTCGCTGGGCCTGGCCGGCCTCGTCCTGCAGCGTGCCACCCGCAACGCACTTGCCGCGCCCTCCGTCCTGGGCGTTACCGACGGCGCGGCGCTGGGCGCGGTCGCGTTCCTTTTCCTGTTCACCGATCCGGCCAACATGCTGACCGTCAGCATCTATTGGCAGCCGGTCGCCACGGCCCTGGGGGCGGCTTTTTTCGCCATGCTCGTGGCGCTTTTGGCCGGGCGCGGCAATGTCGGGCCGGTAAGCCTGATATTGCATGGCTTCGCGCTCGGCGCGCTCGCCCGCGCCGGCGTGACGCTGTTTATCGTGGCAGGGCCCGTCTACCGCGCCAGCCAGGCCGCGATATGGCTGGCGGGCTCCGTGCACGAGGCGCGCTGGAGCGATGTCGCGGCCACCGGGCTGGTGCTGTCGATCTGCCTTCCGGCCGTGGTGCTGATGGCGCGGCGGATGGACCAGCTTCTGCTCGACGACACCAGCGCTATGGCGACAGGCGTCGCCGTGCGGCGCAGCCAGTTCATGCTGATGGGGCTGTCGGTGGTTCTGACGGCGGGCGCCGTCTCCTTCGTCGGCGCGATCGGCTTCGTCGGGCTGGTGGCGCCGCACGCGGCCCGCCTTCTCCTGGGCCTGCGCGCCCTGCCGCTCATCGCCGGCAGCGCCATGCTGGGCGCGCTCGCCGTCATCGCGGCCGACATCGTGGTGCGCTACGGCTTCGCCCCGCTCGAAGTGCCGACGGGCGCCGCGACCGCGCTTCTGGGGGCGCCGTACTTCCTTTTCATCCTGTTCCGCGCGAGGCAGAACCATGCTTGAACGAACCCTGACCGGCTTGCGGAACGGCCTCGAATTGCGCGGGGCCGCCGCCGGCTACGGTTCGCGGCTGGTATTCGAAGGGCTGGACCTTGCCATCGCCAGCGGCCGGGTGACGGCGCTTTGCGGCCCCAATGGCTGCGGCAAATCCACGATGCTGCGCGCCATGCGGGCGATGCTGCCTTTGAGCGCCGGCGCGGCGCTGGTCGACGGCGGCCCCGTCGACGCCCTTCCCGTGCGCGAGCGCGCGCGGCGCATTGCGATGCTCAGCCAGAACCCTTCGGCCCCCGACGAGATGACGGTCGAGGATCTGGTGCGGCTCGGCCGCTATGCGCACCGCAAGCGCTTCGCCCCCGCCGGCCCCGACGACCGGCAAGCCGCCGATGCCGCCATGGCCGCGGCCGGCGTGGCCGACATCGCCGCCCGGCCCATCGGACAGCTTTCGGGCGGGCAACTGCAGCGGGCCTGGATCGCCATGGTCATCGCCCAGGCAGCGCCCGTGATCCTGCTCGACGAGCCGACCAACCATCTCGACATCGCCCATGCGCTGGAAACGCTGGATCTGGTCGCGCGCCTGTGCCACCGCGAGGCCCGCACCGTGGCCGTGGTGCTGCACGACCTCAACCTGGCCGCCCGCCACGCCGACGACATCGTCTTTCTCAGACAGGGCCGCATCGTGGCGCAGGGGCCGGTGGCGCAGACCTTCACGCGCGACGTGATCTCCAGCGTTTTCGGCATCGAATGCCGGGTGCTGAGCGACGAGGAAACGGGGCGGCCCTTCTGCATCCCCGTCCGCGCCACCGGGCACGGCTGACGCTTCAATTTTGCGCGAGACCTCCATCGCCGGGCTCGTCAACGCGGGCGCGTGACCTATAATCGCGTGTCGGGCCGCTGCATTTCCAACGGGGCCGGCCTGCCCCCCAACTGGAGAACCCGACGATGATGACACGACGCGATGCGCTGAAGCTGGGTGCCGCCGGAGCGGCGGTGCTGGGCGCCACCACCGTTATGCCTTTCGTTGCACGAGCCCAGGAAGGCGGCGACACCTACGAGACCGAGACCGGTGAGATCACCATTCATCCGATCGATCATGCGTCCTTCGTCATGACCGTACCCGGCATGGTGATCTATGCCGATCCCGTGGGCGGGGCCGCGGCCTATGAGGGCCACCCCGAGCCCGATCTCATCCTGATCACCCACGAGCACGGAGACCACTACGACGCCGAGACGCTTGCCGCCCTTGCCGGCGAGGACACGCGGCTGATCACCAATCCCGCCGTCCACGACATGCTGCCCGAAGAGCTGAAGGCCAAGGCCACGGCGATGGCCAATGGCGAGACGATGACGGTCGGCGATATCGAGATCGAGGCCATCCCGGCCTACAACACCACCGAGGATCGCCTGCAATACCACCCGCAGGGCCGCGACAACGGCTATGTGCTGACCATCGACGGCCGCCGTGTCTATATCGCCGGCGATACCGAGGACATCCCCGAGATGCGCGCGCTCGAGGACATCTACATCGCCTTCGTGCCCATGAACCTGCCTTACACGATGGACATCGAGCAGGCGGCCTCGGCCGTGGCCGAATTCGCCCCCACCTATGTCTATCCCTACCACTATCGCGGCCAGGACCCGGAAGCTTTCGCCGCCAGGGTGGCGGAAGCGGACGTGGACACCGAGGTCGTGCAAGGTCCCTGGTACGACTGACCGGCCCCGGACGGAGGGCGCGCGGATATGGTCCCGCGCGCCCTTGCGCCGGGTTTCAAAGAACGTGGGAAGCGGGGCGCGTTGTCCGTGCCTCTCTGTGTAGTTTATGTGGCGCGATCAACGCGCCCCGCCGGCCGCTGTCCTGCATGACCGGTCAAGGAAGGTTCCCATTGCCCTTTTGGGGCGCCCAGGCTCGTCACTGAGACGCCTGGACCGAACCTCCCGCGGCTTCTCCGCGCCCTGCGTCCTTCGACACGCTCAGGACACAGGACTCCGGCCTGCTGCAGGCCCTCACATGCCTCCGGTACCGACCCGGAGGGGGAGGCTGCCGCCGCCCTCCCTGATCCCCGGTCCGGACCCGGTTCCCGTGAGGGCGATGGGGAGCATGATAAGGCAGGCCGGGCGGGTGGGGATAAACCAGCGGGAAGAAAATTGGAAAGGCGTGGCGGGACAAAGGCTTGGCCGGAACGGGGGGCGTTTTCCGTCCACGGGGCGGCGGGTTCACGGGGCCGCCGGTGGCCGCCGCTGCCGTTCAGGCATGGGTCCTCGGGTCAAGCCCGAGGATGACGAATGGCAGGAGGGATGGCGGCGAAAGGCTGGCGCCGTGCGGCTTGACACGCGGCGGATGGGGAGAAACATGCCGGGACCGATCCACGGGTCGACGGACGAAAGGTGCGTGATGCGGATTTTCATAATGCTGGCGATCCTGCCGATCCTGGCGATGGCCGGGACAGCGGCGGCGGGCGAGTGGCAGCCCGTCGAGAAGGTGGAGCCTTATCAGGTCTCCGGCGCGACGGGCATCGCGCTGTACGAATCCATCGGCGCGCGTGGGCCGAAGGTAGGCATCGGCCGGGCGATCGCCTACACGGATTTCAAGCTGACATGGACCCGCGACTACCAGCAGCAGGGCGGCGGCTGCGTGCTCGCCTCGGCAAAGCCCAAGCTGATCATCACCTACCGCCTGCCGCAGGCTTCCGGCCCGCTTCCCGCCGAGACGAAACGGCTCTGGGACCGCTTCATAGCCGGCGTTGAGGCGCATGAGCGCGTGCATGGCGAGATCATCGTCGACATGGTGAAAAAGATCGAGGCTGCCTCGATCGGCCTTGCCAGGCAAGCCGACCCCGACTGCAACAAGGTCCGCGCCGAACTCCAGAACCGCCTCCGCGCGCTCTCGCTGGAGCAAAGGCGGCGAAGCCGCGAGTTCGACCGCGTGGAGATGAGCAATGGCGGCAATGTGCACCAGTTGGTGCTGGCGCTGGTGAATGGGCAATAAAACCGCTTGTTCATGATGTTCTTCGCATAGCATGTCTGAAACGGCTCTGTGGGGGACCCGCCCGATGTCCAGGCTCATCAAGATCGTTCTCGCCATACTTGGCAGCTTCGCGGCAGGAGGGGGCGCGCATGCGGAAGGAGGAGCCCGTCCCTCCGGCGACAATCGGATGGAGTATCCGACCGGCGATGCCAGGCTCGCCGAGGCGATGCGCAAGGCGCGCGAGACCCTGCCGCGCTTCTTGCAACTCGCCGATACCGGCTTGCGCGGCGCCTATCTCCTCAAGATGCGTCTTGCCGGCGGCGGCAGGGCCGAGCACATCTGGGTGGAGGTGACCGGCATGCGGAACGGTGTCTTTCAGGGCCGGCTCGCGAACGATCCCGTCACTCCCGGCTACCGGGCCGGCGATCCGGTCGAACTTTCCTCCGACGAGATCGAGGACTGGATGATCAACACCGGCGAGGCGCGCTTCGGCGGCTACACGGTCCGGGCGATGCTGGGCGACATGCCCGCCGCGCAAGCGGAGGAACTGCGGCGGCAGTTCCGCGATTGAGAAGCTACGGCTGGGGGAGATGGCGTGCAAAATCGCATTCCGGTGCTGGCGCGGTGAACGGGGGAGGGGCGGTTGGCGACTGGCGTGTCATCATGCATGACGGCGAGGTTCTGGACATTCTGCACATCGGGCCGCGCGGCGGTGCCTACGACTGATGGAGAAGAGCATGGCCGATACGATCACGATCGCCCGCGAGGAATATGCAAGGCTGTGCGCGGCCGCCGAGGAACTGGCGGACATCGAAGCCTATGACCGCGCCATGGCCGACCCCGGCGAAGCGATCCCCGCCGAATATGTGCGCCGCATGGTGGACGGCGAAAGCCCGCTGCGCGTCTTCCGTGACCTGCGCGGTCTGACCCAGGCGGCGCTGGCCGAACGCTCCGGCGTCAACCGGGTGCAGATCGCCGATATCGAGGCCGGGAGGAAGACGGGATCGGTGCAGACGCTGCGGAAGCTGGCTGGGGCGCTTGGTGTGGCGGTTGACGATCTGGTGTGATTGGTATCCGCCGAAGGACGGCAGGGCAGCCGCGACTTCGGCGGTTCGTGGTGGCCTCGCGCAAGAAAAAAGGCCGGCGGGTGCCGGCCAATTCGCAGATCCATCTGCGGGGTGTCAGGCCGTCTTGGGGCTTGGCACCTTGTTGTTCATAAGGCCGGTATGCAGCGCCCCGCCGAGGATCGCGCCGATCACCCAGCCATAGCCGGACAGTTGCGACAGGGCCGGGACCCAGACCGTGGCCACCGAGAAGACGGCGGCAAGGACGAAGGCGATCAGCGCCTTCTGGTTCCAGCCATTGCCGTAGAAATAGGCCCCCTCCGGATCGGACGAGAACATGTCGTCGACCGACACTGCGCCGCGGCGGACGAAGTAGTAGTCGGCAACCAGAATGCCGTAGAGCGGTGCCAGGAAGGCGCCGAGCGTGTCGACGAAACCGGTGATGCCGATGTTGGAGATCACCGGCATCCAGAGCGCGCCGATGAAGAAGGCGATGACGGCGGTGATGACGCCGCCCATCCTGGCGGAAATCTTTTCCGGGTTGAGGTTGGCGATGTCGTAGGCCGGTGGAATGAAGTTGGCGACGAGGTTGATCCCGACGGTCGCGGCGAAGAAGGTGACGGCCGCGATCAGCGTGAGCAGCACATTGTCGACGCGCTCGACGATATCGGCCGGATTGACCAGCTTCTCGCCGAACAGCACCACGGTGCCGGCCGTCACGAAGAGGGCGATGAAGGAGAAGAAGGCCATCGAGACCGGCAGGCCCCAGAAATTGCCCGTCTTCATGGCCTTCTCGCTTTTCACGAAACGCGAAAAGTCGCCGAAATTGATGACCACGGCGGCGAAATAGGCGATCATCGTTCCCACGATCGCGAAGAATGCGGCGACGGATCCGCGCGGGTCGGTCGCTTCACTGCCTTCGAAGATGGTGCCCAGCGCGCTGAAGATGCCGTTTCCGGCCTTCCACCAGATGACGATGCACAACGCGATCATGACGACATAGACGAGGGGGCCCGCCCAGTTGAGGAACTTGCCCACCCAGTCGATGCCGCGCATGAAGAGGGCCACCTGGAAGACGCAGACGATGAGATAGGACAGCCAGCCGACGGCGGTCATGCCGAGGAATTCGCCCCCGCCCGTTATGCCGAAGGTGGTGTTCAGCAAGAGCGCCACCGCGGTCGAGGCGAAATAGGTCTGCACGCCGTACCAGAAGATCGCGACGATGCCGCGGACGAGAGCGGGAAAGCGCGCGCCGTAGACGCCCATGCTGACCCTGGCCATGACCGGATAGGGAACGCCGTGCTTGACCGACGGCTTGCCGGTGAGGTTGACCAGGAACATGACGAAGAAGCCGGCGACGACGATCGCCGCGAACACGGCCCAGCCGTTCAGCCCGTAGGTGATGAAGAGCGAGGCCGCCAGCGAATAGCCGAACAGGCTCTGGATATCGTTGTTCCACACGTTGAAAATTTCGAAGGCGCCCCATTTGCGCTTCTCCGCCGGGAGCGGAGCCAAATCGGCATTGTAAAGCGCGCCGTCATTGGCGTGCTTGCTGGGTGAGTTCGCCATATCGTTCTCCCATTGTTGGGCCTTCAGGAGGCCGTCAAAAAAACGCTTAGGTAAAAGCCGTTCCCCGGCATTTCTTGTGACATGTTTTGTAAAAGGTTACAGAGTATCTTTCAGCGGAAGTACGTGCCAAACCCATGAAACACCTTATCGAGAAACGCGAAAATGAAGGCCGTACCGGAAAGGCCGCCGCGCGCGGCGGGCAGGCGCCGGCCCTGCTGGCCCGGGGCGCCTATGACGCGCTCGTCGACATGCTGCGCGACGGCTCGCTTTCCAGCGGATCCTTCGCCACGGTGCCCGATCTCGTGGAGATGCTGGACTTTCCGCTTGCCGCCGTGCGCGAGGCTGTGAAGCGGGCCGACGCATGCGGCTTCCTGAACGTCATTCCCAAGCGCGGCGTCATGATCATGGATGCGGGGCCCGAGACCACGCGCGCCTGCCTCAGCCTGCGCGCGATGTTCGACGTGGAAGGCGCCAGGCGGCTCGTCAAAAAGGGCGCGGACATGCCGCTCGAGGCCCTGCGGGCGGCGCATGAGGACATGCTCGAAAGAGCACAGCGGGAGATGACGCCCGATCTGCCGCGCCAGGCGATCCGCACCGACCTGTCATTGCACGATGCCCTGTCGGCCGGGCTGGATACCCGGCTCGAAGCCCTGCTCTACGACGAGAACCGCACCCGCATCGCGATCATCCAGAACACGCGGGCCTTCGTGCCGAACCGCGTCGTCTCGGCAATGGAAGAGCATCTGGCCGTCATAAGCGCGCTGGAGACCCGCGACGCGGACGCGGCCGCCGACGCCATCCGCCTCCACCTCCAGAACACGCTTCAATGGTGGGGCGTTCCCGATTGACGGCGCCGGGGCGGCAGAGTGCCGTCTTCGTTGAGCGCCGAAATGCAGCAGAGTGGCGCCGCGCACCCTGCGTCATCGTCACGGCATGGATCCTTGGGTCAAGCCCAAGGATGACGAAGCGGCGGGGGTGGCGCGAACGACGAAGCGGGGGGGTGGGCGCGAACGCGCTTGCATCGTCGAGGGTGGGTGTTGGCGGCTCCTGCTGGCGGCTCCCGGTGGGCGCCGAGCGCTCGCGGTTCCATCATGCAAGCAGCGTCCCTTCCCCTTCGTCATCCCAGGGCGAAGGCGGGGACCTTGGATCCATGCCGTTGCTTCTGCGACCACGCCCGACGCTACCGGCACCGGGCGCCCCATGCCGGAAACGCCGCCCGCTTCACCGCCGGCACGGCATGGATCCTTGGGTCAAGCCCAAGGATGACGAAGCGGCGGGGGTGGCGCGAACGACGAAGCGGAGCGGTGGGCGCGAACGCGCTTGCATCGTCGAGGGTGGGCGTTGGCGGCTCCTGCTGGCGGCTCCCGGTGGGCGCCGAGCGCTCGCGGTTCCATCATGCAAGCAGCGTCCCTTCCCCTTCGTCATCCCAGGGCGAAGGCGGGGACCTTGGGGCCGTTCCCTTCCCGCCCGCGCCCAACGCTTCCGGCACCGCGCTCCTGCGGTCGATGATCAAAGCATGTAGGCTCGAAATCGTCGGGCGCTGCGGCCCTCACATCCTGAACACGCCGAACCGCGTCTCCTCGATGGGCGCGTTGAGCGCGGCGGAGAGGGACAGGCCCAGCACCTCGCGCGTCTTCGCCGGGTCGATGATGCCGTCGTCCCATAGGCGAGCGCTGGAATAGAGCGGGTGGCCCTCGCGTTCGTATTTCTCCAGGATCGGCTTCCTGAAGGCGGCTTCCTCCTCCTCGCTCCAGGTGCCGCCCTTGCGCTCTATGCCCTCGCGCTTGACGATGGAAAGCACGGTGGCGGCCTGTTCGCCGCCCATGACGGAGATGCGGGCATTGGGCCACATCCACAGGAAGCGGGGGGAGTAGGCTCTGCCGCACATGCCGTAATTGCCGGCGCCGAAGGAGCCGCCGATGATGATCGTGAACTTCGGCACGCGCGCCGTCGCCACCGCCGTCACCAGCTTGGCGCCGTCGCGGGCGATGCCGCCGGCTTCGTATTTGCGGCCGACCATGAAGCCGGTGATGTTCTGCAGGAAGACGAGCGGGATCTTGCGCTGACAGCACAGCTCGATGAAATGGGCGCCCTTGAGCGCGCTTTCGGAGAACAGAACGCCATTGTTGGCGATGACGCCCACCGGCATGCCGTGGAGATGGGCAAAGCCGGTGACGAGCGTGGTGCCGTAATTGGCCTTGAACTCGTCGAGCTCGGAGCCGTCGACGATGCGGGCGATCACCTCGCGCACGTCATAGGGCTGGCGCACGTCGGCGGGGATGATGCCGTAGATCTCATGAGGATCGTGAAGCGGCGGAATCGGTTTGCGAACCGCGAGCGTCAAGCCCTTCTTTCGATTGAGGTTCTTGACGATGCGGCGGACGATGGCCAGCGCGTGCTCGTCGTTGAGCGCGTAGTGATCGGCCACGCCCGATTCGCGCGTGTGCACCTCCGCGCCTCCAAGCTCCTCCGCCGTCACCACCTCGCCGGTGGCCGCCTTCACGAGGGGCGGGCCGCCGAGGAAGATGGTGGCGTTGCCCTTCACCATCACGGTCTCGTCGCTCATCGCCGGCACATAGGCCCCGCCCGCCGTGCACGAGCCCATGACGCAGGCGATCTGAGGAATGCCGCGCGCCGACATGTTGGCCTGGTTGTAGAAGATGCGGCCGAAATGATCGCGGTCGGGAAAGACCTCGTCCTGATTGGGCAGATTGGCGCCGCCCGAATCGACCAGGTAGATGCAGGGCAGGTTGTTTTCCAGCGCGATCTCCTGCGCGCGCAGGTGCTTCTTCACGGTGAGGGGATAGTAGGTGCCGCCCTTCACGGTGGCGTCGTTGACGACGATCATCACCTCCATGCCCTCGACGCGGCCCACCCCGGCGATCAGCCCCGCCGAGGCGATGTCGCCGCCATAGAGCCCGGAGGCGGCGAACTGGCCGATCTCCAGAAAGGGCGCGCCGGGGTCGAGCAGCTGCGCCAGCCGGTCGCGCGGCAGGAGCTTGCCGCGGCTGGTGTGGCGCTGGCGGGCCTCTTCGGTGCCGCCCTTCCCGATCACGGCCGCCTTTTCGGCCATTTCCGCCACCAGCGCCTCCATGCGCGCCCGGTTGGCCTTGAAGGTTTCGGAGGCGGGCGAGAGCTGCGAGGAAATGACGGTCATGCGCGGTGGGTCTCCTCAATGGCTTTCAGGGGCTTTGTGGAACGTGCGCGGAGATTAGGCCTGTGGCGAAGGCATGCAAGCCCCTCAGGCCTCTCCGGCGATTTCGCGGCCGATCAGCCAGCGGCGGATTTCGCTCGTGCCGGCGCCGATCTCGTAGAGCTTGGCATCGCGCAGCAGGCGACCGGTCGGGTACTCGTTGACATAGCCGTTGCCGCCCAGAAGCTGGATCGCGTCGAGCGCGGCCTGGGTCGCCTTTTCGGCCGCGTAGAGGATGCAGCCGGCCGCATCCTTGCGCGTCGTCTCGCCCCGGTCGCAGGCCGCCGCCACCGCATAGACATAGGCGCGGCAGGCGTTCATCGTCGTATACATGTCGGCCAGCTTGCCCTGTACGAGCTGGAAGGCGCCGATGGGCTGGCCGAACTGCTTGCGCTCGTTCACATAGGGCACCGCTACATCCATGCAGGCGGCCATGATGCCGAGCGGCCCGCCGGCCAGCACGACCCGCTCATAATCGAGCCCCGACATGAGGATGTTGACGCCCTGGCCTTCCTCGCCCAGCACATTGTCGAAGGGCACCTCGACGTCCTCGAACACGAGTTCGCCCGTGTTGGAGCCGCGCATGCCGAGCTTGTCCAGCTTCTGTGCGACCGAGAAACCCTTCATGTCGCGTTCGATGATGAAGGCGGTGATGCCGCGCGGGCCGGCCTGCGAATCGGTCTTGGCATAGACCACCAGCGTGCCGGCCTCCGGGCCGTTGGTGATCCACATCTTGGAGCCGTTGAGCACATAGCGGTCGTTGTGCTTTTCGGCCTTCAGCTTCATGGAAACGACGTCCGAGCCTGCGCCCGTCTCCGACATGGCGAGCGCGCCGACGGTCTCGCCCGAGCACAGGGCCGGGAGGTATTTGCGCTTCTGCGCCTCGCTGCCCCAGCGCCGGATCTGGTTGACGCAGAGATTGGAATGGGCGCCGTAGGAAAGCCCGACGGAGGCCGAGGCGCGGCTGATCTCCTCCATCGCCACCACATGGGCAAGATAGCCGAGGCCGGAACCGCCCAGTTCCGGCTCCACCGTCATGCCAAGCAGGCCGAGTTCGCCCATTTTCGGCCAGAGCTGGGCGGGAAAATCGTTTTCCCGGTCGATCTCGGCGGCCAGCGGCGCAATCTGCTCCTGCGCGAAGCGGTGCACCATCTCGCGCAGCGCCTCGATCTCCTCGCCGTGCCCGAAGCGCATGGTCTGGTCGAACATGGTCGTTCTCCTCCTACTATACCAAGGCCATTGTCCCTGGTCCCGGTATCAACCGGCGCCGACGAGGCGCATGGTCATGATGTGATAATTATGGGCCACCTCGCGCACGGAAAGGCGCTCGTCGGGCCGGAACCAGGCGATGACGCCGGTGATCATCTGGATGATGGCCATGGCGGTGAGCGTGACGTCCTCGATGCGGAAGCGGCCCTCTTCGGCGCCGTCGCGCAATATCTGGCGCAGCTCCTTCTCGTAGGCCGCGCGAAGCCGAAGGATATGGGTCAGCTTGTCCGGCGACAGGCTGCGCAGCTCCATGTTGTTGACATGGGTGGAGAGCCGGCGCTCGACGTGGAAATGAATGTGGTTGCGCACGAACGCGGCGAGCCGTTCGGAAGGGTCGGCGCTCTGCGGCTTCGCATCCTCCCACGATGCCAGGAGCCCGGTCATGTGCTCCTCCATCAGCGAGAAAAGCAGCGCTTCCTTGTTGGGGAAGTAGCGGTAGAGCGCGGCCGGCTGCACGCCGACCCGCTCGCCGAGCTGGCGCATGGACATGGCCTCGAAACCGTGGCGGGCAATGAGCGACAGCGCCGACTGGCGTATCGCCGCCAATGTTCTTTCGCCGTCCGAACCGGCCGTGCGCGCCATGGCTGCCTCCTGGAATCCCGGAATTAATAGAACGTACGTTTAATTAATTCAAGGGCCGCCTCTTTCCGCTGCAGGCAGAGGACTGGAACCCGGCCGGCCCCGTAACCATTTTAGAGGGCGAGATCGTCCGACAGCCAAGGGAGAACGGGATGGCGACACTGACCAGGCAAGCCGTCGAGGATATTCTGGGGCCCGTCGACAATACCCTTGTCGCCGAGATCGCCGCCACCGGCGCCACGCCTGCGGAACTGCAGGAGGCGCATGCATGGGTGATGAGCGACGATGCGCTGGTGAACGATTTCCGGCCCATGCCGAAGGGCAGGGTGGCCGAGCTCGTGGAGATACTCTACCGGCAGGAAGGCCCGGCCGGGGAAGAGGACATGGTGTGAGCGAGGCCGGCTGTTTCGCCCGAAAAAGCTGGGGCAGGATCGATGCGGGGCGGGCCGAACCCACCTGGCGTCATGGGTCATCGTCCGCGGGGTTCCCGATCCGGCGTTGCGTATGACGATGTGAGCGTCCACCTCGTCATCACCTCTGAGGGGTTCCCAGCCCGCGTCGGTGGCGGCGTGCACCCGGATTCCTCGTCGAAGCCTGCCCAAGGCCTTGCGGGATTACGGCGAATGCGTCCCGCGCTACCGCGCCGCCTTGAGCGCTTCGGGCAATTCGGCTTCGAACACGTCGATTTCCTCGGCCGGCCCCACGCTGACCCGGATGCAGCGGTCGAGCCCGGGGGCCATGGGCTTGCGCACGAAGACGTCGCGCTTGCCCAGTTCCTGAAGCACCTTCATGGCGTGTTGGCCGTCGCCGCCGCAATCCATGGTGACGAAATTGGTGGCGGAGAGGAGCGGCGTCAGTCCGTTTTTTCTTGCGATGCGGTAGAGGCGCTGCCGGCAGGCCTCCACCTCGCCGCACACCCATTGCAGATGCGCCTGATCCTCAAGGGCGGAAAGGGCCGCCTCCTGCGCCATCCGGGTCATGCCGAAATGGTTCCGCACCTTTTCGAAATTGCGGATCGTCTCCGCCTCGCCGACGGCATAGCCGCAACGCAGGCCCGCAAGGCCATAGACCTTGGAAAAGGTGCGCATGCGCAGCACGTTGGGCCGCGACACGTCGAGCGCGGGCAGGGCGCCAGGCGGTGCCGTCTCGCCATAGGCCTCGTCGAGCACGAACATCGTTGTCGGCGGCAGCGCCTCGACGAAATCCTCGACGGCATCGGCTTCCCACCAGGTGCCCATCGGATTGTCCGGGTTGGACAGATAGACCAGCGGCGCGTTCTGGAGCTTCACGGCGTTCAGAAGACCGTCGAGGTCCTCGCGGTCGTCGCGGTAAGGCACCGTCACCAGCCGACCGCCGAAGCCGGCGACATGGTAATTGAAGGTGGGATAGGCCCCGAGCGAGGTGACCACCGGCGCGCCCTGTTCCACATATTGCCGCACCACAAGGCCGAGCAGCCCATCGATGCCTTCGCCGATGACGATGTTTTCGGCGCCGACGCCAAGATGCCGCGCCAGCGCGTTGCGCAGATCGTGATTCTGGGCATCGCCATATTTCCACATCTGCGGCGCGGCCCCGGCCATCGCCCTGGCGACGGAGGGCGCGGGGCCGAAGCCGTTCTCATTGGCGCCCAGCCGCGCGCGAAACGGGCGGCCGCGCTCTCGCTCCTGCGTTTCCGGCCCGACAAAGGGCACCGTTGCAGGCAGGGAACGGACAAGTGCTGTTGGAGAAGGTCTTTCGGTCATGGCTCCGACGGCTGGCTGGTTGGCGTTGCCCGTTGGTAGAGCAATTCCACGAAAAGTGAAAACCGCTTTCCTGCCGGAGCGGCCCGGAATCAAGGCGTCAGAACATCCCGGCGATCTGTCTCAGCACCGAAATCTCAAGCTGCACCGCCGCATCCTCGCTGGGCTGGGGCCGCGATGACGTCTTGGCGACGACGATGCCGGTCAGCGGATCTGCCCAGACATACTGGCCGTGAATGCCTATCCCGCAGAACGAACCGTGGTCGTCGCGCGCCTGATACCAGCAGGAGCGGTAGGTCCCTTCCGGGAAGGTCTCGAAGAAATTGCCCTGCTCCCAGGCCTTGCGGTCGCCGGCCTCGCGCATGTCCGCGATCCAGTCGGCGGGGATAAGCTGCTCGCCTCCGCGGCTTCTTCCTCCGTCGAGGACGAGCTGGCCGAACAGCGCCAGATCGCGCGGCGACACGCAGATGCCGCCCGCCGCCCGCGCCGTGCCCTGGCGGTCCACGGTGACGATGGCCGCGTCCTTCGCGCCCATCGGCTTCCAGATGCGCTCGCCGAGATAGTGGTGGAGCCGCAGGCCGCTCGCCCGCTCGATCACCAGGCCCAGCATGTCGGTATTGGGCGAGGCGTAGTAGAAGCGCTCGCCATGCCGGCCGGCGCGGGTGCCGAGCCCGGCGAGAAACGCTTCCATCGTCTCGGGGTGGGTGTCTTCCCGTTCCGGGTTCCACAGCATGGCCCTGCGGTAGCGGTCGAAGGCGCCGCCATCGTCCAGATATTCCTCGTCGAAATCGAGGTCCACGGTCATATCGAGAAGATCGCGCACGCGCGCGCCCGCATAGGCGCTGCCTCCGGGAGTATCGACATAGGCTGCGACCGGCGCTTGCGGGTCGAGGACGCCGTCGCCCACGGCGACGCCGGCCAGCATTCCCGTCAGCGATTTCGAAACGGAGAAAATCACATGGGGGAGGGCTGGATCGGCATGCGCGGCATGCCATTCGCCGACCACAGCGCCCTCGCGCATGACCACCATGCTGTCGCCATGCGAGCGGGCCAGATGGTCGAAAAGGCCGACGCGGCCGCCACCGGGATAGTGCAGCATGAAATCCGGCAGGGCAGGACCTGCCGCATAGGCCCCGCCCGACGGGCCGCCGATGACCGCCGACGGCACGATCTCGCCCACATGCTGAAAACTCCATCGCGAGTAGGGCGCGGTGCGCCAGTTGCCGAGAGTCACCTCCCGTCTGTCCTGCCAATGAGCCTCGATGTTCATCACCCCTCCGCGTTCCTTGTTGCGGCGGTATATTCCGCCGCGCCATGGCTAACCCCTCTGCCCTGCCGGGCATCTCCCCCGCAAGGGGGAAACCGGCTGGCATAAGGGATTTCGCCAATCCCGAAGTACAAGCGAAACAGCCTTGATGAGGCAAGCTCGCTCCTTGCGGGGGCAGATGCCGGCAGGGCAGGAATATGCAGGGCGCGGCGGAGAAATGCCGTCGTGGTATTGAAACGGCGGGAATAGGCTTGCCTCGCCACTGCCTCAGCCCCGGGCGCCGCCGCGCTCCAGAACCACGACGCAGGAATCGAGGTCGCTTGTGGCCAGATGCGCATAGCGCATGGTCATCTGCAGGGTCTGATGGCCGAGCCACATCTGGACGCGGCGCATGTCTATGCCGCCCTGCACGAGGCGCGAGGCGCAGGTGTGGCGCAGCACGTGCGGCACCACCTGCTTGTCCGTCCCCAGGCCCACTTCCGCCTTGGCATCGTTCCAGATGGCGCGGAAGGGAGCCGGCCTCACCATCGCGAACGGCCCCTTGTGTCCCTGGCGCGGGATGCGCACCGCAGCTTGCGCCCTCTCCGTGAGCGGCACGGTGCGGCTGCGCGCGGACTTGGTTATCCAGAAGCTGGCGCGCCCGCCCCGCACGTCGTTCCAGTTGAGGCCGAGCGCTTCGCCGAGGCGGCAGCCCGTATCGACCAGGAAGACGCACAGCCGATAGGCGTCCTGGTCCCTGGTGGCGATCGCGGCGAAAAGCCGGCGCTCCTCTTCTTCATCGAGAAAGCGGATTCGCCCCGCCCGTTCCTTCTGGCGCCGAAACTCCGGTAGACTTAGTATGTCACCCATCTTATGGGCCTTCCGCAGGAGCTTGCTCAGTGCCGCCATCTTTCTGTTGATGGTGGCGTTGCCGTTTCCGCGGGCGCGCAGTTTGCCGATCAGATCATCGACCAAATCCTGACCGAAAGCGCTGAAGCGCCTTCCCAGGAGAATCTCGTCCAACTCGCCTATGAAGAAGGTGACATTATATTTGTGGCGTCCCGGTTCCCATAAAATGTCGCCATATTTGGCGAAGAGCTCCGAGAGAGAAAATTCCTCTACCAGCCTGATGTCGGAGTTGCTGTATTCTATCCTGTAGGGCGGCCATTCCTGGGAACGGACTGCACTACCATCAGAACGATAACGGCCCTGCGTCATCAAGAGGCTTTCACGGTCAATAAAACAAAATGCCAGCCTTCGGACCTGCCGACGGTGGCAAAACAACACGCAATCATTTGATGTGCGAGATAACCAAATTCAACTACGGGAATAGGCCCGGCGGCGAATCTTCCTCCTCCAGCTGACAAAACGATTGGGCCAGCAGCCCTGACGACCGCGGCGTTTTCAACCCGTATTTTCATGAGCGCCTGCGATGGTGACGGGCCCGGCAACCGGCCGGGCCCGCCGCTTTCATGGTCCTAGAAGTCGCGCTGCAGGCGGAGGAAACCACTCCACTGGTGCGGGTCCTCGATGCCGTCGACGATTCCGTCAAACTTGGTGTAGTTGACCGCCAGCTTGGCGTTGAAGTTCTGGACGATGGCATAATCGATCGTCGTGCCCACCTTCCAGGCGTCGACGTCGCTCAACACGACACCGTGGCCGACTTCGCTATAGTAGGAGCCGCCCAGCGAGGCCTTCAGCTTCGGCGTGAACTTGTAGCCGAGTTCAGCCGCGGCAGACCACTCAGCACCGGTGTGGAAGGACAGGCCGGTGGAGCCGATGTCGTCGAATGGATTGACCGAGTAGTAGCCGATGCCGCTTTCGTACTGGCCCAGCACGCCCAGCCACATGCGATCGGACAGGTTCGCCTTCACGATGCCCTTGACGGCGTATTCCTCACCCGTGGCGTCGTAGGCAGCATAGAGATCCGCGCTGCCCCAGCCCTGGGCTACGCCCACGCGGCCAACCACGTTCGGCGTGTAGTCGTAGTCGTCGTCGGCTTCTTCGAGAGAGACCGCGAACGATACGCCATTGGCGGCGTCGAAGGTGTAGTTGACGAAGTGGACCCGATCGTACGGGAAGAAGCCCACGTCCTGCTCGCCGGAAAGGCCGGTATCCCAGATCGAATCGGAGATGCCCAGGGAGAGCCCGCCCAGCGAGATGATCGCCTGCTGCAGGCGGAAGTAGCCGTCCACGCCCTGCGAGTGGGCGCCGCCTTCGTTGAGGCCCGGTGCGATGAGCGTGTCTTCACGGGTGGTGTGGCCGCGCAGCTTGATGAACGCGCCCAGCGTGCCGTACTCGGTTTCCGAACGGGCATCGATGTTGACTTCGGCGCGGGCGTATTTGCGCCAGCCGTCAGAGTCACCGAAGTCGCCGTTCGAAAAACCCATCTGGTAACGGACCATGCCGCCGATCTTCAGGCAGGTCTCGGTACCCGGGATGTAAAAGAAGCCAGCGCCGTAGACGTCACAGACGCGGACATATTCCATGGGCTCCGGCTCGGGAACCACAACCATGTCGGCTGCCTGAGCGGCGGATACGCCACCCATGATCGCCGCGGAGCCAATGAGAAGGCTCTTGATCTTCATTTTCTGACCTCCAGTCAGAATCGGAAGCCGGCAAGCGATCATCGCGGCCTGGAAAGCCGGTCACACGGGCGGTGAATGCAAGGAAGGGAAGGTCCGGCGCGATCGCGCAAAGTGGCGGAGAGGAAGGGATTCGAACCCTCGAGACGGTTGCCCGTCTACTCCCTTAGCAGGGGAGCGCCTTCGACCACTCGGCCACCTCTCCGTCCGCAAGGGTGGATAAAGAAAAGCGCGGGCACAATCAACACGCCTTTGCGGCGATTTCCAATTATTGGCGCATAACGGCACCGCCCGGCATCATGCCCGCCAGCCGGATCCCGCCGGCATGGGAATCGCGCGTCGCCGCTCCGGCGGCTGCCGCAGACGGTGATGTCAGGAGGAAGGTCGTTCGGCGACGGCGGAAGCAGCAGACGGGAGGCAAGGGGAAAGCCGGGCCTGTGCCGTCGATTCGCCGCGAAGAAGGAGATTCGCGGCGGCAGCGGCGCCTTTTCAAGAGGTGGGAGCGCCGATCCGGCCCCTGACGGTTAACAACTTCTTTCCGTGGCGGCCATTTCCGTGGCATTTGTGCAACAGGCAGTTCTGATAGCGATGATGATGCGGCATCAATGCGGCAATGCCTGTTGAACGCCGCCCAGCCATGAGTAATGTCGCTTTCGAAGGAGACGCGCCGGGGGCGTGCCTTTTTCGCGCATTGGGGATGGGGCAGGGAACGCTGTCCTTCAGCAAGAATACCCAGACCCTTATTTAAGAACTTTGACTGGAGGTCAGAAAATGAAGATCAAGAGCCTTCTCATTGGCTCCGCGGCGATCATGGGTGGCGTATCCGCCGCTCAGGCAGCCGACATGGTTGTGGTTCCCGAGCCGGAGCCCATGGAATATGTCCGCGTCTGTGACGTCTACGGCGCTGGCTTCTTTTACATCCCGGGTACCGAAACCTGCCTGAAGATCGGCGGCTATGTCCGTTACCAGATCGACTGGTCGGAAGACGACGACGGCTGGCGCAAGCTTGCTCGCGGCACGCTGACCATCGACGCCCGTTCGGAGACCGAATACGGCACGCTCGGCGGCTTCATCGAGTTCCGTGCGAATTCGTCTTCCAGCGCCCCGACTGCCGTGGGTGCCATCAATGAAGGCGGCTTCCTGTCCCATGGCGCCGGTGGCAGCGTTGGCCTTCAGCAGGCGATCCTGTCGCTCGGCGGTCTCTCGATGGGTCTGTCCGACACGCTGTACGATGCCGGCCTTTCCGGTGAGTTCGACTCCGGCGGCGGCGCGCGCGTCCACTTCATCCGCTACACCTTCGATGCCGCCAACGGCGTCTTCGTGTCGGTTGCGCTTGAAGAGGCTGACACCAACTACGACTACACGCCGAATGTCGTCGGTAACGTCGGTGTCGCTCAGGCTTGGGGCAGCCTGAACGTTTGGGGTGCCTACGACGCAACGGCTGAAGAGTGGGCCGCCAAGGCAATCGCCAAGATCAAGGCGACCCAGGCTCTCACGCTCGAGCTGCTCGCGACCTACGAGTCCGACCAGAGCTTCTACTCGGTCAACAACAACGTGCCGCTCCTCGCCACTGGCTTCAATGCCGGCTACGAGTGGTCTGCCGGTGGTTACCTGAAGTTTGCTGCTACGCCGAAGCTTTCGGTCGGCGTCGGCGGTCAGTACTTCAGCGAAGCTCACGACATTGGTGGCGACGACTACGCCATCGGCGGCGTGGTCGACTACGCGCTGGTTGAGAACTTCAACACCAAGCTGGCTGTCAACTACCGTGATGGCGACAACTACGCAGACGGCGTGTTCAGCGGCTTCGTTCGCTTCGACCGCAACTTCTAATCTCGGTTAGAAGAACGTCTTAGGAGACCCGGCGGGCTTGCCCGCCGGGTTTTCTTTTACGTCCGTGAAATTTGCATGGACGGCGTGGACGGCTGACGGGCAGAACGGCACGGGCGCCTGCAGCATCGGCCCGAGATCGGATCGATCTTCGGAAAGCGCGATGCGCAGGTTCAGGATGTTGGAGCGTTCCTGTGCAGCGTCCATCCGGACGCCCGGCGCTCTAGCGTCTTCCGGCGCGCTCGGCCTTCGTCAGGAAGGCGCCGATCCGGCGCGGCAGATCGCCGGTCTCCAGCAGCGGCGCATGGCCCTGCCCATCGACCGTCAACGCTTCAAGCGCAGGATGACGCCGCTCCATCTCGTCGAGCGTTTCCCGCGACAGGAGTTTCGAGTTCTCGCCGCGCAGCGCCAGCACAGGCACCGAACGCAGCCCTTCGAATTGCGGCCACAGGGCCGGCAGGGGATTGCTCAGGTCGACAAGCTTGAGCGTTTTCAGAAGCCTTGGGTCGAAATCGGCAATCGGCCGGCCGTTTGCGCCGATCGTGTAGAGCGCCCGCGTATGACGCTCCCAATCCTCCTGCGTCAGCGCGGAAAAGGCACCGCCGTGCACCGCGCGCTGCAGCCGCACCGCCTCTTCCATGCTCGCGGGCCTGGGCGCGTTCTCCAGATAGCTGCGGATATGGGCGAGCCCCGCGCCTTCGATCACCGGGCCGATGTCGTTCAGCACCGCCGCCTTGATGAGCGCCGGGCGGATCGCGGCAAGGGCCATCACGATGAGCCCGCCGCGCGAGGTGCCGATGAAACCGGCATGCTCGACATCGAGCGCCGTCAGCCCGGCGGCCACATCGTCGGCCTCCACCGGCACGGCGTAATTTTCCCAGTTCGGATCGCGACTGGACTGCCCGCGGCCGCGATAGTCGAAGGCGATCACCTGCCGCGGCCTCTTCTCGTCCGTCGAAAGGATGCGCGCCAGCGCCTCGAAATCCCGCGCATTGCGCGTCAGCCCCGGCAGGCAGACCGCCGGCCAGGTGCCGGGCGAGGGCGTGCCGTAGACGCGGGCATGCAGTTTCAGCCCATCCCTGGCGGTGTAGAAGAAGTCGTGTTGCCCCCGCGATGCAGCGCTCATGATGCCCCCGTTTTTGCCCGGCCGGATCTCAGACCCGGCCACGACAAGACTATGCCGCCGTCCTTGCGGCGATCAATGACAGTTGTTCAGGCGTGGATCCGGATCAAGGCCGGGGACGAGGAAGGTGGAGGCGGCGGGCCTGCGCTCGATCCGGTTTCATCTCCGCCCCTTCACCAGATCCTTCTCGGCGGCGAACCGTCCCGTCAGGCGCATCTTGTAGACCTGATAGTTCTCCATGACACGCTGAACATAGTTGCGCGTCTCGGTATAGGGAATGCGCTCGATCCAGTCGACCACCGCATCGACCGGCTTTCCGCGCGGGTCGCCATAGCGCTCCGCCCATTCCGATGCCCGGCTCGGGCC